>SVRS01000047.1 GCA_015064695.1 Oscillospiraceae bacterium | reverse complement strand
CGACGGCGGAGGTGGAGGGGCTGATCCGCCAGATCAGCCCCTCCACCTCCGCCGTCGGCGGGGTCAGGTCGGGGACCATCACCGCCTGCATCCCTGCGGCGTGGACGGCGCGGATGCCGTTGAGGGAGTCCTCCACGCCGACGCAGTGGGCGGGGTCGACCCCCAATCGGGCGGCGGCTTTGAGGAATATCTCGGGGTGGGGCTTGCCCCGCGTCACCATATCCCCCGTGACAATGGCCTCGGGGGAGAAGAAACGGGTCATATTCGTGCGGTCCAGATGCTCCATGGTGGTCGCGTAGGGGGTGGAGGTGGCCAGGCCCACCCCATAGCCGTGGGTGGTGAGGTAGGTGAGCAGCTCCACGGCCCCCGCCTTGACGGGGACTCCGTCGCGGACGATCTCGTTGAAGTAATATTGGCGGCGGGCGAGGTAGGTTTCAAAGGGCATATCGGGGTACTTTTTCGCCCAATAGACGGCGGTATCGGGGAGATTGACCCCCGTACAGTCGCGGACGGTGTTCTCGATGTCGGGGATATTCAGCTCCTCCGCGGCCATTCGCCAGGCCTTGAGAAAGACCTTTTCGGTGTCGTGGAGGGTGCCGTCCTTGTCAAAGATGACGGCTTTGATGGCTTGGATGGATTGGTTGGACATGGCGGTTCCTTTCCGTAGGGGGGGAGCTGGGGAGCGTGCCTTCGGCGACCAAAACCCTTTTTGAAAAAAGGGTTTTGGAATCCCAAAAACTTTCATTGAAACGACGAAAATTTTCTCTTTAGGGCTCCCTCCGGGAGGGAGCTCCCGCGAAGCGGGTGAGGGAGCCTGCGTGCCGAAAGCATCTGTCTATACTCAACGCAGAGAGATGTTTTTTCGCCTCGCGCGGTCTCCCCCACCGCCTTTCGGCGGAGCCCCCTCCCAGAGGGGGCCTTGAATGGGTATCTCCGCTATGCTTTCCCTCTTGGGGCTCCCTCCGGGAGGGAGCTCCCGCGAAGCGGGTGAGGGAGCCTGCGTGCCGAAAGCATCAGTCTATACTCAACGCAGAGAGATGTTTTTCGCCTCGCGCGGTCTCCCCCACCGCCTTTCGGCGGAGCCCCCTCCCGGAGGGGGCCTTGAATGGGTATCGCCGCTATGCTATCCCTCTTGGGGCTCCCTCCGGGAGGGAGCTCCCGCGAAGCGGGTGAGGGAGCCTGCGTACCGAAAGCATCAGTCTATACTCAACGCAGAGAGATATTTTTCGCCTCGCGCGGTCTCCCCCACCGCCTTTCGGCGGAGCCCCCTCCCGGAGGGGGCCTTGAATGGGTATCGCCGCTATGCTATCTCTCTCAATCCGGGTTTCTCTCGCCCAGGATCAGGCGGTATTTCTGGTAGAAGGCCTCAAAGTAGCCGCCCTCCAGGGCTTCGCGGATCTTGCGGGTGAGATTGTTGTAGAAGTAGAGGTTATGGGTGACGGCGAGGCGCATACCCAGGGACTCCTTGGCCTTGATGAGGTGGCGGATGTAGGAGCGGCTGTAGTTACGGCAGGTGGGGCAGTCGCAGGTCAGGCCGATGGGGCGGGGGTCCTTCATGTACTTCTCGTTGAGGAGGTTGATCTTCCCTTCCCAGGTAAAGAGGTTACCGTGGCGGGCGTTGCGGGAGGGCATGACGCAATCGAAGAAGTCCACGCCCATGTGGACGGCCTCCAGTATATTACAGGGAGTACCGACGCCCATGAGGTAGCGGGGCTTATCGGTGGGCATATAGGGCTCTACGGCGTCGATGATGCGGTACATATCCTCGGTGGCCTCACCCACGGCCAGGCCGCCGATGGCGTAGCCCTCGCAGGGGATCTCAGCGATCCTCTGCATATGCTCGATGCGGAGGTCCTCGTAGGTACCGCCCTGGTTGATACCGAACAGCATCTGGTTCTTGTTGATGGTCTCGGGGAGGCTATTGAGGCGGTCCATCTCCACGCGGCAACGCTCCAGCCAGCGGACGGTTCGGTCGGCGGACTGCTTGACGTACTGGTAGGGCGCGGGGTTCTCCACGCACTCGTCAAAGGCCATGGCGATGGTGGAGGCCAGGTTGGACTGGATCTGCATACTCTCCTCGGGGCCCATGAAGATCCGCTTTCCGTCCACGTGGGAGGCGAATTTCACGCCCTCCTCGGTGATCTTGCGGAGGGAGGACAGGGAAAAGACCTGGAATCCGCCGCTATCGGTGAGGATGGGCCTGGGCCAGTTCATGAACTTATGGAGTCCGCCCATATCGTGGATGAGCTTATCGCCGGGGCGGATGTGGAGGTGGTAGGTGTTGGACAGCTCCACCTGGCAGTCCACGTCGTTCAGCAGCTCCATGGTGGATACGCCGCCCTTGATGGCTGCGCAGGTGCCCACGTTCATGAAAACGGGGGTCTGAATGTCACCGTGGACGGTGTGAAGCACGCCTCTGCGGGCGCGCCCGTCTTTTGCAAGAATCGTAAACATCGGTTCCTCTTTCTTGGCTGATCACAATACAGTGTGATGCCGTTGTATTTTTTTATGGGGAGCGCCAAGGGCTCTGCCCTTGGAACCCGCTCAAGGGACTTTTGAAAAGTCCCTTGAGAATCCCCAAAACTTTCAAAAAAATTACAGGGTTGAGATGGGATATCCGGTCGGGTAGAGCTTTTCACAGTGGGCTCTGCACTTGGAACCCTTGGGAATCCCCAAAACTTGTAAATTTGATTTTACAGGATTCTGTAAAACAGGAATCTCGCAAGGACGCATCCGAGGATCACGTAGATCCCGCAGAGCGCCAGCGCAACAAAGGTCCTGACCCCTCTTTGCTTTCGCACCAAGGCGACAATGGCGGTTGCCAGGCCTGCGGTGCCCAGCAGGAAATGGATCACGGGCAGGATATACAGGCCTAAAACAAGATATCCCCAATTGCCGTAATTGAGCAAGGATATCCCCAAAAACGCGGCATCCACCCCGAGGGGTATGAGGGAAAAGATCAAGGCCAACCCGGACAGGGAGACGTAGCCTTTTCTTTTTTCTTCCATAAGCGCTCCTTTCAGCACCGCTCGAACTGGTGATCGATATTCCTTTTCTTCATCTCCATGGCCACGGGACGGCCGTGGGGGCAGAAGGTGATATCGGGCAGCTCCATGAGCTTGTCCACCAGCCATTGGATATGCTCGGGGGGATATTCCCGTCCGGCCTTAATAGCGGCCTTACAGGCGGCCTGGTAGAGGGCCTTTTCAAACAGGGTATCCCTTGTGAGCTTGGCGTTATCCACGTCGTCACTCAGTTGAGCCAGCATGGACCCGATCATTTCGGGCACACGCTCGATCTTCACTCCGCTGGGAATGCCGTAGATCTGCACGAACAGGTCATTGCAATTGAAGAAGAAGCCAACCGCCTCCAGCTCCCGTCGGTAGGACTCCAGAATACCCACGTCCTCCCGCAGTACCATTACGTCAATAGGCATGAGCAGGATCTGCGCATCCACCGCCTGATTCCGCATGGAGGCCTTCAGCTGCTCGAAGATGATACGCTCATGGGCGGCGTGCTTATCGATGATGAGCATATGATCCCCCTGCTCGACCAGGACGTAGGAGCGGAACACCTCTCCCACGATCCGATAGGGCTCCTTCGCCGCAGGGGATTGTGCTGTCTCGGTGGGAGCGTGCTTTGAGGGATTGTCGGCGGCTGATGGCTTGTCGGCGGCTGACGGATTGTCGGCGGCCGACGGATTGTCGGCGGCTGACATTTTGTCGGCATGTCTCACGGTATTGGGGACAGGCGCCGTCGGCTTGCTTTCGACCCCGGAGACCGCAGCAGAGGGGGTGGGGACGGATGATGCGGGAGCGGTCCTGCGGATGCCCGCAGAGGAGGTCGGGCTCTTCCCTGCACCGGTCTCCACGGGGCGAGGCTTCTCCCCATTGCGGTTGCGGTTGAGGCTGTCTCCGAACATGGCTCTGGCCTCGGCCTCGTACACGTCCATGGGCACCGCATCCATCTCCATCACCTCGGGAGGGGGCATCCGCAGGGGCTCTGCAGGCTTCTTGGGTGGCTCTGCCCGTTCCTCGGGATAGCGCACCCGCACCGTTCCGATGAACTCCGGCGGATTTCTGCGGAGCTTATAGCGATTGTTGTAGAAGTGCAGGTAATCCTCGGCGGTGATGCGATCGCTCTCCCGAATGGGGGGGAGGTTTTTTTTCGGGGCGGACGCGAACCTTCGGCCGCCACCGGTGGGCTTGGGGGGATCGGTGGGCTTGGTGGCACCGGGGGTCGCGGGCTTGGCGTTCCAGCCGCCTTGAGAATAGGCGGTGGAGCTTGGATTGGCAGACGAGGGGACGGATTTATAGGTCACGGCCCCGGAGCTTTCCTTGGGAACCGGCATATCCATGGAGATCTGCCGTTTGCCCAAGGGGGCGGGCTTTTCGGTCTCCACGGGTCTTGTTGCATCCGACACCCGGGAAACGCCGGGGATCAAGGGCTTTTTCCGGGGCATGGCAAACTCGGGGCGGGTGGTATTCTGCTCCAGGGCCTGGCGAACCGCGTAGTAGACCGCCTCAAAGACGGGCTTTTCGTTGGAGAACTTCACCTCCAGCTTCGCGGGATGGACGTTTACGTCCACGCGGGCAGGATTCAAGCCGATATTCATCACGCAGCAGGGATATTTTTCGGGAGGAATATAGGACGTAAAGGCTTGCTCCAACGCGGTTTGCGCGGTATTACTCTTGACGAAGCGGTTATTGATGAAGAACATCTGGCCGTTTCGGCTTCCGCGGACGTTATCCGAGCGGCTGATGAAGCCCGTGATGCGGATTCCCTCATACTCACCGTCCAGGGGGATCATACGATTGGCGAAATCACGTCCAAACACCGCCCAAACGGCGGATTTCAGCAGGCCGTCTCCGGCTGTTTCCAGCTTGGTCACGCCGTCAGCGATCAGACGGAAGGCGATTTCGGGGTGGGAGAGGGCCACCCGCTCCACGTTGGCGGTCACGGCCATGGACTCGGTGGCGTCCCGCTTGAGGAATTTACGGCGGGCGGGCACGTTGGCGAACAGATTCTCCACGATGATGGTGGTACCGTCGCGGCATCCCCGCTCGGTCACCCCGATGAGCCGACCGCCCCGGATCTCCAGCATATGTCCCACCTCGTCCTCGGGACGCTTGGACAGGATCCGCATATCCGACACCGAGGAGATCGCCGCCAGGGCTTCCCCTCGGAAGCCCAGGGTCATAATCCCGTCCAGGTCCTCGGCGTTGCGGATCTTGCTGGTGGCATGGCGGCGGATGGCCATGGGCAGATCCTCCTCGGACATACCGCAGCCGTCGTCGGTGACCCGCATGAAGGACACACCGCCGTTCTGGATCTCCACGGTAATATGCTTTGCTCCCGCGTCAATGGCATTTTCCATCATCTCCTTGATGGCGGAGGCGGGGCGGTCCACCACCTCGCCTGCGGCGATGAGGTTGGCCACCTCGAAGGATAGAACTTGGATATTTCCCATGGATAGCTCCTTTCTGCTCACTGCGTGAGCGCACTGTTACCCGCCATGCGAGGCGAAATGATTCCGGGGAACCTCTATTGAGCAAAATTGACGGTCACGCGGCCTTGGCAGTGGCCTCCGTATTGCTTACCGCTCTTGGTGGTGAGATTCCACAGCCCGTCCTGAATGGTGAGCTCGAAGGTCTCACCGAAGGCGCGGATATTCGTCAGCCGGAAGCGGGGGAGGGATTCGGGGATGACGGTATTGAAGGAGAAGGAGGTAAAGCTCAGGGGCTTCACCGCCAGAATTCCCTCGGTGACGACCTGGCACAAAAGAGCGCTCTCGGCGCTGAGGTGCCGCTTGCCTCCCTCGGGATAGGCCTCGATGGCGTAGGGGACGTGGTCGCCCAGCAGGCGGCTTTGGCCATAGCCCATGAGGTAGTCGGCGGCGATCTTACGGAGCGCCCTTCCCTCCTCGGGGCTTTGCTCCTGCAGGATCACAGCGGCGCGGAGCATACCCCGCAGGCCGTAGAGAGTGGAGCGATCCCAGGCCACGTTGGTGCCCTCCTCTGAGAGCTGGCCCGCTTCGCCGTACAGGTAGGGCGAGGTGATGGCGTCTGCCGTTCCCTTGGCGTGGGTAGCGATATCCATACAGAGGGGGAGACAGATCCAGGAGCGGAGGGTGGTATTGCCGTCGTAATACTTGTAGGTATCGAAGCCGTGGACCTCCCCTGCGAAGTAGGCCTCGGTCTCGGCTTCGAGGGTAGCGGCGGCCTTACGGTAGCTCTCGGCCGTGGCGGGCTCCCCCATTTCCTCGGCCAGGGCGGCGGCGGTCTGAAATCCTCCCAGGGCCAGCATATTGGTGGAGAGGTTGATCTTCCCCGTGGGAAGGCGGCCCTCCAGCTCGTCGGAGTCCGAGGGGATCAGGCCGGGATGGAGGTCGTTCTCCATCCTGCGGAGGCAATACTCGGCGCACCACTTGATGGCGGTCCAGAGGGCATTCCCCTCCCCGAGACGGCCGCTGACCAGGGCGTAGCGGGATGCGCCGAACAGGTACATGGCGGCGTCTCCCCGATCTCCCGCGCCGTTCCAGAAATCCATTCCCTCCGCGATGATGGAGGAGGGGAGGGGCTCGTAGCGGTCATCCATGTGGGGGTAGTACCAGGCGTAGCCGTTGTAGGCGGCGTTCAACTGAATCTCATCCCCCGTCCAGGCCTGCCAGGGGCCTGCGTACTCGGCCTGGTCGTTGCACCACACGGCGGCGTAGTAGTTGCCTCCGCCGGGGCAGTGAATATCGCCGTTTCGGGTACGGAAGATGCTCTCCCCCGCCCGAAGCTTGGCGAAATGGAACAGGGTATCCAGGATATGGTTCCCCGTGGAGAGGGTAAGGGGGGCGGTGATGGCCTCCACGCGGGCGGTGCGCTTGGCGTATTCGGCGTAGGCGTCGGTGATGGCGGGACGGGGCTCGTTGGCCACGCGGCCCGTATAGAAGATATGGAGGGAGGCCTTCCCGTCGGGGGGGAGCAGGCCGTCGGCGGGACACCGCCACAGGACGGTGCGCTCCACGAGGTTGACTCCCATAGGGCCGCGGGTACGGCAGACGATTTGGGTACGGGTATCCGTGACCGAGAGGCGGACGGGGGTATCCCCGCAGTTTTGAATCTCCACAAGCTCGCAGAGGGCGGCTTTATCCGCAGAGGGAAAAATCCGATGGTCCACAAGGAGCTTTCCGTCGTAGGAGGTGGCGGATACGGCACCGTTCATCAGCCGGATGGCGGCGGGGTATTCGGTCAATGCTTCCCCGCCCACAAGGACCACGGGTACAAGTTCGGCGGGAATATCGCACTGCAGGGAGCCGCGGGTAATATTGGGAAAGATGCGGAGCATGGGGAACACCGAGTGACGGTGCAGGGTCAGCTTTCCCTCGCTGAGGCCGTAGGTGATGATGGCGGAGGTGTACAGGCCGCTCATCTCGATGAAATCGGTATGGTCGGCGGGGTATAGCTCACAGTCCCAATGCAAGGCCTTGCAATCGGACGTGATGCTCCAGCGGTTGGAGGGGGTCATGACAGGGCTCCTTTCCTCAAACGAACTCAATCAGTCGAAGGGCTTGATTTCCGGTAAAGATCTGAGGCATACGGCCGGCGTAGGAGGCCTCGTGATTGATATGGAGATGTCCCGTCAGGATGGCCTTCACCAAGGGCTCTCTCGCGACGTAGTCCAGGGTCTCCAGGGTCACGGCATCGGCCCTCTGCTGGCGGAAGCGGTACTCATCGTAGTGGGCCATTTTCTCCTCGGGCACGCCGCAGAGATACGCACAGCCGGGTACGCGCTTCAGCTCGAAATCGTACAGGGCGGGATCGTAGAGGGGAACGTGGCACATAAGCACGATGGGCAAGCCGAGAGCGGCCTGGGCCTTGAGGAACTCCAGCTGTTCCCTGTCGAACAGGTAGTATCCGTTATCCAGGGCCACGAAATTCACCCCGCCGATGATGCGGGAATCCATACGGATGTTGTTTTTATGGGCGGATTGGACGGCGGCCAGGCTTTGGTTGCGGTAGGCCTCGTCCTCCCATGCCTCGCCTACGTAAAGGGAAAACTCGTGGTTCCCCGCCACCATGAACACGTCGTACTCGTCGGTAAAGGCGCGGGCGGCCTCTATATTGGCCTGGGATACGAAATCGCAGAGATCGCCCGTATGGAGGATGGGCAGCTCCAGAGCCATGGCGTTGGCCGCGGCGAACTGCAGTACCTCCTCGGCGTTTTTGAAGCATTCAAATCGGGCGTCGGCCAGCTTCACCTTTCGTTCACCGTCCCGGAGGTCGGCGCGGGTCAGGTGGGTATCCGAAAAATGCAGGACACGGACGGGCTCAGCGAGTCCGATGGTAACGGTCGTGCGGATGAGTTCCATAGTAAGGTCTCCTTTGGGGGTTGGGATTTTATCGCCTTTACGGGCGTGTGGGAGGAGCAAGCCCCTCCCTTACTATTCATACGAATCCTTGATAAAAGCATTGAATGGAAGAGCATGCCTCCGGCGGCTTAAACCCTTCTTTGAAGAAGGGTTTAAGAATCCCAAGAACTTCAAAAAAGGAATTATTGAGGATACAGGAGGAAAACAGGTGCCACAGAGGACATCACCATGGGGCCCCTACCCCATTGGTATTGAAGAGCAATTTGTATGCAAGGTTTTGGTTATGGAAGGGCGTGCCTCCGGCGGCTTAAACCCTTCTTTGAAGAAGGGTTTAAGAATCCCAAGAACTTCAAAAAAGGAATTATTGAGGATACAGGAGGAAAACAGGTGCCACAGAGGACATCACCATGGGGCCCCTACCCCATTGGTATTGAAGAGCAATTTGTATGCAAGGTTTTGGTTATGGAAGGGCGTGCCTCCGGCGGCTTAAACCCTTCTTTGAAGAAGGGTTTAAGAATCCCAAGAACTTCAAAAAAGGAATTATTGAGGATACAGATGGTATCAGATTGCCCAGCTATCATCGGGGGTGTCCGACAGGTGATAGGTGATCACGCCGCCGTGGGACAGCTCCTCCCAGGTCAGGTAGGCACGGTGGATGGGGGCTCCGTTCACGTCGATGCCGCAGATATACAGGTTCTCGGCGGGGTCGCGGTCGCACTCGATGACCAGCGTATCCGCCACGGTGCGGGCGTGATACTGCTCCGACAGCCGAATCTCAGCCCGACGGAACAGGGGGGTATTGACGTAGAAGATCCCCGTTCCGGGCGCCATCATGTGGAAGCCCAGGGCGGTCAGGGCAAACCAGGCCGACATCTGGCCCACGTCCTCGTTGCCGCAGAAGCCGTACTCGGTGGTGTTGTAGGACTCCTTCTGGATACGGCGCACCCAATACTGGGTACGGCTGGGCAGGCCCAGCTCGGTGAACAGATGCACCAGATGGTGGCAGGGCTCGTTGGGATGGTTATAGGCGTCGTTCCACATGGCCGACAGATCCGACTCCGCCATGAGGCGCTCCAGGTTTGTGAGGCAGGTCTCCTTGCCCATGAGCCCGATCAGGCCTTGGGGATCGTGGGGCACGAACCAGGACTGCTGGAAAATGTTGCTCTCCACACAGCCCTCGGTGTCGTAGATGCCCTTCCATTCTGCCCAGTTCCCTTCCTCGTCGCGGCGGCGCATCCAGCCCACCTCGGGGGAAAAGATGTTGCGGTAGTTCTGCGCCCGCTCCCGGAATACGGCGGCGTTTTTCTCATCCCCCAGCGCCTCTGCGAACAGGCCGATGCAGAAGTCGGCGTAGACGTTTTCCAGGGTAGCGGAGATATTGTCCGGCACGTAGCCGTAGCGGTTGTAATCCTCACCGCAGGTTCTCTTGGAGGCGGGGTCAAAGACGGTTTTCAGGCAGATCTCGTAGGCCTTCCGGACGTCGAAATTGCGGATACCCTTGTTGTAGGCATCCACCGTGACCACGATGCCGGGATCCCCCAGCATACAGCCGGTTTCGTGACCCAAAAGCTCCCAGCGGGGGAAGGAGACGTTCTCGTACTCCGCGATATCGATGAGGGAATTGATCATGTCGTTGACCGCATCGGGCTTGATAAGAATGAGCAGAGGGAACTCACTGCGGAACACGTCCCATACGCTGAACACGGTGCGCTTGGCAAAGGACTCGGTATGGCGGACGGTATTGTCTGCCGAGAGGTAATTGCCGTTGACGTCGGAGTAGATACGGGGGTCTAAGAGGGCGTGGTAGAGGGTGGTATAGAACACCGTCAGGGTGTCGGGGTGGGCGGCGGGATCCTCCACCGAGATCACCGACAGGGCCTCCTCCCAGGCGGCCGTAGCCCCTGCGTGCATCTCGTCGAAGGAGACGCCCTCCGCCTCAGCGGCGAAGTTATCCCGAGCGCCCTCGGGGTTGACGTAGGAGACGGCGACCTTGAGGCAGACGGGCTCTGCTCCTGCGGGGAACTCTCCGTAGAACCACAGCTCCTCACCGCTGTACGAGGTCTGCTTCCCTTCCACGGGGGCATTCTTGTTCCAAACGCCGTAGTCCGCCCAGGGCTCAGAGAACTCGGCGCGGAAGTAGAGGTCGTAGGAGACGCGCCCTGCGCCCCGTCCGAAGCCGCCGTGGGTGGAGGGACAATGGATACGTCCCTCCAGGATGCGGTCCTCGGTGACCGTCAGCTCCTGCCACGGGGAGCGGCCTGCAATACGCCGCGCCAGGTTGATCTGCACCCGTCGGGTGACGTCTGCGGGATAGGTCATACGGATCATGCCCGCGTGGACCGAGGAGGTGGTCTCGGCCCGCACGCCGTAGGTATCCAGGGTAACGGCGTAGTAGCCCGCCTCGGTGATCTCGGTCTCGTGGCGGAAGTCGGATTCGTAGCCTCGGTCAGCGCGGGTGGTCAGGGCGTCGCGGTAGGTGCCCGACAGGAGGTTCAGCTTTCCCGTGGTGGGCATGACCTGGAAATTGCCCAGGTCGCCGTACCAGCCCACACCCGACATATGGTTGATGGAAAAGCCGTCGATGGTGGTATGGTGGTAGCTGTATCCCGAGCCGTTATCCCCGCCCTCCAGGGTATCGGGGCCGAAGGCCACCATACCGAAGGGGCAGATGGCGCCGGGGTGGGTCTTACCGCCGCCGTGGAAGCTGGTGGCGGTCATATCTCCGATGGTACCGATTTTCGTACTGACGTATTGGCTGGCTTTCATGATGGGTCTCCTTACCTGTGTATTTTAGCGGGTACGATCAACGATACCGCTTCTTCCACTCGAACATGAGGGTCATGCACTCAAAGGGAGAGAGGGTATTGAGGTCCACCCGACGCAGCTCCTCAATGAGCTGGCCGTTCAGCATATCATCCATGGTGATGAGATCCTGCCCGTCGGCCTTTTTGGCTCCGCCCTTGGGGTCTACCGCATCCCGTACCGAGCGGGCAGAGGTCTCTACCTGGGCCAGCACCTCTCTGGCGCGCTTGATGACCTCATTGGGCAACCCCGCCAGCTTGGCCACCTCGATGCCGTAGCTGTCGTCGGTGGAGCCTCGGACGATCTTGCGCAGGAAGGTGATGGAATCCCCCCGCTTCTTGGCGGCGATGTGGTAATTGACGATGCCGTCGTAATCCTCCTCCATGCCCGTCAGCTCGTGGTAGTGGGTAGCGAACAGGGTCTTGGCACCGATCTTACGGCCTGCGGTGTACTCCATGATGGCGCGGGCGATGGACATACCGTCGAAGGTGGAGGTGCCTCTGCCCACCTCGTCGTAGATAATGAGGCTCTTTCTCGTGGCGTTGCGGAGGATGTAGGCTACCTCGTTCATTTCCAGCATGAAGGTGGACTGACCCGAGGCCAGATCGTCGGATGCGCCCACGCGGGTGAACATCTTGTCCACCACGCCGATGGAGGCCTCTGCGGCGGGGACGAAGGAGCCGATCTGAGCCAGGAGGACAATGAGGGCCACCTGGCGCATATAGGTGGATTTACCCGCCATATTGGGACCCGTGATGAGCATAAGGCGGTTATCGCGGGTATCCAGCAGCACGTCGTTGGGGACGAAGTAGCTGTCGCTGACGAACCGCTCCACCACGGGATGGCGGCCGTCCTTGATGGAGATCACGTCGCTTTCGTTGACCTCGGGGCGGACGTACTGGTAGCGGGAGGCTACCGATGCCAGGGCGCGGAACACGTCCACCTCGGCCAGCAGGTTGGCGGTGCGGCGCACGCGAGCCTCCCTTTGCGCGACGAAATCCCGCACCCGATTGAACAGCTCGTATTCCAGGGCACAGAGCTTATCCTTGGCCCCCAGGATGGTGGCCTCCATGTCCTTCAGCTCCTGGGTGATGTAGCGCTCACAGCCCGACAGGGTCTGCTTGCGGACGTAGGTATCGGGGACCATGCTCACGAAGGATTTGGACACCTCGATGTAGTAGCCAAAGACCTTGTTGTAGCCCACCTTCAGGGTCTTGATGCCGGTCCGCTCCTTTTCCTCGGCGGCGACCCGCTCCACCCAGCTATGGCCGTCGGTCATGATACTGCGGAGGCGATCCACCTCGGGATCGTAGTCGTCAGCGATCATACCGCCGTCCCGGACGGTGAAGGGGGGATCCTCGCAGATGGCGCGGGTGATCTCCTCGCAGATATCCTCCAGGGTATCCATTTCCCGATAGATGCGGCGGAGCCCCTCGGATTGGCAGTCCTCCAAAAGCCTCCGAAGCTCGGGCAGGACGGCAGCGGTGGTGGCCACGGCGCGGAGATCCTTGGCGTTGGCGGTGCCGTACACGATCTTGGTCACCAGGCGCTCCAGGTCCAGCACGTGGGACAAAAGGTCGCCCAGCTCCTCCCGCAGCATGAAGCTTCCGTACAGCTCCTCCACGGCGCCCTGGCGGCGGAGGATCTGGGCGGGGGAGACCAGAGGATGCTCCACCCAGCGGCGCAGCATACGGGCGCCGGGAGAGGTCTTGGTGCGGTCCAGGACCCAGAGCAGAGAGCCCTTCTTTTCCTTGGAGCGCATGGTTTCGGTCAGCTCCAGGTTACGGCGGGTATTGACGTCCAGCTCCAGGTACTGTCCCTCGGTGAACACCTGCAGCTCCTTGATGTAGGAGAGATCGGATTTCTGGGTCTCGATGAGGTAATCCAGAAGAGCGCCCACGGCGGAGACCAGAGCGCGGTTTTCAAGAATCTCCTCCCGCAGGCTGTCTCCGAACTGGTTTTTCACCAGCTCCAGACAGATTTCGGGATCGTAGCGGGCGGCTTGATTATCCCCCAGCATGACCCCCTTGGCGCTCAGGAATTCCGCCACCGCAGGGAAACGGGAGCGGCCGAGGTTGGCGATCACCTCCCGCGGGGCGTAGGTGCTAAGCTCGTTGATGAGGTGCTGATCCGCCTCGGCACCGTCCAGGACGGTGGCGCATATGCGGGCGGTGGAAATATCCGCAAAGCAGAGACCGTATTCGTTCCCCGTCACGCAGATGGAGCAGAGGTAGTTATTCTTTTGCTCGGACAGGAGGGAGGATTCGATCACCGTACCCGGCGTAACCACGCGAATGACCTCCCGCTTCACCAGCCCCTTGGCCAGGGCGGGATCCTCCACCTGCTCGCAGATGGCCACCTTATAGCCCTTTTCAATGAGGCGGCCTATGTAGGAATCCGCCGAGTGAAAGGGGACACCGCACATGGGCGCCCGCTCGGCCTCCCCGCAATCTCTCCCCGTGAGGGTCAGCTCCAGCACCCGCGAGGCAGTAACGGCATCGTCAAAGAACATCTCGTAGAAATCCCCGAGACGGTAAAAGAGCAAATAATCCTTGTATTTCTCTTTGATCTCGAAATACTGCTCCATCATGGGTGTCATGGCGGTTACCTCTTTCTCAAATTCAATCAATCATTTTGCGTAGCAAAATGTTCCTTCACCTGCCCCACAGGGGCAGATTTCACTCGCGCCGCGCGCGAATTTCACCCGCCAACGGCGGATTTCATCCACGCCGTGTGCGTACACACGGCGTGGATTTCACTGTGAAACACGGCAAACCGTGTTTCACTCAATGACATCCCCCACAAGTAGAGCAATCGTGGGTGCAGTTGGAGGGCATCTCACCCGTAATGGCGAAGGTGATGGTGTTGTTGACGGCGTTCATCAGCTCGTTGACAGCCTCCTGAGCGGCCATCAGCTCCACGTAGGCGGGAGCGGCCATGATCTGGTCGTACAGCTCGTTGATGCGGTTCTGAATAGACTCCATGAGCTGGGGATCGAAGTCCTCGGTGGAGGCCACCTTCTGGATGGCTCTCTGCTGGACGTCGTACTCGGTGGTAAGCTGACGGAGGGTGGGATCCTCCTCGTATGCCTTGCGGGCGGCCTCCATACGGACGAGACGCTCGTCCTCCTTGAGGGCCTTGCCCAGAGTGATGGCCAGCTCAAAAACGTTCTTGTTGGTGTTGTTGGTATCCATAGTTCCATTCTCCTTAGTTAAGTGTTTCAATAAATTCAGATGATCTCTAAACGCAAAAAATTCCTAATTCTTAATTCCTAATTCTATTCCACCTTCCCCCACAGAGCAAACGCCTCGGTTCTGTCAATACGGACGCTCACGAACTGCCCGACCATATCGGGGGTGCCCCCGAAGAACACGATCTTTCCGCCCTCGGTGCGGCCGCTGTAGACGTCGGGGTTGCCCTTGCTCTCTCCGTCGCAGAGAACGCGAACGGTGGTTCCCTGCATGGGCAGGTTTTTCTCGGCGGCGATGGCGTTCTGGGTGGCCAGGAGGCGGTCGAAGCGGTTGCCCTTCGTAACGTCGGGAACCTGCTCCATCTCGGCGGCGGGGGTACCCTTGCGGGGGGAGTAGATGAAGGAGTAGAGCATATCGAAGCGGACGGCTTCCAGCGCCTTCAGGGTGTCCCCAAACTCCTCCTCGGTCTCCCCGGGGAAGCCCACGATGATGTCCGAGGTGATGACGATATCCGGCATCCGCTCCCGCATATAGGCCACGGTGTCCAGGTATTTGGCCATGTCGTAGTGACGGTTCATAGCCTTCAGAACCCGATCGTTACCCGACTGCATGGGTAGGTGGAAGCGGCGGGCGATATGCTTGCCCTCGGCCATGACGTCGATGAGCTTACGGGAGGCGTCCTTGGGGTGGGAGGTCATGAAGGACAGAAGCCAATCCCCCTCGATGGTATCCAGCTCGGCTACCAGGTCGGCAAAATCACAGTCGGTGCCCTTGCCGTAGGAGTTGACGTTCTGGCCCAGCAGGGTGATCTCCTTGTAGCCCGCCTCCACCAGCTCTCTGACCTCGCGGACAATGTCCTCCCTCCGGCGGCTTCGTTCCCTGCCTCGGCAGTAAGGGACGATGCAGTAGGAGCAGAAATTGTTACAGCCGTACATGACGGACACCCAGGCGCGGTAGCCCGACTCTCGGCGGACAGGCGCGCCCTCAGCCACGGTCTTGGTAAAATCCTCCTCGGACTCGGCGGTGATGAGGCGGCGCTTCTGCCGGATGACCTCCCACAGCACCTTGGGGAAATGGTGGAGGGAGGCGGTGCCCAGGGTGAAGGTGACGTAGGGGTACTTCATTTTCAGCTCGTTGCGGCGATGGTCCCTGGCGGTCATACAGCCGCAGACGCCGATGATGAGGTTGGGGTTCCTCGCGCGGATATGCTTGTACTGCCCGATGATGGACAGCGCCTTCTTCTCGGCATGCTCCCGGATGGCGCAGGTATTGACCATAATGAGGTCAGCCTCCTCGGGGGTTGCCTTGATCTCGTAGCCCATCTGCTCGGCCATGCCCGCGATCTTCTCGCTATCGGCCTCGTTCTGCTGGCATCCGAAGGTCAGGACGAAGCATCCGCGGCGCTTTCCCTGCTCGGCGGTATATTGTTCATTCCATTCCTTGACACGGGCGACATACTCCAATCGCTCGGAAAGGCTTATGGGGGTAAGGATGTGTTGTTCGGCCATAGCGGCTCCTTTACGTTTTGAAAAATGACTTCTTTATATTATACCTCATTTTCTCGAAATTGTCAAGACGATTTTTGAATTGGGAGAAAATTTCGGCTTTCCCGGCAGTCTTGCCGGCAGTCATGCCCGGCAGTATTGCCCGGCATTCTTGCCCGGCAGGGTCGGCTCCCTTCCCCTGTAAGGGGAGCGGTGGATGTGCCGCCGATCGATCTCAGGGAGAGGCATATCAAAACAGACACGCTCCGGCATGGCTCCGAGAACGTGTCTGTCCTGTATGGGGAGATCCGCTGGGGGATCAGAATTTCAGAAATCCGCCGAAGGTGATGCCGAAGGCCTCAAAGACGGCGAAGGCCAGGATCGCCAAAAGGAGGACGGGCGCCACGTAGATCATGACGCGGAAGAGCTTCTCCTGCTTGAATTTGCCCGAAGCCGAGATCTCCTCCACCACGGCCTTGGGCTTCATGACCCAGCACACCACGATACAGGTGAGGATGGCCACGATAGGCATCATGACGCTGTTGGTCAAGAAGTCAAAGAAGGACAGAATATCCATGCCGAGGGGGGCAAAGCCGGACCAGACTCCGAAGCCGAGAGCCGAGGGTATGCCGAGGGCAAGGGCGCCGCAGAGGACGATGATGCAGGTAACCCTTCTCTCAATCCGGAACTTATCCTGAATAATGGAGACCACGGTTTCCATCAAGGAAATGGAGGACGTAAGGGCGGCGAAGAAAACCAGGACGAAGAACACCGCACCGATGATATTCCCCAGCACGGGGCCCATTTCGTTGAACACCTTGGGAAGGGTGACGAACATGAGGCCGGGGCCCTTGCCCAGACCCTCAATGCCCGAGTAGCTGACCACCGAGGGGACGATCATAAGCCCCGCCAGGAACGCGATGCCCATATCGAAAAACTCGATCTGATGGGCGGAGGATTCCAGGCTCACGTCCTTTTTCATGTAGGAGCCGTAGGTGATCATGATGCCCATGGCCAGGGACATGGAATAGAAGAGCTGACCCATGGCGGCCACCACGGTCATGATGCTGAAATTCGAAAAATCGGGCTTGAGATAGTAGAGGATCCCCTCCCATTTTCCCTGCACGCCGTTGGAGATGCACACGAAGGCCGCGATGCCCACGGACAGGATCGCCAGGACGGGCATCATGAGCTTGCTGACCTTCTCCACTCCCTTTTCAACGCCGAAAAGAACCACGACGGCGGTGATACCCATGAATACGGCGAAGAACAGGAGAGACTGCCCCGTGCTTCCGATAAAGCCCTCGAAGTACCCGTCGTTGGCCGCCGTCCCGGCGCCGCCCGTCACGAATACGGTGAGATACTTGATGACCCAGCCGCCGATGACGGAATAGTAAGGCAGGATCAAGGCAGGCACAATGGCCGCAATATAGCCTACGAAGGACCATTTTTTACGGATACTCTGAAAGGCGCCGATGGCGGAGAGTCCGGTTTTTCTGCCGATGGCGATCTCGGTGATCATGAGGGTAAAGCCAAAGGTGACCGACAGGATCAGGTAGACCAGCAGGAAGATCCCGCCTCCGTGCCGGGCGGCCAGATAGGGGAAACGCCACAGGTTTCCAAGTCCCACGGCGCTTCCTGCGGCGGCCAGGACGAATCCCAGCTTACCCGTAAAACTGCTTCTCTTTTTTTCCATAGTTAAACCTCCATTTTGCCGCGCGGCGGGACGAATTCCTTGCGCTTCCCTTCGCGGCTTCCTTCCGCGTCGATACGCGCCGACGCTTCGGAGAGACAATATCGCATATTATACCACATCGGGAAATTATTTTCAATAGGATCTTGTCATTTATTTGCGGTGCCGTGAAATTTTTTCAAAAGTGGGGTTGCCAAAATCATCATTTTGTGGTATAATATGTTTAACAATCAAAAAAGGAGGCCTGTTTATGGCAAAAAAATATCCCGGTTTGTACCTGTATTTCGATTGGCTGAAGGGCTTGGTCAAGCTTCCGCCCGAGATCGCCATGAGGATCATTGAAAACCTGTACCACTTCGCTGAGGAGGGCAAGGAGCCCGAGCCTCTGGAGGATCTGAGCTACAGCATCCTGCAGGATATGTACGTCGAGCAGCTGCGGCGCTCCAAGAATCAAGCTGAGAGCGGACGGCTGGGCGGGTACAAGAGAGCCCGCAACGCCCTGCAGAATTCGTCCTTTTCCACCTGCGATCGGGTGTACAGGGAGATGATGATGGAGCCTCAGGAGCCGGAGGAGGAGTACGACGACCCCAAGCTGGTGGAGGTTTTGGAGCGGCACGGCATTCCCTTCAAGCGGAATCCGCCTCCCGGGAGTCACTGACGGTTCCCGTCAAGCGACCGCATCCGCTTCAAGGGGGCTGTCAGGGGCCTTGCCGTAGCCCTCCGCGGGACTTCAAGGGACCTCCAAGGGGGCTTTTTGGGGGGTTATAGCCTAATCATATCATATCATATCTCATCCTATCCAAACAAATCAAACCGCATCCTACCGTATCTCATCTGAAAGAAACCTACCAAACCAAACCAAACCATCCCGCGGGAGCGGGGAGGTCCGGGTTGGTGGGTATTTCCCGCTTGACGCTTGACGCTCGTCGCTCGTCGGCTTCTCCGTCATCTCTCCCCTTGGGGGAAGCTTTCCTGCGGCTTTGCGATAAAAAAACGGCAGAGAATCCATCTCCGCCGATTTTGAGTCGGGTATTCCTTTACGATCCTTCCCCGCAGATCCTCTCGACCGCCTGCAGAAGCGTCTCGGCCAGGGCGTTGTAGCCCTCGCCGTCAAAGTGAACGCCGTCGGACAGATGCTCGCGGTTGGCCTCGGCCACCGAATAGAGGTCGATGACCTGCAAGCCTCGCTCGCGGGCCAGGCGGGTGACGATGGCGTTGCGGGCCTGCACGCGGTGGTTGGGGAAGCCTTCGTTGGTGGCGAAGGTGGTCAGCATGGGCACGACGGGTGCCTCCCCGAAGGCCGAAATCAGCTTATCCAGCATATGGGCGTAGAGCTGCTCGTACTCCTCCTCGGACAGATGCCAGCCGTGGAGGCCGTTGTTGAAGAACACGGCGGCGCGGGAGGGCTGCTGGGCGGCGAACAGGCGGAGGCTGTCAAAGAAGAAGGGATTATCCAAGGCCTTGGAGGTACCGAAATTATCGAACACCACCTTCCCTGCTCCCTTGGCGTTGGCGGCACCGCGGGTCCCTACGGTGATGGAATCACCGATATAGAGGATGCGGCGGGCGGTGGAATTGTGGGTCTGCTCCATCCAGGTGTTGTCCCATTCGATGTTTTCGTAGACGGGCTTCATAATCTTTCTCCTTTTTCCGTTCAATAGACATGTTCGATAACCTTCGGTTGTGCTCATATTTTGTAGGGACTGGCCTCCCGGACAGTCCGAAAATGATGCATTTCAACCGAAAGCAAATCGGACCGTCGAGGACGCCGGTCCCTACTTCCGTTCAATA
>SVRS01000046.1 GCA_015064695.1 Oscillospiraceae bacterium | reverse complement strand
CCGAGCCTGAACCTGAACCTGAGCCTGAACCCGAGCCCGAGCCCGAGCCCGAGCCTGAGCCCGAGCCTGAGCCTGAGCCTGAGCCTGAGCCTGAGCCTGAGCCCGAGCCCGAACCTGAGCCTGAGCCCTTTGTCCTCACTCGCGAGGAGGAGCAGATCCTGGTGGCCGCCCTGGTTCGTGATACCATCTCCATCGAGGAGGCCCAGGTCGCCCTCACCGACGAAATGGCCGCTCACTTTGTCGAGGTAGAGGAAACCGATCAGAAGATTCGCTATCGCAACAAGGCCATTGTCAACATCGATGCCCTGTCCTCCCACTTTAAGCCGGGCGAAACCGTTACCCTGGATGCGCTTAAGGAGCGCGGCGTGGTGCCTCAAAAGACCGATTTCGTCAAGGTCCTGGCCCACGGTTCTCTGAACCGACGACTGGTCGTGGAGGCTCACGACTTTTCTGCCGATGCCATTAAGATGATCATTCTGACCGGCGGCAAGGTCATCAAGATCTCGTCTTAATCCCGAAAT
This sequence comes from Oscillospiraceae bacterium, assembly GCA_015064695.1. Lineage (GTDB taxonomy): Bacteria > Bacillota > Clostridia > Oscillospirales > CAG-272 > CAMEON01. The sequence goes on along the minus strand of SVRS01000046.1, from coordinate 18,969 downwards.
ATTCAAAAGAGGCTATCTCACACGAGATAGCCTCTTTCCTATGGAGATCTCTGAAACGCCAAATTTCACCGGGGAATCAAAGATACGCATCACGATTCCAGCCAAATATAGGAATCGGCGCGGTAGATAGCAATCATAAGATTCGGATGCTGTGCGCTGACGATCACGTAATACAGATCCCCCTCAGTGGCGCGAGCAAGCTCGGCTTTTGAAGCGCGGTAGGGAGAAAAGCCTACGAAAATAAATTCGTCGTGAACGCCGTCGTTCCCTCTGGAAACGTTTGGGTTCGGCACGTCATAGCGAATGATGTCCAGGGGCAGCTTCAGCATCCGATAGTCCTCGGCCTTGTACTCGCGGTCCGGGCCGGCATTCAGCCGGATCCACGCAACGTCCAGCAGCCAAACGAGGCCCAGGACAACACAGCCTGCGATCAAGACCCCGATGGGGATCTCGCTCCGAAGAAGAATGCCAACCAGAACAAGTGGCAGCGTAAGAAGGATCAGAATGAACTGCATAACCGTCATAATCCGCTTCGTCATGGCTCGATCTGCGGCGCGTTTTCGGTTCCATTCGCTGCAGATGATCTCCAGGCTGAGGTAGGGACTTGCTTCGGAGTCAAGAGACCGAGGACGATAGTTTGCCATATTGCAGCTCCTTTCAGATTTCTCAGGGCTTCCGAATGCTGAAATTCAATCCCAATGCGGCCACAGCCAGAACCAGAAGCAGGATAAAGGGAACCGTATAGCCGCCGCTGGAGGCCATGAGGCTGTTGCAGACCGTGGCGATGGCCGCCGCACCCATGAGATTGCAGTTGGTCACGCCGAAGTTGGAGGCGAAGTACCTCTGCCCGTAGAAGGCCGAGGTGAAGGCCGAGGACATAGTGGGGCTGGTTCCGTAGGAAATACCCGACAGGCACAGACCCACGATACACAGGGGCAGAGAGTGGACACTCACCGCCAAGAGGGTCACGCCCGCCGCGATGACGGTCAGTATATTGGCCGCCAGCATGGTGAAGCGGCGTCCCAAAGCGTCGAATACCGCGCCCGTCAGAATGCGCCCCAGGCCGTTGCACACCGCCAGCACACCCACCAGCGTGGTGGCCAGCCCCGCCTGCGCCCCCACCGAGATGGCCAGGTCACGGGCAAAGCTGATGACCGCGTTTCCTACCGCCGTCATGAATACTAGGCACAAAAACGCGCGCCAGAAGGTAAACCGCTTGATCATATCGGAGGTGGTCATATCCTTGACCTCAAAATCCTCCCCCCGACGGCCAACCGTCTTTTTGGGGGCGGGGAATACCACGTCCGCCCCGGGACGCCGCAGAACCAGACTCACCAGAATCAGAGCCGTACAGAGAGCCCCTCCCAGCAGAGCAAAGGTCATCCGCCAACCCAACGTACTTTCAAACAGTACGCTGGCCAGATTCCCCAAAAGCAACGTGCTGGCGCCGAAACCCATCATGAGACAGCCCGAGCAAAGCCCCTTCTTGTCGGGGAACCAAGCATTGACCGTGGAGATGACCACGTTGTAGGCAATGCCGATACCCAATCCCGCCATGAAGGAGTAGGTCACGTACAGAAGCACCACGGATTCCCCGGTCAGGCATCCCGTCAGAGCCAAGCCAGCTCCCGCCAGGACTCCTGCGGAGATGACCGTTGCCTTGACACCGATACGGCGGGAGAGACGGCTTCCCAGCAGGCCGCCGATACAGAAAAAGCACATCGTCAGCGTAAAATTCAAGGACAACTGCGATACTCCCCAGCCCAGCTCCTCGGCAAAGGGAACCTTCAGAATCGACCATGCGTAGATCATACCCGCAAACAGCATGGACACCACCGCCACGGCCAGCATCAGCCAACGGCGGGACAAAGACGAGCGATCAGACATCATTTCACAGCACTCCCGGCAGGCGGGAGTGTCCTTTCCATTCATATATAGATGTTTCATTATACCACAGAAGCAAGCAAAAAGCAAGAGCCTGCAGGAAAATATCCGCAGGCTCTTGCCTTGGGGAAACGGTCTCAGGGGGTCGCCCCTCTGAGCCTTCAACGAATTACAGATCGAAATACTTCTTCTGCAGCTCGGGCAGCTGGCCCTTCATGGCCTTGAGCACCTCGGTGGCGCGCTTGTCACCGTTGAAGTGACGCTTCAGGTAGTGGCCCTCGGTCTGGCACACCAGATCGTGAACGGGGAAATAGTTCTCCATGAGGAAGGAGCCGTAACGAATCCAGCGGAAATCACCCACCAGGCGGTACTCGGCGCTGATGGTATCCACGGCCACGGAATACTTATCCTTGAGTGCCTCTATCAGACCCTCTCGGGTGTTCTCCTTGGCGAACACGATGGTGGAGCAGATCAGCGCGTTGCGGTTATGCTCGGCGTGAGAGGAATGGCTATCGGTAGCGCCCACGGCGGCGGTATCAATACCCTTAGCCCGCATCTCGTAGTAAAGAGCCGTCTGGAAGCCGTTCTGACCGAAGTAGTTTTCGCCGCCCAGCACCTCAAAGCCGTCAAAGGGATGGTTTTCATAGATGAAACGGGTGTATTCCTCGGGGATCTGCATACACTGGCACAGCCAGTAGGGGTGAACGAACACACCAAAGCCGCCGTTCTTTTGCATATGCTCGTAGGTCCACTCCAAAACCGCATAGCTCAGCCGCTCGGATTCATTGGCCAGGGGCACGTTCTTAGCACGCTCACGGATCATATCCTGGTACTCCTCACGGGTCAGAGGATCGGGCGCATTGCCGTCCAGGCTTCTCCAAGCCAAGTCAGAGCCCGCCTTTTCATCGTTGGGGCCGCCAACGACCAAAGCATTGATACTGTAGGTGCCGCCGAAGTTGATGTAATGCACGTCGTTGAGGGGCAGATGAACCTCCTCACCGGGGATAATGGCCACATCGCTGACGTCACCGAAGGCCTGAATGGCCTCCAGGGAGGGATAGTAGCGGTTGTGGTCGGAAATAACCATGAAATCGTAACCGTAGCCGCGGTAGTTGGCGGCGGTAATGGCGGGAGACTGGCTACCGTCGGAGCGGCGGGTATGGAGATGCAGGTCACCTCGCTGAGGAACACGGCCGGCCATGTCCTCATCCAGGCTATAGACCGACAGCGTGCAAATGCAACGGTCATCCAGGTGGACGTTCAGATAATGCTCGCCCTCTCCCTCAAAGTAGGCGGTGACGCGGAGGCAACCGTCCTCGTCGGGGGTAGCCGTTACGGTGGAGCGGCCGCTGCGCTCGGGATAGGTTCTCATATTGGCCTGATTGACCTTCAGCACCTGAACCGAGTAGGTCGCATCCTGACGGAAGGCCACGTGATCGCCCAGGGGCTGGATCGTGATGGTTTTTTCGGTATTACCCACAAAGGCCTTGGGGTAAATGTCGTAATCGTAAAGTACGGGCTTCATACGATTTCTCCTTTTCCAAAAATCTGTAAAATATCCGCATCGCCGTTCTTCACCGGCAAAATTCGGTATCACGTATATCTTACTACATTTTAACCAAAAAATCAAGAGCTTTTGAAAACTTCTTTGCTTTTCTTACGAGGGCGTCTCCGGGCACAAAAGGAAAGCGGGAGCCGCCGGGCTTTTACGCCGGAGGTGCAAGCATCATTCAAAAAACGCACCTTTGTCGGTAGACAAAAGTGCGTTTTTTGTTGTATAAAGGCTACGAAAAAGATATTTTTTGCAGTTTGCAATAAGGATTCGAACCTCAACAGTTTTGCTTGGTAACCATTTTAGGTATCATACTCTCATTTGAAAAATCCCATAGCAAAAGGCTGAGTCTCGGCTTAATTAATAGCGTTTAACTAGCTTTTTTATGATCAGAGGTCAAAATGACAATCTCACGTTATCATTAAATATGCTTTTCCATCTTCACTTCATCATTGTATTGAAGAAGCAACTTCATAAATTTTGTTTTATCAGATAAAAATAGTTCAAATAATCCCCTATTTACGACAGGACTTTTAGACGCTTTAAAATAACTGCACAAATATTTATCCGCAGTCAAAACTTCCAATTGCTCGCCATTATGTTTACTATAAAATCCAAAAGCAAAAAAGTACACGCCGCTTATTGTTTTGCAGTGAAAAATGGTAAAGCAATCATCCAAACTAATTTTATTTCCATCAGCAGCAATACAATTCTCAACAATCGATCCCTGTTGTTCTAAAAAACAAACTGCTTCTTGTATATCCACAACGTTATACTTTTCTTCAAATTCCAAAGCCTTTTCGCATATTAACCGATGGGTATATTTTTTGCCGTAAATTACATATAAAACAAGAAGAACAAACGTGGTAATCGCCCATATAACCAAAGGAATAAACGGAATAATTTTAAAGTCGGTACAATAATCCCAAATGATTCCCCACGCCAAAACAAAAATTGCTCCACCTAAAACAAAGAAAAATCCGGGCAATACGCGTTTATATAAAAACCTATATTGATATTCAGGCATATTTTCTTTTTCAAACTGAATGATTTTTTTCATTTCTTTCATCTTATCGCCGCCTTTCTGCATTTATTATAGCATATTTCCGTCTGAAAATCAACTGCAAATCGGCAATTCGAACTGACGGAGATTTTGATTGCGCGTCCACATCACGCCAAAGGCGTGTATATCATCAATTCCGAAGGAATTGCATATCACCAACACGAAGTGTTGTATATCATCAAGCCGCAGATAGATGCACGCTAAAGCGTGATGAGATACAGCCCCAAAGGGGCTGATGATATCCACGACTGCGTCGTGATGATATGCCAAGCCTGCGGCTTGGATAAAAAAATTCGACAAGTCGAAACTTGTTGAATTTTTTGTGTAAAGGCTACGAAAAAGATATTTTTGGCGTTTTGCCACTAGGATTCGAACTCAATCGGGCTATTTGTGCTAAAAAGAAAAACTGTATTATAATTATTCCAAAGAAAAATGATACTCCATAAATTCGCTCATTGCTTTAATTTCATTTTCATCTGCTTCACAAATATAATCAAGATCTACTGCATAGATCCATAAGTACGCAATTTGACATTTTTCTTCAGAAATTCCAACCATACCGAAATTTTTAGGATAGACCGTGTCTTCAAATACTGCTATTTTAAAATCAAAACCGGCAAACGAAAACTTTTCAATCGGAATTGTATAATCATCTCTATCGCTGTCAAGTTTTTGCGGTTTATCAAGATATGTGTAGGCGCGTTCAAGTCGCGCTTTTTCTTTTAAAAACGCCTCTTGATCATACTTTACCACTAACTGCATTGAATATTCCGGAAATATTGATTCATTTTTTCTTGTATAATATTCTGCTTTCTCATATTCGCCAATCTCGTCCAAATTTGGCATAAATAATGTTGCTTGATATTTTACTATATCCGCAGGGTAGTTTTCAATGTTTCTATCGGTTCTAACACAAGAACAAAGAGTTACCATAATCAACATAGCAACAAACATTGCTATTATTTTCTTCATATCCTCACCACCTTTCTGTGATTAGTATAGCATAAAATCGTGGAGATTGCAAGTGAAATATTCGGCTCCGCCGAATGTGAAATAATTCACTTCGTGAATTGTGAAATATCTCCCTTCGGTCGATGTGAAATAAAATTCGTTCCCCCACACCCCGTAGGCGTATTTCAGGCTCGCCTGCGAGCGATTCACGCTCCGAAGGAGCATTTCACTCGTTCCGCAGGAACGAATTTCACTGAAAAAGCACTTGCTCTCGCAAGTGCTTTTTTCATGGCTGGGGCACTAGGATTCGAACCTAGGAAATGACGGAGTCAGAGTCCGTTGCCTTACCGCTTGGCGATGCCCCATTGATTTCAACGGATGATATTATAGCAGATAACTTTCGGTTTGTCAAGAGGTTTTCAAAAAAAAGTTGGAAATTTTTTCGCTTTTTTGAAAGCTTTTTGAGGGACACTCCCCGCCCTGCGGCGGGGATGGGTTCATTCTTTCCACATCTTGGCCCGGGCAATCAGTTCCGCAGAAATATTTTTCTCGGGATGCTCCAAAACCAACGCCAAAAGCCCCTCTAAGGCCTTTCGCAGCTCCTTGCCCGGCTTGAAGCCCAGGTCAAGAAGGTCATTTCCGCCAATTGCCAGATCTGCCAGGCAAACCGGCTCCCTTTTCTCCTCAGAGGCTCGAATCAGATCGGCCAATCCGCAAAAACCTTCCCCGTCCTCTCCCCGGGCAAGCCGAAGCAGGACCCCGCGTAGGGCCACCTCTCCCAGCTCATGCCGCCAGCGGCGGGCGTTCTGCGGAGTAGGCTCCCCGGAAAGCGAATGACTCTCCGCCAAAGCAAGAACGTCCTTCCGCACCGCGTTGGACAACCGCAAGCCCTGCAGGTTCCTTCGGAGCGCTTCCTCCTCTACCCCCCATTGAAGACAGGCCATGCGGAGGGCAAAATCCGCAGGAAGCGCCGATAGCCGCCCCATTCCGCAGGGAGAGATCCCATCGAGAAGAACGTAGGGCAATAGTCCCAGCTCGTCCAGCATTTTCACCCCCGCCTCGGGATGGGAGCTTACCAGAATCCTTTGAAATTCCTCGCTGATCCGCTCGCGGGAGATGCGGGCCAGGCCGTCGGCGCATCGGACGATGGCGGAACGGGTGTTTTCTTCAATGGAAAATCCCAGCTTCACAGCAAAGCGCACCGCCCGCATCAACCGAAGGGCATCCTCGGTAAAGCGGGTATCGGGGTCTCCCACGGCACGGATAACACCGTCCCGCAGGTCATTTTGTCCGCCGAAAAGGTCCAGAACCGCGAGGTCATTCCCTTCCGCGGCGGGGTCTACGTCAAAGGCCATGGCATTGACGGTAAAATCTCGTCGGGAAAGATCGTCGGCAATCCGTCCCGTAAAGGAAACGGCATCGGGATGGCGGCCGTCGGTGTAGCTGCCCTCGGTACGGCAGGTGGTACACTCGATAAGATCGTAAGAGCCTTCGCGGTCGGCGGGGTCACCACTGTGGGGGACCAGGACGGTGATGGTACCGTGCTTGATACCCGTAGGAATCGTGCGGTAGCCCGCAGACTCGCAGAGGGCTACGGTGGTCTCGGGGAGCGTGGTCACTGCCACGTCCCAATCGTGGGGAGGTATCCCCATGAGGGAATCCCGCACGCAGCCGCCCACGGGGTAGGCGCGCTCGCCGCGAGAAGCAAACAGGGCGAGGAGGGGGCGAAGGTAGGGGGGGCAGGCCGGCATATGGTCACTCCTTTTTCCATGCAACGTGCAACATGATCGTTCGGGCATAAGCTTTTGGTATTTTCTATCATAATACCACAAAATCCAAAAAAAGTAAAGAGATAAATCCATTTTTTCCCGAAATCCGATTGACAGACGGGCGGTGTTGTGATAAAATGGTGCGTGGCATACAATCGAATCTGCATAGGAACGGCTATTGCTAATCCATACGAAATAAAGGAACCAGCTTATGGAACATACTGTACTTGACACCTCCCTCCCCTCTCTGCGGGAGACCTATACCAACCTGACTCTGGACGAGGAGCGCGCGCTCTACGGCATCTGCCACGCCGACGTGGTGGAATGCACCTTTGACGGTCCTGCCGACGGTGAATCCGCCCTAAAGGAGGCCTCCGACGTGACCGTCACCAACTGTGATTTCCGTCTCCGCTACCCCCTGTGGCACGTGCATGGCGGACGTATGGCGGGATGCACCCTCACCGAGACCTGCCGCGCCGCCCTGTGGTACGCCGAGGATATGGTCATTGAGGACTCCAATCTGGGGGGCATCAAGGCACTCCGTGAATGCGACCGCATGACACTGGCGGGCTGTACCGTGCAGTCTGCCGAGTTCGGCTGGCTCTGCCGCGGAGTGGAGATGACCGACTGCCGCATGGGCGGGGAGTACCCCTTCTTCATGACCCGGGGGCTTCACTTAAAGGGCGTACATCTGACCGGCAAATACTCCTTCCAGTACGTGGAGGACTGCACCATTTCGGATTCCATCCTGGACACCAAGGACGCTTTCTGGCACGGAAAAAACATCACCGTCACCGACAGCACCGTAAAGGGGGAGTACCTGGGCTGGTATTCCGAGAATCTGACCCTCATCCGCTGTCACATCGTGGGCACTCAGCCTCTGTGCTACTGCAAAAATCTGACCCTCATCGACTGCACCATGGAGGGCTGTGACCTGTCCTTTGAGAACAGCGAGGTCAACGCCACGGTCAAGGGCTTTGTGGATAGCATCAAGAGCCCTGCCGCAGGTAAGATCGAGGTGGACCGCGTGGGCGAGATCGTCTACGAGCGGGCACCTGTGGATGGGCACGGGTGTGAGATCGTGGTTAAGGAAAAACGGTGATTCTATGCCTATGCGGAATAGATTCGCCTGCCTCTGCTGTGGATGCAAGACCCTCGCATCCCGCGGGGAATACGATATTTGTCCTGTTTGCTTTTGGGAGGATGATCCCGAGGCTCGGAACCCCGATGAAATGAACGATTGCAACGGTGTCAGTTTGACCGAAGCGCGGGAGAATTATAAGAAATTCGGTGCCTGCCGGGAGGATATGCTCCTTCATGTAAGGAAGCCCTCAAAGGAAGAATTATGAATAGACATGTTTGATAACCCGGCATCCGTCGTTCTTTTGCCTTCCCCGCCGGGGAAGGCATGGGTACGCGATCCTTCTGCTGATTGAGTTTTGCGATCCACTAAAGAATTATGAATATGTGAACCCGATGGAACGGTTGATACGTCCATCGGGTCTTTCTATGATTCCACCAGCCTCCCCCGCAGCCACTCCCGCCATACTTCGGTGTATTTCGCATCATAGACCGTCAGGAGATCGGCGGGGGTCACACACCCGTCGCCGTCCATGTCGCCCTCTATGCCTGTGGAGATGCCCTCCTTCCCTACCTCGACCATTACGGGTGCGCCGTCCGCCCTTACGCCGACCCACGCCGTCCCGAAGGGGGTCATGGGGGCGTGAAACTCCGCCAGCGCGGCCTCCCCGTCGGGTTCAAAGCGGGTGTCGGTACAGGCGTGATCCGCCGCGCAGGAATAGCCGTGATAGCCAAGGGAGTTCATGCCCTCGTCGGAGCGCAAAAGGCGGGTGTGGTTGACCTCGTCGCTCCCTTCGCTGGCGGGGATAGGGTCATCGCGGGTCACATCCACGTGATACCACACCCCGTCCACGCGGACGTGGTTCCAGGCGTGGTCCATGGCATCCGAGGCCACGAAATCCGCCTCCAAGCCTGCGCCACGGGCCAGGGCAAGGAAAGCCAGGGCGTAGGCCTGGCAGATACCCACGCCGTCCCGCAGGAAGCTATGTACGTCGGCGTTGGGAGATTGGATACGGGTGTCGTAGGCGTAGCGGTGGGCCAGTTGGTCGTGGATGCAGAGGACCATTTCAGCCTCGGTGGGAAGTCTGTCCCCAAAGGACGCGTCCATCTCGGCCAGCAGGACCGACAGGGTGTCGCGGTAGAGGGTGCGGGCGGCGGTAAGCTCCTGCCCCGTCACGGTGTAGGCGGGGTATACCTCTGCCACCAGGCGTTGGGGCTGTCCGTTTACGATCGTCTCGCGGGAGGTGAAGGTCAGCCGCAGGGCTACGTGGAACAGCTCGGGGTGGCTGTGGAGCAGATCAGCATAGACCCGTCCCAGCTCGGATGTGGACAGGGTACAGGCCGACAGGTCGATGGTCTCCTTGCAGGAGAGCAGGCCGTCCAACAGAATGGCGGCGGGGTCGGAGGATGCATCGGCGCGGACGGGAAGCGGTGCGCAGTACAGGAGCAACAGAAGCACAGCCAGCAAAAAGGGCAGAGCGGCTCGGATATTTTTCACGGAGACCTCCTCAGCGGGCAGGATGGATAACACGACACGGAGGCAAGAGATGCTGTATGCACCATCGTTTTGTAAACAATGCAAAAAATCTTTAAAATGTCTTGCAAAAAAACGTACAATATGGTATAATGGAGGCATAGCAGCTCATCCGCTTCGGAACGTTAAAAATTTATGCAGATAGGAGATATTTTATGAAGATCAATCAGAAGATCCCCGCCCTGAACGGGTCTGTGACCGACCCCCGCACCCGCCGTTACCTCGCCCCCAAGCGTGTAGTCTACACCGAGGGCAACGTGAGCAATCCCGAGTGTCTGCTTCAGGAGAGAAGCAACCAGATCACCCTGGGCTGGGGTGAAAACTGCACCCTCAAGAACACCCCCGGCCAACCCCACGCCAAGCTGGTTTTGGACTACGGCTGTGAGTTCCCCGGCAGCATCCGTCTCATGGTCTGGGGCGCGGGCTCCAAGGGAGGCAAGGACGATGGCCGATGCGACATCATCGTCCGCACCGGCGAGAGCGTCATGGAGGCCCTGACTCCCCTCAAGGTCAAGAACACCACTAACGACCATGCCATCCGCGACCGTGTCATGAACGTGGGCTTCTACTCGGCCAACGAGACCAACGAGTCGGGTCAGCGTTTCGTTTGCGTGGAGCTGGTTGACGAGGAGGCTTCGGTTTCCTTCAAGGCCATCCAGGGCGTATTCCACTACCTGGACCTGGACTACGAGGGCTCCTTTGAATGCTCCGACGAGCGCCTGAATCAGATCTGGCAGACCGCCGCCTACACCGCTCACGTCAACATGCAGGAATACCTGTGGGACGGCATCAAGCGGGACCGTCTGGTTTGGATCGGTGACATGCACACCGAGGTCAACACCATCCTGGCTACCTTCGGCTACAACGACATCGTTCCCCGCTCCCTGGACGTAGTCCGCGACGAGACCCCCGTGGGTCAGTGGATGAACGGCATCTCCTCCTACTCCATCTGGTGGCTGATGATCCACTGCGATTGGTACCGTGCCTTCGGTGATATGGCTTACCTGGAGGAGCAGAGAGAATACCTCAAGGGTCTGATGGACGTCCTCGCTTCCCTGGTGGACGAGGAGGGCGTGGAGCAGATGCCCGGTATGCGCTTCATTGATTGGCCCACCAACGACGACGACGTGGCCAAGCACGCAGGTCTCCAGGGTCTTCTCAAGATCGCCCTGGACAACGGTGCTTACCTGCTCCGCGAGCTGGGCGAGGATGCAGCCGCTGCCGCGTGCGAGGTAGCCGCCGAGCGCATGAAGAAGCACCTTCCCGCCGAAACCAAGGCCAAGCAGGCTGCCGCCCTCCTGTCCCTGTCGGGACTGGTGGATCCCAAGGAGATCAACGAGAAGATCCTGGTCCCCGGCGGCGGTCACGGCTACTCCACCTTCTACGGCTACTACATCCTGGCCGCCAAGGCGTTGGCGGGCGATCATGCAGGTGCGCTCCGCGACATGAAGGAGTATTGGGGCGGTATGCTGGATATGGGCGCCACCACCTTCTGGGAGGACTTTGACCTCAACTGGATGGAGAACGCCGGCCGCATCGACGAGGTGGTTCCCGAGGGCAAGGTGGACATCCACGGCGACTACGGCAACTACTGCTACGTCAAGTTCCGCCACTCCCTCTGCCACGGTTGGGCTTCGGGTCCCTGCCCTTACCTGTCCAACTACGTACTGGGTGTCAAGAGCCTGGCTCCCGGCAAGTATCAGGTCAAGCCTGACCTGGCTTGGCTGGATTGGGCCAAGGGTACCTACCCCACTCCCAAGGGTCAGATCAAGGTCTGGGCATTTAAGGATGCCGAGGGCAAGACCGTAGTCAATATCGAAGCCCCCGAGGGCATCGAGATCATCCGCGACTGATCCACCCGATTTTCCAAGGCCTCCGGGCATCATAAAATCCGGAGGCCTCTTTTTAAGGAGACGACACCTCATGAAAAAAACACGCTTACTATGCAGCATCCTCCTCACCCTCCTGGCAGTCTCCCTGCTGGCGGCCTGCACCGAAAAGGACCCCGACACGGCGGACACCGCGCTGACCTCAGCAGAGGAGACCAAACCCTCCGACCCCGATGAGAACCTGCCCATCCTGGAGCAATGGGTGGCCGGGGAGATGGAGTTCACCAGCCAAACCACCTATGAGGATCCCCTGTACGACGCCGCGCTGGACGTGGTCTTCACCAACGCCGAGACGGGGACGACCTTTACCATGCCCGCCTTTTGGGACGGCGGGACATCCTGGAAGGTACGCTATGCGCTGACCGAATTGGGCAAGTGGACCTGGTCCACGATCTGCACCGACGAGACCAACACGGGACTTCACGGGCAGAGCGGCGTGATCCGTTGTGTGGCCTACGGCGGGGAGCTGGACATTTACAAGCACGGCTTTATCAAGACCGAGGCGGGGACCCGCTACTTCATGTACGCCGACGGGACTCCCTTCTTCTACCTGGGCGACACCCACTTCACCCTCCCCCTGGAGAGCATCGACGGCATCAACCCCGAGGGATGCGTGGATTACATCAAGATCTCCCAAGAGACCGCCGACGAGTACGGCATCACGTCCATGTTCCGATACATCATGGACTACCGCGCCGAGCAGGGCTACACCGTGATCCAGTCTCAACAGCTGGGCTACTACATGGGCGTGTCGGGCAACAGCTGGATGGGAGATGCCGAGGGAACCATCTTCACCCACGGCGTAAGCGACATGATCCTGGCCAAATTCCGGGAGCTGGACCGTTACTTCGCATACATCGCCGAGAAAGGCTTTGTCCACGCCCACACCCAGTTCTCCTACCCCGAGGAGCTGATCGAGCTCTACCTGGCGGGGGGCATTGACCAAGCCACCATCGACACGCTCTGCCGTTACTGGGTCGCGCGCTACGCCGCTTACCCCGTCATGTGGACCACCGCCCAGGAGGGCGATAAGGACCACTACGGCTTCAACGGCTGTACCCCCGAGACCAACCCCTGGTCCATGGTCATGGAGTCCATCGCCAAGTACGATCCCTACGATCATCCCTCCTCCTGCCATATGGAAAACAGCAGTGTGACCGCATTCGACGATTTCATTTTCGACGATCTGGAATCCCACTCCTGGTATGCCGCGCAGTACAACATGAACATCACCGACACCCCCAACTGGGATATGCTGGAGGAATTCTGGAATAAGAGCGACGCCAAGCCCGTGGTCAACTACGAGGGCCAGTACGATCATTTCTGGTGCAATACAGCCAAGGCACGTGCCCAGGGCTGGATGGCTTTCCTCAACGGTCAGGTGGGCTACGGCTACGGCTCCCAGCCCATCTGGAGCATCTTTTGGGGTGGCAACGAATCCAACACCGTCAATTCCGACGAGCGCGGAGAATTCTCCATTGCGCTCACCTGGCTGGAGGGACTCCACTCCGAGGCGGGACAGCAGATGGTTTACATGAAGGATTTTCTGGAGGACTACGAGTGGTGGAAGCTGGTCCCCAATTTCCAAGTAACCAGCGACACCTACTTTACGCGAGCCAGCGACCAGCGCTACTCGGTAGCCACGGTCGAAAACAAGCTGTTCATTGGCTATTTCTACGGTGAGATCACCCGAAACAAGCCCCTGGGCACCCTTCAAAAGATGGAGAACGCCGACTACGAGGTGGTTTGGATGAACTGCGTCACGGGCGAGCGTACCGAGCCCATCGTGGTCACGATCACCGACGGGACCTATCAGATCCCCAAAAAGCCCACCTCTGACGATTGGGTCGTCGCGGTCAAGCTCATCGAGGACTAATTGACAGGCGCGTACTCCCGTCAATCACCATGCAAGGCCCCTGCTTCGGCAGGGGCTTTTTCAGCTTCCCACCAATGGATCATTCCCCAGCCTTCCCCCTCGCTCGCGGGCGGCGGGACGTGGGCGGCGGGGATCCACGCCGTCCCCAGGGTCAAAAACAGGGCGGTTGCGGCGGCTGCGGCCCGTTTGGGCGGTATCACACGCAGGGCGGCGGTCAGGCGCTTCGCAATTCGGCGGATGGGAGGCGGGACGTGCATGGCGGTGCTCCTTTGGATGGCAGTGCTTCAGTATATGGTCCGTCTTGGGCGCAAAGAATAAAAAAATCGTACACAACAGAAAAAATTTAGGCTCTTTATCGAAAATATCCCGCGTCCATCTTGACATTTTTGCGTCTTTCGTGTACAATAAAGGTAATCAGGGCTCGCGGGTCGCACCGCGCTCTTTTGAAAATAACCGTGATGCCACGGGGTAAGGAGAGACCTTATGAAAAAAACATTACACATCATCCCCCACTCCCACTGGGACCGCGAATGGTACCAGTCCTTTGAGGCCCACCGCATCAAGCTGGTGGAGCTCTTCGATGCCATCATCGAAGAGATGGAGAAATCCGATGAATATACCTACTACCACATGGACGGCCAGTTTATCCCCGTGGAGGACTATCTGGAAATCCGTCCCCATATGAAGGACCGTCTGCAAAAGCTCATCAAGGAGGGCCGCATTCAGGTCGGTCCCTGGTACGTGCTTCAGGACGAGTTCCTCACCAGCGGCGAGGCCAACGTTCGTAATATGCTCTACGGCATTCAGCTGTCCAAGAAGTTCGGCGCTGACCCCTTGATGTGCGGCTACTTCCCCGATGCATTCGGTAACGTGGGACAGGCCCCCCAGATCTGTCAGGGCTTTGGCATTGACAACGCCGTATTCGGCCGCGGACTCAACGACGTGGGCACCGACAACCAGGTCATCCGCCAGAACGGTATCACCAAATCCGAGCTGATCTGGCGCGCACCCGACGGCAGCGAGGTCATCGGCGTTCTGTTCGTGGACTGGTACTGCAACGCCATGGAGCTTCCCGCCGAGCCCAACGCTCTCCGTGAGCGCATCCAACGCATCGGTCACTCCCTGGAGCGCTTCGCCGTCACCGATCACCTGCTGGGTATGAACGGCTGTGACCATCAGCCCCTCCAGCGCAACCTGGTGGAGGTCATCAAGACCGCCAACGAGGTACAGGACGAGTACGAGGTGGTCCAGTCCAACATGAAGGACTACGTCGCTGAAATTCGGAAGTACCGCGACAAGCTCACTCCCTTTACCGGTGAGATCATCGGTCAGTACACCAGCGGTATCTGCCTCCTGACCTCCACCGCCTCCACCCACATCGACATCAAGACCCGCAACTGGAAGAACCAGCATACCCTGGAGCGTCTTGCCGAGCCCGCCACCCGCCTGGCCGCCATCACCGGCGGTAAGTACGACCGCGACTTCTTCCTGTACGCTTGGCGCAGACTCATGCAGAACCATCCCCACGACTCCATCTGCACCTGCTCCTGCGACGAGGTCTACGACGCCATGCTGGCGCGCTTTGACTCCTCCCAGCAGGTAGCCGACAAGATGGTGGAGAACGCGCTGACCCATCTGGCCGGTGCCGTTGATACCAACTGCGGCGGTGACAAGGCCATTCTGGTCCTGTCCCTGGAGCCCGGCAAGTCCACCACCACCGTTACGGCCAACGTAGATTTTGCCCGCGAGGACGAGGCCAAGGCCATTGCCATCTATGATGCAGAGGGCAACCTGGTTCCCGCTAAGGTCAACCGCATCGATAACCAGTTCACCTACACCCTTCCCAACGACCGCTTCCGTCAGCCCCGCCGTGTAGACCGCTTTGAGGTGGAGTTCCCCGTAACCACCGACGCCATGGGCTGGCAGGTCTACAAGGTGGTCAAGGTGGATACCGCCCCCGTTATGGATTGCCCCATCACCGTCCGCGAGAACGGCATGGAGAACGAGACCCTGTCTCTGACCTTCAACACCAACGGCTCTTTCGAGCTAACCGATAAGCGCACCGGCCGCACTTTCCACAACCAGAACCTTCTGGAGGATCAGCCCGACGTGGGTGAGAGCTACAACTTCACGGCCGGCGGAGATCCCGTTCTCTGCGACACCGCCGAGACTACGCTCCACGAGACCACCGCATACAGTGCCACCTTCAAGACCGTAGCCAAGCTGGTGGGTGATGCCACCGTCACCTCCTACGTCACCCTGAAGAAGGGCGTATCCCGCGTGGATATTAAGTCCGTCATCGTCAACAACGGCGAAAACCACCGTATCCGCGCTCTGTTCGACAGCGACGTGGTCACCGAGAAGGTCCTCTCCGAGGGCCAGTTCGACCTCACCGCCCGCCCCATCCAGCCCTCCTTCACCTGGGTAAATCCCTCCAACCTGCAAAAGACTCAGGCCTTCGTAGCCATGGAGCCCGCCGCCGCAGGCTGCGCCGACAGCTGTGCTGCAAGCGGCACCGAGGGTGCCTGCCTGGCTATCGCCAACCGCGGCATCTGCGAGTATGAGATCCTGCGTAACGGTCACAACACCGTAGCCATCACCATCCTCCGTTGCGTAGCCGAGATGGGTGATTGGGGCACCTTCCCCACCCCCAAGGCTCAGTGCAAGGGCGAGTATACCCTGGAGTACGCCGTGGTTCCCTACTGCACCGCCTGCAAGGGCAAGGCTTACCGCGTAGCCTACGACTTCGCCGCCCCCGCTACCCTGGCCATCGGCACCGAGTGCCACAAGGGCGAAAAGCCTGCAGCCGCCCGCTACGTTTCCTTCGATAACCCCTACCTCCACGTCACCGCCTGCAAGCAGGCCGAGGACAGAGACACCACCATCCTTCGCTTCTTCAACCTCACAGGCGAGACTCAAACCCTGAATGCCGCCCTCTGCGGTTGCATTAAGAAGGCCTACTTGACCAATCTGAACGAGGAGCGCCAAACCGCTCTGACCGTTGAAAACGGTACGCTGACCCTGGATATCCCCGCCAAGAAGATCATCACCGTAGAGCTGGTATAACCTTCGACAAATTTTACGCAGGGGGAACTTCCTTCAGGAGGTTCCCCCTGCCCCCCTCAGGAACCTGCGTACGGCTTCGGGAGCTTTCTTCTGCACAGTCTGCCGAGCGAGGTTCATGGTACGGGATATAGCGGTGGTCCCTCCTTTCTATGCGCTTCCATATTCCCCCGAAAGGATACACGATCTATGCGCTGCCAACGCTTCGTTTCCCTGCTTCCCCTATTCCTCGCGGTACTGATTCTTTTGACGGCCTGCGGCCCATCCGGGAAACGCCCGAACAAAAATCCTTCCGCGAACACAGGAAAGATCCCCCACCAAACCGCTTCCACCACGGAAGCCGGCGTGCCCGAAGAAACTGCCTATGACCCCAACCTCTACGTCGTCATCCGCTCCGCCGAGGATCTGATGGCCTTCAACCGCGCCGTCAATCGGGACGAATACGATTTCTCCCACATGACGGTTGTTTTTCTTTCCGACGTGGACATGGCCGATTACACCTGGACTCCCCTGGACGGCCGACGGCTCATAGGCACGACCTTCGACGGGCAGGGCCATACTCTGAAAAATCTCCGCCTGGCGGATCATGAGTATCCATCCCATGCTCAGCCCGATATCCACGATAAGGGCTGCGGTCTGGTGGACGTAGCCGAGGGCGATCTGCTCTTTCGGGATCTGACTCTGGAGCGCGCCCGTGTCAAGGCCTACGACCTGGCCGTAGGTAGCTTTGTCGGCAGCATCAAGCACGGCTTCGTGCGCTTTGAAAATTGCCATACCGATGACTTTACCGTCGAGGGCTGGATGGATTGGTATAACCGTGACGTCGAGCAGGGAGGTCACGCCATCGCTCTGCGGATCGGTGGCTTTATCGGATACGTGGGCGAGGACGGCCGAGCCTCCTTTTCGGATTGCTCCGCCGAGAACCTAAGCCTTTCGGGCTTTCATAACCTGGCCGGCTTCGTCGGCTACGACGGTTCGGGATTCCTGGGCGCCTCCGCCTTTTCCAATTGCTGCGTAACGGGAGCGGAGATCACCTTCTCCTACCTTCTGTCCGAGGCCTTCACCGCCGAGCAGGAGTTGAAATTTGTCTCGGTGTTCTTCAATAGCTCGGATCATGCGGATAACATCGATGCCTGCCTGGCAGCGGGAAATCACTTCGAAAACGTGCGCTATTACGATTGGGCCAACGATTACGCAGTCTACACCCCCAACAATTTCCGCTCCCCCGCCCGGGGAACTTGAAAAGGAGACCTTTTCCATGATCGATTTCCCTCGCACCGCCGCCATTTTTGACCTGGACGGCACTCTGCTGGACACTCTGGAGGATCTGTACCTCGCCACCAATCAAGCCCTCACCCGACACAGCCTCCCCGCCCGCACCCGCGATGAGGTGCGTATGTTCGTAGGCAACGGGGTGGAAATGCTCATCCGCCGCGCCGTGCCTGCGGAAACAGCCGAGAATACCGTTGCGGCGGTTCTGGCAGACTTCAAAGCCATCTACGCCACCATCTGTGAGGATCACACCGCCCCCTACCCCGGCATCATACCCCTGCTGACCGCTCTGCGGGCGCGGGGTATCCGAGCAGCCGTAGTATCCAACAAATTCGATGCGGCTACCAAGCAGCTTTGCCAAAAATACTTCGGCGATCTTGTGGAAATTGCCGTGGGTGAACGGGCAGGGATCCGCAAAAAGCCTGCGCCCGACACGGTTTTTGAGGTTTTGCGGCAACTGGAGCTTTCCGCCGATTCCGCCGTGTATATCGGGGACTCGGACGTGGACATCGAGACCGCCCGCGGCGCGGGGATGCCCTGCCTCTCGGTGACGTGGGGGTTGCGGAATGAGGATTTTCTCATCCAACACGGGGCGACGGTGTTGGTGCATACGCCTGAGGAGCTTTTGGAGCTTTTGGTTGAACAGTAAGGAAAAAAAGAAGTCACATCCTAAAGGGTGGTTCTCATAAGGAAGTTTGATTGTATTTGCTTTGTTGTAAACAAATATAAACGCCGACAGATTCTTTGTCGGCGTTCATATTATTTATTTTTTGATAAGACGCGAATCAAATTCATAACAAAAGCAATTATAAAGGTTGAAATCCCCACAATTTCGGAAACCAAAGCGACAACGTACTTTCCATGCGAAACCTCTGTCCATTGTCCGTGGGATACTAAATAATAATGACCCGCTTGATATAATTCATACTCAGTTTCTGCATCATTGAATGCACTTCCCCCAAATAAAAGGGTTATAAAGAAGAAAAATTGGAATGGGATAAACAGCAAACATACTAACAAATCAAACGTTTTTTTT
>SVRS01000045.1 GCA_015064695.1 Oscillospiraceae bacterium | reverse complement strand
TGAGGAAGAAGCCGAGGAGACCGTTGAGGAGACCGTTGAGGAGACCGTTGAGGAGACCGTTGAGGAGACCGTTGAGGAGACCGTTGAGGAGACCGTTGAGGAGACCGCCGAGGAGACCGTCGAGGAGGCCGTCGAGGAGACCGCCGAGGAGATCGTCGAGGAAGCCGTTGAAGAGCCTGCCCCCGTCGCGGCCGCTGAGCCCGAGGAGGAGGAGGACACCACCACCAAGAAGTCCTTCTGGGGGCGCTTGAAGTCGGGTCTGAGCAAGACCCGTAACGCCCTGTTCTCTCCCGTGGACAACCTGTTGAAGGCCTTTACCAAGGTGGACGAGGATCTTCTGGAGGAGCTGGAGGAGATTCTGATCTCTGCCGACGTGGGCTTTGCCGCCACCGAGGAGATCATGAACGAGCTACGCGACCGTATCAAGGACGGCCGCTTGAAGGAGAAGGAGCAGGTCATGGACGCCCTCCGCGAGATCATGACCGACATGATCGGGGAATCCAAGCCTCTGGAGCTGACCACCACCCCCAGCGTTCTGCTGGTGATCGGTGTCAACGGCGCCGGCAAGACCACCTCCATCGGTAAGATCTCCAAGCGTCTCCGTCTCCGGGGCAAGAAGGTGGTTGTGGCCGCCGCCGATACCTTCCGCGCCGCCGCCATCGACCAGCTGGCCGTTTGGTGCGAGCGGGCGCAGGTGGACATGGTGAAGCAGAACGAGGGCAGTGACCCTGCCGCCGTGGTGTTCGATGCCATTGCGGTAGCCAAGAAGAAGCAGGCTGACGTGTTGATCATTGATACCGCAGGCCGCCTGCAGAACAAGAAGAATCTCATGAACGAGCTGGCCAAGATCGACCGCGTCATCGACCGTGAGCTACCCGGTGCCGCCCGGGAGACCCTGCTGGTGCTGGATGCCACCACGGGTCAGAACGCCGTTTCCCAGGCCAAGGAGTTCAGCAACGCCGCCAAGATCACGGGTATTACCCTCAACAAGCTGGACGGCACCGCCAAGGGAGGTATCGTTATCTCCATCAAGCGGGAGCTGGGTATCCCCGTCAAGTTCATCGGTGTCGGAGAGAAGATTGACGATATGCAGGAGTTTGACGCGGAGGACTTTGTAAAGGCACTGTTTGGGGAATGATGGAGAGCGCAAGGGCTCTGCCCTTGACCCGGTTAAGGGACTTTTGAAAAAGTCCCTTAACAATCCCCAAAACCTTTAATAAGGAATATTGATTATGAAACTGATTCTGGCTTCTCGCAACAAGAAAAAGATTCGTGAGATGGAGGCACTTCTCGCAAAATACGTCGATGATGTCCGCATTCTGTCGCTGGACGACGTTGGATTTGAGGGCGACATTGAGGAGGACGGCACTACCTTTGAGGAAAACGCCCTCATCAAGGCGCGGACGGCCATGGCCGCCGCCAATGGGGCGGGTCTTGCGGACGATCGAATCGCGGCTGTTGCAGACGATCGAATCGCCGCTATTGCGGACGATCGAATCGCGGCTATCGCCGACGATTCCGGTCTCGCCGTTGATGCCCTGAACGGTGCCCCCGGGGTCTACTCTGCCCGCTATGCAGGGGGGCACGGTGACGATGCCGCCAACAACGCCCTGCTTTTGAAAAATCTGGCCGACGTGCCTGCCGAGGCACGAACCGCCCGCTTCGTCTGCTGTATCGCCTGCGTGTTCCCCGACGGAACCTCCTTCACCGTGCGCGGTGAGACCGAGGGTCTCATCATCGACCATGCCCGGGGCGAGGGTGGCTTCGGCTACGATCCCTATTTCTACTATCAGCCCTACGGCAAGACCTTTGCCGAGCTGACCGCCGACCAAAAGAACGCCATCAGCCACCGCGGAAAAGCCGTGGCGAAGCTGGCGGAGAAATTGAAAAACATTTGATCATCCCGCATTCTCAAATATTTTTTGAAAGTTTTTGAGGATTCCCAAGGAACTTTTTTCAAAAAGTTCCTTGGGTGGGGCATGGGGCAAAGCCCCATATAAAGCAAAGCCCCGTAAAAAAGGAGAAATACATGAACAACGAACGAATCTATCCTGCAGCCCCCGTGCTGACCTCGGGACAGAGGGCCAAGCTCCGCTCCCTGGCCTCCACCCTGTCCCCCGTGACCCAGATCGGCAAGGGCGGCGTCACCGAGAATTTCCTCACCACCGTCTGCGATGCCCTGGAGGCTCGCGAGCTGATCAAGCTTTCGGTGCTGGAGACCGCCGAGTACACCCCCCGCGAGGCCGCTGAGGGCATTGCGGATGCCTTGAACGCCGCCGTTGTGGGGGTCATCGGCCGCAAGATCATCCTGTACCGCCGCTCCCTCAACGGAAAGCGGCACATCGAGCTTTGATATGCGGGTCGGTATTTACGGCGGGACCTTTTCTCCCGTCCACAACGGCCACGTAGCCGCCGCCAAGGCCTTTATGGAGCAGATGTGGCTGGATATTCTCTACGTCATCCCTACGGGGGTCACCCCCCACAAGGTCATGAAGGGGGATGCCAACGCCAAGGACCGCCTGGAGATGTGCCGCCTGGCATTTGAAGGTGTGGACGGTGTCATCGTCAGCGACCTGGAAATGCGGCGGGAAGGGAAGAGCTACACCGTGGACACCCTGCGGGAGATGTACGACCCTGCAGGCCGCCTGTTCTTCCTTATGGGCACCGATATGCTCTTAACCCTGGACCGCTGGCGTGAGCCCGAGGAAATCTTCCGTCTTTGCTATCCCGTCTACATCCGTCGGGAGGCCGATGCCGCTCTGGATGATCGTATCGTGGAGAAGATCACCGAATACCATCGGCGCTTCGGCAAGATGGTCCCCCGCATCGTCTCCCCCGCCATTGAGCTGTCCTCCAGCGACGTGCGGGAAGCCGTGGGGAACGGTCTCCCCATCGACGGTCTGGTCCCCCCTGCCGTCGCGCGCTACATTGAAGAAAATCACCTGTACCGGAACGTCTGAATGGGTATTGCACCTATTCTGAAAGGACAAATTATGAACCAGAATAAGACCTTCGGAGAGGCTGAGCTGGCCGCACTGCGTGAAGCGGTCGTCAGTAAGATGTCTCCCAAGCGATTCACCCACACCGCCGCCGTGGAGGATATGGCGATCCGTCTGGGCACCCTGTTCTGCCCCGAGGATATCCCCACCCTTCGCGCCGCCGCCCTGCTTCACGACATCACCAAGGAGTACGATATCCCCACGCAGATCCGTATTCTGCGGGAGGCCGGGGAGGAGGTCAAGCCCGGAGACGAGTTCTCCCACAAGACCTTCCACGCCCGCACCGCCGCCATCCTCATCCCCACCCGGTACCCCGACTATGCCGATGAGACGGTCATTTCGGCGGTCCGCTGGCACACCACGGGCAGGGAAGATATGACCCTCATGGAGAAGCTTCTGTACCTGGCCGACTATATCGACGAATCCCGCATTTTCCCCGACTGCGTTCGCCTGCGCGGATTCTTCTGGAACGAGCATCCCGAGAAAATGAGCATGGAGGAGCGGCTGACCCATCTTCGCCGTACCCTCATCATGTCCTTCGATATGACCATGCGCGCCCTGCTCTCGGAGGGCTCGGTCATCAGCCCCGATACCGCCCATGCCCGTAACCGCCTGGTTCTGGACGAGCTGCTGGAGAACGGGAAAATGGACTAAGCCTCCCAACCTGTAAATACAGAATTCCATCACGAAAGGAATCAAGAAAATGGATTTTAAGGAAAGAATCACCGCCGAGCTGGAGACCCCCGATAGCCAGCCCGCGCCCCTGACCGACGCTACCCCCGCTGAGCTGGCGGAGGCCATCGCCCTGTTTTTGGACAACAAGCGGGGCCGTCAGATCAAGATCATTCCCATGAAGGGCAAGAGCGATATCTGTGACTTCATGGTGCTGGCCACCGGTACCTCCAATACCCACGTCCAGACCCTGGGCCGTGAGGTGGAGTACGAAATGGGCCGTCGGAGTATGGATCCCCTTCACGTGGAGGGCCGTGACAACAATACCTGGTCGGTGCTGGACTACAGCCACGTCCTGGTCCACGTTTTCACCCGCGAGACCAGAGATTTTTACAATCTGGATAAGCTCTACGGAGATAACTGATACTAATCCTTAAATAAATCCTTGATATATTCCAAATCTCGTAGGGGCGACCTTTGGTCGCCCGCGGGCGAACACAGTTCGCCCCTACAGAAGTTTTTTTCAATGTTTTGAATGAGGATTAGTATGAAATCAAAAAGTCCCTTGCTCACGCTTTGCTGAACAAGGGATTTTTCTCTGAGTGAAACCTGTATCATCTCTTTTTTGAAGTTCCTGGGATTCTTAAACCCTTCGCAAACTTCGCCGAAGGCGAATTTGCACCGAGCAACGCGAGGAGGCTTTCAAAGAAGGGTTTAAGCCGCCGGAGGCACGCACTTTTTTCAATGCTTTTATCAAGGATTCGTATTAGGTTATGTCAAATACCGGCCAGCCCGATCTCCGCCTCCAGACAAACCGCCCCGTCGGGCCGAGTCGTCCGAATCTGGTAGGCTTCGCCATCCCCGTCAACGGGTGCGCGACTCACCGTCAGGGCGTCCCCGAAGGCGGCCTCCCGCAGGTAGGAGAGGGAGAGGGTCGTGATCCACTTTCCATCCATGGAGGGAAGAAAATCGCAGATCATGTCGGGGTATTTCGTGTTGTTCATGTGGCGGTTGAAGTCCAGGTCGCTGTAAACGATCCTCCGCTCGCCCACGGTCTCCATCTCCCGGGAGGCGGGAATGCGGATGCGGCAGGGAAGCACCGACTCGTCGGGAAGCTCTCCGTAGGGGAAATCACGGCGGAAATCGGTGGTGCGGATCATCTTGCCGTCGCGGACGTCCACAAGCGCCCAATGGGACACCGCCAGGGCCACGGTTTCGTCCCCCCGATGAACCGAGAAGCAGCGGATGAAATTGTATCCCTTGTTGTCGATGCACCAGGTGCGGACCTCAATGTCCTCGTAGGCGCGGAGGGGGGTAAAGACCTTCACCATCATGCGGGAGAGCAAAAATCCCTTGCCCTCCTTGTGGTGAAGATCGTTCAGGTCCATGCCGTACTCACGGCATTGGAGATTGGCGGTCTCCTGCATGTACACCAGCAGGGCCGAGGGACGCATGACCCCGTCGCCGTCGGTGTCGTGCCATTTGGTTTTGTAGGTTTGGGAATAGTACATGGTAAAAACTCCGTTAAATGGTTACTTTTCAGAGGAATACGGCCCGGGCGGTGTGATGACCTTCACCAACCACTGCGACCTGCCTGCAGACAATGAAATGGCCCTGCAAAACGCCATCGCCGAAGCGATTCGGGATGCCGCGGCGGCTGAATAGGAGAGCGTGCCTCCGGCGGCCAAGAACCTTTCTGTAGAAAGGTTCTTGGAACTCCAAAGACTTTATGACAAATGCATTTTTGGTCACTTCTCGAAGGAAATGTAGGACTCGGAATCCCCCATGGGGCCCCTCCCCCATTGGTGTGGGGAACGCAGAGTATTCAAGAATTTAATAAAGGATTAGTATTAGAATCTTGGACCGGAGAGCGTGCCTCCGGCGGCTTATGGAGTGTCGACCAAAGGCATGGGGCTTTGCCCCATCCCCCACTTAAGGTGCTTTTTCGAGAAAAAGCACCTTGTGCGTAGCGTGGAGCCTTGAAATGCCTCCCCCTTTGGGGGAGGTGGCACGCTGTAGGCGTGACGGAGAGGGCAAACGTGATGCAATATTTCTATCAGAGATTCGTATTATAGGCGTGTTCGATAACCCTGTTTTAAAGTCTTTGGGGTTCCAAGCCCTTTCTACAGAAAGGGCTTGGCCGCCGGAGGCACGTTCTCCTATTCAATGTTTTGTTTAAGGATTAGTATTAGACTCACCCAAGGAACAACGGAGGGGGACTCCAAAAAGTCCCCCTCCGTACATTTTTAAGTGGAAATTACAGAGCCTGTTTACAGAGTGTTGTCCGAGCCCAGCACGTTGACGATCTTGTGCTTGACCATTTCCTTGATGGCGGCGCGGCCGGCACCCAGGTAGTCGCGGGGATCGAAGACCGAGGGCTTCTCCACGAAGGTGCGGCGGAGAGCGGCGGTCATGGCCATACGGATATCGGAGTCGATGTTGATCTTACAAACGGCCAGGGAAGCTGCCTTGCGGAGCTGCTCCTCGGGGATACCCACAGCGTCGGGCATCTGACCGCCGTACTTGTTGATCTCGGCTACGAATTCCTGGGGAACAGAGGAAGCACCGTGGAGAACGATGGGGAAGCCGGGCAGGCGGCGGCCGATCTCCTCCAGAATGTCAAAGCGGAGAGGAGGGGGAACCAGGATGCCCTTCTCGTTGCGGGTGCACTGCTTAGCGGTGAACTTGTAAGCACCGTGGGAGGTACCGATGGAGATAGCCAGGGAGTCAACACCGGTGCGGGTGACGAAGTCCTCGACCTCCTCGGGACGGGTGTAGGAGGAGGTCTCAGCCACCACGTCATCCTCAACGCCGGCCAGAACGCCCAGCTCGCCCTCGACGACCACGCCGTGAGCGTGTGCGTACTCAACCACCTTCTTGGTCAGAGCCACGTTGTCCTCGTAGCTGTGGTGGGAGCCGTCGATCATAACCGAGGAGAAGCCGCCGTCGATGCAGGACTTGCAGATCTCGAAATCTGCGCCGTGGTCCAGGTGGAGGGCCAGGTCAATACCGCTGTCCTTGATAGCGGCCTGAGCCAGAGCCACCAGGTACTCATGCTTTGCGTACTTGCGTGCGCCTGCGGAGACCTGGAGAATAACGGGAGACTTGACCTCACCGGCAGCCTCGGTGATGGCCTGGATGATCTCCATGTTGTTGATGTTGAAAGCGCCGATGGCGTAACCGCCCTCATAAGCCTTCTTGAACATTTCGGTGGTTGTAACGAGTGCCATAGAATGACCTTCCTTTCATCCCCAAAAGAGGGGAGTGCAAATTTTTACAGTATATATTTTACCACATTTTGCGGCATAAATCAAGGGGGTTGGGGAAAATTGTTACGAAAAATGGCGCCATCCCATTCATGAGACGGCAGAACGGGGGATCAATCCTCGGCGGTCGAGCCTGCGGCATCGGCGGTCTCGGCGTTATCGGCACCGTCAACGCCGCCAACGGTCTTTTTCGCGGGGGGATCGATCATGTACCGCACGATGACGGGATAAGCCGCATAGGTGTACATGAATCCGCAGAAGGCCAGGAAGCACAGGAAGGGAAGCAGAATGACGAAGGCCAGCTTCATGGGGAGCAGGAACACGATCAGCACGGCAAACAGACCCGTCAGCGCGGCGATGCCCAAAAGAGCCATGACGTTGCGCTTGATGCCCATGACGGTGAAGATCAGGGCGTTCTTGAAGATCTTACCCAGCTTCATATTGAAGGTCACCAGCATGAGGTAGGTGTAGAACCGCATGATGCCGTAGATGAGGATGAGGGCGAAGATCATGATGTACATGAAGTTGTTACCCGCCGTGGTGGGGGCACTCCAGAAGTAGAAGAAATCGAACACCAGGGCAAAGAGGGCCACCGAATCGATCAGGCCCATGACGAAGCCCTGCTTCAGATTGCGCTTGATGGCGTAAAAGTAGTCCGAGAACAGGAACACGCCGTCGCCGCGAGCCATGTTCCGCAGAATATAGGTGGAGGCCACCTTTTGCCAGCCGTAGGTCAACAGATGGAAGACGATGAGGCCGCCCATGACCCAGTGTGCCCAGGAATTGAAAATGGGGGTCTGATGGAGCAATCCCGCCGCGCTGTTGAACAGGGTCGCGCCCTCGGGGGTGGGCAGAGCGGTCTGCGCGCCCAGTAGCACCGTATAGAGGGGATCGTACTGGGTGGGCACCTTGGGGCCGCCCAGGTAGAGGAAGATACAGCCCGCGAGGGGGATGATCTGCACCAGCATGAGGAAATTCAGGGAGATCAGCTTCCAGAATTTTCGTCCCCACAGCTTGAAAAAGTATTTCAGATTGGGGGTGGTGTCCTCCCCCTTTTCAACGCCCTTGCCGTCTCGCAAGGGGTCCAGAAGCTTGAATTTTTTCTTGTTCGTACTCACGTTGTCTTACCTTCTTTTCGTATTCTTATAGCCGTTTTACGATCAAACTTGTTCATTCAAAATTTTTTTTGCCGCTGCATCAAAAAACTTCCGTTATATAAAGTTCTTTGGGGTTCCAAGCCCCTTTCTTTCAAGAAAGGGGCTTGGCCGCCGGAGGCACGCTCTCTGATTTCACATGGTCCGGCTCATTTCGTCGGCTCTTGCGGTGCAGGCCTTCATGGCCTCCACAACCGTGGCGGTCAGATCCCGCTCCCGCAGGACCCGCATGGCCTGCTCGGTGGTACCGCCCTTGGAGGTGACGCGGGCGATCTGCTCGGCGGGGGTGATCCCTCCCGATTTGAGCAGGGCGGCGGAGCCGATCACCATGTCGCACACGCTTCCCAGCAGGGCGTCGCCGTCCAGCCCCTGAGCCCTCGCGCCCTCGCAGATGGCGTCGATGAAGGCAAAGACGTAGGCAGGGGAGGAGGAGGTCACCGAAATGATGCGGTTCATCTCGGCTTCGTCAATGACGGTCACCGAGCCCGAGGCCTCGAAGATCCTGCAGACGAAATCGAAATCCGCAGGGGTCACGTCGGCGGCGCGGCAGATCACGCTGACGCCCATACCGATGAGCATGGGGGTATTGGGCAGGACCCGTACCACGGGAGCCCCGCGGAGGGCAGTCCGGACCGTCTCGGAGGTGATGCCCGCGGCGATGGTGATGATGAGCTTGCTTTGAATGCCCTCCACCCCGGCCAGCTCGGGGAGGATCTCGGAGAAGTTCTGGGGCTTGACCGACAGGACCACGCAATCGGCCTGCGCGGCGGCCTCGGCAGGGGTAGCGGCCATGACCGCGCCCTTTTCTACGTAGGCGGCACACTTTTCGGGGAAGCGGTCGGAGAGGACGAGATGGGCGTGATCCAGAGCGCCGCTTTTGAGCAGACCGCCGATGATGGCCCCGGCCATATTGCCGACGCCGATGAATGCAATTGTACGCATGGGTAGGAAACCTCGATTCGGAAATGGTGGATAATCAGACTTGATGCAGCAGAGCTGCCAAATATATCGACTATTATAACACGAAATTGTGATTCAGATATGAACAGGCGGGGGGATTTTCAGATTTTTTTCAAGGATTTCGCAAAAAACGGAGGGCGGGTGCATATTCTGTACAGAAATCTGTTTGAAGGGAGATCCTGTCATGATCCTCGTAAAGCCCTACGACCGTGAGCGCGCGGTCAACTATGCCGAGACCTGGGCCCTGCGCCGAAACCCCCTGTTCCTGAATTTCGCGGGGCGGGGAGGGGATTGCACCAATTTCACCTCCCAATGCCTGCTGGCGGGAAGCTGCACCATGGACTTCACCCCCGATTTCGGGTGGTACTACGTATCCTCCGAGAACCGCGCCCCCGCCTGGACCTCCGTGGCCTTTTTCTACGATTTCATCACCGGGCAACCGATTTTTGCCGAGCAAAACCGGGGTATCGGTCCCTTCGGGCGGGAGGCTCGGGCGCGGGAGATCGAGCTGGGGGATTTCATTCAGCTGGCAGACCAGGAGGGGGATTACTACCACACCCTGATCATCACGGGCTTTGAACCCAACGATATTCTGATCTGCGCCCATACCGACGACGCTCTGAATCGGCGGCTGTCTACCTACAATTTCACCTCCCTCCGCTTCATCCATATCGACGGCGTGCGGATCGAGGTGGCCGACGACGTGTGCTACGAGCCCCTCCTGGCGGGAACCTCCATCGACGTGAATTCCCCCGACGACACGCCCATGCCTCCCCCCGCGCCCACACCGCCGGAGGTGCTGTGAGGCAGAGGCGAATCCTCCCGTCCGCCCCGGCGGGTTCTAATTTTCCCCGGGCGTCCATATACTGAATCATCCACGGAAGGGCAGGGGGGATCTCCATGAAAACCGTATACGAAACACCGTCCCGCGGGAAGGCCGCGCCACGGACGTCTCGGTCTCCGATCGGGGCGATCCCCTCCATCCCCGGAGGGCTTTTACCCATGGGGATCACCGAGGCGCTGGAGGGGGCGCTGAGGGGACGGCAGGGGCAGGTGGAGGAGATCCGTCTGCGGGCGGGACGGATGGCGACTCTGACCATGGGGGGTGAGAATATTCCCACCTCCGTGGTGCTGGACTCCGAGGATCTGACGGCCATTCTGACCCGGCTCTGCGGCGGCTCTCTCTACGCCTATGCCCAGACCATCAACCGAGGCTATGTGACGCTCCCCGGAGGGATCCGAGTGGGGGTTGCGGGACGGGCGGTGTGCGAGGGGAGCGAGATCATCGGCGTTTGCGAGCTTTCGGGGCTCTGCATTCGGATCCCCCACCGTCACGAGCAGGTGGGCGGGGAGATCTGCCGTCTGCTGCGCCGCCTCAACGCCGGGGAAACGGCACCCCAAGGGGTGTTGATCTACGCTCCGCCCGGAGAGGGAAAGACCACCCTGCTCCGAGCGGTGGCGGCGGGCATGGCGGGGGAGGACGGAGACCTCCCTCTCCGCACCGTGGTGGTGGATACGCGGGGGGAGCTGAGCTTTTCCTGTGACGATCCCGGGCTTTGTCTGGACGTCCTGCGCGGCTATCCCCGCGCCCGCGGCGTGGAGATCGCCACCCGCACCCTCTCGGCTCAGCTCATCATCTGCGACGAGATCGGGGATACCGAGGAGGCTATGGCTCTCATATCCGCCCACCACGGCGGCGTGCCCCTGGTGGCCACCGCCCACGGCGGCTCGGTGGCCGAGCTGATGCGGCGGACGGGACTCCGTCTGCTCCACGAGGCGGGGCTTTTCGGCGTGTACGTGGGCATACGGCGAAACCGAGAGGGAGGCTTTGCCTATCGGGTCACTCCCCGTCGGGAGGCGGAGTGGGCAGAGGAAGGGGGAGACCGTGTGGGGCTTTAAGCTATTGGGAGCCTTGCTCCTGCTTTTGTCGGGGGGCTACGTTTCCCTGGAGGTGGGGCGGTACGAGCGCCGTCGCCTGCGGGTCCTGGACGGGTACGTGGCCTTGATCGTCTACATCAAGGGGCAGATTGATTGCTACGCCATGCCGCTGAACGACATTCTGGCCCGCGCAGACCCGCTCCTTCTGGCGGATTGCATGGGGGCGGAGGGACCCGCGCCCTTCGCGTTCACCGAGCTTGCCGAGGGGGAGGGGATCCTGCAGGCGCTTTTGGCGGAGAGCCGCCCCTATCTCGATCCCGAGTCTGAGCGGCTTCTGACGGGCTTTGTCGGGGAGCTGGGTACCTCCTTCCGGGCTCAGCAGGTGGCCCGATGCGCCTACTACCAGGAGGCGCTGACCGAGGAAAGACGGAAGCTCTACGAGGCTCTGCCTGCCCGACGGCGTATCTGCGGCACGCTCTGTCTCTGCTGTGCCCTGGGCGCGGCGGTGCTTTTCTGGTAACGGTAAGAGCCTGCGGAGCTGAAGGCTACGGTATGATCCAAGGGGCGGGCAAGAAAGGAGCGGGTATGGATATTTCACTCATCATCAAGGTGGCCGGGGTAGGCGTGCTGGTTTCGGTGGCGACCCAGATCCTGTCGAAATCGGGACGGGACGAGCAATCCATGCTGGTGACGATCACGGGGATCGTGGTGGTTCTGCTGCTTCTGGTGGACGAGATCGCACTGCTCTTCCAGAGGATCTGCACGGTATTCGGCTTCTGATGGAGGGAGCAAGAATCGGGGGCGTGGCCCTGCTTGGTCTGACGGCGCTGATCCTGTTGCGCCCCTTGAAGCCCGAATGGGCGGTGTTCATCCGCATGGCCGTGGCCGTGGTCTCGGTGGGGGTGATCCTCACCCTGGGAAAAACCGTGCTGGACTTCGTTTCCGAGCTGACCAAGGGAGTCAAGCACGTGGACGGAGAGGCGTGGAGCATCCTGCTCAAGGCGTTGGGGATCGCCGTTCTCACCGAAACCGCCGCGACCATCTGCCGCGACAGCGGGGAGGGCTCCTTGGCGGGGTGGGTGGAAACGGCGGGGAAGCTGGAGATTCTGCTCCTGGCCTTTCCCTTGATCCGCACCGTGATGGAGGCGGTCTCCGCGATCTTGGGCGGATGAGGGAACGGAAGCGAAAGGGAAGGTGAGGGACGTGGTGCGGATTTTGAAGGGAAGGAAAAAAGGGCTTGGATGGCGGATACCGGGCTTTCTTTTGCTCCTGGTCTGCTTCGCGGGGGGATTTTCCATCTGCGGGAGGGCGGAGGGAGCGGCCGAGGCAGACGGGGAGATCACCCTTCCGCCCGCCTATACCGAGCTGGAGGATTTCCTGCCCCCCGACGTGGCCGAGCTTCTCCCCGAGGGGCTGTTTTCCGAAAACGCCGAGGAGGCGCTGACGGCGGCCGAGGAGCTGACGGATTGGCGATATCTGCTGAACGCCCTGCTGTCGGCGGTGGGACTGCGTCTATCGGATACGGTGGCGCTTCTCTGCAGCCTGGTGGGGATCACCCTGATCTCCGCTCTCCTCGGACGGCTGAAGGAGTGCGCGGGGGGAGGTGGCGGAGAGCTGTTCGGCTTTTGCGTGCGGCTGGCTCTGTACACCGCCATGGTTCTGCAGACCGTGGGGATCCTGGAGGTGGTCAAGGCTCATTTCGCGCAGGTGAACCGCCTGATGGGCGGTATGCTCCCGGTTATGGGGATCCTCTACGCCCTGGGCGGAAACCCGGGACAGGCCGCCGTGAATCAGGAGGTGGTCACGGTTCTCCTGGCTCTGTGCGAGTACGTGGGGGCAACGGTGACGCCCCCGGTCTGCGCGGCCTGTACCTCCTTTGCGCTGATGGACGCGCTGGGCTTGCGCATGACCCTGGCTCCCCTCTGCGAGCAGGTCAAGCGGTGGTACGCATCCATTCTGGGAATCGTCACCTTCCTGTTCTCCCTGGCCCTCTCCCTGCAGACCGCGCTGGCGGGCAGGGCGGACAGCCTGGGGATGAGGGGGATCAAGTACGCCGTGGGGAATATGCTTCCCATGGTGGGGGGAGCCGTGTCGGGGGCATTGGGCACGGTGGCGACAGGAGTGAGCCTTTTGCGGGGGATCTGCGGCACGTCGGGCATTGTTCTGATGGTACTGCTTCTGATCCCCACGCTGGTGCAGATCCTGCTGCTTCGCTCGACCATCCGGCTGGCCGCCTCCATTGCGGCTCTGCTGTCCTGCGACGGGGAGGCTCGCCTTTTGGGGGAGATGGCCTCGATCCACGGCTACCTGGCCGCCGCCGTAGCCATGGGGGCCGTTACCTTTATCATAGCCCTGTCCCTGCTGGCTCACAGTGCCACGGCAATATGACGGTGGCCGGAGGCATGACGAAAAGGCTTCCGCCGACACCCCGTGCGGTGAAATTTCAGAGATGAATGGAAAGGAGAACCCGTTGTGTCCGCGTATATTCTGACCCTGCTGACTGCTTCCTTGGCTGCCGCCGTGGTTGAGCTTCTGTCTCCCTCGGGGGAGGGAGGGCGCGTGGCCGCCCACGTCCGTATGATCGCAGGGCTGTTTCTGCTGGTGACCCTCCTGCAGCCCTTGGGGGAGGGGATTCGGGTTCTGAAATCGGCCCTCAGCGGGGACGTGGCCGGGCGGGTGGAGGCCTGGCTCCCCCAGCCACCCGAGGGGGATTACCGGGCCGTTCTGCTGGATTCCCTGGCCGCCCTCAGCGGAGAGCAGGTGGAGGCCTGGGTCAAGGAGACCCTGAACGAGGTCTTTTCCATTCCGCCCGAGGGCTGTGTGGCGGAGGTGCGTTGTCTGTCCGAGGGGACGGACATCCGCCTGCAGGAGCTGCGCATTGGGCTGAGGGAGGGCTATTCCACCCGAGATCCCCATCCCATCGAGGACTATTTTTCGGAGCAGCTGGGGTGTCCCTGCTACGTGACCGTGCTGTTCTGACCGCTATTTTGAAGGAAAGGACGCTTTCCACGGGGAAGGCGAAGGAATCCCACCGTGACTATCTACCGAAACGATACCCCCGAGCGCTGCGCGGGAGCCTTGAAAAAGAGCGGTAAGCTCACCGTCGCCCTTCTGGGGGTTGCCCTGGGGGTGGTTCTTCTGATCCTGGGAAACGCCCGCCTCACGGGGAGGGGAGAGCAGGAATCCGCACAGGCCTCGCCCGCCGAGGGGGAGATCACCCGCAGCGTCGAGCAGTACCGAGAGGATCTGGAGACCCGGATCAAGGCCATCTGCGGGCAGGTGGCGGGCGTGGGGGCGGTGGACGTGATCGTGACCCTGGAGGGGGGATACGAGTACGTCTACGCCACGGATAAGAAGCCCTCGGCAGGGGGAGAATCCCTCACCTACGTAACCGTGGGGAGCGGGGAAAAGGAATCCTTGGTCTACGTCACCGAGCGGGCGCCGGCGGTGGTGGGGGTGGGCGTGGTGTGTACCGGGGGATGGGATGCCACGGTGAAGCGGGAGGTCACGGCTCTTCTGTCCGCCGCCCTGGGGGTAGGGAGCAACAAGATCTACGTAACGGGGCGGTAGGTCGGCCCCACGGGAAGGATCTGCTCGCGCATGGTATATCCCGCGCCGCCGCCGCATAGGATAGGATGCAGGGAATTCACGGAGCCCGCGAGGGAAGATGGGCATCCGTGAAGAATCCCCTATCACAACACGTACATGGAGGGAATCAGCATGAGTACGAATGAAAAGAGCGGTTTCGAGGCGGCCAAGGACTTTTTTCGGAGGATCGGGCGGCGGAATCTGGTGATCGCGGGGGCGGTGGCCCTCATCGTTACGGCGGTGGCCGTGAACTGGGTGGTGTTCCGCGGTGACGGCGCGGGAGAGGACGGCTTCAAGTACGATGCCAGCGCCGGTATGTCCACGGACTACGGCACGACGCTGAATACGGGAACGGTGGGGGATGAGACCGCCAAGCCCACGGGAGGCCAGACAGACCCCACGGACAGCTACTTCTCCACGGTGGAGGTCAGCCGTCAGCGAGCCCGTGATGAGGCGCTGGAGGTGCTGAACGCGGTGGTGGAGAACGACAGCGCCTCGGAGGAGGTCAAGGCGGAGGCCCTGGCCGAGATGCAGGTCATCGCAAAGGAAATGGCTCTGGAATCCAACATCGAGTCCATCCTGATGAGCAAGGGCTTTGCCCAGTGCATTGCGGTCATCAACGGGGATTCCGCCAATATCGTGGTCCGCAACGAGGGCCATCTCCAATCCGCCCAGCTGGCGCAGATCAACGCGGTGGTGTACGAGCAGGCCGGAATCGAGCCCATTAACGTCACCGTGGTGGCCAAGGGCTGAGTGCTGAGCGCCGAACGGGGGAGCCGACGCGCGAGTCGAGTAGAGAAGAAAAGGTGAGCGGTAGGATTATTTCCCTCGGCTTCGGGGCATAATAGACTCGAAAAGCTCTCCGTAGACCCCATTCTACTCCCGGTAGAGGCCGTTCCACCGGGAGAATTCGTGAAGAACCCCCCGGGGAGAGGGGGGGTGACCGAGGGGGAGAGGGTGCTTCGGAAGGAGTTTCTTGACGGCGGAGCGGGGATGTGCTACAATACGGATCAGAAAGCGGAGGACCCTGTCCCCGGCTCCCAAGAAAAAGGAAAGAGGTAAACAGCATGACCCGAACCGAACGAGTGAAATTCAAGGACAGACCCATGCCCGATTACACCAAGGGCGAGGAGATCTTCAATATGATCTCCCATATCGTAGGCGCAGGCTTTGGCGTGGTGGCGCTGACCCTGACCGTGGTGTTCTCCGCCCTGCGCGGGAATCCCTGGTCGGTGGTGTCCTCCGCGATCTACGGCGCAACCATGATTCTGCTCTATACGGTTTCGGGGGTTTATCACGGACTTCACATGAACATGGGAAAGCGGGTCATGCAGGTCATTGACCATTGCACCATTTTCCTTCTGATCGCAGGCACCTATACCCCCGTGGCGCTGGGGGCGATCCGTCGGTATTCCGAGGCCTGGTGCTGGGTTCTGTTCGGGATCGTGTGGGGATGCTCCGCCCTGGGGATCGTCTTTACGGCCATCGATATGAAGCGGTTTGAAAAGCTGGCCATGGCTCTGTACCTGGGGCTGGGATGGTGTATCGTTATGGCCGCCAAGCCCGCCATGGCCGCCATTCCTCCGGCGGGGCTGGGATGGATTCTGGCCGGAGGCGTTGCCTATACCGTCGGCGCGGTGCTGTACGGTCTGGGCTCCAGGCACCGCTATATGCACTCGGTGTTCCACATATTCGTGGTGGCGGGAAGCGTGCTGCAGTTTTTCGGGATATTCTTTTACGTGATCTGATACTAATTTACAGATAAAACATTGAACCATAGGCACGTAGGGGCGACCTGCGGTCGCCCGCGGGCGTTCAAAGAACGCCCCTACGAGTTTCTGGAAATTTCAAGGTTTTGATTGATAATTAGTATGAAACCTCCTGTGGCGGCGGCGGAACGCGCCCCCTGCAAGGGAAGGGCACAAAAACCCCCTCGGAGTCGGCCTCAAAGCCTGCCCCGAGGGGGTTTTTCATCATAGGGGACCTCTACATATTCAGCGTGCGGTGAGAGCCGAGCAAGCTCGGCGGCGAGAAGATTTTTTGTCAGACGCAACTTTCCGTTCAATAGACCTGTTCGATAACTTTCGGTTGGCTCATATTTTGTAGGGACTGGCCTCCCGGACAGTCCGGAAATGATGCACTTCAACCGAAAGCAAATCGGACCGTCGAGGACGCCGGTCCCTACAAAACCCCTATGGTTGCACATATCCAAAGGCTCCCTCCGGGAGGGAGCTCCCGACGAAGTCGGGTGAGGGAGAGCGCGTTACAATAAGGTTAGCACAAACCTAAAGTCACGCAGGCTTCTTCCACCGCTATCGCGGTCCCCCGCATCCGCTTGCGGATGGCATCTCGGAGGGAGGCTTTTTTGCTACTCCCATTATATCACAAATCGGCAGAGAAAACAATATCTCAGCCGAAATTTATGTGTCGCGGACCGTCGAGGACGCCGGTCCCTACTTCCGTTCAATAGACATGTTCGATAACCTTCGGTTGGCTCATATTTTGTAGGGACTGGCCTCCCGGACAGTCCGAAAATGATGCACTTCAACCGAAAGCAAATCGGACCGTCGAGGACGCCGGTCCCTACAAATAGGGTTATCGAACGATTCTCCATGCGATGAATTTTTAGAGGTTCCCCATATTCAATCGCTCACAGCCTCGGTATCGGTATCCAAGGCTGTTTCGGTCTCCTCGGTGGTCTCCTCGGTGGTCTCGTCGGGCAGAGGAACCAACTCCGTATACCCGATCAGCTTGGACACGTAGGGCCAAAGCTCCTCGTAGTCCCGGTAGAACCGTACCGCCCGCTCCATGTGGCGCACGTTGCGGGGGATCTGCAGAGCCACCATGTTCTCGTCCAGGTCGGCGGCGAAATGGGTCACGGAGGAATACTGCCCGTCGAACGCCTCGGTGGTGGAGTTGACACCCTGCAGGATCTCGTATTTCTTGCCGTCCCGCATGGTGAAGGTAACGGCCAGGCCGCCGTCGTTGTCGCAATCAATGGTGTAAGCGCTGACCTGCTTCCACTCGTAGGATTTGGTCTCGGTGAAAAAGTAGGTGCTGATGCCGTGGGGGGTAACCAGACGGTAGGTGTTCACCGCAATGAAGCCGGTCAGAACCACCCCCAAAAGCATTCCTCCCGAAATGAGCAGCTTGGATCGGGTGGACATAGCCTTCTGCTCCTGCGCACCCAGGGAGGGGGCCAGACGATTCTGATTGCGGGCGCGAAGCTCCTCCTCGGTGGGCGCAAAGTACCAGAGGCCGGAGATGCCCGTGAACAGGGCGAGGGCGGCCGCGTAGCAGGGGGTCAGCACGGTCATCAGAGCATAGGCAGGCTCGCCGCCGTGGCGGGCTTCAATGACGGCACCCGTGACCGCAGATACGATCCAGATAAACAGCATGGTGGCAAGGACGGAGGCCATGCTGCCCACAATAAGGAACAGACAGCCCTTCTTGCCCGTCTTTTTCTTCTTGCCCACCCGATTGTTCAGCAGTTGATTCATGGCAGACCTCGCATCACAGCACGCGGATGCGGCTGACGAGAGGATAACCCACGGCGGCGATCCTGGCCTTGACCTCGGCCTCGGTCATCACGTCGGTGATGAAGGAGAAGCGGTCACCGATGACGCGGAGCGCGTGGAGCGTGAACTGCGCGGCGATCTGCTCACCGCCCTCAAAGGGGGCGTTCAGCACCACCAGATGGCGGCAGGCGTAGTCCTCGGGGTCAGCGATCTCCTCGGGGGCGGCGTCGGTCCAGACGGGGGAGATGATGCCCGCAGGGGTGTGGGCCATGATGTCCACCAGGTCGCCCGTCACGGCCGAGGCGGTGGGGAGCTTGCCCGCGCCGGGACCGTAGAACATGACCTGGCCCACCATGTCGGCGTTTACGAGAATACCGTTATTGACGTAGCTGACACCGTAGATGGGGTTGTCGCGGGGAATGAGACGGGGGGAGACCATGGCGAGGATCTTGCCGTCTACCTTGGTGGTGTAGCCGATGAGCTTGATGGTGTAGCCCATCTCCTTCGCCAGCTCGCTGTCGGCGGAGGTGATCCCCGTGATGCCCTCGCAGAGAATGGTGTTGGGGTCGATGCGCTTGCCGAAGGCCATGGCGGCCAGAATGACGATCTTGCGGGCGGCGTCCAGACCCTCCACGTCAGCGGCGGGGTTCGCCTCGGCATAGCCCTTCTGCTGGGCATCCTTCAGTACCTCGGCAAAGGAGGCGCCCTCCACGTCCATCTTGGTGAGGATGTAGTTGGTGGTGCCGTTGAGGATACCGCTGATGGCGGTGACGTTGTTGGAGGCCAGGTCCTCGCGCAGGGGGCGGATGATGGGAATACCGCCGCCGACGGATGCCTCAAACAGGTAGGACACGCCGTGCTGACGGGCCAGGGCCAGCAGCTCGGTGCCGAAATTGGCCACCACCTCCTTGTTGGAGGTGACCACGCTCTTGCCCGCCTTCAGACAGGCAACCGTGAAATCGTAAGCGGGATGGGAGCCGCCCATCATCTCGGCCACCACCGAGACCTCGGGGTCGTTTGCGATGGTGTTGAAATCGTGAACGATGCGGTCCGCGAAGGGGGAATCGGGAAACTCGCGCAGGTCCAGGATGTACTTGATGTTGATCTCCTGCCCGATCTTCTTTTCAATGATGGATTTATTCTGAGTCAGAACCTCGGCGGTGCCGCTGCCGACGACGCCAAAGCCCAAAAGTGCAACGTGGATCATGATCAAAATTCCTTTCAAGTGGGGTGATTCTTATATCATACCACAAAACTTAAAAAAAAGCAATTAGGGTATTGAAAAAAAAACGGAAATGTGGTAAAATTTTTATGAAAGATCTGTTCGCATACCCCTTTTCCGGCAGGGCGCGTCCACGACGCCCGCAGGCTTTTGAAAATAAGGGGACCTCTACATATTCAGCGTGCGGAGAGAGCCGAGCAAGCTCGGCGGCGAGTGAGCTCGGCGGCGAGAAGATTTTTTGTCAGACGCAACTTTCCGTTCAATAGACGTGTTCGATAACCTTCGGTTGGCTCATATTTTGTAGGGACTGGCCTCCCGGACAGTCCGGAAATGATGCACTTCAACCGAAAGCAAATCGGACCGTCGAGGACGCCGGTCCCTACTTCCGTTCAATAGACGTGTTCGATAACCTTCGGTTGTGCTCATATTTTGTAGGGACTGGCCTCCCGGACAGTCCGAAAATGATGCACTTCAACCGAAAGCAAATCGGACCGTCGAGGACGCCGGTCC
>SVRS01000044.1 GCA_015064695.1 Oscillospiraceae bacterium | reverse complement strand
TCCATGATTTGAATTGCCCTGTTCTCAATGCCGAAGGCAATTCATGCACCGCAGGTGCAATTCATGGCGCAGCCAATTCATGCCCATCGGGCAATTCATTGCATGCTCATTGAATGAGCATGCAATCGCCAAACGAGAAAAATCTGTACTTCTCCTCCACCGCAACCTCATACGCCTTCATCACGTTCTCCCGATCGTAGAACGCCGACACCAGCATCAGCAGAGTGGATTCGGGCAGATGGAAATTGGTGATGAGCGCATCCACCGCCTTGAATTTGTAGCCGGGATAGATGAAAATGCCCGTGTCGGCATCCATGGCGTGAACCGTTCCCTGCTCGTCCGAGGCACTCTCCAGGGTGCGGCAGGAGGTGGTACCCACGCAAATGACGCGGCCGCCCTTGGCTCTCCGCTCGTTGATGATCTGCGCCGACTCGGCGGGGACTGAGAAAAACTCGGTGTGCATGACGTGGTCGGTGATGGCGTCCTCCTTGACGGGGCGGAAAGTGCCGAGACCCACGTGGAGCATGACGGGTGCAATGGCCACCCCGTTGTCACGGAGGGCCTGCAACAGCTCAGGCGTGAAGTGGAGTCCCGCCGTGGGAGCCGCCGCCGAGCCCTCGGTCTTGGCGTAGACCGTCTGGTAGCGGTCGCGGTCGGCCAGCCGCTCGGTGATGTAGGGGGGCAGGGGCATCAGGCCGATCTCGTGGAGGATGTTGTAGATATTCTCGTACTTCTCCCGGTCGAAGTCAAAGCGGATAAGGCGGTTTCCCTCCTCCGCCAGCTCCACTACCTCGCCCGTTAACATCCCTTCCCCGAACACCATGCGGTGTCCCAGCCGTGCCCGCTTTCCGGGCTTGACCAGGCACTCCCAGGTGTCAGCCGCCCGCTGGCGGAGCAGGAGCAGTTCGATTCCTGCCTCGGGCCGTCCCTCAGCGTGACCGTAGAGACGGGCGGGGATAACCTTGGAATTGTTGATGACCAGCACATCCTCGGGGCGGATGTAGTCGAGGATGTCGAAAAAGTGTTTATGCTCTATGGTTTTTCCCTCTCGGTCCAACACCATGAGGCGGGAGTGGTCCCGCTTCTCCATGGGGTGCTGGGCAATCAGCTCCTCGGGGAGGTGATAGTAGAAATCCGCCGTCCGCAGGTTGGTCTCGGGGCGGTCGTTGATGATGAATTTGTCGCTCATGTGTGGGATTCCTTTCCAAAGGCGGCTGACCCCGTGGGCATACCGCCGTGTTTCCGCATATACTGACAGCGAGCGCCGGCCCTGCCGTCATCCTTTCCTTTTATTATACCGCAAAGGCCGAAGAATTGCAAGGGCTTTGGGGATTTTGCGGAAGGATTTTTCAAAAAAAGCAGGAAAGCCTGCTTTTGCTCCATAACGGTATCCGATGCAACGCACCGCGGAGTCGAAGGATCTCCGACCCGGTAAGAGATCCTTCGACCGAACCCGCAAGTGAGTTCCCTGCCTCCCCGCCCCGTTTATGGCGTACCGAGTTGCCGTCCCTTTGGGGGAAGCCGAAGCATCATCACCCGCAGGGCGGATGCGATCACGCCTCCCAGGTGCACCACGACGGCGAAGGCTACCATGACGCTCTGTGCGCCGAGGAAGATGCCCACGGCGCGGCAGATCACCGTCAGGGCTACGGTCAGCCACAGGGCGCGGGTGGCGCCGCAGTCGCGGATGAGGCCGTGGATCCACAGGCAGGTAAACCCCATGAGGATCAGCCAGGCCACCAGGGACCAGGTGCTTTGGGCGTCGGCGTAGCGCGCGATGGCGGAGGGCTCGCTGTTGATGCGCTCCAGGAAATAGATGATCGAGCTCCGCGGGGCGCGGATGGCCAGCTCCAGGGACTGTATGGTCAGCACGCCGCAGACGCCGATGCGGACTCGCTTGCTGTGGGAGGTCTGCTCCATGAGCAGGCAGAGGGCCAGGGCGGTGATGACCAGGGTGGGGTAGGACCAGCGCATCAGGGCGGTGCTGAAGGCGGCCACCACCCGTCCCATCTCGGTCATGGGTCGGGTCAGCACGACGTAGTAGACCAGGGTGAGTACCGCCGTCACCAGCTCTGCCCCCACCGCCAGGATAAAGGCCACCAGGGTGCCTCGCTTGAGGGCGCCCCGCTTCTTTGGGACGGGGGATTCCTCGTCGTAATTCATCTTTTCCAGCGCCGAGAGGAGGAGGTAATCCAGTCCCAGCCCCGTCACCGAGGTCACGTACCCGAGCAGGATGGCCAGAAAGTACATGAAGGACTGATGGAGCAACAAATCCAGCATGGCCGCCGCCGAAAAGGGCAGAAGCAGGATCCCCGCCAGCTTGGCGATATTGAGGAAGACCCGACCGTAGTAGGCGCGGTTCGGCGTGTCGATGAAGGTATAGTTCAAGCTGATCTCATGCCGCTTGAAGGTGTAGAAGAAGTAGGCGCATCCCAGTGCGAGGAGGTGCAGGATGAGCTCGTTGACGGGAAAATCGCCGGTGATTCGCATCCGCAGGGGGATGGAGACGGCGTAGCCCGCCAGGGCGGCGATCACGAAGACCTTCCCCGCCGCCAGGTAGTAGTTATGCTTCTCGAAGGCCCCCCGCTCGTCCGGGCTCACCCCCCAGCGGAGGAGTCCGATGAGGAGGATGGCTCCCCCCGTCACCAGGATGGCCGCCTCGTTGAGAAACTGGGACAGGCGGAAGCCCCCCAAAAACAGGATGCGGGACGCCGCGAACAGGGCGGTGTAGAGCAGCGCCAAGAGGATCCCGCCGCTATAGATCCGACCGCAGGCTTGGTTGATTCTTTCATCGTTGAACATAGTGCTTATACCTCCCAAAAAAGGTCGTCCAGAGTGACGCCCAGCTCCCGACAGATGCGGATGCAGAGGGCAATGGTGGGGTTGTAGTCCCCGTTCTCGATCATGTTGACGGTCTGCCGTGACACGCCCACCCGCCGCGCCAGCTCGGCCTGGGACAGTTTTTTTTCGATACGGGTCTGTTTCATTTTCTCATTGGCCATGGGCTTCTCCTGTCAGATATATTTGACATGTTCATTATAGCACAACTCGGCGGAGATGTCAACTATAATTGACATTTTTTCGAAAATTTTTTTCATACCAACCACCGCGCACCGAAAGGAGTCTGCCATGATGATCAAATCCCCCCTTTTCATTGGCTGTGCCACCGCCCTCGTTACCCCCTTTCGCGGGGGGGAGGTGGATCGGGAGGCCTTTATCCGCATCCTCCACCGGCAGATCGAGGGCGGGGCCGACGCCCTGGTGGTCTGCGGGACCACGGGGGAATCCCCCACCCTCACCGACAAAGAAAAGCAGTGGTTGTTCACCACTGCCGTTCGTGAGGTCCGCGCCTCGGACCGTCCCGCACTCCCCGTCGTCGCGGGGACGGGGAGCAACAACACCCGCCGCGCCGTGGAGCTTTCCCGCTTGGCCGAGGATTGCGGGGTGGACGGCCTCCTGGTGGTCACGCCTTACTACAACAAGACCTCCGAAGCGGGGCTCATCGGGCACTACGAGGCAATTACCGCCGCTACGTCTCTTCCCACCGTAGTCTATCACGTTCCCTCCCGCACGGGGTGCAGGCTAACCCCGCAGACCTGCAAGGTCTTATCGGAAAACCCCAGGATTGCAGGCCTCAAGGACGCCACGGGAGACATATCCTTCACCGCCAAGGTGGCCGCTCTCTGCGGGGCTGCCCTGCCCATCTACGCGGGCAATGACGATCAGACCGTCCCCGTCCTATCTCTCGGAGGGCAGGGGGTGATCTCGGTGGTGTCCAACCTGTTCCCTGCCCGCATGAGCCGCCTCTGCCGTCTGTGGCGGGAGGGACGGTGTGCCGAGGCCGCCGCCGAGCAGATAGCCATGATCCCCCTGTGCGAGGCTCTGTTCTGTGAGGTCAATCCCATTCCCGTCAAGGCAGGGCTCTCCATGCTGGGGCTTTGCGAGGATGAGGTTCGCCTCCCTCTCGCCCCCGCAGACACCTCGGTGCGCGTTCGCGTGCGGGAGGCCCTGAAGGGCTTGTAGTCGCGGCTTCAGCGAGACTCAATATCCATTCACAAGCAGACCCCCATGAACCGAATTTCATATAGTTCAATATAAGCCCTGCAATTTTTGTTGCAGAGCTTAAGGGACCCCGGGAAATTCATGATTGCTCTCGCAAGGCAAGCTTATCCAGCGAAGCATTCAGATTCTTGATTTCCTTGTTGATGATGGCCGCCCAGGTCCTGGTGCGGGAGGCAATAGGCGGATTGGATACGTACAGAATATCCCGCAAATCATTGCGCACTCCGCCGACACCCATAAGCGGCACCAAATCAAAGGTCACCGACTCGAACATAAGATCCAGGATGGCCTGAGATTCGGGATCCTGCATGAAGCGATAGGATAAGGAGATGTCGTAATACGCCGGACGAACGATGAGATAGCTGTTATACGCTATGGATTCCATGATGGCAGAGGTCAGATCTCTCCGCTCCTCCGTCTTGACCGCTGCGGAAATTGCAAAGCAGGTTACGCGATCCTGGACGTAGGTGTGATATGTTTCCTGTGCCTTCATCAGCTTCGGCATGGGAACGATGCCGTAGGGGATGTCT
The DNA here is from genome assembly GCA_015064695.1 of Oscillospiraceae bacterium. Lineage (GTDB taxonomy): Bacteria > Bacillota > Clostridia > Oscillospirales > CAG-272 > CAMEON01. The sequence continues at coordinate 16,306 of SVRS01000044.1, read as the reverse complement.
GCCAGCTCGCTGATACGCCGCTCGATGGAAAGAAATTGGGTCGTAGCCATGAGTGCCTGCTCCTTGGCAAACTTTTCAATGATCTTGTATACACCGATGTTATCCTGAGAGAAGCCGCTGTAGCAGAGGGTTCCGCCGCAGTTGAACAGGGCGCTGACCTTCTCGGCCATGGTCATCATTTTTTCCATCTCCTCGGAATTGTAGTAGAGATCCCCCGCCTCATCCCGCTTCAGCAAGCGGATATTACCGGCCACCAGATATCCGTCCAGACTGATCCGATTCCCCGAAACCAGCCCGAAGAAATCTTCCGAGCTTTTTGAGCCGTCTCCGTCCTCGTCCTCATAGGCGTTCGCCGCGATCCGGCATTGAAAATCCAAAGTCCAATCGCCGTTTTTGACCGCATCGTACAGGTTGGGCAACTGGCGATCGTTCATAAGATCCTTATGAAAAATGGTCAGGTAGGAGAGACGGAACAGGGTCAGCGCCGCCGATGAGGTCGCCATGAATTGCAGCTTTTGGTCAGTCATAGTCATCATATCGTTGAAATCCTGGGACCAGTACTGCTTGGACGTGTCGGTGTAAAGCGTCTGATTAAGATCCAGATAATAGCCCGAAAAGGCATTGGGAACCCCTTGGTAGCCGGGAAGACAGAATATCTCGATGGATGCGTCTCCCGATGTAACCAAGTTCGCTGCCGTGTCGGCGGCATTCGCAAAGGGTATCATGGTCAATTTGACCCCCAGCTGATTCTCCACGGATACGTTCCGCTCGTACACCGCATCGGACAATCCGCCCAAGCCCAGCTTCTCGCTGTACATCTCATCACCGGGACCGTCCTCGTCCGAGTACAAAATGCTGACCTCTGCATCCGCAAAATTCAGTTCCGCAGGAAGCTCGCACACATACTGCGGGTCTCTCGTTTCCGTCTCCCGCGCGGTTTCGTCGGTTGAGGCCGTTTCATACAGATCTCCGTTTGCGCAGGATACCAAGGGCAAAAGCATCAGCCCGGCCAACAGACTCGCCAGCCCTTTTTTCAAAAAAATCCCCATAGTTATGACCATTGCTTTCGCTTAGCGAAAGCATCCTTTCTTGCGGAATTGGGGCTGGTTTTGCGTAACGAAATCGCCATCGCTCCGATGGCGAAAGCCACAAAACGCCGATTGAAAGATTGATCTTTCAATCCTTCTCCTTACAAGCACCTATGCATTCTCACACAAGCGCTCACATATGTAATTGATCCCATTATAGATCATTCCAAAGAAAAATCAATCGTTACCGAGTCAAGCCTCTGAGCCGTATGTCCGCGCCAAAGATACTGTAATTTCATAGCATATCCGTTCTTTCAAAAGCAGGGCCGCCTCAAGAATATTTGAGGCGGCCCGCAAATTCAGGGTATGTAGCAAATTAAACTCTCTTGGAAAGAACCTCGGCCTCGTACTTCTCGATCTCGGAGTACCAGTTGTTGCAGGGGCATACATTATTACGAACGCAGAACTCGGCCCAAACGTCACCCAGGGGCATGAGCTTGTACTCCTCCTGGAGAGCGAAGAGCTTAGAGTAGTTGCCGGCATCCTGGAGAGCCTTGAGGTCAGCATTGGGAGTCAGCAGAGCATTCAGCAGAGCCTTCTGCACGTTGCGCATACCGATGATCAGAGCGGAAACGCGGTTGATGGAAGCATCGAAGTAGTCGGTGGAGAGGAATACGCGATCCAGAGCGTCGCAACGAACGACCTCCTTCATCATCTCGCGGGTCTCATCGTCGAAGGCGACCACGTGGTCGGAGTCCCAACGGATGGGGCGGGTGATGTGCAGAGCGATCTTATCGGAGAAGCAAAGGAGCGCGGGGATCTTGTCGGAGACGACCTCGGTGGGATGGTAGTGGCCGTTATCCATCAGAGGAGTGATGCCACGGGAGATGGCGTAGCACAGGGAGAACTCGCCGGAGCCGACGGTGTAAGCCTCGACGCCGATACCAAAGACCTTGGACTCAACGGTAACATAGACCTTGGACTTGTCGTAGCCGCAGGCCAGAACCTGGTCGATGGAGTCAGCGTAGCGCTGGCGGGGACCCATACGATCAGCAGGAGTGTCCTTGCAGCCGTCGCCGGTCCAGATGTTCATAACGCAGGGGTAACCGGTCTCCTCAGCGAAATACTCGGAGATGCGGATGCAGGCGATGCAGTGGCGGATCCAGTAGTCACGAATCTCCTTCTTGGGGTTGGACAGGGTCATACCCTCGGAGGCCATGGGGTGAGAGAAGATGGTGGGATTGAAGTCAAGACCGCAGCCGTGCTTCTTAGCCAGCTCAACCCACTTCTTGAAGTGGCGGGGCTCCAGCTTGTCGCGCTCGATGACCTCACCGGGCTCACCGATGGCGTAGTTGGCGTGGACGTTGATCTTGTGAGTGCCGGGAATCATGGACAGGGCCTTATCCAGGTCAGCGAAGACCTCCTCAGGATTGCGGGCAATACCGGGGTAGTTACCGGTAGTCTGGATACCTCCGGTCAGGGCACCCATGCCCTCAAAGCCGTGGACATCGTCAGCCTGCCAGCAGTGCATGGAGATACGAATGTCCTGAAGCTTAGCCAAAGCAGCCTCGGTATCTACACCGATTTTAGCATACATTTCCTTGGCAGAGAGATAACGCTCATTCTGGTTCATTGGTTTATTCCTCCTAAAAATATATTTACAGTGAAAGCAACAATGCACCGCAGACCGTACGCAATACTCCAATCTGCTATATGCAATCTTATTATACCATATTTCAAGAATTTTGGCAATAGGTTTTCAAAAAAAAGCCAGGTAATACCGCATATTTCGGCTCATTTTTTCCCGGGGCTCTCGATGGAACGGTAAAAATGCAAAGTATCAAAATCCCGTTCCAGCTGGTTGAGTAGGAAGGTCTCAGCGGCATGACCAAAGCATCGCTCCTCCTCCTCATCCGCCAGAGCAAAGGAAAAGATCTTCCCGGCGGGAGCGGTCAGGGCATAGCGAAGAGCAGCCAGCACCGAGGCAGAGAGCGGACAGATAATGCTTCTCTCCCCCAGCTCCTCGGCGGCCTCGTACAGCCGCCCGGCCAGACGGTTGCGCTTTGCCTGGCAATCGGCGCAGACCATGCAGCCGTTCATGATATCGAAGTAGGTTTCGTTGGGATACCCTTCGCCGCACAGAACGCACCCTACCAAATTGGGGCGGTATCCCATCAAAGCCGCAGAGCGGATCTCGAATACGCCCTTGATCAGCGTGGGAGATCTCATCCCTTTTTCCAGGGCGTACAGCGAGTTGAGCAGCATCCGCAGAAGCTCCGAGGTCTCCACGTCTCCCGATTCCCGCTCGGTCATATCCGAGGCCAAGTCACACAGATACGCGGCCAGGGCCGCATTCACCAGCGAAGCGGTCAGATTGAAAAAGCTGCTCAAAACCGAACCGCCCCGAAACCAGTACAGATCTCCGTTGTTCCCGCTGTACAGCTCGTAGTTTCCGTACGTAAAAAGCTGGGTACAGGCGGCGGCGCCTCCTCCTCGCTTGGAGTTTCCGCCCTTCACCATCACGGCGAGCCGCCCATGGTCCTCCGTAATTATATGGATCACCCGATCGTGGTCTCCTGACGGGTAAGAACGGGTCACAAGCCCGTTGACGGTGATCAGCATGGTTGGCGCTCCTTTCCTGCAAGGGCACCTCTACGTATTCAACGTACAAACGCCGACGAGACGTTCATCCTGCGCTGAATGTATAAAGGTGCCCATACATAAATTGTTCAAAGAGTATGATTCCTTGATTCCCCGTTTACTGATCGTTGTAGCCGAAATTGGTCACGGCGGCGGTACTGTCGCGCCAGTTCTCCTTGACCTTGACCCACAGATTCAGATAAACCTTGGTGCCTAAGAGATTTTCCAGATCCTGACGGGCATAGGAGCCGATGCGCTTGAGGCCTTCCCCTCCCTTGCCCACGATAATCCCCTTGTGGGAGTTGCGCTCGCAGTAGATCTCCGCATGAATGGAAACCATACCCGTTTTGGGGTCCTCGGCAAATTTCTCAATGACCACCGCCACACCGTGGGGGATCTCCTTATTGGTGGTACGCAGTACCTTTTCGCGTATGATCTCGGAGGCCATCACGCGTTCCGGCTGATCGGTGGCAATGTCCTCGGGGAAAAACCACTCGGACTCCCGCAGGTGGGGCTTGCACTCCTTCAGCACCGCCTCCACACCCTTGCCGCTCTTCGCGGACAGAGGCACCACGGCGTAGAAATCGTGGAGCGCGGCGTACTTCATGATGGCGTCAGCCACCTCGGTAGCATTGTAAAGATCGGTCTTGTTGAGGACCAGAATACAGGGAGTCTCGGTGCGCTTGGCATAGGCGATGACGTTGGTCTCCACGTCGGATACATCCTTGCCAAGATCCGTCACCAGGACGATGGCGTCGGCATCCTGCATGGAGGCGTTGGCGGTCTTGACCATGAAGTCGCCCAGAGAGTTCTGGGGCTTGAAGATACCGGGGGTATCCAGGAACACGAACTGATCCTCCCCCTCGGTCAGAATACCGTTGATGCGGTTGCGGGTGGTTTGAGGCTTGGAGGATACGATGGCGATCTTCTCCCCCAGCATGGCGTTGAGCAGGGTGGACTTACCCACGTTGGGGCGGCCCACAATAGCGATAAATCCTGTTTTTTTCATAGCTTGCATTTCCTTTATTGTTTAAGAATGGGCCGCGATGAAGGCATCGAAATCGTCCTCACCCAAAATCATCCTTTCGCCTGTTTGCATATCGTATAGATACACGAAGCTCGGAGACTTGGAGGTATCCGCACCCGATACCCAGATCTCATAGGAGGTTCCCTTCACGGGGATCATCCAGGTCACGGTATTTTCGGTCTTGTTCTCATCCCGACGGAATTTCGCCAGATCGCTCCAGGTGACCGGCCCGGTCTTTTCGCTCAAGCCCTTAACGTAGGTCAGCGAAAGCTCTTCCTTATCCGCCTGCTGGCCTTGGAGAATAAGATCCTCCACCACGTCCACCACGTCGGTGATCAGCACCAGTGAAAGGACCACCAGAATCGTCGCAAGGGTTGCAATCAGCTTGACGTGCTCGAACATCCAGTCTGAAAAAGTACGCTTATGAACGTATCCGTCCTCCTTCGCATCCGTGAGCATCTCGGACGAAGGCAGGGGCTGTGCAAGAGCCTCCTTCTCCCGCTTCTTTTTCAAGTAGGGATTCTCTTTTTTCGGTGCTTCGGTCTCGTCAGAGAAGAAGCTGTTCTTCTCATCCTGTGGATTGTCGCTCATACCGATGCCTCCTCGCCGCCTTCAACAGAAAGGCCCATCAGCTCCATGATCACTCTTTGTCTGGCGCGCATATCCCTCTCCTCCTCCTCGCTCGTCTCATGGTCGTAGCCCAGAAGATGCAGCATGGAGTGAACGGTCAAAAACGCCACCTCTCGCTCAAAGCTGTGGCCGAACTCATTTGCCTGCTCTGCAGCCTTTTCCAGAGAGATCACAATATCGCCCAGGCTCACCACAGGCTCGTCCGCCACGGGCTCGTCACTCTCTCCCGTGAAATCCATCATGGGAAAGGACAGCACGTCGGTAGGTCTGTCCACCTGACGGTACTGAAGATTCAACCCGTGGATTTTTTCGTTGTCGGTATAAGTGACGGACACTTCGCAGGCATTGTTGTACTGCTCATGCTCAATCACCGTCTCCACGGCACGACGCGTCAGCATCTTGAGCTTGTAGGTAATGGGGAGCTTGTCCTGGTCGTTCATGAAATAGATCATGGGAGGAATGTGTTGCATATGTAACTCCTTTCCCGCGGAGGCGGGGTGTATTATTTATGAGGATTTCAGTCATTTCGCTTCGGACGGTAGGTCGAGCGGTTGGATTCCCGACGGTTGTGATCATGATCGCGGCGATCTTCGTCGTGACGGTGGGACTCTGCCTGTTGCTTTTTTGCAGCCTGCTCGCGGTCGTAGGCATCGTAGGCCAGGATGATCTTCTGCACCAGATGATGCCGAACCACGTCCTTTTCGGAAAGATAATGGATAGCGATATCATCAATGCCCTCCAGAATTTTGATAGCCGTGGCCAATCCTGAGCGCTGACCGTAGGGCAGGTCAGTTTGCGTCAGATCTCCCGTCACCACCACCTTGGAGCCAAAGCCCAAACGGGTGAGGAACATCTTGACCTGCTCGGGCGTGGCATTCTGCGCCTCGTCCAAAATGATGAAGGCATCGTCCAACGTACGGCCGCGCATATAGGCCAGGGGCGCCACCTCGATAACCCCCTTCTCCACAAGCTTCTGGTGGGTCTCGGGCCCCAGCATCTCACCGAGGGCATCATACAACGGACGGAGGTAGGGGTCGATCTTACTGAGGAGATCGCCGGGGAGAAAGCCCAGCCGCTCCCCCGCCTCAATGGCCGGACGAGTCAACAGAATGCGAGAAACCTGCTTTTCCTTAAGAGCCTTGACCGCCATGGCCACAGCGAGAAAGGTTTTACCCGTCCCCGCAGGGCCAACTCCCAAAACAATGGTGTTCTTACGAATCGCATCCACGTATTTGGATTGTCCCGCAGTCTTGGCCTTAACAGGCTTACCCTTGGCGGTGACGAAAATGCAATCCGAGCCGATGGAGGCCAGCTCGCCTGCATTGCCCGTGGCGATCATATCCACCACGTAGCGCACGGACTGATCCGTGATCTCGGCGGCGTGCCGCACCATGTCGCGAAGGTATTCCACCACAGCAGCCGCCCCGTTCACCGCATCCATGCTTTCCCCCATGATCACGATAGCATCGGTTCCGTCTTCCCCCGACTTATTGCGAAGGCTCACACCAAATCGATCCTCAATGATGCGGAGGTTCACGTCGTACGCGCCGAAGATCAGTGAGGTGGTCTCGGCGGTGTCGACCTTGATAATTCTTTGATTCATGTATTGCTCCTGTTTTTTGATTCTTAACGCTTTATGTTCAACGCTTCACGGTGCCACCTCGATGGGGCGCACCTGCCCAATATCCTCAATGCACGTTAGTGTGCAGGTTAGGGTCAGAGATTCCTCGCCGTGATGAACGACAATGGATTTTCCAATCAGCTCAGGGCCTCCCGGCAGGGCACGGATCTGCCTTGCCAGCTCCACGTAAGCCAGCTCCTCTGCCTCGGCCAAGGTACGGGTCGCGGTAACCACGGTGTAGGGCAGATACCACACGGTACGGGTGGAAATGGGGAATCCCACTCCCGGCACAAGCCCCCACGAGTCCTCGTATATTATTGTATCATAAAACTCATCAAAATTTCCAGTCTTTTTTGAAAATTTTATGTGATTTCCAAAAAAAATCAAGCTTTTTTCGATACCAAACCCGCTCTCCGTCGAATCCAAAGCAGTCTGGTAGATTTTTTGCTCATATCGAAGGGGGATCTCCACCGAAAGGATCCGCGTGGTGCGGGCGTACACGCGAGCTTTGGCTGACGTGATGCGAATCCCCTGGGTCATGCTGTCATACAGACCGCTGACCAAAATCTGGCCCTCTCCCACGAGCTGTCCCGCGTAAACACGGACGTTCCCCTCCTCCAGCTCCACCCGCTCGATCACACCGCCTATGGCGGCCACAATATCGCAGGGAGCCTCTGACGGTGACGTGGGCCGGGGCGCTTTCTCCCGCACCTCCACGTAAGCCACGGTTCCCTTTCGGTTGATGGAGATCCACGCCAAACGGTCATCCTGCATTAAGACATCGTTTTCGGTTTTGTCCGCCTCAAAGCCCCGCAAAGAGGCTCCCACAAAAAAGCCGCTGGCGGCCAATGCCTCCTCCACGGAGCGATTGGACACCGTCTCGTTTCCGCTGATACGGATATCCCATACCACGCTCCGGGCGGCCTCGATCAAAAGAATTCCCAGGACAAGCCCCACCACCAAGCCCGCCCGTCGGCTAATTCCCCTCAGCATAACGGGAAATCCCCCTTCCCCCAAGCGGGTCACAGGGACGCCCTGCTCCGCGCACAAATGCTCCACGCGGCGCGCCACAGCCAGAGGAAATCGCAAGGAGATCCCGCCCCCCTCGGTGTATCGAAAATCCTCGTATATCAGACCGTGAATGCGGCAAATCTCCAAAAGCGGAGCGACATTCTTCCCGCAAGCAGAAAGCACGCGATAGCCCGCAAAAAAATAATGAACGGAAGGGATCACTCGGTCACCTCCCCATCGCAGAAACGGATGGAGCAGATCAAGCCCTCGATCCCCACGGCCCCGGCCAGATAGGAGCTACAGATCAAGCGTTGGCCCTCCACCGTCAACGTGCAAGAACCGCCCAGGCAAAGGCTGATCTCGCAGGGTGAAAAGTCCATGATGCGGGTACAGCCGTGAACCGTCAAGGTGTTCCTTCCCCGCATATCCAAACGGATTCCGCCGTCAAGAACATCGGCCGGCGCATCCAGCCTGACCGCCAGCCACTCGGTCATCGTGCGGCGGGATGGGGTATCGCTCCCCCGGGAATTTCGTTTTTTGGGATTCATGTTCGGTAACCTCCGGCCATATAGTAATGCACAGAACTATATGCGCTCGGAGGCTTTCCCATGACCCACAAGACTCGCTCCTTCTTTCCGCCCGACCGTCCCGGGCGCTCCAAGCGCCCCTCGGCGGGCCAGGTTGGCTTTTGTCTCATGTCCACCTTTTGCTTCGTGCTGGTTCTTCGCAATTCCGATGCCGCCATCGAGTACATGGGACGGGGCTTGACCCTTTGCGCCCGCACGGTCATCCCTTCCCTGTTCCCCTTCATGGTGATTTCCGAGTTACTGGTTTCCAGCGGTGCAGGAGAAGCCTTCGGACGGTTATTCTCCAAGCTCATGCGGTGGCTGTTCGGTTTGTCGGGAGCGGGCGCCTCGGCGGTTTTTCTGGGCTCCATGTGCGGATTTCCCATCGGCGCCAAAACGGCGGTCTCCCTGCTGGATCGAAACGTCATCTCCCGATCGGAGTGCGAGCATCTTCTAACCTTCACGAACAACCCCGGCTCCGCCTTTCTCATAACGGCAGTGGGGGTATCGCTCTACGGCAATCGGCACCTGGGAGTCGTTCTCTACGCCACCGTATTGGGAAGCGGCTTTCTGATTGGTTTTTTGGCACGCTTCTTTCTTCGAAGAGGAGACCGCCCCACCGAGCATCCTCACTTTCCCTCCGGTTTACATATCAGAGGCGTGGAGACCTTTACGGGGGCGGTATCCGAGGCGGCCACGGGGATGCTGACTGTTTGTGCCTACGTCATTTTCTTTTCCGCGCTGACGGGTGCCTTGGGATGCGCGGCGGCGGAAGCGGGAGCTATGAACGGGATCGGCTACGCCGTCCTGTCCGGATTTTTGGAAATGACGGGCGGTATCAGCCAAGCCTCCTCCCTTCCTCAAAGGGAGTGGGGGTTGATCCTGACCGCAGCCTTTGCAGGCTGGTCGGGCATCTCGGTCCATTGTCAGGTCATGACACTCTGCGCAGGACGAGGGATCTCCTTCAAGCCCTACTTCATCGCAAAAGCCCTCCAGGGACTCCTCTGCGGTCTGGTCATGGCAGTTATCCTGATTCTGAAGCCTGCCTGGCTCACCCCCGATGACGGTGTAATTCTGAACGCCATCCTGGCCTTTACCTCCCTGCGGGATATTACGATTCCAACCCTTATCACCAACGGCGTATTCATGGCCGGCTGGATTCTCTCGTGGGTTGGGAAGCGGAAACGGGATGGGTAAATCCGCTGTGACGATCCAAGCAAATCGTCCCCATAACCGAAAAGGCAGCTCGCGACAGCGAGCCGCCTTTCGGATCACGATTCATTGATTCATTTACTTGGCAAAAAACCACACCCGCATATCCGTTTCCTCACGGTTGGCGAAGGCGTTGTAAGGAATCAACTCAAGGGTAGACGCCTCGTAGGCGGGGGCCTTGCGGCTGTAGAGCTCGCCCTCGTCCACCCGCTTGACGCAGGGGACGGTCAGGGTGGGCAGGCCGTAGGCCTCGCAATCCCCCACCGTAGCTGAGAAATCGTCGGTGATGAGGTACTCGTGGAGCTGACCCTCACCGTTGTCCACACCCTCGGCACAATAGACCACAGGTCCACGCATGATTGCCACCTGGCCTGCGGTACGAAGAACGCGGCGGTCGGCCCATACGCGGCAAGGAGGCATATCGAACACCACCGTCACAGGGGTGCCGGTATTCTCCACCACGGCGTAGCCGTTCTCCAGAACATAGGGGGCATCCACCGTAAAGGAATCACACCAGGAGGGGATACGGATAGCCAGCTTGCCAACACCCTCAGCCGTAACGGTCACCTTACCGTCGCGGGGATAATCCGATTCCATGGAGGCCTTGACACCGTCTGCGTTCATATCGGCGGAGGCAAACTGATTGACGAACAAGGTCTCCCCGTCCAGACCGTACAGATAGCCACCCAAGGAGGCAAGCAGGCGGTTCACGTTGGGAGGACAGCAGGAGCAGCCGAAGCAAGCCACGCGGCGATGCGCGGGGAAACGGCGGGTGCCGAAGCGATTGCTATATCGCTCGGACAAATTGATCTCCAGGGGATTTTCATAGAAGAACTGGTCACCGCTGACCGACAGGCCCGAGGTCACACCGTTGTAGAGGGCCCGCTCGATGGCATCGGCATAGCGGGCGTTATTATCCAGAGCCAGCATTCCCTGGGAGAAGAAGCAAAGACCGATGCCCGCACAGGTCTCGGTGTAGGCCTGATCGGCAGGGAGGTCGTAGGGGGTAGTGAAGGCCTCGCCGATGTGGGTAGAGCCCAAGCCGCCCGTCACGTACATCTTGCGGTAGGCCGTATCCTCCCACAGGGTCTTGACCTGGTCGATGAGTGCCTCCTCCTTCGTTTCGGCGGCCAGGTAGGCCAGACCCGTACAAAGGTACATAGAGCGGACGGCATGCCCCCGCACCGTGGTCTGCTGACGGATGGGCTCGTCGGACTGGTAGTAGAGATCGTTATAATCCTCTTTCGAAGCGCCGCGAACGGTGAGGAAGTGGTTGGCCATGTCCAGATACTGCTTTTTCCCCGTATAGCGGTACATACGGACGAGAGCCAACTCGATCTCCTCGTGACCGGGGGTCTTAAAGTTCGCAGTGCCCTCCACGATGAATACGCGGTTGATGTAATCGGCGTACTTTTCCATGCAGGAAAGGAGCTTGGTCTTTCCCGTGGCTTCGGCATAAGCCACGGCGGCCTCCATCAGATGTCCCGCGCAGTACAGCTCGTGCCAGTCGCGGCACTTCCAACGGTTCTGGGGCTCGACAACGGTAAAGTAAATGTTAAAGTATCCGTCCTCACCCTGATTTTTTTCAATATCATCCACGATCGCGTCCACCTTTGCCTCCAAAGCGGGATCGGACTCTCTCTGCAGAACGTAAGCGGCACCCTCTATCCATTTGGCCACGTCACTGTCCCAAAAGAAATGGGGTCTTACAGGATCCTTTTCAGGATAACCGAGCTTGAACGCGTTAATGCGTCCCGTCTCGTAGAAGCGGTCGTACACGGCAGGAATTGTGATCTTGGTATTCAGCTCCTGCTTTTCATACAAGTAGCCTCCGCGAAGGGTTACTTGATTATACGGAATCAGTTTCATAATAGCACCTCACAGATCATTTTGAGCCTCCCCCATGCCCAAAAAAACATCCGTTCGACACGGGAAAAGGGTTATTCATATTGTACAGGATAATCAAGGATTTGTCAAGAGCCTTTCAAAAAAATGACGGAATCCGACACACAAAAAAGGGCCTTCGCATACCCTGCCTGTGAGGAGGTGTTGCGTATGCGAAGACAGAACGGTGCAACCGACGCATCCCGCAGAGGCCATGATTCCCCAACCGGCATCTGCACGGCGGTAATTGGCTCCATGACCCAAGCCATGAAAGCCCAGACAACTCTTGCCGAGGCCGCCATCCGCGCATCCCTGAGTAAGATCAGCTCAAGCAAGGCCGCAGGCGGATGCGCCTACGGAGTGGATTTTCCCTGCGTACAAAGTGGGAACGTGCGTATAATTCTGGAGCGAGCAGGGATACGGGTACGGGAATACCTGCATAACTGATAGAAATTCAAAATCACCCCCAAACGAACCGTTGGGTAAGGGCACACCTGCGCGTGTGCCCGCCCCGGCGTAAGTCCTCGGGCGCACACGCAGGTGCAGCGCTTACATATGCTTAGAACAGGAGGAACACCATGCCGTCCACCGTATACCTCGATCACGCCGCCACCTCATATCCCAAGCCCCCCTCCGTAATTGCAGCTGTGACCGATTGTATGAAAAACAAGGGAGGAAATCCCGGCCGCGGCTCCCACAAGCTGGCGCTGGCGGCAGCACGCGAGATCTACGACTGCCGTGTGCTGGCGGCGGAAACCTTCGGTGCCCGGCCCGAGAACGTGATCTTTTCCCTCAACACAACTCACGGGCTGAATTTGGCCATCAAGGGCATCCTGGGAAGGGGCGGCCACGCGCTTTGCTCGGACATGGAGCATAACGCAGTCTACCGCCCGCTCTATCGGCTGGCCGCAGAGGGGATCATCGATTTCGACGTATTCGACACCTTCCCCGCATCCCCCTCCCGCACCGATGACGCCATTCTCTCCTCTCTGGTTTCCAAGCTCCGTCCCAATACGAAAATGGTGATCTGCGCCCACGCCTCCAATCTATGCTCCGCTTCACTACCCATCGCCAAGATCGGTTCACTTTGCCGTCGGCTGGGCATCTTGTTCGTGGTGGACGGCGCACAATCGGCCGGGAGCATGCCTCTGGATATGGAGCGCATGAACGTGGATATTCTCTGTCTCCCCGGTCACAAAGGACTTCTGGGCCCCCAGGGGACGGGCATGATGATTCTCGGAAGCCGAATCCGCTTGGATACCCTTTTGGAGGGAGGAAACGGCGTGGATTCCCTGGGCGGAGATATGGGGGAGGCGATTCCCGAGCGCTATGAGCCCGGCACGCTCCCTACGCCGTCCGTGGCAGGGCTTCGCGCAGGGCTGGAGTTGATCCGCTCAGTAGGGGTGGAGGCCATCGGCGCCAAGGAACGCCGTCTGTGCGGCCGCTTGCGGGACGGCTTACTGGAGCTTCCCCGCGTGCAGGTATACGCCCCCCGTCATGAGGGCGCAGTCGTTCTCTTTTCGGTCGATGGCTACACCTCTGACGAGGTTGGACAGATTTTGGATCAAGAGGGAATCTGCGTCCGTGCAGGATTTCATTGCTCTGCCCTCGGGCATAAGACTCTGCAAACACCCGAAAGCGGCGCCGTCCGCGCCAGCTTTGGATGGTCCTCCAAGGAACGGGATGCCGACGCGCTTTTAAAGGTAGTCAAAAGGCTTTGAAGCGGCATACCGAACCTTCCCTTCCGTGGATTCCATCGTCCGGGCAGAGTACCTTCCTGCAAATTCTGCCCCGGAACAACGGACGAATCGCTGAGAGTCGACACTCAAAGGGCATCTCTGCCTATTCCGCATACGAAAATCTGCAAGGGGATTTTCGGCAAGGAGTCGGCAAAGATGCCCTTTGTTGCGATACAGTAACCCCAAAAGGCACAAGGGACAAAAAAGATCGTCTCTGAGATGCGTTGAGTTGCCTGTACCGCTGGGAACGCGAATCCGTCAAAATTATGCGCAAATATCCCGAAACATCTTGCATTTTTCGGGAGAATATTGTATAATAATTGTATAATATAATTACAACCATTCCCGGAACCCGAAAGGAGCATCGGACATGAAGCAATATATTCTTTCTCTGGACGAGGGCACCACCTCCGCCCGCGCCATCCTCTTTGACCGAAACGGTCGGGCTGTGGCATCCGCCCAACACGAATTTCCCCAAATATACCCCCGCGCCGGGTGGGTGGAGCATGACCCCATGGTCATCTACGCCAATCAATACGCCGCCATGACCGAATGCATCGCCATGAGCGGCATCGATCCCGCCGAAATCGCCGCCGTAGGCATCACCAACCAGCGAGAGACCACCGTGGTCTGGGACAAACACACGGGCAAGCCCATTTGCAACGCCATCGTCTGGCAATGCCGCCGCACCGCCGGGATCTGCGAGGAGCTTGAGTGCGCGGGCCACACCGAGGCCATACGCCATCGGACGGGACTTCGTCTCGATCCCTACTTCAGCGGTACCAAGCTGAAATGGATTTTGGACAACGTGGAAGGTGCCCGTGCCCGTGCCGAGGCCGGTGAGCTCCTGTTCGGCACGGTGGATACCTGGCTCTGCTGGAAGCTCACCGAGGGGCGGGTCTTCGTCACCGACCGCACCAACGCCTCCCGTACCATGCTCATGAACCTGCAAACCGGCGATTGGGATCCCGAAATGCTCAGAATTCTGGACGTCCCCCGCAGCATGCTCCCCGAGATCCGTTCCAGCAGCGAGATCTACGGCTACGCCGACGTCATGGGGGCGCGCATTCCCATCGCCGGCATCGCAGGCGACCAACAGGCCGCCCTGTTTGGTCAAGGCTGCTTTGAGGCCGGTCAGGCCAAAAACACCTACGGTACGGGTTGTTTCCTTTTGACACATACAGGCGTCGAGCCGGTTCTTTCCAGCCATGATCTGCTCACTACCGTAGCCGCCTCCGAGGCAGGCAAGCCCATGGAATACGCATTGGAAGGAAGCGTATTCGTCGGCGGTGCGGTGGTGCAATGGCTTCGCGATGAGTTGCATTTCATCAACGATTCGCGGGACAGCGAATACTTCGCCTCCAAGGTTCCCGATAACGGCGGCGTGTACGTGGTTCCCGCCTTCACGGGGCTGGGTGCCCCCCATTGGGATATGCACGCTCGCGGCAGCATCCTCGGTCTGACCCGCGGAACGGGAAAGGATCACATCATCCGCGCCGCCCTGGAAGCCATCGCCTATCAGACGGAGGACGTCCTGGCCTCTATGCAGGCGGATATGGCAGTAATGGACAAGCCCGCAGCCATCACCTCTCTGCAGGTAGACGGAGGCGCATCCCGAAACAATTTGCTCATGCAGTTTCAAAGCGACGTATCGGGGATCCCCGTCGCGCGTCCCTCCGCCATTGAGGCTACTGCCTGGGGCGCCGCCGCTCTGGCCGGTCTTGCCGTAGGGTTCTTTACTGACCGCGCATCGGTGGCCGCTTTGACCTCCGGTGAGAGCCGTACCTTCACCCCCGAAATGTCCGATGCCGAACGCAAGCATCTGCTGGAGGGCTGGAGCAAGGCCGTCCGCGCCTGCCGCGAGTTCGGAAGATGACCGCATCAGGGGAGAATTCCCCTGACAATGACCGATCAATCGAAAAAAAATCCAAGAAGAAAAGAAAGGAGCGATCATATGATGATCAGAAAATCGGTTCCTTCTACCGATGGAAAGCATTCCCTGCAGGGTGTTGTCTATCTTCCCGAGGGCAAGCCTGTGGGAATCCTGCAAGTGGTCCACGGCATGACCGAGTACATCGGCCGTTACCGCCGATTCATGGAGGACATGGCCGCCGCAGGTTGGCTGGTCTGCGGACACGACCACCTGGGGCACGGTCAGACCGCCGATCCCTCCGAGTGGGGATTCATCGCCCACAAGGGGGGCTGGGACATCCTCTGTCGGGATGCCGTAGCCTTCGGCGAGGCGGTCCGCGCTGAGTACGAGGCGATCCACGGTCCTCTCCCCTTTGTCCTCATGGGCCACAGCATGGGCTCCTTCGTGGCCCGGCTGGTGGCCGAACGCTATATCCCCGCTGATCGCCTGTCGGGACTCATCATCATGGGCACGGGCGGCCCCAACCCTGCGGCGGGAGCGGGTATCGCCCTCACGGGGCTCATCAAAACCCTCCGCGGAGATAAGCACGTCTCCAAGCTGATCTACGCCCTGGTCTTCGGCGGGTACATAAAGCCCTTCCGCAGCGAGAAGGACATCTACGCCTGGCTCTCCACCGACCGGGCCGTGCGGGACGTGTACCGTGAGGACCCCCTCTGCACCTTCCCCTTCACGGTCAGCGCTATGGGGGACCTCATTCGCCTGACTAAGTATGCCAACCGAAAGGCATGGTTCATGTCCCTGCCGAGCAACCTCCCCATCCTGCTGGTATCGGGCCGTAATGACCCCGTGGGCGGTATGGGCAAGGGGGTGGAGACCGTCCTCCGCCGTCTGGAGCGGGCGGGGAAACGGGTCACCTGCCGGCTGTATGAGGGGTATCGTCATGAGATTCTGAATGATGCTTGCTACGATGAGGTGGTGGGCGATATTCGTGATTTCCTGGACCCGCTGGTTCGGACACCATAATTCACGATTTGGACACAAAAATATTTTTTTGTGTCCAAATCGTGAATTATGG
>SVRS01000043.1 GCA_015064695.1 Oscillospiraceae bacterium | reverse complement strand
GTACAGCTTTATTTCCACATCCAAGAATGCCGGAATGGAAATTGAGACCGAAGCCGAGAGCGAGACCGCCGATGAAACGATTGGCCGCGAGACCCAGGCTCAGACAAACGCCAACACCACCGATGCCACTACCGAAGCCGACAGCTCCGACAAGGGCTGCGCTTCCTCCATCGGCATGGGGGCTGTGGCCGTAGCCTCGGCCATGGCCGCCGCCGTGGCACTCAAAAAGAAGGGCAAATAACCCCCTGCTTTCATCCCATACTTTATACCACAAGGAGATCGTAGCGTGAAAGTTTTGAGATTAGAAGCCTAACGTCGTTGTTTCACGCCCAAATTCGACTTAAACATGAACAAAGTCCACGTCTAAGTCGAATTACACAAAATATTTGTGCCGCCGCTGTGCGGCGGAATGGAGATTAACATGAAACACACATTGTGGTACAACACCTGGACCGAACTGTACCGGGAAGGCCTCCCCATCGGAAACGGCCGTCTGGCCGCCATGATGCTGGGCCGCCCAGAAAAGCTCCGCATTGCCCTCAATCACGAGTGGATGTGGCGGGGAGAGAACCGTTTCCGCGAATATCCCGACGTGTCCGAGCATCTGCCCGAGATCCGCGAGGCCCTTCTGCAAGGGGATTTTGAAAAGGGGACTGCCCTGGCCAATGAATACATGGGCGGTTTGGGCGGTGTCAGCGGCATTCGGAACCGCGTGGACCCTTACCAGCCCGTGGGTGACCTGTGGGTCGAGGTAGAAGCAGGCGACGCGACGGAGTACAAGCGTTCCCTGGACCTGGACACGGGCCTGGCCGTGTCCGAATTTACGGCTCCCTCGGGTCGGATCACCCAGCGGCTGTTCACCAGCAGCGCGGACGGTTGCATCGTGGCTGAAATCACGTCCGACAGCCCCGCCGATATGACGGCCATCTTATCCCGAACCGATGACCCCCGTTGTACGGTCACCTACCGATACGCCGAGGACGGACTAACCCTGTGTGGGTCCTTCACCGACGGTATCTCCTTTGAAGCCGCCCTGCGGGCCGACACCGACGGCGAATTGACCGTCACCGAAAACCGTCTGCAGGTGCGTCGGGCCCGCCGACTGACCATCCTCGTGCAGATCGGCACCGATGCCAAGGGGAATCCGCCCTCGGAGGAGATCATTTGGCCTACGGAGTTTGATTTTGAAACCCTGTTCGCCCGCCACAAGGTCCGCTTTGCCGCCTTGCGCGGGGAGGCCGTGCTGGACGTGGCGGTGGAGGATGGAAGCGACCTGCCCACCGATCAACGCATCCTGCGGTTCCGCGAGGGGTTGGAGCCCTCCATGCCCTTGCTGTACTTTGAATACGGCCGTTACCTCATGGTCAGCGGCTCCTCGGGAGAATTGCCCTTGAATCTGCAAGGGAAATGGAACGAGGAGCTTGCACCGGCCTGGGAAGCCGACTACCATCTGGACATCAATTTGGAGATGTGCTACTGGTTTGCCGAGACCCTGGGTCTGAATCACGCCGCGGGGACCCTATTCAATCTGATCGAGAAGTACGTTCCCTACGGGCGGGTCATGGCCCGCAACCTGTACGGGTGCCGCGGCTTCAATTTCACCATTCAGACCGACGTATGGGGACGAGTCACCCCCGAGGCCAAGGGCTGGGCAGTCTGGCTGGGGGCCGCGCCCTGGTTGGGCCAGCACCTGTTCCAGCATTGGCGCTATACCAAGGACATAGACTTCTTAAAAAATCGTTGCTACCCCTATCTGAAGGAGTGCGCCGCCTTCTACGAGGACTATTTGGTGGAGCGAGACGGTGAGCTGTGGATCCTTCCCTCCCAGTCCCCCGAGAACCGCTTTGAGGGGACGGGCTCCTGGCCTGTTTCCATTGGCATCAACTGTGCCATGGATATTGAACTGACCGCCGAGCTGCTCCAAAGCGCCATCGAATGTGCCGAGATCCTGGGTGAGGATAGCGCTCTGATCGCCAAGTGGCAGGACATGCTGAACCGTCTGCCCGCCCTGACCATCGACAGCATCGGGCGGCTGAACGAGTGGGACACCGAGCGGGTGGAGGTAGAGCCCGGGCACCGTCACCTATCCCACATTTACGGTCTGTACCCCTCCCAGCTCTTTGAGCCCGGCAGCCGCGAATGGGTGGCAGCCGAGCGGTCCTTGGACGAGCGGTTGAGCCACGGCGGCGGTCACACGGGCTGGAGCCGTTCCTGGGTAGCCTGCCTGATGGCTCGTCTGGGTCGAGGCGAGGAGGCTTGGGAGCATTTCATCCATCTGATCGGGGATTTCGCCACCATCTCCCTGCTGGATCTGCATCCGCCTGTGATCTTCCAGATCGACGGCAACATGGGCGGTACGGCCTGCGTCTGCGAGATGCTGATGCAGAGCCGCCGCGGGGAGCTGAAGCTCCTCCCTGCCCTGCCCAAGGCATGGCCCTGTGGGCGGGTGGAGAATTTCCACGCCCAGGACGGTGTCAAGGCCAGCTTCGCTTGGACGGACGGACGGCTCACCGAATGCGTTCTGGAGGCATCCGAGGCCCTGGAGCTGAAGGTCACGTCGGACACACGGGAATGGAATCTGCATCTGGAGCCCGGGGTTACACGGGTGGACGTTGGGGATTGATCACCGACAAACGACAAATCAGAATTTACGGAGGTTGCAGATGCGAACAGATCGGGTCGTTGTTGTACCGTATGATGAAACCTGGGTATTCGCTTTTGAAAAAATCAAGAGTGAAATAGAAGCTGTGATCGGTGATATGATTCTCGGCATAGAACACGTTGGAAGTACATCCGTAAAGGGCATGTCTGCGAAACCATGCATTGACCTGGATGTGATCATCCAAGATGATTCGATATTTGATGAAATTGCCGAGAAACTTAAAACGATCGGATATATCCACGAGGGCGACCTTGGAATCAAAGATCGGGAAGCATTCAAATATATGGATAAGCCCCATTTGATGATGCATCATTTGTATGTGTGTCCGCAGTATTCCGAGGAATTACGTCGCCACATTACATTCAGGGATTTTCTTCGGCATAATGCCGAAGCCGTTCAGCAATACAGCTTCGTCAAGGAAGAAGCCGCCCGGCTATTTCCAAATGATATAGATCAATATATCGAATACAAAACCCCGTGTATTGAAAAGCTGTATGCTATGTGCGGATTAAAATAACTTCCCATTTATCGCCTCAAACCCCAAAACCCCCGACGGATTTCAGAATATCCGTCGGGGGTTTATCATCCATATGGGAATCAGCCTTTTGGGTGGCTTTCTATATGGAGCTCGATGACACCTCGTCTGCGGCGTGGGTCTGCGCCTGCTGCATCTGCTGGGCGAGCATCATATCCTTGACCTTCATGAGTCGGGTGGTATTCCCGCGCTCGTTCTCCTCCAGCTTCATCTTGATGGTCTTGATGGTCTCGAGGTAGCGGGGCATCATGATATACTCCAGGGCGTTGACGCGGCGGCGGGTCTTTTCGATCTCCTCGGCCAGCATTTGGGCGGTCTTTTCCAGCTCTGCCAGCTTGACCATATCCTCCAGGATGCTATTCAGCTCCCAAGCAGCCGTATCCAGCTCGCCCGAGGTAAAGGCCATACCGTAGTTATAACCGTCGGCGCCGCCCTCGGAGAGAACCTGCAAGGAGAACACAGGCACCGTCACGCTCATAACGTTGCGGTAGCTGACCTCCAGCTTTCCTTCCTTTTTGGGCAGGATCAGAGCCTCCTTGAGCATTTGGGGACTGGCGGTGGCACTGGCAATGCTGAAGCTACCGTGAACTCGCGCCAAGGAAGTCTCCACCCGCTCCCGAAGCTCCTTATTCTCGCGGACGACCTCCAGAAACTTCTTCATCAGCTCGTCGCGCTTATCCTTAAGCAGCTTATGCCCGCGGCGGGCGGTCACATAGCGCGCCTGCACCTTTTTCAGTTCCATCCGCGTGGGATTCACTCGTAATTCTGCCATGGTTGTGTGTCCTTTCTTGGGAATAGGGGAAAGAGGGGCTCTGCCCCTGACCCCCGGCAGGGCTCTGCCCTGCACCCGCTTAGATCCCTTTTGAAAAAGGGTTCTAAGAACTCCTAAAACTTAAATAAGTGAAGTAACGTGTGTTTGTTTGACCGGGAGGTGGCCTCGAATACCCTTTAAAGCCTTCTATTATCGTTTTAAGTTTTTGGGGAATCCAATCCCCTTTTTACAAAAAGGGGATTGGCCGCCGGAGGCACGTTCTCTTTAATTTTTAATCGGCCAGTATTTTTCGACCAGCTCGGGCTTGATACGCTTCATTTCGGATCGGGGGAGGATGGAAAGAAGCTCCCAGCCGAGATCCAGGGTCTCCTCAATGGAGCGGTTCTCATTGAAGCCCTGGTTGATATACTTTTCCTCAAAGGCATCAGCAAACTTGGCGTATAGTCTGTCCATAGGGGTCAGCGCGGCCTCGCCCAGCACCACCATCAGCTCCTTGGCCTCCTTGCCTCTTGCGTAGGAGGAGAAGAGCTGGTTCATGGTACCCGCATGGTCCTCGCGGGTCTTGCCCGTACCGATACCCTTATCCTTCAGACGGGACAGAGAGGGCAACACATCCACGGGGGGCATATAGCCCTTGCGGTACATCTCACGGGAGAGGATGATCTGCCCCTCGGTGATGTAGCCGGTCAAGTCGGGGATGGGATGGGTCTTATCGTCCTCGGGCATAGACAAAATGGGGATCATGGTGATGGAGCCCTCGGAGCCCATCTTTCGACCTGCGCGCTCGTACATGGTGGCCAGGTCGGTGTAAAGGTAGCCGGGATAGCCGCGGCGGCCGGGAACCTCCTTACGGGCGGCGGAAACCTCACGCAGAGCCTCGGCGTAGTTGGTAATGTCGGTCAGGATGACCAGCACGTGCATATCGCACTCAAATGCCAGGTACTCAGCGGCGGTGAGGGCCATACGGGGGGTGGAGATACGCTCGATGGCGGCATCCGAGGCCAGGTTGATGAACAGGACGGTGCGATCGATGGCGCCCGTCTTTTTGAAATCGGAAATGAAGAAATCCGCTTCCTCAAAGGTGATACCGATGGCGGCAAAGACCACGGCGAACTTGGAATCCGAGCCCCGCACCTTAGCCTGGCGTGCGATCTGGGCGGCCAGGTTTGCGTGGGGCAGACCCGAGCCGGAGAAGATGGGGAGCTTCTGTCCACGTACCAGGGTGTTCAGGCCGTCGATGGTGGAAATACCCGTCTGAATGAATTCAGAGGGATAGTAGCGGGCGGCGGGATTGATAGGGGTACCGTTGATATCCAGGGACTTCTCGGGAATGATGGGAGCGCCGTCGTCGATGGGCTCGCCCATACCGTTGAACACCCGCCCCAGCATATGCTCGGACACGGGAAGCTCCACGCCATGCCCCGTAAAACGCACCTTGGATTCCGCCAGGTTCAGGCCGGCCGAGGATTCGAAAAGCTGAACCAACACGTCCCGGCCGTTGACCTCCAGAACGCGGCAACGGCGGACCTCGCCGTTGGGAAGCTGGATCTCACCCAGCTCGTCATACTTGACCCCCTCTACCTGCTTGACCAGCATAAGAGGGCCTGCGACTTCTTCTATGGTTTTATATTCTCTGATCATATTTTCATCCTCCGTTAGACCTGCTTGGATTCCCGTACCAGCTGATCCAGCTGTTCGGTCATCTCGGCGGTGATCTTCTCGGCCTCGGTCTTGTAGGCGGCGTAGGGTACAGCCTTGAATCGGCCAATGCGCTCGCGTACGGACAGATTTGAGAGCTTTTCAATGTCAGCCCCTTCCTCAATGGCGCGTCGAGCCTGATCCTCAAAGGCAAAGACCAGCTCCAACAGGGCGTACTGCTTATCCAGGGCGGTGTAGCAATCCTCGTCCTCGAAGGCGTTCTGCTGGAGGAAGTCCTCGCGGATGGAGCGAGCGGATTCCAGGGTCAAGCGGTCCTCTGCGGACAACGCGTCTACGCCCACCAGCTTGACGATCTCGTTGAGGGAGTCCTCCACCTGGAGGGTCTTAAGGCAACGGCCGGTGTACTCCATCCACTTGGGAGACACGTGCTCGGCAAACCAAGGCTCCAGGCGATCGCGGTAAAGGGAGTAAGAATTGAGCCAGTTGATGGCGGGGAAATGGCGGCGGTAAGCCAGGGAGGAATCCAGACCCCAGAACACCTTGACGATACGCAGGGTTGCTTGAGTCACGGGCTCAGAGATATCACCGCCCTGGGGAGACACGGCACCGATGGCAGACAGAGCGCCCATACGGCCGTCAGAGCCCAGACAGACCACCTGACCTGCGCGCTCGTAGAACTGAGCGAGACGGGAGGTAAGGTATGCGGGATAGCCCTCCTCACCGGGCATTTCCTCCAGGCGGCCCGACATCTCGCGGAGGGCCTCGGCCCAGCGGGAGGTGGAATCGGCAATGACCGCCACCGAGTAGCCCATATCGCGGTAGTACTCCGCGATGGTAATGCCCGTATAGATGGATGCCTCTCGGGCAGCCACGGGCATATCCGAGGTGTTGGCGATCAGCACGGTTCGCTCCATGAGGGACTTACCCGTACGGGGGTCGGTCAGCTCCGGAAATTCACGAAGAACGTCGGTCATCTCGTTGCCGCGCTCGCCACAACCGATGTAGACCACCAGGTCCACGTCACTCCACTTAGCCAACTGGTGCTGAACCACCGTCTTACCCGAGCCGAAGGGACCGGGCACGCAGGCCGTACCGCCCTTGGCGATGGGGAACAGGGCGTCGATGGGACGCTGGCCCGTGATCATGGGTTCAGCCGGAGGAAGCTTCTGCTTGTAGGGACGGGACACGCGAACGGGCCACTTTTGCACCAGCATGATGTCCTCGATGGTGCCGTCCTCCAGCTTGAGCTTACCGATGCGGTCGGTGACCTTGAAATCACCGGTGTAAAGCTCCATAACCGTTCCCTTCTTCCCGGGAGGGCACATGATCTTATGCTCAATGACTGCAGACTCCTGCACCGTGCCGTACACGTCGCCGGCGGTGACGGTGTCACCGTAGCCCAGCTTGGCCTCAAAATGCCAGAGCTTGTCCCGATCCAGGGCCGGCTCGTCAATACCCTTGCGGATATTGGAGCCGTACTTGATGCGCATAGCCTCCAGAGGTCTCTGGATACCGTCGTAAATGGAGGTCAGGAGGCCGGGGCCCAGCTCTACCGACAAAGGCGCACCCGTAGATACCACGCGGTCACCGCGGCCCAAGCCGGCCGTCTCCTCGTAGACCTCGATGGAGGCGCGATCGCCATGCATTTCGATGATCTCACCGATCAAGCGCCCTGCGCCGACCCGCACCACGTCAAACATATTGGCATTCCGCATACCCTCGGCAATAACCAGAGGACCGGATACCTTCAGAATTTTTCCTTCTACCATTGTAGTTGCTCCTTAACGTATAAATGGAGGCATTGGGGCTCTGCCCCAAACCCCGCCAAAACTTTTTTGAAAGCATCCTCGCTTCCCTCAGGGCAAATTCGCCTTCAGCGAGGTTTACAAAAGCTTTGGAAGCAAAGAACTTTATAAAATGCAAATCACAATCCACTTCAATATTCTTCAAACACTTTTGAAGTTTTTTTGGAGATTCCAAAGAACCTTTTGCAAGAAGGTTCATTGGCGGGTCCGGGGCGGCGCCCCGGCTACTCCTTAAACAATATATCCGCGCCGACGGCCCGCTCCACGGCGGACTTGATGGCGGCCATACCCGATCCGTCCGAGCCTGCGCGGCCGGGAATGGAAATAATGGCGGGGAGGGGCAGGTCCTTGTAACGGGCAATATCCTCAGCCAGAGCCTTGGCGTAATTCTCTACGATGAAGATGATAGCATAGGACTCATCCTTAGCCAACCCGTGGAGGATTTTTGCGGCGGTCTCGGAATCCGACGCCTCGTGAACCGAAAAGCCGATAGCCATAAAGCCCATGACGCTATCCCGCTCACCGATAATACCGATCTTATACATAACTCATCCTGATCCTTTCCCGAATGACCACCGTGCTGAGCTTCGCATCCTTGGCGGCCAACACGATGCGAATATTCTTAACGGAGACCTCCCAGCCCACCAAGTAGCCACCGATCACGGCAGCGCCGAAGGGAGTCCGCGCATCCTTGCGAACCAGCTCCATGTACAAATCGTCGGCGGCACATTCCACCAGCGATAGCATTCGCTGATTCTCCTCAGCGCGGACCAGCCGCTCGTAGGGTGTGCGACGAAGAGCGCTCCAAAAGCTCTCCTCTCCCTCGTCATACAGGCGCGTAAAGAATTCCGGACTCAGCGTACCGCCCCGCAAAAGAGCCTCGGCCAGGAAATCTGCACCGACACCTCCCCGGTTCATCCGCAGAATACGCAGGGTGGTAAGGATATTCGTCAGATCGATTTTGGCACGAAGCCAGCCAAGCAGCGTATCGTCCTTCACGGCGGCCAGCATGTCCTCGTAGCAGGCGCGATCCAGGATCACGTCGATACGGCGGGGATCTCCCGTTTTATCAAAGGCCTCCCTGGCGGCGGACACGGCCGCGGCCATGGCAGGAGGAAACGCATTCAGCTTCCCTTCCCGCAAAAGCGATTCCACCTTGTCGGCGGGCACCGTACCGAAATCAAACAGCATATCCCCCGCAGGAATCCCGCGGACGGCGCATTTGACGGCCGCCTTCAGATTATTGCAATCGTAGGGATACCGAAAATAGCGAAACACCGCAGGATCCGGCACCGAGGTCTCCACCTCGTCATACGCTCTCCGCAGAGCCGACGTGAGCATACCGTCGCGGATTACTCCCACGTCCTCCACACCAAGGCTTCCGTCGGCGGACTCGGCCGGAGACAGACCGTACTCGGCCAGCCTGTCCATGACCTCCTCCGAGGAGCGGGCCTCCACGAGTCGCTCAAGCCGCTCCCGTCCCACCATACGATTCTCCAGGGCGCGAATACGCGCCGAGGCGTACATATATTCGGTTGGTTGTATTTTTTTCATGTTGTAACTCCCTTATGAAACCCTCCGATTCTCCATACGATGAATCATCAGAGGCTCACACCTATCAGTCCTCTCTTTTCTTGAGAACCACCGCAACAGCAGCTGCGCCTGCGGCAAGCACGACAGAGGACGAAAATCCTACTACCGATTTACATCCGTCAGAAGGGACGGTCTCGGATTCTTGATCTTCTTGTACGAATAACGCGCCGATGACCTCATTTGCATCAGGCATAATCATCTTATATACCCCGTTCTCTTCATAGAAAACAACGTCCGCAGAGTTGGAGGTAAATTCCTTTAAGATATATCCCGGCTCAGCCTCTGCCGTTACCGTAACGATCTCACCTGCTCTTGCCGTATCGCCGGAAACGCGTACCGTTCCTCCGACGGTCTCAGGATCTGCCGATACCGTAAAACGACTATCCTCTGCAGGGGGCAATATTCCCGCAGTATCCCAGATTCGCTTGTACTCCTCGTCCTCCACAGAGCCCGTCTTGAAATAATTGTTTTTCATGACGGCGGCGCAGGCTTGCTCGCGATCCGAATAATCCCCTACCACATGGTAGAAATATGCCTGATAAACGGTTTCCGTGGCGATATTGTTCTCAATCGCGACAAATCCTCCCGAGCCCTCGTCGAGATATAGACCGCCGAATGCGATCTTGCAATCGTCCATCACGTTGCCTCGGATAATGGATCCCTCCAGATAAGACAAGGTATAGATGGAGCCGCCGTCAGCCAATCTTTGGCATACTCTCGTGATCTTATTGTTTTCGATCACGTATCGGGCCATGACGCTGGGCGTATTAAACTTATAATAGCCTACGTCAGGACGGCCGCCCTATCCAAAAGCTCAAACGCATTTTGAATGTGGTTGGGGTCACCGATCTGCCGTCCCGCTTTGTTCTGTCCGAAGTAGAACGGTTCCTCCAGCATCGTGACCTTGGATTGGCTGGTACGGAGGCTTTCAATCTCCATATCTGTGAAGCACAGCCTTTCGCAGGCGGTCAGTTGGAATCCCCGAACAGGATACGGCTCACCCGGGTTTCGGTTTCCCGGCGGGACTCGGCCAAAAGCATGGACAGGGAGCAGTTGGTTTCCACCGCCCCCGCACGCAGAACCAGGCCTCCGTCAATGGGCACGGTCTCACCAGCCAAACGAATCTTAGCCCGCGCCTCGGGCGGGAGCTTGGCTCCCATACCCGACAGGAACACTTCCATCAGCTTGTCCCCATAATAATCGCGATCCCGATTGTTCAACAGGACCTCATACTTGGCGGGAGAAATATTCTCCCCATACAGGCGCAGGCTATCGGCCTCGCCCTCCAGCTGGCGCTTCATGGCGCTTCGAAGCATTTTGCAGAGAAAATCAACATACTGCTCGCCGTTCATGGAGCGAATCTGCTTTTCCGCCGCGGCGTAGGCCTCGTTCAGAATCGCGGCACGGGCCTCCAGAATAGCGTTGCGCTTAGCCATAGCCGCCGAGGACTTGGCACGCACGATGAGCGCTTGACACTCGCGGTCATTCGCTTCCCGCAGAGCCTCCAATTCTGCCTCTCGTCTGGCCTCGTACTTTTCGCGAATGGCGGCGCATTCGGCCTCGGCGTGATCCAATATCTCCTTGGCATCCGCTTCGGCATCGGCAATAATCTTGCCGATTACTTTTTCTAATCCGGTCATATTCGTTTCAATTTCCTTCCTTCAGCATCCGTACAAGGGGGATCGTTATACGCGGAAGGGGCAACGCATGATCAAGAGGATGGTGATGAGCAGGGCAAAGATGGCGTAGGTCTCCACCAACGCGGCGGTGGTGATAGCCTGACCCAGAGAGTTGGGTCTCTTGCCAACCAGATTGATACCGGCGGCAGCTACGCGGCCCTGACGAAGGGCAGAAAACAGACCGGCAATGGCGATAGGCAACGAAGCCATCAGAATGTATCCGCCCTGCACGTAGGTCAGATTCATCAGATAATCGGGGCTCTTGAACAGACCCAGATTCATGAGTGTCATGAAGGCGGCCACCAGACCGTAGATACCCTGGGTCATGGGAAGAGCCATCAGAGGGAATGCCTTACCGAACATACCGGGCTGCTCGGACAGGAGGCCGGTAGCGGCCTCGCCCACGATACCAACACCCTTAGCGGAGCCGATACAGGGCAGAACAATGGCCAGTGCCACACCCAAGAGAGCCAGATTTGTGCCCGAAAACAGGCCAATAAACATATCGGAAATGGGATTGGAAGCGGGAGCATCCTCAACAGGGGCCGTCTCAGTAGCGAAGGCGGTCACACAGAGCAGGGACATAACGACCAACATGGTCAAAGCGATCAAAGCGATTTTCTTAGCGGACTTTTTCATGGTAAATTTACTCCTTAATTTTTTCATAGTTTAATCTTTTGCGACAATGCACGGTTGAACTTAGGCTGTCAACCGGCCTCGGATCGCTCCTTGGAAAGCTCCTCCGAGGTCTCCGCCTCGGCGGTGGAAAATTTATCGCAAGGAACGGCGGGCTCAAAGGCCGTACCGCCGTCCTCGTAGAATTTGCTGAAGAATTCCAGATACTGGAGACGGCTGGTATGCACGAAGGTGCCCAGCACGTTGATGGCCATGTTCAAGCCGTGGCCAATGGGCAGAACGACGAGCATCAGAAGGATTCCGGGCAGACCGGAACCGGCCATTGTACCCAGCAGGTTAAAGACCTGCGCCATAACGCCTGCCGCCAACCCCAACGCCAGTATACGGCTATAGGAGAGCAGGTCGGAGGCGTAGCTGATCAGATCGTACAAGCCCTTCAGGCCAAAGATAAGCTTGGCGAAAATATTCTTCTTGGCCCGTCCGTAGGTCAACACGATCAAGGCCACCCCTGCAATGATGAGCGCAAGACCCACGGTCTTATGCAGGAACACCACGCCGATGCCCGCAAACAGGATCCAGTAGGAGGCCACATCAAACACAGCGGAAAAGGGCTTTCCTTCCCGACAAAGCACGTAGAACTTCACCGCCATACCGCCCACAATATGGATCAGACCCACAGCCAGGGATATGACGAGGAAGGGGATAGGATTGATCAGCGGATTGAGAGATAGTGGTTCCCCACCCAGGGTAATGGTCACGCCATTGAAGAACGGCACGGCAGCCTGGGCGGCCTCGGCAGACTCAAAGCCTCCGAAGGCGGTCATGAGGGCATAGGGGAGATCCCCGAACCAGCCGCCGAATACAACGCCAAAAATCATACTGGAAATACCGCAATAGCCAAACATGGTCATGGCTCGCGTCATACCGGGAGAAAGCCGCTTGATCTTAGGGATCAGAAGTCCTCCCAGCGCCAGCAACAGTCCATATCCCACGTCTGCAAACATAAGACCGAAGATCACGAGATAGTAGATACTCATGACAAGGGTTGGATCGTAGCTTCCGTATTTGGGATAGGAGTACATTCCCACCACCCATTCAAAGTTGGAGGCAAAGCCGTTGTTTGCCAGCAGAACGGGCGGATCGTCATCGGGCGCGGGATCCTCCATACCGTAGGCACAGGGGATGCGATCCAATGCGGCGGCCACCTTCGATTCTCGCGCGGCGGGTACCCAGGCCTCCAGCACCGCACATTGATCGGTAGAGGCCAGCTTTTGCTTCTCCCGAGCAGCCCTCAGGGTAGTCATTTCCAGGTCGTGCAGGATCTTCACGTCCTCGATCTGCTCGGCCATGCGATACATACTGTCGTTCAAGGATTGCGCCTCATTTTCCAGCTCACCGATCCGCCGCGTGCAGTACTTGTAATTCTCCTCTGCAGTTCCCTCCAGGGGAAGTCCCTTAAAGGAAATTCGGGTGAATCCAATTCCGGCCAAGGCGCGGGCTACGGCATCTCCGTCCTCCTTCAAGAGAAGAACGGCCACGTACATCGCGTCCTTGTCCCGATGTACCTCCTCCACGCCGGCGTGGAGTCCCGACAGAGCATCATCCGCCTCGGAGATCAGGGTTTTCGCAGGCAAAGCACCCAGCCATACCTCACACAGCGCGGTCTCCGCAGTTCCCAAGGGAGCGGCGTACTCCAGCCAGGGTGAGAGAGAGCATCGCAGCGCCTCCATACGGTTGTGTTCATTTTGTAAAGCAATCTGATTGTTCCTTGTTTGCAGAACGTCGGCCACCAGAGCGCGAGTCGTTTCAAAGCGTCCATCCGCTCGGAAGGTCTCCGCTGCAGCCTCAATGGGGCGACTTCTCGGCTTCTCGTGGATCGCGTAAGGATCCAGCAGAGCCAACGCCTCGACCACGTCGGCGCAACGGCGCTCAGCCTCCGCGCGTGAAGTATCGCAATCGTACCGGAAAAGGGTTCCGCCGTCGGGCAGATTCCCCAGCGGCACGGAATCAATATCCACGCACCGTAGCCGCATGAGCCTGCGAACCAGCTTATCTGCATCCCGCAGAGAGGCCAGAACAGTCAGCTTCTTCATGACGGTAACTGACATATTTCGTTTTTATCCTTTCTTTTGCTCAGATATCGCAGATTCTCCACTCGATGTGCTTGACGGCCTCGCGCATTTTTTCAGCGGATACCTCTCGCAGGGCCTCGATATCTGCCTCGGCCTCTTCGCGGCTCTGCGTGATCAACGCCTCCGAACGATCCCGCACCATCTCGCGGCGCGCCTTCATGTCGGCTGCCGCCAACGCCAGAATCTCCTCATTTTCCCGAGCGCAGGACGCCTCGCAGCCGCTGACCAGCTCGCGGGCTTCCGCCCTCGCTTGCTCACGAATCGCGTTGGCCTCCTCCTCCGCATTCAGTACGCGAGAAATCGCTTCTTTTGACAAGAAATTCACCTTCCTTCTGTCGAAATGGGTCACTCACGGTCATTGCGAGCGAGTTGGCCCTCCCAAAAATACTACCATTATATTGTACCACATTCCGTTCTTGTTTTCAATAGCTTTTCACATTTTTTCCAAAAAATAATCCGAATTTCCGACGGGGGCTTGCGCGCTCCAGGGTCAGCTCCGGCCAGCGCCAGATATCCTCGGAGGACACCTGCCTTTCCGTCACGCCTCCCCGACGGCTTCCCGTATGCAGAAGGCGCGTGACCCGCAAAAAGGTGACCTCTCCGCCATCCGCCGTATCCATCGGGAAAGCCCTCATATCGCACAACAGAAAGCGTCGGTCAAAACGGTAGGCCGCCCCCATACCCGCGCTCTCGTAATCCGCAAGTGCCTTTTTCAAAAGCGTCTCCTGCGTCCATTCCAGCAGCTTTTCTCCAAGACCGAAATAGGTTTCGTTGAATCGGTTCGCCGCCGTGCCCTCCTGCTCCAGAAAGGGATAGTTGACGGTCAATTCCAGCACGGGGCAAGCCCCCGCGCGAAAGATCCGATGGATCTGACGGTCCGAAATCATGGCGTGTAATTCAGAAGCATTCATGGCGTCCTCCGTATGGGGAATCCCCTCTCTGCAGTATATGATCAACACCGGCAAAAGCGCCCCGAAAATCTCGGAGCGCTTGTCATTCCATATTTGGGGAGCTGGATTTATTCCGCTTTGTTTGAGGTGAACGCGTTTTTTGTGGAGCATACCGAGCAGACTCCACGGCCTCACCGTCACGGAGCCGCTTGGAAATTTCTTTTGGCTTCAGGCGTTTTTCGCCACGTCCTCGTGATTGCACCCCCGATCCCAAACGGGGTATCCCAATATGCTCTCCATGTGCGCCGCGATACGATCCTGCAGCATTTTCGCAAGCGCCGCCGATGACAGATCCCGATATGCCTCGTAGGGAATAGGCGGCAGGAAATGAACCTGGGTCTGCACCGCCTTCAAGCCCTTGATTCCAAAGGGCTTATAGGAATCAATGAGCGCCACGGGCACAATGGGCCGCTCCGATTTCAGCGCCGAGCGCATACATCCGGTGCGGAAGGGATTCATATAGTTATCCTGTCCCTTGGGACGGTATCCCCCCTCGGGAAAGATCAGGTAAACCTTTCCGTCCCGGACCTCCTCCGATATCTCACGCAGGCATTGCACCTGCTGACGGAAATTCGTATGGTCGATCCGCTTCCCCCGCACCAGGGCCACGTATTCGTTGGCTATGGGCATTTTCGACCGTTGCAGGTTCATCAGCACGCGACAGGGACGAGGATGCCCCCACATGATGCCCAGGGCATCGTACTTTCCCTGGTGGTTGGCGTACATGATATATCCTCCCTCGGCGGGCAAATTGTCCAAGCCGTAATACGAGGTCGTTGTCCGAGCCGTTTTGGCCACCTTAGCGATCATGACCTTGCACAGCTCATGGCAATCCTCTTCGGTATAGATCTCGGGGTGCTTGGCGTATTTCCGCATTTTGGGCACGAAATGTATGATGGATCCGATCCGCATCACAACGGTATAGTAAAAGCGAAACATGAAATTCCTCCTATTCGCTCTCCAATAATCATCTGTCGGTGCATAAATATATCATTTTTTTGTAAAACGAATATGAATTACGCATGAACTTAAAAATAAATTTCCCTTCATTTCGCGACAAAGGGCGACGGGGATGCTCCCCGCCGCCACGTGTGATGCGATTCAAGCTTAAGCACTATACCTGTCAAAGGTCAGAACGGCCTTGAACATATCTCCGTCCACCACGATCTCCAGGCTTCCGTTACAGATCTCCGTGTAGCTCTTGGCAATGGCCAAGCCAAGACCGTTCCCCTCCGTGGTTCTCGACTCATCGCCGCGAACGAAGCGTTTGGTAATATCCTCTGCATTGAAGCTCAGAGGATAGGCGGAAATGTTCTTCAGCTCCAGGATAACGCGTCCTTCCCTTTCGGAGGCATTCATAAACACCCGCGTGTTCTTCATGGAATATTTGAGTACGTTGTGGATCAGATTGCTCAGTACGCGGGCCATCTTCCGTCCGTCGGCAGAAATGTACAGCTCCTTCGGTGCATTCACGCAGAAGGTCAGCCCTGATTCTTGAATTTCACGGTCATGCTCACCCAACGCCTGCTCAATCAGCAGTGCCATGTCCAGTTTCTCGAAAACCACGTCGTCGTTTCCGCTCTGCACCTTAGAGATATCAAACAGATCCTGCGTGAGCCTCTTGAGTCTGTCGCTCTTTTTGGCGATCACAGCCACGTAATCCCTTGCCTCCTCCGGCAAACCCTCCACGTGGGATAGCAGCTCGGTATAGCCGATGATGGAGGTAATGGGCGTTTTCAGATCGTGGGAGACATTGGTGATCAGCTCTGTTTTGAGACGCTCAGCCTTTACCTTCGCGGCAACGGATTCGTCCAACCCCTTCGCGATGCCGTTGATGTCGGTAGCCAAGGCCTTCATGTCCTCACACTTCAGCTCGGGGATCTGATACGCCACGTTTCCGCCCCGCACCTCATTCACGCCCTTTTTCACCTCATCCAGATCCTTGGCACGATGGGCCACCACAAAGCAGGCAAACAGAAGCACCGAAATGCCGAATACAATACACACGGGTTCGATTACCGAGATGATCACAAAAAAAGCCACCAGAGCGGTATACGCCATCAACATACTGATGAGAATAACCCCCGTCTTTCGGGAAAGCAACCGAATAACGGCTACGAAAAAGGCCTTGATTCCCCGTCCGATACCCCGGAGGATTTTGACGATCAGGCGCAGGATCCACCGCACAACCGAAAGGATCACACTTGTGTCGGGCAGACGGCGGGTCTTGATATTTCTCACGACGGAGAGCAGAGAGGTGATGATCACCAGGCTTCCCAGCGCCGAGACAGTCCCCGTTATCCAATAGACCAGATTTGAGGGGAAGTGGCTGTCCAGGTACTCATCCATCACAAGCCAAAGGACAGCCACGGCTCCGATCCCGGCACCCACCATAGCTGCCAGATGAACCTCCAGCCAGATACGGTCCAGCCACATATTCGTATACGTACCGTCCTTGTTCTTGCCGCAAACCGCCAGCAGGTATATGAACAAAAGCAGGGCCGATGCGGCGCAGATCAGCGTTTGAAGAACGGTCTCCCAAACGATGCGCTCCTGTTTTTCCCAAATGGCTCTGTACTCTCGGGCAACGTCTTCCTTCACGCTGCAGGCAATGACCATGGTGCTGGTTTTGTCAAAGCGTTCCAGATCTTCAATCAGGTACGTTCGAATCCTTGCCGTGGAGGTACGATCCACAAAGCGCCCGTCATCCCGCTTCAAGTAGGTGTAATATTCACCCTGCATCAGCTCCTCAGCCGTGGCGGCGTTGCAATTCGTAAACACCAGGTCATTCCACTGCACGAAATAGTTGATCTTTTCGGAATCGTAAAAGTCCTCAAACATACGATTCAAGCTTTCGGCAATGCCGGCAAGGTCAGGTTCCATCGCCGTCTCTGTCTCGGTTTGCTCCTCGGTTACGGTTTCGTCCTCGGGTACGGTTTCTTCCTCGGTTACGATCTCATCCTCCATCTCCTCGCCCGGCTCCGGCAGGGAATCGGAAGGTTCTCTTTCCCCAAAGCAGAGGTAATAGGCATCGAACACAATATTCTCGGGTCTGCTCAATAAGTAGGCAAGATACCACGATTCCGAAAAATTACGTTCAAAGCTGTAG
This sequence comes from Oscillospiraceae bacterium, assembly GCA_015064695.1. GTDB lineage: Bacteria > Bacillota > Clostridia > Oscillospirales > CAG-272 > CAMEON01. Next base: position 4,179 of record SVRS01000043.1, on the reverse strand, counting down.
ATGTCCTGCTCTTCCTCATTGTACCGAATGAGGCCGCTCACGACGGTCAGAGCCCCCAGCGATACACTCGCGATCAACAGAATCACCGCAACCAGCTTCAACGCGGTGGAATATACGATTTTTTTCATAGAAATCTCCTTTATTCGATCTTGTACCCAATCCCCCAAACCACCTTGAGATATCTCGGCTCCTTGGGATTGATCTCGATTTTCTCTCGGATATGGCGGACGTGCACCGCGATGGTGTTGTCCCCCACCACCGTCTGCTCGTTCCATACGTGGGAATAAATATCGTCTGCCGAGAACACACGACCCCTGTTTCGGACCAACAGCTCCAGTATTTTGTACTCAATGGGCGTTAGTCGGACGGCCTCACCGTCCACCTTTACCGTCTTACTTTCGGTATCCACGCAAAGCCCGTCAATGACGATCTCGCCGTTCTGCTTTCCGATGGAGCCCAGCAGAGTATACCGACGCAGCTGAGAACGCACCCGCGCCATCAGCTCCGAGGGATTAAAGGGCTTTGTCACGTAATCATCCGCTCCCGCCGTCAGCCCGAGGATCTTATCCGTGTCCTCGGATTTGGCGGAGAGCAGGATCACGGGAACGTTCCTGGATTCCCGTAGCTTCATCAGAGTTTTGATTCCATCAAGCCGGGGCATCATAATATCCAGAACGATCAGATGCACCTCATGCTCGGCCAGGATCTCCAAAGCCTCGAGCCCATCGTAGGCCTTGAGCGCCGTATATCCCTCGCCCGACAGAAAAATACTGATGCTCTCCACAATCTCCCGATCGTCATCCACAACCAATACGTTCATGCTTTTCACCTCCGTGTATATCATACACAACAATTCTTAATATATCGTTATAAAAATTCTTAACTTTCCTTAAGGAAATCCCGAAAGGAATTCAATCGTGCAGCGAAAACCGCCGCAGAGCCCCTGAATCGGCTCCGCGGCGGTTTATTTGATATCGTATTCGACAGAAAAACAACCTTCGATCCGGTATTATTCCTCGATAGCGGCCTTCTGAATCAGAATCTCACGCATAACGGAGGGATCGAATTTCGGCATACGATCATAGGTGTAGAGACCGTTCATCTCCTGCTCCACATCGGTCAACTGAGTGTAGCAGAGCGCCCCCATCTTAGGATGGAACAGAATGGCTTCAGTCAGACCCTTGAAGCGAGCGATAAACTCCTCCTCAGTCTTAGGAGCATCACCGTAGCCCCAGCCCGCAGCCTCCCGGGGTGCCCAGCGGATACCGCCGTACTCGGAAACGAAGGTGGGCTTGGCCTCCATATGCTCATTCTTCCCGAAGATCCAGTGGACGTTGTAGGTGCCATCCTCCTTCAGAGCCTCGTACTTAGCGGCAAACTTCGCGGGATCCTGCTCGTAGTCATGGCAATCCATGATGTCGGTCACGTCGTCGATGTGGCACCAGCCCGATGCGTCAATGTACATACGAGTGGTGTCGTACTGACGGGTAATGGTAGCCAGCAGACGGAAGAAATGGGGATTCTGGTTGGGCTCGGTCTCATTCAGAGGACACCAACCGATGATGGCGGGATGGTTGAAGTCGCGAGCCATGATCTCGCACCACTCGGGCAGGAAGTTCTCATAGGCGGTCTGGCGGGAAATATTCAAGCCCCAGTTGCCGTGCTCGCCCCAAACGATATATCCCTTCTTGTCGCAGAGGGACAGGAACAGAGGCTCAAAGACCTTCTGGTGCAGACGGGCGCCGTTGAAGCCCATGGCCAGGGAGCGGTCGATGTCGGCCTCCAGCTCCGAAAGGGTAGAGGCGGTATAGATGCCGTCGGGATAGAAGCCCTGATCCAGCACCAGCCGCTGGAAAACGGCCTTACCGTTGAGGTAGAAGAAGCCCTCGCGGCACTCGATCTTACGCATACCGAAGTAGGAGGCCACGGTGTCCTCACCCAGAGTCAGCTCCAGGTCGTACAGGCGGCCGTTGCCCACCTCCCACAGATGAAGCTCGTCCAGCTCCACCTCGATGAGAGCCTTGCCGCCGCGAACTTCAGCGGAAGCCTCACCCTGGGCCTTGCCCTCGTAGGAAGCCTTGGCGGTCAGGGTCTTGCCCTCGCCGCCACATACAAGAGCCTCGATGACCAGCTTTTTGCGGTCAATATCGGGGTAGTACTTGGTAGAAGCAATGTAATCGGTGGGCACGCACTCCAGCCATACGGTCTGCCAGATACCCGTAGTCCGGGTGTAGAAGCAGCCGAAGGAGTGATATCGGGAGGATTGCTTACCGGCGGGCTGATTGCCGCTTCGGACGTCGTCCTTAACACCGATGGTGATGGTATTCTCGCCGGCCTTCAAGGCTCCGGTAATATCGAAGGAGAAGGCGACGTAGCCGCCGATGTGATCACCCAAATATTTGCCGTTGACCCAAACCTTGGTGTAATAATCGCAAGCGCCGATATGAAGCAGGATGCGCTTGCCGGTCCATGCCTCGGGCAAGGTCAGGGTCTTGCGGTACCAGACACCCTCGCAGAAATCCTTGTCACCGATGCCCGAAAGCTCGCTCTCGCGGCAGAAGGGGACCGTGATGGTCTCAGCAAAGGCCGCTCCGTTCTGAAAATCTCTCTCCTCCCCGGAAAGACCGCGATCGGTCTGGTATTCCCAAGGGCCGTTCAGATTGAGCCAGTTGGCATCGCCGCGGTCAAACTGGGGACGGGGAAATTCGGGGCGCGGAGCATTCATCGTATAAAGCATAGGTCATTCCCTCACTTTGCATAAATTTGATATACGAACATTATACGGTGTTTGGCGCTTTTTGTCAAGAGGATTTCCAAAAATATACCAACAGAAAAAACATTATTCCTCATTCCACCGACATTATTCGGAAAATCCCTTGAAATGCCCCTGCATTCATGGTATAATAAGGGGAAACCGCACAAATCTTGATACTCGGAGGTAAAACATGGATTTTCACGTCAATCATCCCATTCTGTACGTCTTGGTCGGAGCCGTCATCGCCCTGGTTCTGGCCCAATCGGTCTTCTTTCTGGTCAAGGCGATACGCCGCGCCAAGGAGCTGGGTATCGGTAAGAACACCATTCGAAAAACCGTCTCCTCAGCGGCCGTTTTCACCGTAGCCCCCGCCGTTGCCGTCCTCGTTGGTGTTGTCGCCCTGTCCAAAAGCCTGGGTGTTGCCCTTCCCTGGCTGCGGCTGTCGGTCATCGGCTCCATTACCTACGAGACCGTAGCCGCCGGTAATGCCCTGGAGGCCGCCGGCATGGGCGCAGGCACCACCGTAACCGAGCCCTCCATTTTCATCACCATTGCTTGGGTCATGACCGTCGGCATCTCCGCCGGACTCATTCTGGTTCCCTTTGTAACCAAAAAGCTGCAGAGCGGCATGAGTCAAATCGGGATGAAGGATAAAAAATGGGGCGAAATCTTCAACAATGCCATGTTTCTCGGTATGATCTCCGCCTTTTTGGGCTACGTGTTCTGCGACGTGGGTCTCGTCGTCAAGGGAGACACCTCCGGCATCATTCCCGTATGCGTCATGGCTGTATCCGCCGTTGTTATGGCCGTTTGCGGCCTGCTGGCCACCAAGCTCAAGATCCGCTGGCTCACCGATTACGCACTGCCCCTGAGCCTGATCATCGGTATGGCCTCCGCCATTCCCTTCACCGCACTTTTGGGAGGAAACTGACATGAAAAAGAATTCTGCTTATATGGACAGCGTCCACCGCTTTGGGCGCATCTGGGGCATCATTGTGGCCGCCGTTTTGCTGACGTTCCCCCTGCTGCTCTCGTTGATTTTCAAGACCGCTCCCGACTTCAAGATATTGTGGAAGGGTATTCTTGCCACCGCCCCCATGTACTGGGCCGTGGGTATCGTGGAGATCTTTACCTACGTACCCATGCTGGGCGCCGGAGGCACCTACCTATCCTTCGTAACGGGAAACATCTCCAATCTGAAGCTTCCCTGCGCCATTGATGCCATGGAGAGAGCCGGTGTCAAGGCCTCCGACGAGGAGGGCGAGGTTATCTCCACCATTGCCATCGCCGTATCCAGTATCGTCACCACCCTCATCATTCTGGTCGGCGTTTTGTGCATCGTTCCCTTGACCCCCGTTCTGGAATCCCCCGTCCTGGAGCCTGCCTTCAATATGATCCTTCCCGCCCTGTTCGGCGGACTGGCC
>SVRS01000042.1 GCA_015064695.1 Oscillospiraceae bacterium | reverse complement strand
CGAAATAAGAAGGATTACGAAACCCGATCAAATTATATTTTCGAAAATCCGCTGCGATGGTACTACGACGAATTATATGCAGAAGAATAGGGGTATGGGCTTTGCCCTGTGCCTTTGTAATACAAAGGCGAAACTGGCGATAAAAACAGAACGGAGGGTCTTATGGGTTGGATATTTTTAATAGCGGTTGTTCTATTATTTGCTTTTTCCTTTTTGCTTGAATTTCTTTTTTATTCAACTTCAAAAAAAGAGCAACAAGAAGACGGATACATCACAAGAACTCATTCTCCCAAAAGAAGAATGATGGTTTCCTTTGTCATTATGGTAAGCCTTTTTCTTGCATCGATAATTATTGCATTATTCTTTATTTTTTCAGAATCCAAATTGGATTTGGCTGGTTGGATCGCATACGCCATCAGTTGTTTATTTGCAATAGGGCTTCCAGCTCTTATATTTTTGATATGTATTGCCGATTACGAAGTAATAACAAAAAACAGCATAATTGTTCATAGGCTAACTAAAAAAACGGAAATTTCATATGATGAAATTGACAGTTATACATATTCGTTTAATCAATTGACCGTTTATGGCACTAATGATAAAGTATTATTTTTTGTCGCAGATATGAGAGTTGGATTGGCATCTCTAATAAAAGAATTTGAGACTCGACAAATCAAAAAAAGATAAATAGAACCCCGACAGACCGTAAAAAATCTGTCGGGGTTAATCTTTGTCTTCTGCGTTGCATTTATACCTTTGCGGACAGTCGAGGACGCCTGTCCCTACACGGAGAAATCAAACTTCCTTATGAGAACCACGCTTTCGGCGGTGCGGTATTTTTGGGGGAGCGAATAAATCGTGGGGCCCTTCGACTGTATTCCACATTTCACACAAAAAAACGCGCGAACCACCCGATAATTTTACGGTTTGCCCCTTGACTATTTGTAGCGGGTATGATATAATAATACAAATAGTGTGCGGACGGTGTAAGGCCGTTGGCCAAACAATCGAATACACGGAGAAGGAGTCAAAATGGAGAACATTACGGCTATGAAAAAAGCAAATATTGCTCATCTGTCGGCTTGTGGGCTGAGTGCCCCCTCTGTTTTTGATGGTTCTGTTTTTTGCGGTGGAGCTCGTGTTGATATGGCGCAGTTTGACCGTGGGGAAGTTGTTTTTATGCCCGGTTTTTGCGATGTGCATGTGCATTTTCGTGAGCCGGGTTTTTCTTATAAAGAAACCATCGCGAGCGGCTCTCTGGCGGCGGCGGCGGGAGGCTACACGGCCGTCTGTACCATGCCCAATCTGAAGCCCGTTCCCGACACTAAGGAGCATCTTCGCGAGCAGCTGGCCATTATTGAGCGGGACGCGGTCATACACATATATCCCTACGCCTCCATCACGGTGATGCAGGCAGGGCTTGAGCTTTCCGACCTGGAGGGCATGGCACCCGATTGCATCGCTTTTTCGGATGATGGACGGGGGGTGCAGAGTGACGAGATGATGCGCGCGGCTATGATCAAGGCCAAGGAGCTTGGCAAAATGATCGTGGCTCACTGTGAGGTCAACGAGCTACTTCGCGGAGGCTATATTCACGACGGAGACTACGCAAAGACACACGGTCACCGCGGTATCTGCTCCGAGAGCGAGTACGCCCAGGTCGCCCGCGACATTGAGCTGGTACGGGAGATCGGATGTGCTTACCACGTCTGCCACATTTCCGCCAAGGAGACGGTGGAACTGATCCGCCGCGCCAAGGCTGAGGGCTTGGATGTGACCTGTGAGACCGGTCCTCACTACCTGGTGTTGGACGATGGAGACCTGCAGGAGGACGGCCGCTTTAAGATGAATCCCCCTCTTCGCTCTCCCGAGGACAGGGAAGCACTCATCGAGGGCATTCTGGACGGAACCATCGATATGATCGCCACCGACCACGCGCCCCACTCCGCCGAGGAAAAGTCCAAGGGCTTGGAGAAGAGTGCCTTCGGTATCGTGGGTCTGGAAACGGCGTTTCCCGTGCTGTATACCTACATGGTGCAGGCGGGTGTGCTTTCCATGGAGAAGCTGGTGGAGGTTCTGTGTGTCAATCCCCGCAAGCGCTTCGGTATTCCCATGGGGAAGGACTTCTCGGTGTGGGATCTGGGTGAGGTGTATACGGTGGATCCCGAAAGCTTTCAGACCATGGGCCGTGCTACGCCCTTTGCGGGACATACTCTGCGGGGAAAGTGCCTTATGACCGTGGTGGACGGACAGGTCGTCTACAGGGCGTAACGTTCGTAGGCGCACACATAGGTGCGCCCCTGCCGAGGCTTCAGCCGACGGTGCTTCAAAGCCATGCTTTTTGCGGGTAGGGATGCATCTGCGCGTGCGCCCGCAAAAGCCGGACTTATTTATTCATTTGATTCAAATTCATTCATATAGATCGCAGGAGGATCCAATTATGGCAAAAAGAACAGACCTTAAGAAAATTCTGATTATCGGCTCCGGTCCGATCGTTATCGGACAGGCCGCCGAATTTGACTACGCAGGTACTCAGGCCTGCCTTGCTCTCAAGGAGGAGGGCTACGAGGTGGTGCTGGTCAACTCCAACCCTGCTACCATCATGACTGACACGGTCATTGCCGACAAGGTGTACATGGAACCCCTGACCCTGGAATACGTAGCCAAGATCCTGCGCTACGAGCGTCCCGACGCCATCGTCCCCGGTATCGGCGGTCAGACCGGCCTGAATCTGGCTATGCAGCTGGAGAAGAAGGGCGTGCTCAAGGAGTGCCACACCGAGCTGCTGGGTACCTCCAGCGAGTCTATTGAGCGGGCCGAGGACAGAGAGCTGTTCAAGGAGCTCTGCCAGTCCATCGGCGAGCCCGTTATTCCTTCCGAAATCACCTACAACCTGGAGGAGGCTAAGGCGGCCGCCCTGCGTATTGGATACCCCGTAGTGCTTCGTCCCGCCTTTACCCTGGGCGGTACCGGCGGCGGCTTCGCCTACAACGAGGATGAGCTGGTTGAGATCGGTACGAATGCCTTCAAGCTCTCCCCTGTGCATCAGGTGCTGATCGAGAAGTCGGTCAAGGGATACAAGGAGATCGAGTTTGAGGTCATGCGTGATTCCTCCGACCACGCAATCACCATCTGCGGCATGGAGAACGTGGATCCCGTGGGCGTTCACACCGGTGACTCCATCGTGGTGGCTCCCATCATGACCCTGTCCGAGCATGACCAAAAGATGCTCAACGACTCCGCCATCAAGATCATCCGCGAGCTGAAGATCGAGGGCGGCTGTAACGTCCAGTTCGCGCTGAACCCCCATTCCAGCGAGTATTACCTCATCGAGGTCAATCCCCGTGTCTCCCGTTCCTCTGCCCTGGCGTCCAAGGCATCGGGCTACCCCATCGCCCGCGTGACCGCCAAGATCGCCGTGGGTATGACCCTGGAGGAGATTAAGATCGCCAACACCAACGCCGCTTTTGAGCCCAGCCTGGACTACTGCATCGCCAAGCTGCCTCGTTTCCCCTTCGACAAGTTCACCACCGCCTCCAACACTCTGGGCACCCAGATGAAGGCCACCGGTGAGGTCATGGGCATTGGCTCCACCCTGGAGGAGTGTCTCCTGAAGGGTATGCGTTCCCTGGAGGTGGGTGTCAACCACATCTACCACCACAAGTTTGACAATATGTCTACCGAGGAGATCCTGGACTACATCACGGATTTCCGCGACGATAACATTTTCGCCATCGCCGAGCTGATGTACCGCGGTGTAACCATTGAGAAGCTCCACGAGATCACCATGATCACTCCCTACTTCCTGGAGGCCATCAAGCGTATCGTGGACATGGAGGAGACCCTGAAGGCTCATCCCTTCGACCTGGATACTCTCACCGCCGCCAAGAAGATGGGCTTCTCGGATAAGTACGTGGCCCGTATGTGGAAGTGTACTGAGCTGGATGTTTTCGGCTACCGCAAGGAGAAGAATCTGTTCCCCGTATTCCGCATGGTGGACACCTGCCACACCGGCGCGTACATTCCTTACTTCTATTCCTCCTACAACGGCGAGAATGCCTCGGTGCTGACCGACAAGAAGAAGATCGTGGTGCTGGGTGCAGGCCCCATCCGTATCGGTCAGGGTGTGGAGTTCGACTATTCCACCGTCCACGCCGTATCCACCATTAAGAAATCCGGTTACGAGGCTATCATCATCAACAACAACCCCGAGACGGTATCTACCGACTACACCACCGCGGATAAGCTCTACTTTGAGCCTCTCACTCCCGAGGATGTGATGAACATCATCGAGTTCGAGAAGCCCGAGGGTGTCATCGCTTCCCTGGGCGGCCAGACCGCTATCAACCTGGCTCAGCCCCTCTACGACAGAGGCGTGAAGATCATCGGTACCGACTGCCAGGCCATCGACCGCGCCGAGGACCGTAACGCCTTCGAGAACCTCCTCAATGAGCTGAACATCCCCCGCGCCAAGGGTAAGGCTGTGACCAAGCTGGAGGACGGCCTGGAGGCCGCCCGTGAGATCGGCTACCCCGTGCTGGTTCGTCCTTCCTTCGTGCTGGGCGGCCGCGCCATGCAGATCGTCGGTAACGAGGAGCAGCTGCGCCACTACCTCAAGACCGCCGTTGAGATCGACGAGGACAAGCCTGTTTTGGTTGACAAGTATATCAGCGGTAAGGAGGTCGAGGTGGATGCCATCTGCGACGGCCGCGATGTCTTTGTCCCCGGTATTATGGAACTGGTTGAGCGCACGGGTGTTCACTCGGGCGACTCCATTTCGGTCTATCCTCCCTTCTCCATCTCGGACAAAGTGAAGGGGATCATCCTGCAGTACGCCAAGGCCCTGGGTCTGGGTATCGGTATTGTGGGTCTGTACAACATTCAGTTTATTGTGGATGAGAACGAGAACGTCTTCATCATTGAGGTCAACCCCCGTTCCTCCCGTACCGTGCCCTTCCTGTCCAAGGCTACGGGCTACAGCCTGGCCGATATCGCTACCGAGGTCATCCTGGGTAAGTCCCTCAAGGAGCTGGGTATCTTCGATATTTACCCCGAGGAGAAGAAGCGCTGGTACGTCAAGGTTCCCGTGTTCTCCTTCAACAAGCTCCGCGGCTTGGATGCTTATCTGTCCCCCGAGATGAAGTCCACGGGCGAGGCTATTGGCTACGACGACAAGTTCTACCGCGCTCTGTACAAGGCACTCCAGGCTTCGGGTATGAAGCTGCAAAACTACGGTACCGTGTTCGCGACCATCGCGGACAAGGACAAGGCTGAGGCTCTGCCCCTCATCCGCCGCTTCTACAATCTGGGCTTCAACATTGAGGCTACCTCGGGTACGGCCAAGTTCCTCAAGGAGAACGGCATCCGCACCCACGTGGTCGCCAAGCTGGAGGAGGACAGCGACGAGATCCTTCGCGAGCTTCGTCAGGGCTATATCGCCTACGTCATCAACACCCGTGACGTGGATTCCATGGGCTCCGCCAAGGACGGTGCCCTGATCCGCCGCTTCGCTATTGAGAACAATGTCACCATGATGACCTCCCTCGACACCGTCCGCGTTCTGCTGGACGTGCTGGAGGAGACTACTCTGACCATTTCTACGATCGATTCGTGAGGGAGAGCGCAAGGAGGAACCTTCTTGAAAGAAGGTTCCCCCTTGACCCCCTCCAAGAACTTTCAATAAGCATATTATTGGAGACATATTTTAAGATGAAACAAGGAATTTTTGAAATAAAAAGCAATATCGCCCTGACGGCTACCGTCTACAAGATGGTGCTTACGGGTGATACTTCGGCCATAACAGGCCCCGGGCAGTTCGTCAATATTCTCTTGGACGGGCTGTACCTGCGCCGCCCTATTTCGGTCAACGACTGCCGCGGCGATTCGCTGACCCTCATCTACAAGGTGGTGGGCAAGGGCACTGAGCAGATGGCCAAGATGGGTGCGGGGCAGACCCTGGACGTACTGACGGGCCTGGGCAACGGCTACGATATGGCCAAGGCCGGCGACCGCCCCCTGCTCATTGGCGGCGGCGTTGGTGTTCCCCCCCTGTACATGCTGGCAAGACTCCTCCGCGAGGCAGGGAAGGACGTCACCGTTATCCTGGGCTTCAACACCAAGGACGAGGTCTTTGGCGAGGAGGATTTCAAGGCGTTGGGTTGTAAGACCTACGTCACCACCGTGGACGGCTCCTACGGCGTGAAGGGATTCGTAACGAACGCCATGGAGGGCCTGGATTATACCTACTTCTATACCTGCGGACCCGAGCCTATGCTCAAGGCCGTATACAGAGCCACCGCAACGAGCGGGCAGTTCAGCTTTGAGGAGCGCATGGGATGCGGCTTCGGAGCCTGCATGGGCTGCTCCTGCAAGACCGTGACCGGCAACAAGCGCATCTGCAAGGAAGGACCCGTACTGGTCAAGGAGGATATACTATGGGACAAGTAATTCGTGACACCAAAGTGACGCTCTGCGGCATCGAGATGGACAATCCCATCATTCCCGCCAGCGGTACCTTCGGCTACGGCTACGAGTTTGCTGAGCTGTACGATATCAACTGCCTGGGCAGCTTTTCCTTCAAGGGAACCACCAAGGACCCCCGCTTCGGTAACCCCACGCCCCGCATTGCGGAATGCACCGCAGGTATGATCAACGCCGTGGGTCTGCAGAATCCCGGTGTGGAAAAGGTCATCTCCGAGGAGCTGCCCCGTCTGGCCAAGTGCTTCCACAAGCCTGTGATGGCCAACGTCAGCGGCTTTGCCATCGAGGATTACGCATACACTTGCGAGCTGCTTGACAAGGAGCCCCAGGTGGGGTGGCTGGAGGTCAACATCTCCTGCCCCAACGTCCATGGCGGCGGCATGAGCTTCGGTACCCAGCCCGAGGCCGCGGCGGCTGTGACCCGCGCGGTCAAGGCTGTGACCAAGAAGCCCGTCATCATCAAGCTTTCTCCCAACGTCACCGATATCGTCTCCATCGCCAAGGCCTGCGAGGAGGCGGGAGCCGACGGTATCAGCCTCATCAACACCCTTTTGGGTATGCGCATTGATCTCAAGACCAAGAAGCCCGTGATTGCCAATAAGATGGGCGGCTTCTCGGGGGCGGCCATCTTCCCCGTAGCGGTGCGGATGGTCTACCAGGTGGCTCATGCCGTGAAGATCCCCGTGGTGGGTATGGGCGGTGTTACCACCGCCGAGGACGTCATCGAGCTGATGCTGGCCGGTGCTACTGCGGTCGAGGTGGGTGCGGCCAATCTGGTCAATCCCTTTGCCTCCCGGGATATTGTCATGGATCTGCCTCGCGTGATGGAAAAGTACGGCATCGCCTCCCTGTCCGAGATCATCGGGCAGGCGTGACTCCTCTGCCTTCCCCAGCGGGGAAGGGGGACCGCGCAAGCGGTGGATGAGGAGAGTAGATTGCGGTAGCATCAACGGAGGTGAGATCTTCATGCAATACAACTACAACAGAAATCTGACAGCCAATGCTCGCGAGCTCCGCAAAAATATGACACCCGAAGAAAAACATTTATGGTATGATTTTTTGAAAAGATTACCTGTGACCGTCAACAGGCAAAAGAATATTGGCGATCACATTGTGGATTTCTATATTGCCGCCGCAAGGCTTGTAATTGAAATTGATGGAAAACAGCATACGTTACCCGAGCACCGGGCGGCTGATGAAAAACGGGATTTTGAATTACGACAGTTGGGAAATCGCGTCTTGCGATACACCAATGAGGATATTCAGATGCGTTTTGGGGCGGTTTGCCAGAATATATTGCAACAATGTAGATTAACGGCGGATATGCTGAAACCCGTGAAATAAATTTGACGTGAGGGATATTGGAGAGCGGCGAAGGTGGTTTTCACCTCCGGTCGGCGGGACTCAATTCACTCTCCTCATCCACCGCTTCGCGGTCCCCCTTCCCCGCTGGGGAAGGCAAAGAATCCGGCCGCTTGTATTCCGAGCCAATCGTGTAGATTAAAATTAACGACACATAAAGGAGAACCGAAACAATGGGAAAAGACGTAATCGTAGCCTGTGATTTTGACAGCGCTGAAAAGGTATTCAAATTCCTGGACCTCTTTGAGGGTCTGGACCGCAAGCCCTTCGTGAAGATCGGCATGGAGCTCTACTACGCCGAGGGTCCCTCCATCGTCCGCGAGATCAAGGCCCGCGGCCACAAGATCTTCCTGGATCTGAAGCTCCACGATATTCCCAACACCGTTAAGAAGTCCATGGCGGTTCTGTCCCGTTTGGACGTTGACATGACCAACCTCCACGCCGGCGGTACCATCCGCATGATGGAGGCCGCCATTGAGGGCCTGACCCGTCCCGACGGCACCCGTCCTCTGCTGATCGCCGTCACCCAGCTCACCTCCACCGACGAGGAGAGCATGAAGGCTGACCTGCTCATCGACCATCCCATCGCCGATGTAGTCATGCACTACGCCCACAACGCCAAGGTTGCGGGCTTGGACGGCGTTGTCTGCTCCCCCCTGGAAGCCGGCAAGGTCCACGAGCGTTGCGGCGACGGCTTCGTGACCGTTACCCCCGGCGTTCGCTTTGCTGACGGCGATATCGGCGATCAGAAGCGTGTCATGACCCCCGCCGCCGCCAAGGAAATCGGCTCCGACTACATCGTTGTCGGCCGTCCCATCACCGCCGCCGCCGATCCCGTTGCCGCATATCAGAGATGTGTGGCTGAGTTCTGCGACTAAGAATCCGGAAGGAATATGGATATTTCTAAATTCAAGGGGCAGTTATCGGAGAACATTGTGATGCCGATGCTTGCATTCATGGAGGAATGTGGCGAGGATTGCGATTTCACCGAAAAGGACGTTCGGAAATGTGAGAAGATTCTGACTGAGTATTTGGAGTCTTTGGCAAAGTTGTCCGCCCCCTCTGACAAGGCAATTATGAGTGCTGTCAAGAAGTCGGTTCTGGCATTGAACAAGTTAAATGAGAAGACCGACTATGCGTTGCTTGAGACCGAGGAACGCGAGAATATTTGGGAGTTGATCCAAACCGCGGCTGTGGAATATGGCCTGCAGGATGCCGATGAGGACATTACTGAGGAGTGGCGGGAGTGGTAATTGTTGACTGCCACCGGCGCCCACAGACGAACCGAAAAATCACACAAGGAGATAGAAACATGGAAAGCTACAAGAGAGAATTTATTGAGTTTCTGCAGTCCGCAGGCGTTCTGAAGTTCGGTGATTTCACTGCCAAGAGCGGCCGCAAGATCCCCTATTTCATTAACGCCGGTATGATCAAGACCGGTAGTGACATCGCCACCCTGGGCGAGTTCTATGCCAAGGCCTACTTCGAGAAGCTGGGCGCAAAGCCCGCCGTTCTCTACGGCCCTGCCTACAAGGGCATTTCCCTGTCGGTATCCGCCGCTGTGGCTCTGTCCAAGAACGGTTTGAACGTCCCCTTCTTCTTCAACCGTAAGGAAGTGAAGGACCACGGTGAGGGCGGCACCTTCGTCGGCTACGTCCCCACTCCCGGTGAGGGGATCGTCATCATCGAGGACGTTATCACCGCCGGCACCGCCATCCGCGAGAGCATGGAGATCCTTTCTCACGTCGAGGGTGCCAAGGTCGCCGCTACCTTCATCATGGTGGACCGCAAGGAAAAGGGTCAGACCGACAAGGGTGCTATGCAGGAGATCGAAGAGCAGTTCGGTTTCCCCGTATACTCCATTGTTGACGTCTACGACATCATCGAGTACCTGGAGGAAAATCCCGCCAACGAGGAAAACGTCACCCGCATCAAGAACTACCTCGCCGTTTACGGCGCCAAGGCATAAGGAGAGCGCAAGGGGCGTTGCCCCTTGACCCCACCAAGGGAACTTTTTGAAAAAAGTTCCTTTGGAATCTTCAAAAACTTGAACGTATTTTTGATGGTTCTTGAAAAGGAGTTATTATGTCGAAAAGTCTCATCAACATTTCCGATCTGTCTGTGACCGAGCTGGACGAGCTGATCTCCGTAGCCAACGATATGATGGACAACCCCGCCAAGTACGCCGAGGTGTGTCACGGTAAGAAGCTGGCGACCTTGTTCTACGAGCCCTCCACCCGTACCCGTCTGTCCTTTGAGGCGGCCATGCTGGAGTTGGGTGGCAGCGTGCTGGGCTTCTCCGAGGCCAATAGCTCCTCCGCCGCCAAGGGCGAGTCGGTGGCCGATACCGCTAAGGTCATTAGCTGCTACGCCGACATCATCGCCATGCGCCACCCCAAGGCGGGTGCGCCCTACGTGGCTTCCCGCAATGCCACCATTCCCGTTATCAACGCGGGGGACGGCGGCCATAGCCACCCCACCCAGACTCTGACTGATCTTTTGACCATTTCCCGTGAAAAGGGAAGATTGGATCACCTGACCGTGGGCCTCTGCGGCGACTTGAAGTATGGCCGTACCGTCCACTCCCTCATCGACGCCATGTCCCGCTACGAGGGCATCCGCTTCGTGCTGATCTCCCCCGAGGAGCTGTCCCTGCCCGGCTACATCAAGCACGAGGTCATGGCGAAGCACAACGTGGAATATATCCAGACCACCAGTCTGGAGGAGGCTATGCCCGAGTTGGACATCCTCTACATGACCCGCATCCAGCGGGAGCGGTTTGCCGATCCCACCGAGTACGAGCGGCTGAAGGACAGCTACATCCTCACCCCTGAAAAGTTGGAGACCGCTAAGCCCGATCTGGCCATCCTGCATCCCCTTCCTCGCGTTAACGAGATAAGCGTGAAGGTGGACGACGACCCCCGTGCCTGCTATTTCCGCCAGGCTCTCTGCGGCAAGTACATTCGCATGGCCTTGATTCTGAAGCTTCTGAATGAGGGCAGTGACGGCAAGCCCTCTGCCGAGTCTTTGGACGGCTGTATGGTGAACACCATCAAGTGCCGCAATCCCCAGTGCATAACCGCTACCGAGCAGGAGTTGGATCACGTATTCCGCGTGGTCAATCCCGACATGAAGATCGCCCGCTGTCTGTACTGCGAGGCGAAGGAATATTATAACGACTAACCCACCAAACCGAAAATCGAAAAGGAGAATACAGACATGGCTAAGTTTATCAATGAGCCCTCCCATACTTTTAACGAATATCTGCTGATCCCCGGCTACTCCTCTGCTGAGTGCATTCCCGCCAACGTCAGCCTCAAGACCCCTCTGGTCAAGTACAACAAGAAGGCCGGTGAGAAGCCTGCTATCGAGATGAACATCCCCATGGTTTCTGCAATCATGCAGTCCGTATCCGGTGACCGTTTGGCGGTGGCTCTGGCCACCGAGGGCGGTGTATCCTTCATCTACGGCTCCCAGACCATTGAGGATGAGGCCGCTATGGTCAAGCGAGCCAAGAGCCACAAGGCCGGCTTTGTTAAGAGCGATTCTAATCTCTCTCCCGAAATGACCATGGCCGACGTGGTCGCCCTCAAGGAGAAGACCGGCCACAACACCATGGCCGTGACCGACGACGGTACCGCCGAGGGCAAGCTGGTGGGTATCGTGACCGGCCGCGATTATCGTGTCAGCCGTATGGATCCTGCTACCAAGGTGGCTGAGTTTATGACTCCTCTGGACAAGCTGATCACCGCTCCCGAGGGAACTACTTTGAAGGAAGCCAACGATATCATCTGGGATCACAAGCTCAACTCCTTGCCCATCGTCTCCGAGGACGGTCGTCTGTGCTACTTCGTTTTCCGCAAGGACTACGACACCCACAAGCAGAACCCCAACGAGCTGCTGGACGCCTCCAAGCGTTACGTCGTCGGCGCGGGTATCAACACCCGTGACTACGCCCAGCGTGTGCCCGCTCTGGTGGAGGCAGGTGTAGACGTTCTGTGCATTGACTCCTCCGAGGGCTTCTCCGAGTGGCAGAAGCGCACCATCGCCTGGATCCGCGAGAACTACGGCGAGACCGTCAAGGTTGGCGCAGGTAACGTGGTGGATGCTGCGGGCTTCCGCTTCCTGGCTGATTGCGGTGCCGACTTCATCAAGGTCGGTATCGGCGGCGGTTCCATCTGCATCACCCGTGAAACCAAGGGTATCGGCCGCGGCCAGGCTACCGCACTGATCGAGGTCTGCCAGGAGCGTGACCGCTACTACGAGGAGACCGGTATCTACATCCCCGTCTGTTCCGACGGCGGTATCGTCTACGATCACCACATCACCCTGTCCCTGGCTATGGGCGCTGATTTCGTCATGCTGGGCCGCTACTTTGCCCGCTTCGACGAGTCCCCCTCCAACAAGGTATCCATTGGCGGTACCTACTACAAGGAGTACTGGGGTGAGGGCTCTGCACGCGCCCGCAACTGGCAGCGGTACGACCTGGGCGGTGACAAGAAGCTGTCCTTTGAGGAGGGCGTGGATTCTTACGTCCCCTACGCCGGCAGCCTCAAGGACAACGTGGCTATGTCTCTGGCCAAGGTCAAGTCCACCATGTGCAACTGCGGTGCGCTGACCATTCCCGAGCTGCAGGAGAAGGCAGTGCTGACTCTGGTTTCCGCTACCTCCATCGTTGAGGGTGGCGCACACGATGTGATTCAGAAGGAAAAGAGCAGCTCCGTTAAGTAAACGTTTTTTGACGAAACGACCTATACATGTCGATTCCGAGGGAGGTGTCGCCTCATGCATAAGGCATGGGGCGGCACCTCCTTTTTGGGTTGTATGGGAATTGTTACAAATTTGAAAATTGTTTGAACGGACTATTGCTTTTTTGTGGGGATTATATTATAATAGTAGTGCTATACGTATGTGTTTTTAGAAACATGCATAAAAATGACGGATTTATTCAAAAAGGAGATGTAGTGATATGCAAAAGAAATGGGACGTTTATGTGTATGGCGACGTAAATATCGATCTCGTCGTGCCCGGCGTGGAAAGTCTGCCTCCCTTCGGCTCTGAGGTGGATGTTCCTGTGATGGAAACCTTCGTGGGCGGCGGCGCGGCACTCTTTACCTTAGGCCTTGCAAAGCTGGGTCTGACTCCGGTTTTTCAGGGAAGCATTGGTAAGGATATGTACGGCGCGTACATTCGCAACCTGTTCAAGGAGTTGGGTGTGGATGACAGCCTGCTTTTGGACAGTGATACCAAGAAGACGGGTATTTCCATTAGCTTTACTACTCAGAAGGACCGTTGCTTTCTGACCTATCGCGGCACCAACGAGGGGCTTTCTCTCAAGCATATGAACCTGGAGCAGCTCCCCGGCGCTAAGCACGTCCACGTTACCGGATACGAGGGGCTGACCAACCACGAGGAGTATCTGGATATGCTGACCAAGATCCACGCTCTGGGCGACGTGACCGTTTCCTTTGACGTGGGCTGGGATACCACCGGCGTATGGTACGAGGGCATTTTCGATTTGCTGCCCATGATCGACGTGCTGTTCATGAATGAGACCGAGTGCCGTCACTACACTCGTTGCGATGACATTGAGGAAGGCGCGCGCAAGCTGGCTGAAAAGGCCGGTATGGCGGTCATCAAGCTGGGTAAGAAGGGGGCTCTCGCCGTCAAGGACGGCCAAGTCTACACCGCGCCCACCTACAAGGTTAAGGTGCTGGACACCACCGGTGCCGGCGATTCCTTCAACGCAGGCTTCGTATACGGCTTTGTGAGCGGTATGCCTGTGGAGGAGTGCCTGAAGCGCGGCAACGGTTGCGGCTCCCTGTCTGCCTCCATGCTGGGCGGCAACACCGGCTTCCCCTTCCGCGATCAGCTGGAGAGCTGGATTCTGAGTGCTGAATTTGAAGATTAAAACAAGATTACGAATCATTTAGGAGGATACATACATGAAAATCGGCGTTATCGGCGGCGCAGGTGTGCGCACAGTTATCTTTATTAACGGCCTTTTGAAGCGTTATAAGAAGCTGAACATCGACGAGGTGGTGCTTTATGACATCGACTTCGAAAAACTCGCCATCATCGGCAAGCTCTGCCGTCACGTTGTCAAGCGTGAAGGGAAGGACCTGGTTGTCCGCGAGGTTTATGACGCGGTAGAGGCTATCAAGGGGATGGACTACATCGTCACTACCCTCCGTGTCGGCGGCGACCATTCCCGCGTGGTAGATGAGTCGGTCGCGCTGGGCAACGGCGTTATTGGACAGGAGACCACCGGTGTGGGTGGCTTCTCCATGGCAGTCCGCACCATTCCCGTGCTGATGGAGTACTGCGAGCTGATCGAGAAGCATGCTCCCGAGGCCTGGATCTTTAACTTCACCAACCCCTCGGGGCTGGTTACCCAGGCGCTGCACAATGCGGGCCATCACCGCATCATCGGTATCTGCGATGCGCCCAGTAGCCTGAAGTACCGTATGTGCGACAAGCTGGGTGTCACCGAGGAGGAGATGTACGTGGAGTTCTTCGGCCTGAACCATCTGTCCTGGGTCAAGAGCGTACAGGTGAACGGCGAGGAAATTATGCCCAAGCTCATTGCGGACGACGATTTCATGTCCAGCATCCACGAGCTGAAGATCTTCGACCGTGAGGTGGTTCGTCAGACCGGCATGATCCCCAACGAGTATCTCTACTACTACTACCACCGCGAGAAGGCCCTCGCCAACATCAATAAGTCCGATATGACCCGCGGCCAGACCATTGAGAAGGTCAACATCCAGATGATGAAGGAGCTGAAGGCCATGGACATCGATGCCGATCCCGAGGAGGCTCTGCAGATCTTCCTGTACTACATGCAGCTCCGCGAGAATAGCTACATGTCCATCGAGTCCGGCTCGGCCAACCGTCCCATGCTGGAGAAGGGAAGCCTTCCCGTTCCCGAGGGCATGGGCTATGCCGGTGTTATGCTGGACTGCATCGAGGGTATGCAGAGCGAGACCGGCCGCACGCTGGTGCTCAGCATCCTGAACCAGGGTTGTATCCCCTTCCTCTCCGACGAGGATGTGGTTGAGGTGACCTGCAACGTTTCCAAGAATGGTATTGAGCCCGTCAAGCAGGCCACGGTTCCCACTATGTGCGAGCTGTACATCCGTCTTATCAAGCGCTACGAGCGTCTGACCGTGGAGGCCGTCCGCGAGGGCAACGAGGAGAAGGCTATCGAGGCTCTCATGACCCATCCTCTGATCAATTCCTACTCCTTGGCCAAGAAGCTGATTGCTGATTACAACGAGGCCTACGGCGAGAAGATCCTGAAGGCGTAAGAGAACCAATACACGAAACGGAGAAATATCTATGAATCTGAATTTCCAATTTGACGGCAACATGAGCCGCGATGTGCTGGAGAGCTACCTTTCCCGCGCCGTGACTGCCAGCTCGCTGTTCGAGACGGATACTCTGGAGGATGATCTGCGCGCCATCAAGCGTATGGGCGTGAAGTTCATCGGCCGTGCATCCGGTATCTGGTATATGCTGGAGAACGATGCGGTTCACTTCGCCAAGTCCAAGGCTTTGGCTGATGCGGTCCACGCCCAGGATCCCGAGATCATTTTGCAGGCCTGTGTCTTTGAGATGATCACCCTGCGCATGAACACTCAGAAGATCCCCGCCTACGTATTTGAGGCCTTCGGTAAGCCCGTGGAGGACCGTTGCTTCCGCTGGGAGGATGCCCGGATGGTGTCCGAGAACGGCGATACCAACTGGAGCTTCCCCGATGGGCGGGATCCCGGTAAGTGCGGTGCTATTCCCGACTTGAACCGCGACGAGGCTCGGATGTGGTTCTATTACCGCGCCACCAAGTATATCGACTGCGGCTATGAGGCGCTGCACATGGGTCAGATCCACATTTACACCGCCGAGGACCGCGGTATGAAGAAGACCTACGAGCTTTTCCAGATGATCCGCGATTACGCCGCCAAGAACGCCCGCCGTCACAAGGTGCTTCTGGATGCCCACACCCACGGCGTGAGTGTCAACGGCAAGCTCATGTTCGACTACCATGCCATGCCCTTCACCCGCGCTCCCCTGGAGCATTATGAGGGTGAGCGCCTGGTGCTGGTCCGCGAGGGCTTCAGCGAGGGCGGTGAGAACCCCAACGGCTGGTCGGGCGAGCAGATGCCTTACCTCATGGAGTACGACAACTGGGGCGGCAAGATGTTCGGCGGAACCTTTGAGGAAGCCATGGCTCAGCGCGGCCGCCATCAGATGGCCCGTTGGCAGTGGTGGGGCTACGATCAGATCGGTTGGTTTGCCAACCAGTCCGAGGAGGTTCGTAACCACTTCATCGAGTACACCTATCGCTGGACTCAGATCAACAACCCCCACGCATTCTTTGAGATGCCCTTCCGCCGTATGCTCAGTGATGCCCGCGTGGAAATGGTCCGCGGGGACAACGGTGAGTTGGGTGTGAATCCCTACTACCAGATCAATAATAAGTCCGCAGACTGTCCCATGGGCTTCGGCCAGGAGGACGTTATGGCGGCTTGTTGGGAGGATGGCGACCGTCTCCGCGAGGGCTACGCCAATCCCGAGCATCTCATCCGCTACGGTTGCCGTGAGCAGTACGACCCCGAGACTGGCTTCAAGCTTCCCGAGAAGGTGGTTGTGTACGGTAGCTTCCAGCCCTTCGTAGGTTGCGAGGAGAACGACTCCAACAGTGAGGTCACTCGTATGTACTATGTCGGTGACAATACCTACACCCTGTCTGTTGTGATCCCCTTCGCGGGTGAGTACAACTACGCGGTCTCTACCTACGGTACTCTGTCTGCGGTCTACACCGCTCACAGCTACCGTGCCGCCAGCGGCGACGGCTGCAAGGCCCATTTCACCACTCCGAGAGACAACTGCGTGGTGAAGTTTACCTTCCGTTACATGGATAACAAGGTAACCGCCGAGGTTGTCGAGTAATCGAAATCATACAAAAGCCCCCCTCGAACAGGAGGGGGCTTCTCTAAAATAGAGAAAACGGAGAACGATTCTTATGAACCTACAGTTTCAATTTGATGGCAATATGAGCCGTGAGGTGCTGGAGAGTTATCTATCGCGCGCTGTTACCGCTGCTTTTTTGTTCGAATCGGATACCTTGGAGGATGATCTGCGGGTGATCGCCCGCTTGGGCGCTAAGTTTTTGGGCCGTGCCTCGGGCACCTGGGGAGCTACGGGAAACGACGAGCTTCATTTCGCTCGCTCCAAGGCTTTGGCGGATCGTGTCCATGAGCAGGATCCGGAGATCATTCTGCAGGCCTGCGTATTCGAGTACATCACCACCGAAATGGAGAAGGAAAGGATTCCTGCCTACGTGCTTGAGGCCTTCGGTAAGCCTGTGGAGGACCGTTGCTTCCGCTTTGAGGACGCTCGGATGCTCCCCGAGGAGGGACAGACCGAGGAGGTATTCGCCGGGGGGGCCGTCCCCGACCTCAACCGCGACGAGGCCCGTATGTGGTTCTACTATCGCGCGACTAAATACATCGATTGCGGCTATGAGGCTCTGCACATGGGGCAGGTCCATATGTACACCGCCGAGGATCGCGGTATGAAGAAAACCTACGAGCTGTTCCGCATGATCCGGGACTATGCCGCCAAGCACGCCCGTCGTCACAAGGTGCTGATGGATGCCCACACCCATGGAGTGAGCGTGAATGGTGAGCTTCTGTTTGACTACCACGCCATGCCCTTTACCCGCGCGCCCTTGGAGAGATACGAGGGGACTCGTCTTGTCCTTGTCCGCGAGGGCTTCAGCGAGGGCGGTTTGAACCCCAACGGCTGGTCGGGTGAGCAGATGCCCTACCTCATGGAGTACGACAACTGGTGCGGCAAGATGTTCGATGAAGCGACCGTGGAGGAAGCCATTGCAAACCGCGGCCGTCATCAGATGGCCCGCTGGCAGTGGTGGGGCTTTGACCAGATCGGTTATTTCGCCAACCAGCCCGAGGAGGTCCGTAACCACCTTATCGAGTACACCTACCGCTGGACCCAGGTCAACAACCCCCACGCATTTTTTGAGATCCCCTTCCGCCGCACCCTGGGTGCCGCTCCCGTCCGTTTCGAGCGCGGAGATAACGGAAAGATCGACTATAATTCCGAATACCAGCTCAACAATAAATCCGCGGCATGTCCTATGGGCTTCGGCCAGGAGGATATGGTCAAGGCTTGCTGGGAGGACGGCGACCGCCTGCGGGAGGGCTACGCCAACCCTGAGCATCTCATCCGTTATGGTTGCCACGAGCAGTATGACCCCGAGACGGGCTTCAAGCTGCCCGAGAAGGTGGTTGTGTACGGTAGCTTCCAGCCCTTCGTGGGTTGTGAGGAGAACAATTCCAACAGCGAAGTGACCCGTATGTACTACGTCGGTGACAACACCTATACCCTGACCGTGATTATCCCCTTTGCGGGAGAGTAT
Organism: Oscillospiraceae bacterium; assembly: GCA_015064695.1. GTDB lineage: Bacteria > Bacillota > Clostridia > Oscillospirales > CAG-272 > CAMEON01. Next base: position 4,151 of record SVRS01000042.1, on the reverse strand, counting down.
GATTATGCGGTCTCCACCTACGGTACCCTGTCTGCCGTTTATACCGCCCACGGTTATCGCGCCGCCAGCGGCGACGGCTGCAAGGCCCGTTTCACCACCAAGCGCGACAACAGCATTGTCAAGTTTACCTTCCGCTACATGGACAACAAGGTGACAGCGGAGGTTGTGGAATAACATTTTCAGAATCGATAAGGGGGCTATTATGAAGGAGCTTTATCACGTAGAAGGAATTGTCAATCGCGGCTTCGTGGGGCAGATCACCTATACGGTCTGTCTGGAGGAGCCTTGCACCGAAATGGATATTCACTTGACCTACGATTTTGCCGAGCTTCGCTATCAGGATGACAAGATGACGCCAGAGGAGGTCATCAAGGTCTACGGATCCGAGGAAAAATGTCGGAAGAACCCCGAAATCACCCCGGAGGTCCTGCGGGACACCATCGCGGCCATCAAGGAAATGAGTGGCAGTGAGATCGACGAGGAGAAGGCGCGCAAGATCCTGATCTATGACATTGATCTCAAGACTGAGATCCACCCGCTGGCCATGCTCAACGACGAGTTCATTGGATGTATCCACAAGCAACTGCCTGACCGCCACATGATCTTCAAGGGCGACGAGGTATCCAATGGGTGCATTCCCCAGGAGAAATTCGAGGGCGTTCTGAAGATCACCCTGTTGGTCTTTAACGTGGCCAAGGACAACACCCACTATACCCTGACGGTGAGCGGTCAGTAAAGGGAGGGATACTATGTTTAAACGTTACGAGCTTCACAATCATACGATTGAATCCGATGCGCCCATTTCCTGCCAGGAATTGGTGGATCGCATGGTGGCGGACGGAGTGGATTGCTTCGCCATCACCGACCATAATACCATTTCACCTCATTACATCATTCGTAAGATCATGGCGGAGCAAAAGCCTCCGCTCCAATGCATATACGGCATGGAATATACCACCTACTTCGGGCATATCGTCTGCCCCTATCTGGAGCAATACGTGCCGTGGGATTCCATCGATCGCCACAAGCCCGAGCGGTTGTTCGAGGCCTGCAAGAAGGCCAACGCCATTACGGGTATTGCGCACCCCTTTGCCTACTATGAGCCCTTGGCCCAGGGCTGTCGGTTTGAGATGGACATTCACGATTTTTCCAACGTGGATTATATTGAGATCGTCAACAACCCCGAGCCCCTTCGTGAGGTCAACGTTCCTGCTATCCGCTGGTGGGAGAAGCTGGTGTTGGACGGCGTGAAGGTCGCCGCCTGCGCAGGCATGGATCTGCACAAGGTGACCGATCGCTTTGCCATGCGATTCGCAACCTACGCTGAGGGACAAGAGGGCGGCGACGCCGAGGCCGAGCTACGCGCCGCTCTGGCGGTGCAGAGGACCTGGATCTCCAAGGGTATGCTGGTCAACTGGACCGTTGAGAGAGATGTGGTCCGTTTCGAGCTTTGCGACGTGCAGAAGCCCGGATTTGTTCCGTCGGATACCTACACCCTCTCTTTGAAAAACAAGGACGGCTCTCGTCATTTTGATCTGACGAACGGTCCTTTGACCATCCCGCTGGATGAGCTTGGAGAGGTGGAGATCCCCAAACTTTACGGCGGGGAGGTTACCTGGGAAAACCTCATTTGCGTTGCTCCTGTCATTCGGAAGTAAGGGCCTTTGAATCCACCCAAAAAGTATTCCCTGCACGTAGAAAGGAGAGTTTTTCCTTGAAAAAACTTTTTTTGGCGCTGATCCCGGTTCTGGTTTTCGTGACACTCTACGTGCCCGTATCCGCGGCGAATGAAAATCTTCCTGTCTACACCTGGGGTGCCGAGCCCGAGGCCTTTGGCGGCAAGGCAGATGCCCTTGCTCCCTTCGGATATAAGTATATTGTCAAGGAAACCGGAGAGATTCTCGACATGGATTACTGCGGTACCAACAACCAAAACTACTCATCCACCACGCCTCTCTATTGCCCCGGCAAGACCTCGGCAAAGCATCTCCGCTATCCCTACTGCTTCATCAGCGCCACGGGTATGCATCCTGCTACCAACGCACTGCCTGCCTGCTCTTTTACGGCGCCCCACAGCGGTTCGGTGGAGATCCGCTACTTTTTCAAAAATTACGACTGGAACGGCAATGCGACGGTTGAACTGCAAATCTACAAAAACGAATATTCCCCCGAGGCCTTGCTTTGGACCGAGCCTCTGGTTTGTTGGGTCGCGGTCAGCGTTTTCAAGATCACGGTGGAGGTGGAGAAGGGCGACGTCATTCTCTTTGCCATGGATTGCGGCGAGGACGGAAATTCCGAGGACGAGTGTCAATTCTATCTCCGTCGGGCAACCTATCTGACCCTTGAGGAGGAAACCGAAAACACCTCTGACGGTGTCACCACCGAGGTTCCCAATACCCAGGAAACCCTCCCTGCCGAAACCACCGATCCCCTCGATACCCTCGCTCCCGGCGATTCCGATACCGAGGGAGGTGGGACCACCGACGTGCCGGCTGATACCAGCCCATCCGTCGGAAAGGGCGGTTATATCGCCATCGCCGTGGGAGGCTGCGCGGTCTTGCTGGTGATCAATGACGTGGTACTTCTGCTCATTCTCAAAAAAAAGGGCACCCCACGCGGTCTTTCCAATACGAACGAAGCGGAGGATGACGTGAGATGAAAAAAATCTTGATTTTTCTTTGCATGGCTGCCATGCTGATGACAGGAATTCTGCTATCCCCGAGTGTAAGCACGTCAGGCGAGGAAGCCTCCCAGAGGACGGTATTCGATATTACCGATTACGGAGCCGTGGGCGACGGCGTGACAGACTGTACCGCCGCCATTCAACAAGCCTTGGATGACGCGGGAAAGGTGCAGGGCGCGGTGGTCGTTCCTTCCGGAAAATATCTGACAGGCCCCTTGAAGATGCCTGCGTACACCACTCTGCGGGGCGATGCCGCCTGGAGCTTTTCCTACGACGGCGGCTCCATTCTGATCTATAACGGCGCTGAATCCGACGTGCCCGGCTTTCTGGATATCACGGGTGCTTACGGCTGCGCCATCATGGGACTGTGCTTCAACGGCGCCAACAAGGGCGAGGCCATGAACGGTATTTATCTTTGCTGGGACAAGTACAACGGCGGCGTGGAAGAGGATACACCTCGCATCGAAACCTGCCGTGTCAGCGAGTTTACGGGCAACGGAATCCACCTGGAAAAGGTGTGGTGCTTCTCTCTCCGTCATTCCATGACCACCAACAACAAAGGGGCGGGCCTGTACATTGACGGCTTTGACGGCTTCATTCTGGACAATATGTTCTCGGGGAATCAGAATCACGGCATTCTGGGTGGCCCCACGGCGTCCTCTCTGACCATCACAGGCAACCGCATTGAGTGGAACAAGTTGGGCGGCATGTGGATCCCCTACGGCGATTCCATCAATTTCACGGGCAACTTCGTAGACCGCGCCTACGGTCCTGCGGTTCAGCTGGGCGGCCCTCTGTGCTACGCACGGGACGTAACCATCACCGGTAACGTTTTCCGCCGTTGCGGGTGCCTCGTAGAGGTGGAATACGATACGGAATATGACAGCTGCAGTCTGTTTTTGGAGAACACCAACAACGTGGTGGTGACGGGCAACACCTTCAGGTACGGCGTATTCGACACGGGATACGGCCCGGAGGAGCCCCTCTATGACATTTATCTGTCCTACTCCACGGCGGTGATTATCCAGAGTAACGTCATGTACCACGGTGCGAAAAAGGAGAGCATCGTATACGACGGTCGGGGCGATTGCATCATCAAGGACAATATCTCTCATTTCGACGAGTAAAAAACAGGAGCCTATCCCAAAGGGTATAGTCTTTATCGGAGAAATTACAGTCTCGACCTCATAAGGATATATGGCGCACGGATTTTGCTTTGCAATAAACAAATAAGTAGCCCAGACAGATTTTTCAAAGTCTGTCTGGGCGTATTTCATTCTGTTCAATAAATTGGAATTGGCTGAGTAACTATCAGTTTTGTGTTTCGTCTAAAACCCACGGTAGTGTTGCATAGAACTCCAAGTCAAAGTGAGGATTGGGAAAGTCTGGTGCTCCGTATGGGTAGGGTTCGTGACAACAGCGTCCTTCGTTCCCATTCTCGCCGCCATCAGTAATGGGAGCACCTATA
>SVRS01000041.1 GCA_015064695.1 Oscillospiraceae bacterium | reverse complement strand
TGGAGAGGACTTCTTCGATCTCGGCGGGGTCGATCGAGGTCAGACCCTGGAGGGCCAGGGAGATGGGCCAGACGTAACCGGGCTTGGTATGGGGAGAGCCGATGCCGTGGAGCTTGCTACCCGAGAAGTAGAAGGGGTTATCCTCGGAGAGGATGAAGCGGCGGGTGTTCTGATAAATGGGGTCGTTTGCCTGGCAGTAGCCCAGGTAGGGGGCGGAGAGCAGGGAAGGCACGTTGGCGTCGTCCATCAGGTTGTAGTTGCCCAGACCGTCGGTCTCGTAGGCGTAGATTTTGCCGTACTTGGGGTGGTCCACGATGCCGTAGGCCTGAATGCCGGCATCGATCTCAGCCCCCAGCTTCTCTGCGCGGAGGGCCAGAGCCTCGTCACCGTAGATCTCGCGGGCGATCTCGGCCAGATAACGAAGGACAACCACGGCGTACATCTCTGAGGGGATGAGGTAGTGGTAGTCGCAGGCATCATCCGAAGGGCGGAAGCCGGACCAGGTCATGCCGGTATAGGCAACGGGGGTACCGCGACCGTCGCACTGCAGGGTGTCGGTTTGCACAGGGGCATCGGGACGCTCAAAGGTGTAGGGAGATTTTTCAGCGTGGTACTGCTCGGTTTCCCACAGATCCAGGATGATCTCCAGCATTTTCTTGTAGTCCTCGTCCAGATGGCCGGTACGGCCGGTCTTCTTCCAGAACTTATAGGCGATAAAGATGACCGAGCAGAGAGAGTCAACCTCATACTTGCGTTCCCAGACCCAGGGGGAGCGGAAGGTGAGGTCGGTCTTGTGGCCGCGGTCATTGTCGCACTCGTTGAAGGCGTTGGCGTAGGGATCCTTGGGAACGTAGATGGCGTAGCGCTTGATCATCTTCTCGATGATGTCTGCAAGTTCGTCATTCTGAGCGGCAACGGGGAGGTAGTGATGTACTTGAGCGGCGGAATCGCGGAGCCACATGGCATGGATATCGCCCGTGATGACGAAGGCAGAGCCGTCATCCAAAAGCTTGGTGGTGGTCTCCAGGGTGTTGGGGTAGCACTTAGTGAAGAGAAGAGCAAGGTCATCGCGGCCCATCTCGTAGAGCTTTTGGCAGACGGTGTCGATCTGATCCTTCAGAATGTGAGAAAACTGGTTCATAACGGGTGTATCCTCCTGTGTTTTGAAATGGGGGCTTGGTTTCCGATGCTTATAGTATACCATAAAAGCTCTGAAATTGCAATATATTTTTAGGAAAAGTTCTTGAAGGGGAGCTGCTCGTGAAAGCTTTGCGGGGGGAATCCTCCTTCAAGAAGATTCCCCCCGCAGAGGTATCGTATAAATATTACTTCAGAACGACCTCGTGACCGGTGCGGCCGGACTCGTAGATGGCGTCCAGAATGCGCATGACGACCACGCCGTCATCAGCGGGGTTGCGGCACTCGCAACCGGTGGCGACACAGTCTACGAAATGAGCGATTTCCTTCTCAAACATACCATCAAAGGTGTTGGCAGGCAGCTCCTTGTACTTGTCGATGGTCTTCAGCTCCTTGCCGTTGTCCTCCAGGATGCGGAGGGGATCGGTGATGCAACCGGCCTTGGTTCCGTACAGCTCAATGCGGCAGATAGGGTCGGGGGAGTTGAGGGCATAGCTGGTCTCCAGCATCATAACGCCACCGTTATCGAAACGGATGGTAGCCTGAGCGAAGTCCTCTACGTCGTTGATGGCACCTGCATCCGAGGCCAGATATTCGATGCCGCCGCAATGGGGGGTGCGGTCCAGTCTCTTCTGTACGGTGGCATAGACCGAAACGGGTTGAGGATTGCCCATGAGGTAACGCGCCTCGTCAATGACGTGGACACCCAGGTCGATAACGGGACCGCCGCCGCTGCGCTTCTTATCCGAGAACCAGCCGCCGGGATTACCGTTCAGGCGGAGGTAGGTGGCTTTGGTATAGTACATATCACCGAAGTATCCCTCGTCGGTCAGTCGCTTCAGCTCTTCGGTCTCCGCCATGAAGCGGCGGACGAAGCCTACCATCAGAAGCTTGCCCTGTGCCTTGGCGAAATCGCGCATCTCAATGGCCTGCTGCTCGTTCATAGCCAGGGGCTTCTCGCAGAGGACGTGCTTACCTGCGCGGAGGGCGGCCATGGTGCATTCGTAGTGGTTGCAGTTCCAAACACATACGCTGACGGCATCCAGCTCGGGCAATGCGTTGCACATTTCCTCTGCGCTGGTATAGAGGCGGGACACGCCGTGTCGTGCGCCCTTTTCCTTAAGGCGTTCTTCATTGATGTCGCAGAAAGCATATAACTCTGCATCGGGGGAGTTCTTGTAGCCGGAAATGTGGCATTCGGAGATATTGCCGACGCCGATGATACCGATCTTGATCTTTGCCATGGTTTTTACCATCCTTTCTGTCAAACGAGGCAAATTTCTCTTGGAGAGTCAATCTTTGCCATACCTATTATATAATATGTTGGGATTCTTGTCAATGTTGATTTTGATGGTTTTGGAAGAGGTTTTTTGTGTATGTTGCCCATGTAGATGAATTTGCGTGGGCAGGATGTGGACGTTTCGCGCCGGGGGCTGCATGCCGTTGTCTCGAAAGAATCCGAAAACGTGATTGACAGCAGAAGAAAAATATGGTATAATCAAAGGCGAGATTCCAATTCTTTGTTTGTATGGAGATGGATATGAGCTTTTCGGATATTCTTTTCATTGTTTTTACGGTGTTTGCCGTTTTGGGCGGTCTGGATTATATTCTTTCCAACCGTTTCGGTATCGGTAAGGCTTTTGAACGGGGCATTGTGACCATGGGCCCGCTGGCGTTGGCTATGACGGGTATGATTGTCCTCGCGCCCTTTCTGGCGAACATATTGTCTCCCGTAGTTGTGCCCGTGTTCAATTGGATGGGTGTGGATCCTGCCATGTTTGCGGGCTCGCTTCTGGCCTGCGATATGGGCGGTGCGCCCCTGGCGGACAAGCTGGCAAACGATCCGCAAGGCGCAGTTTTAGGGGGCATCGTATGCTCCTCTCTGCTGGGTGTAACCATTACCTTTACCATTCCCGTGTCTATGGGAATCATTAAGGCCGAGGATCGTCCCTATGCGGCGAAGGGAATTCTCTGCGGGATTATTACGGTTCCGTTGGGCATTCTGGGCGGCGGTGTCGTGGCAGGTATTCCGATTTTGAAGGTGCTGCACAACCTGCTTCCCACGTTGATTCCCTCTGTTCTGATCGCACTGGGGCTTTGGAAATTTGAGAGGATCGTGATCCGTCTGTTTACGTATTTCGGGAAATTCATGACTGCTCTGTCGGTCGCGGGACTTTTGGCGGCCTTGGTTTATAAATACACGGGTTGGGCTGTGCTTTCCGGCCTTGCACCCGTGGGTGACGCATTTTTTGTGGTGGGAGAGATTGCTCTGCTGCTGGCGGGAGCGTTTCCCCTCATGCATCTGGTGAGCAAGCTTCTGAACAGACCCCTGTTGGCATTGGGGCGAAAAATGCGTGTCAACGAGCATGCCATTTCGGGACTTTTGAATGCTACGGTCAACTCCATTGCCACCTTTGATAATTTGGACAAGATGGACCCTCGCGGCAAGATCATCAATATGGCCTTTGCGGTTTCGGCGGGCTTCGTGTTTGGAGACCATCTGGCTTTTACGGGCGGCTGGAATCCTTCTGCCATTCCCGCCCTCATCGTGGGCAAGCTGACGGCCGGACTTGCGGCATTGGCGTTGGCTTTGGTGATCACACGGAAGGAAAAAGTATAATCGGAGAGCGTGCCGCAGGAGGCACGCTCTCCATATTTTAGAGGTTCCCTATAGTGAATTCGCCGTATCGATCAGGGCGCAGAGGTTCTCGAAGGGAACGTCGGCTTGGATTTCTTGGGAGGGGGCGGTGATGAAGCCACCGCGTTGGCCCATGTAGGCGGCGATGCGGCGAGTTTCGGACTCCACGTCGGCGGGGGTGCCGTAGGGAAGGGTCTTTTGGGTGCTGATTCCACCCCAGAAAGACATCTTGTGGCCGAAGGTGTCCTTCAGCTTGTAGATATCCATGCACTCGGGTTGGATGGGATTCAAAACGTCTACGCCCATCTCGGACAGGTCGGGCATGATCTTGCGGATATCGCCGCAGGAGTGGACCCAGACGTCCAGCCCTGCCTCGTGGATGAGGTCGTACTCCTTTTGCTCGCCGGGGGCAATCATCTCCCGCCAACTGGCAGGGGACATGAGCAGGTCCTTCTGGGAGCCCCAATCGCTGCCCAGGAGGATGCCGTCGATGCCGGGGATATGAATGATGTTCTCCAACATCACAAGGTTCTTTCGGATGATCAAGTCCAAAAGACTTTGGGCAAATTCGGGCTCACCGGCCATATCGGCCAGGAAGTTTTCAATGCCCCGAGCGAAGTAGGCTTTTTCAAAGTGACTGCCCCAGATGGTGACCAGAACGTAGGCATCGGTGTGCTCCTTGATGTTCTCGACGGTGCGGTGGAGATCGTTGTAGCTACCGTAGCCCATAGTCTTGGGAAGGTGGTCGGGGGCGTCGAAGTCGGCATAGGAGGGGTCTACTGCGTGCCAGCTCCACCAGGGACAACCCACGGTCAGAACGTGGTTGCCCATACCGTAGTATGTGGCGTGATGATGGGAGAGGATGCCGTCTCTATGCAGCTTGCGGAGATGTTCGTCGGTGTAGCGGTCATAGAGCTTATCCATGTAGGCGGCGATGCCGTCACCTGCCAGATGAATGCAGCTGGGGGTATGGTCGGGGGATTCGTGGTGAATGGCGGCTTTTACGCGTTCGTAACGGGTCATGACGGGTACTCCTTTTGCATTTTGGAATGGGATCTGACCTCTGTATTATATCATGCTTTTGGGCATTTTGCAAGAGGGACGGCTGGATTTTGTGCGGTTTTTGGGTAACTGTATTGACATCCTCCAAGGCCCGTGCTATAATAAGGGCAACGTCAAATGCCCGGGAGGTTTCCATGAACGTATCGTTTCCCTCGATCCTGACGGATCATACCACGCTCCGCATCCCTGCGGGCATTCACTATATCACAGAGCCCATTGTTCTGCGGGGAAAGCATATCCGCATCACGGGAGAGGGCGCCGCCGTTCTGCGGGGAAGCATCCGCCTTGGGCGGAAGGATTTTTCGGACGTGGAGGATGGCGTATTGTCGGCAAAGGTCTCCCGTCCCGTGGACGGCTTGTACGTCGGCGGACGGAAGTACCGTATGGCGCGCTACCCTAAAGCAACCGATCTCAATGCTGTGTTCGGCGGGTACGCCGCCGATTGCATTTTCCCGGAAAAGACCCGCGAGTGGGCTGACCCTGCGGGGGGCTACATTCACGCCATGCACGCTCACTTATGGGGGGGCTATTCCTACCGCATCGAGGGCAAGAACCCCGACGGCACCCTCGTGCTTTCGGGCGGATGGCAGAACAACCGCCAGATGGGGATGCACGCGGAATATCGCTTCGCAGAGAACATCCGTGAGGAGATGACCGAGCCGGGGGAATGGTGCTATTGCGAGCGGGAGGGAAGGATCTATTTGCGCCCCATTCCCGGGGATGATTTGGAGCAGACCGAAGCGGTGGTTTCCTCGTCGTTCTTGATCCTGGAGGATTGCGAGGACGTCACGATTGAAAATCTGACGCTGGAGCAGGGAACCCGCACCTTTATGGAAACGAAGGAGCCCTTGCTTCGAAGTGATTGGACGGTGTGCCGCAAGGGCGCGGTGCTTGTGAAAAACAGCCGCGACTGCATGCTGGACAACTGTACCTTTCGCGACATCGGATCTAACGGCGTGTTCGTCGACGGAGATTGCTCCCGTATTGCCATCAAGCGCTCCCATTTTACCGAGATCGGCGCGTCGGCACTCTGCTTTGTGGGGCAGCCTTCGTCGGTACGAAGCCCGCTGTTCGAGTACGGCGAGACCCAGACCGCCGCCGAGATGGATCCAACCCCCGGCCCATGCTCCGAGGACTATCCCAAGGATTGTCTGGTGGAGGATTGCCTGATCGAGTGGGTGGGATTGACCGAGAAGCAGGCCGCGGGCGTGGAGATCTCCATGGCCTTTGGCGTGACCGTGCGGAACTGCACGATTTGCCACACCCCCCGCGCGGGCATCAATATCTCGGAGGGCACCTTCGGCGGTCACCGCATCGAGGGATGCGACGTATTCGACACGGTGCGGGAAACGGGCGACCACGGCAGCTTCAACTCCTGGGGGCGGGATCGCTTCTGGCATCTGCGGGACGTGGATGATCACGATTGCGGTCAGTACGCCTCGCTGGATATGCTGGCTCCCAACACCATCACACGAAGTCGCTTTCGCTGTGACCGCGGCTGGGACATCGATCTGGACGACGGTTCCTCCTACTACCATATCACGCAAAATCTCTGCTTGAATGGCGGTATCAAGCTACGCGAGGGCTTTGGCCGCGTTGTGCGGAACAACGTCACGGCGGATACGATACATTTCCACGTTTGGTATCCCCACAGCGAGGACGTGGTGGAGAATAACATTATGTTCCGCCCGTACCGTCCGATCGGGATGCCGTCTGTTTGGGGGAAGTCGCTGAACCGTAATATCCTGCATACCCCGGGGCAGATGAGCCCCATGTCGGCGGAGGCGCTGTCGACGTTGTCGGGGCAGGACGAAGAATCCGTCTGCCTGGATTGTATGTTCCGCGCTCCCGCCGCCTCGGACTACACGCCTATGAGTCCCGGTGTGACGGGATTTGAGGATTTCCCCACCGAATTCGGCGTGCGCTACGCGCCTCTGCGCGCTCTGGCAGATACGCCCGCGCTCCCCACCTGCGCGACGGCGGCGGCCGCGCAGAACCGAACGGTGCGTACTCTGCGGGGCGTTTCCGTGCGGAATATTGCAGACGATGGGGAAATGTCGGTGTACGGCACGGCCGGGCATACCGGCGCGCTGGTGCTGGAGGCTTCGGCTGAGGCTGCCGTGCGGGGACTTCTCTCGGGCGACGTTATCGTAGCGTATAACGGCTTACCCGTAAACTGCGCGGAGGATCTGCCCGAGGAACCCGCGTGGCTTTACTGCGGTATCACCGTGATCCGAAAGCAGGTTCGGACGGAGCTTTGAATTTTGTTGAAAAAACGACGGAGGGACTTCCTATGGGAAATCCCTCCGTCATTTCAGTTGTACGGAGAATGGTTGTCAGAGAATCTCTCCGCCCTCGCACGACCAATGCTCGTAGTATTCGGTGCCACGCCATTTGTCGTCCAGGAGGGCGCGGAGGGTGGTTTGCGGGGAGACCCACTCGTCAATGCGGGTCAGACCGAAGCTGTTCCAATCGGTGAAGAAGGCGTGGATGGCTGCGGGGTCATGCTCATGGCGAAGCATGGCGGCGCGCTTGATGCGCACCCAGCGCACCGACAGCCGGGCCTTCTGAACCCGACGGCGGCGAAGGGAATCATTGGCCACGGCTTGCTCGGCCTTTTCCAGGATCGCGTCATAGCGGTCCAGCATTTCCTCGGAGAATAGATCAGAGGTGGGGTTGTCGTTGAAGCCCACGTGAATCATGTTGGTTTCAGCCTTCTCACAGAGGACCTCGATGTACTCGCGGATGTGGATGCCGGCGGCACCGTAGTAGAAGTCGGTGAATTCTTCCATGTGACGCGCTACGTCGGTATCGGCATCCCAAAGCAGCTTGGTGATGATATAGGCTCTCAGCTCATTGAGGTCCACACCGCCGCCGACGGCACCGTTGGCTTGCTCAAAGACGCCCTTTACGTGGTTGCGGATGAAGGCCTTCATGTTGGGCTGCAAGGTGTGCCAGTTGGGATGAGGGGAGGGATAGTGGGCGAAACAGGTGGTGTAGTCCCAAATGTAGACACGGTCGCAGACCTCTCCCCAGGCGATGAGGTCGCGGAGGAAGGTACGGTCGGTGCAGGTCTCAAAGGAGTGAGCGAAGCAGGCCTCGATGGAGCAGAGGCGGACACAGACGTTGTGGCGAGGACGGGTGATTCTCGGGGCGGAACGGGTGTAGGTGTAGGCCAGGGTGTCGAAGACCACGTCGGGAAATTCGGGCTTCAGACGCTCGGCGATTTCATTGATGAAGCGGAGCAAGGTGCCTGAGGGAGAGCCCTCCTCCTCGTCGATGGCCTTACACCGAGGGCATTGGCAATTTCCAAACCAGTCATTCTGGGAGATGGAAATGATGCGGGCGCGAGGATTGGATTTGAGAGCGATGCGGACACTCTCCTCTGCTACGTCCAGGATACCGGGGGCGGTGAGGCAGAGCTGGAAGCGGGCTGGAGTTTGGGGACGGGTACCGTCCTCCAGCAGGGCGTAAAACTCGGGGTGCTCTTTGCCGTATTTTGCAGGGGGGACCATGGCCTCAAAGCTATGGACGTACCAGGCGTAGGGCAGATTCCCACCCAATTTGTCGGGAATGGGGTGGTGAGCTCCGTTGACGCGGCTCTTGACCGCAAAGCGGGGAGAGCGGCGGAGGTCGGTATAGTTATGCTCACGATATTCCAAAATGGGCTTTTGGGTGACGGTATGAGTCAACTCGATTTGCACCTCGGATATCTGAGGGATCTTTTCGCATTCGGGAGTGAAGAAACGGCAACCCAGCATTCCCAGCAGCTCGTAGGCACCGTAAATGATACCGCGCTTGCCGCCTCGGATACGAATGGCACTGTCTTCGGGGATCAGCTGAAAACCATCCTCGCCCAGGGCTTCGTCAATCGTTTGCTCCAGGATCACAGCGGCCTCCGTGTCCTCGGACTGGACGGGGCAGGGTTGAGCGCACATGAGGGCAATATAGTATCGAAGCTCGTCGGCTGCATAGGTAGCCTGCGCGGGGGCGTTGGCGGGCAGATAGATCCGCTTGACTGAGTACATGGGGAGTCCTCCTTGTTATAAAATGGGGTTTCTCGATGGGACTATTATAGCATTTTGATGGACATAAGTCAATGTTTTTGACGGTTTTTTGTGGTTTTTTACATTTCTTTGCCGAATTGTATTGACCTTTTTGCACTTCTGTGGTATAATTCCGACAGAATCTCAATTTGTCCAATAGGAGGAAAAAAGGTATGTCCGGAATATGGACCCCTGCCAGGCGAGCCATTGCTGCGCTGACTCTCGGCATGCCCGACGAGATCCCTACGTTTGAATTGGAATTTCAGCTTTCTCAAGCTTTTTTTGGATGCTCCCTCAATGAGCCCCGTCTGGAGGCCAATGAGCAGCACAAGTATTCGCTTGCCGAGCGGGAGAAAATGGTCATTGATCTGGCGGACCGCTTCGCCCGTGTGTACGGCGACAAGACCGCCAAGGAGATGGGGCCGGCCTTCTGCTCGGGCGATGAGGAGAAGGACAACCGCCCCGGATTGGATTATGCCATTATCCCGGTTTATGGCCCTGATTGGTGGGATCCATCATCTCCTCTCACTAAGGCCTTCCGCAGACGACTCCGCGAGCATTTCGGGCATACCCGCCTGTTTGCCTGCCATGGAGACGGTACCTTCGGCATTCCTTCGGGAACCGATATGTATGGATTCGCATACCGTGTTGCTGACGAGCCTGAGGCGGTGCTGGCTGATGCCAAGGCTATGGCCGAAGCCGCCATTGAGCGCAACCGCCGTCAGCACGAGGGCGACATCGACGTGTCGCTGCTTTGCTCGGATTACTGCTACAACTCGGGGCCCTTCCTGTCGCCCGCGATGTTCGACGAGTTCGTCACGCCCTTCCTCGCCATGATCTGCAAGGCCGGACGCGAGGACGGTCTGTACGTGATCAAGCACACCGACGGCAACATTATGCCCATTCTGAACTCCTTGGTGGAGGCAGGGCCTCACGCCCTCCACTCCATCGACCCCATGGCAGGGGTGGACATCCGCGAGGTCAAGCGGCTGGTGGGGCACAAGGTAGCTCTCTGCGGCAACGTGCACTGTGCGGCTTTGCAAACGGGCACCGACGAGGAGGTTATCGCGAGTGCCGAATACTGTCTGAAATACGGCGGCGAGGGCGGCGGCTACATCTTCGCCACCAGCAACGTGCCCTTCCTGGGGATGCCCCCCGAGCGGTATCAGCTGATCCTGGATATTTGGAAGAAGTATCGTAAATATTGATCTACAAGGAGGTTGCCATGTATTCGCAATATGAATTTGATAAGCAACTCGTTAAGGTCTGTCCCACGCCCCGCCAGTTGGCGGTGGAGGAGATGGAATTCTACGCCTTCGCTCATTTTACGGTGAATACCTTTACTGACAAGGAATGGGGGGATGGTACCGAGCCTGAGTCGGTGTTCAACCCCACCGAGCTGGATGCTGACCAGTGGGTGGACGCCCTGAAGGCGGCGGGAATCAAAGGCCTGATCCTGACCTGCAAGCATCACGACGGCTTTTGCCTGTGGCCCTCAGCCTACACCGAGCACTGTGTCAAGAACAGCCCCTTCCGCGACGGGAAGGGAGACGTAGTCCGCGAGGTGGCGGATGCCTGTGCCAAGGGCGGTCTCAAATTTGGGGTGTACCTGTCTCCCTGGGACAGAAATTCCGCCGTTTACGGTCAGGGAAAGGCGTATGATGATTATTTCTGCAATCAGCTCACCGAGCTTTTGACGCAGTACGGTGAGATCTTTACGGTTTGGTTCGACGGTGCCTGCGGCGAGGGTCCCAACGGCAAGCGGCAGGTCTACGATTTCGAGCGCTACTACGCCCTGATCCGCAAGCTTCAGCCCGATGCCGCCATCGCTATCTGCGGCCCCGATATCCGCTGGTGCGGCAACGAGGCGGGGGATACCCGCGAGAGTGAGTGGTCGGTACTTCCCACGGCCTTCATGACTCCCGAGGAGGTAGCCGCCAACAGCCAGCAGGCGGATACCGCTGAGTTCCGCGAGAAGACGATCGACTGCATGCAGAGAGATTTGGGTAGCCGTGAGTTCCTGCAGGGCGCGAAGGGCTACCGCTGGTATCCCTCCGAGACCGACACCTCCATCCGTCCCGGCTGGTTCTACCACGCCTCGGAGGACGAGCGGGTGCGTTCGGCCGAGACCCTGATCGACATATGGTATCGCACCGTGGGCGGAAATTCTACCCTGCTTCTGAACATTCCTCCGGATCGTCGCGGTCTGTTCCATGAGAACGATGTGCGTAATCTTCGCGAAATGGGAGACTACATCCGCAAGACCTTTGCGGTGAATCTGGCCGAGAATGCCACTATCACCGCCGACCGCGACGACGGCTATCACACGGCTGACGCGCTCAAGGTGGACAGCTACGATGATTACTACAAGCCCTTTGACGGGGAAAACACCGCCGAAATTACCGTTAAGCTGGACAAGGTCTGCGACGTGACCCACGTGGTCATCAAAGAGCACATCCCCATGAGTCAGCGGGTGGAGGCCTATATTGTGGAGGCGCTGCTGGCTGACGGAACCTGGAAAGAGGTTGGAAAGGGAACTACCATCGGTTACAAGAAGATCGAGCGGTTTGATGCGGTGGCGACCGATACCGTGCGTATCCGCATTACGGATTCCCGCGTTTGTCCCATTCTGTCCTTTATCGGTGTGTACTGATGTGATCCGGTTCGTAAAATTGAATTTTCGCTTAAAAAAGGGCAATCTGTCGAAGCGGGTTCTCTTGCTTGTGCCTATAGTTCATATTAACTTCACAAAAGCCGTCATGAAGTGTCACAATTTGGTGCTTTACAAATGCGGCGGTGCATGATATAATAGAAATGATATAATAGAATTGTATCCCGTTCAAGAATGAAATGAAAAGGAGAAAACGTATGCTGTGGGGAGCACCCTTTCATACCGTACATTTGATCACGCTGGCGATTGCGGCTGTTCTGATCGTAGGTCTTTATTTCCTGCTGAAATATCTTCCCGAACGGGCGAGGTATATCTGTATACTGGCTCTGTCTCTGTCGGGGTTGGTGGCGATTATCTATAACCTGGTCGCGTGGGATTCTCCTTTGGAGTATCTGCCCTTCCATATGTGCTCCATTGCCGCTATTCTTTTGCCCATTGCGGTGCTGACACGTAACCGTTACGTGGGAAATCTACTTTTGGTTTGGTGCCTTGGATCCATCCTGGCGCTGGTATTCAGCGATGCCCAGGCCGGATATGAGATTATGTCTCCGGCTTTCTTCATCTATTACGTGCCCCACGTTCTGGAATTTGCCGTGACGATCTATCTGTTCAAGTTCGGCTACGTCAAGAAGGATTACAGGTGCATCCCGGCAACGGTAGGCATCACTGTGGGAATTTATACGGTTGTACATTTCATCAATTTAGGGCTGAATCACTACTGTGCGACCCATGGCATCGTGGATTGGGCCGGAGAGATTTTGACCTTCAACTATATGTTTTCTATGGAGCCTACCACGTCGATCTTCTTCCTGTTCTGGAAGATCATCCCTCAACCCTACTGGTATATGTACGTGGCGGTGCTGATCCTGGTGATCTACCTGGTGATTTTGTATCTGCCTCAAATTTTGCGCGCCGTGAAGGAACGGAGAAGCAAGAAAACAACTGCTGAATGAAAACAAGCAAGCGGAAAACTCGCCCCGGATGAGGTGAGCGTTCCGCTTGCTTGTTTCGTTATTCAGTTTACCAAATTTTCTTGTAGATCTCGATAACCTCGTCCTTGGTGGGGGTGCGGGGGTTGGTGGAGGTGCATCCGTCGGCCAGGGCGGCGTCGGCCATGGCGCTAAGGGCGGCAAGGTACTCGGTCTCGGTCAGCTTGGGGCAGGCATCCGACACCTTGGAGGGAATGCCCATCTCGGCGTTGAGGAAGTGCAGGTAGCTGATCAGAGCGCGGATGGTGGTGACCTCATTCATATTGCTGACGCCCAGGATACGAGCCAGGTTGCAATACTTGCGGACGCAGGAGGGATACTCTCTCTGAGAGCGGTTGATGAGTGTAATGCCGCTATTGAACTCAATGATGTAGGGGAGCAGGATGGCGTTGGCGCGGCCGTGAGGAATATGGAAGTGGGCGCCCAACTGGTGTGCCATACCGTGGTTCAAGCCCAAGGAAGCAGAGTTGAAGGCCAGTCCTGCCAGGCAGGAGGCAATGTGCATCTTCCGGCGGGCGTGGGTATCGTCGCAACTACTGTAGGAGCGGATGAGAAATTGGCCTGTGATCTCCACGGCCTTTTCGGCCAAAGCGCCGGAGAACTCGTTGTTCTCGGTGGAGACGTAGGCCTCGATGGCGTGGGTCATGACGTCCATGCCCGTGTCGGCGGTGACAGACGGAGGCACGCTCTTGACCAGCACCTCGTCCAGAATGGCCTCGTCGGGGAGCAGCTCCTCGTCTACCAAGGGATACTTGCGCTCCTCGGCGGGATTGGAGATCACGGCGAATCGGGTGACCTCGGTACCGGTACCGGAGGTGGTGGGAATGGCAATGAAGTGGGGGTTATAACTTTCGTCCAACTGCTTGGCAAATTTTTTGACGGCCTTAGCGGTATCAATGGCCGAACCACCGCCGACGGCAATGAGGCAAGCGGGCTTAGCCTTTATAACGGCGGCTACCCCGGCTACGACCTTCTCGACGGGCGGATCGGGCACCACGTCGGTGAACAGGTCATAACGAATGCCTGCGCGGTCCAGACGAGTGGTGAGCAGGGTAATCATGCCACTGGATACCACGAAGGGGTCCGAGATGATCAGGGCCTTATCATAGTGGAGGGCAGAAAGTCTGTCCAACGCATTTTCGCCAAAGAAAATTTCGGTGTTGATATGGAAGTTCTTCATTGCGTGTACGACCTTTCGATAAGAAAATTCATGTGCGGATTTACTGATTATTTGCGATGGCTTTTTCTGCCATATGAAGGAGCTTGTCTCTGAGCCAGGTGGGCTCAATGATGCGGATGCCTGAGCGGGCGGTGAGGATCGCGCAGAGAAAACGGTCGATGTTATGGAATTCGCAGAGGAACTCTCCGCGGGCTTCCTCGGATATAATGTAGGATCGCATTTCCAGGACTGTGAGCTTGTCCGTGATACCCAGCGTGGCGGTATAGGGGATCTGCCCTTGAATGATCACGCTGTCTGCCTCGGCATCCCCGAACAGATCACGGCCGAAGGGGTTGAGGGGCATGCGGGGCATCCCACCGTCATTTTCATTCCTGACCGAAACGGGAAGAGTGAAGGGGTGGGTATAATGGTAGCCCATGATGTGTTGATCGTATTCCAGCGGGGCGCCCAACTGCTTCTTCAGAAAATCGATATCCCGTTGGGCTTGGCGGCGGGAAATGCCGAAACGTTCAGCCAAACGAGCGGCGTTGGGATACGTGTTCCGCACGAGCTCTCCGTGAAGCCATTGGATTCGATGATTGGCGGATACGCGCATGGTGGAGTCTCCTTTATTCGACATTGTTGGGGGATTCTGTGAGGATGTCCTCGGCGGTATCCGAAGGAGCGGGGGTGTCGGGAGTATCGACGGGGGAGACGACGTAGCGGAACAACAGGTAGAGCGCATAGGCGCCTGCGCAGAACAGAACGGCTGCAAAAAGGGTATGGCGGAGATGGTTCAGAATCCCGGCGCCTGTTGCGACCAGCACGGGAATGGAGCCGACCAGGCAGACGTAGGAGCCGATGGAGAGGAAAACCAGGGAATAGCGGGGAACCGCACGACCCACGCGGAAGCGAAGCTCTGCCAAGGCGATCAGCATGAAGCCCATCATGCCGAACTGGAGGGCGAGCTTGACGGGGCTATTCATGGCGGTGTAGGTATCGAAGTAGGTCTCTCCGATGGCGGTGATGCTCCAAAATACGGGAAGATAGCCTAAAAGAGAGAGCCAATCCGGATAGCGGTCGCTTTTGCGAGCGGATAGGAAGTAGTAGGTGGAGGCCAGGAGACCCAGCAGACTGGGGGCCACCATCGTATTGCTGCGGCGGGCAGGGAAGCAAATGAGCAGGGAAACGGCTGTAAAGGCAGCGAGAGCAAGACCCAACAGAACAGCGGGAATAGCCCGCCCGGACGCGTTTAACCGGCGAGGGAGGGCGTCCCGGGGGGAGAGGGAGGCGCAGACGATGGGGATGATGAGGGCCACGAGATATAGCGCATCGCTCAACGCGGGTAAGATCCCGCTTTCGAAATATCCAATGTCCTTGTCAAAAAGGCAGAGAAAACAAACCGAACGCACCACGACACCCAGGAGAGCAGTGGAGGCGGTAAGGAGAAAGCAGAGACGGGGGAAAACGCGGCGTTGATCCATGGTGGGGACTTCCTTTGCCAAATGATCCGAAAAATGTATCGGGAGCTATTTACAGACTCTACCTTATTATACAACAAAGATATGAACAGACTGTAACGGAAACACAACTTTTTGAAAGATTTTTGCGGATTTCTTCATTTGCTTTTGGTCGGTAAGAGAGTTGCGTGTTCGAAACACGGATGAGAGTTTAAGAAAGTGGGGGATGCGTGGGCGGATTGTGCATAATTCACAAAATAGGCGGGTGCAATTTGGAAAAATTCATCGTGTTATTTTTCTTATAACTATTGCATTTTTGAGAGAAATGGTGTATAATAGGAGAGCATGATGTGCGTAGATGTGAGAGGTTGCTCACGGGGGATCCGAGCCTTGTGAGGTAATTTTCACGGAGTATGTCCGAATATCGGGCGAAAGCATGGATCAGCTTCGTACCGTGACTTGCTATTTTCGAAAATCCGGCGTTGATCGCCGTTTTCTTCGGAAGGGGCAAGAAACACGCGGAACGGTGTTGAATCGGAGACGCCCCAATTTCCCAACTCGTGCAGCTTGAGTCCTACATTATTATATGGGCTTGTGCACGAAATCTGAAAAGGAGGCAAACTAAAATGGCAATCAAGGAAAAGATCAGAGTTCGTCTGAAGAGCTACGATCACACCCTCATCGACACTGCTGCTGAGAAGATCGTGGCTGTCGCTAAGGCAAACGGTTCCGAGGTTTCGGGTCCCATCCCGCTGCCCACTGACCGTGAGATCGTAACCATCCTCCGTTCTGTCCACGTAAACAAGGACAGCCGCGAGCAGTTTGAGTACAGAACTCACAAGCGTCTGATCGATATCATGAAGCCTTCCCAGAAGACTGTGGATGCGCTCATGAGCATCGAGCTCCCTGCCGGTGTTGAGATCGAGGTTAAGCTGTAATCGGAACGCAGCCACCGCGACAAGCACATACCTACGGCGGTTTAGCCACTGCCGTGCGGTCTCCGCGAGGACCGCGGCCGCTATCCTAAGCGGCAGACAAAGACAACAGCCGGGGAGGCTTAAGCCTCGGTCCGGTAACTTTGTAAGTCAAGTTGACAGGCGGATGTCGGATCTCGACTGGGTACTGCTTGCCAACCAATAATTTACAGGAGGAAAGAAACAATGAAAAAGGGACTTATCGGTAAGAAAATCGGTATGACTCAGATCTTTGACGAGAAGGGCAACGTAATCCCTGTTACCGTCATTGAGTGCGGCCCCTGCGTAGTTGCGCAGAAGAAGACCGCTGAGAACGATGGTTATGACGCCATTCAGCTCGGTTTCATGGATGCTAAGGCTAAGCACCTGACCAAGGCTGAGAAAGGTCATTTCGAAAAGAACGGACTTCAGATCAAGAAGCACCTGAAGGAGTTCCGCTATGATGATTGCGCTCGGTACAATGTCGGTGATGTCATTACCGTCGATACCTTCGCCGCCGGCGAGAAGGTCGACATTACCGGTATGACTAAGGGACACGGTTACAGCGGTGTCGTCAAGCGTTGGAACTGCCACAAGCTTCGTATGACCCACGGCGTGGGCCCTGTGCATCGCCAGCCCGGTTCTATGGGCGCAAACTCCAGCCCTTCTCGTATCTTTAAGAACAAGAAGATGGCCGGTCAGTACGGTAACGAGCAGGTCACTGTTCAGAACCTGAAGGTCGTAAAGATCGATAACGAGAAGAACCTGATCGCCGTTAAGGGTGCTGTTCCCGGCGCTAAGAACGGTATCGTGTTCGTTCGCGATTCTGTGAAAGCATAAGCGGAAGGAGGAATAAACCATGCCGAATGTAAAAGTTTTTAACATGGCCGGCCAGGAAGTTGGCACTATGGCTCTCGCTGAGAGTGTGTTTGGTGCTGAGATCAACGGTGCCGTCCTTCACGCCGCTGTCAGAGCATATCTGCTCAATCAGAGACAGGGTACTCAGTCCACTCTGACCCGCACCGAGGTTTCCGGTGGCGGCAGAAAGCCCTGGAGACAGAAGGGCACTGGTCGTGCCCGTCAGGGTTCTACCCGCTCTCCTCAGTGGACTCACGGTGGTATCGCTCTGGGCCCCAAGCCCCGTACCTACCGCACCGATATGAACAAGAAGACCAAGCGCGTCGCTCTGTTCTCTGCTCTCTCTGCTAAGGTTGCAGAGGGCAAGCTCATCGTCGTTGACGATATCAACTGCACCGAGTATAAGACCAAGATCATGGTCAATATGCTCAAGGCTCTGGGTGTTGACAACCGCGCCCTGGTGGTTCTGGATGTCGTTAATCCCTTCGCCATCAAGAGCTGCGCTAACATTGAGCGCGTTGAGACCACTCTGGCTACCACCATCAACGTCTACGAGATCATGAAGGCGGACAAGATGGTCATTACCGCCGCAGCCGTTAAGAAGCTCGAGGAGGTATACGCATAATGAAAATGATTGAAGATATCATCATCAAGCCCGTGATCACCGAGGCTTCCATGGATATGCTGTCCGACGAGAACCACAAGAAGTACGTCTTCAAGGTTCAGTCCGGCGCAACCAAGCCCGAGATCGCTACCGCTGTTGAGACCATGTTCCCCGGCACCAAGGTTGCTTCCGTGAACGTCATCAACATGAAGAGAAAGCCCAAGCGCATGGGTGTCCACTTTGGTTACACCTCTGCTTGGAAGAAGGCAATCGTAACTCTGACGGCCGATTCCAAGACCATCGAGTTCTTCGAAGGCCTGAACTAATGAAGGAGGTTGAAGTACATGCCTACCATTAAGTATAAGCCTACGACCCCTTCGAGAAGAAATATGTCCGTTCCGGCTTACAGCCAGATCATCACCAAGGACACCCCCGAGAAGAGCCTGGTCGTTATTAAGAAGAAGCACGCAGGTCGTAACAGCTACGGCCGCATCACCGTCCGTCACCGCGGCGGCGGCAACAAGGTTAAGTACAGAATCATCGACTTCAAGCGTCTGGATGCTTCCGCTTGCACCGTTGTTGCAATCGAGTACGACCCCAACCGTTCCGCTTTCATCGCTCTCCTGGAGAACGAGGCCGGCGTTAAGAGCTACATCGTTGCTCCCGAAGGTCTGAAGGTCGGTGACGTGGTCACTTCCTCTGCCGACGCTGATATCAAGGTCGGTAACACCCTGCCTGTTGCCAACATCCCCGTTGGTACTTTCATTCACAACATTGAGCTGTATCCCGGCAAGGGCGCTCAGCTCGCTCGTTCCGCCGGTGTGATGGCTCAGCTCATCTCCAAGGACGGCGGTATCGCTCAGGTTCGTCTGCCCTCCGGTGAGGTTCGCATCATCCGTCTGGATTGCAAGGCTACCATCGGCCAGGTCGGCAACTTCGAGCACAACACCATCAAGGTCGGTAAGGCCGGTAAGACTCGCCACAAGGGCATTCGTCCTACTGTTCGCGGTTCCGTTATGAACCCCTGCGATCACCCCCATGGTGGTGGTGAGGGTCGTTCTCCCATCGGTCATCCCGCTCCCGTTACCCCTTGGGGTAAGCCCGCTCTGGGTTATAAGACGAGAAACAAGAAGGCTCGCACCGACAAGTTCATCGTCAAGCGCAGAAACGCTAAGTAAAGGAGGATATATCAATGAGCAGAAGTAGCAAGAAGGCTCCTTATGTGGAAGCAAAGCTGTTCGCACGGGTTTGCGCCATGAACGAGAAGCAGGAGAAGAAGGTGCTCAAGACCTGGTCCAGAGCATCCACGATATATCCGGAATTTGTTGGTCACACCATTGCCGTTCATGACGGTAGAAAGCACGTTCCGGTGTATATCACCGAAGAAATGGTCGGTCACAAGCTGGGCGAGTTCGCTCTCACCCGCACCTTTAAGGGTCATGCCGGCTCCAAGACTTCCAACAAGTAATTAAGAGGAGGATATGAATATGCAAGCAGCAGCACATCTGAAGCACGCACGCATCTCTCCTCGCAAGGTCCAGATCGTTCTCGATCTGATCCGTGGCAAGGATGCCGATGCAGCGATGGCTATTCTGAAGAACACCCGCCGCGGTGCTTCCGAGTACCTCATTAAGCTCTTGAAGAGCGCAGTGGCAAACGCCGAAAACAACTTCCACATGGACGGCTCGAAGCTGTACGTTTCCGAGTGCTTCGTGACCCCCGGTCCTACCATGAAGCGTCTTATGCCTCGTGCAAAGGGTAGCGCAGATCGCATCCTGAAGAGAACGAGCCATGTGACCATCGTGGTTGCCGAGAGAGACTAAGAAAGGAGCACGAGAAAATGGGACAGAAAGTGAATCCCCACGGTCTTCGCGTGGGTGTCATTAAGAACTGGGATTCCAGATGGTATGCTAAGGACGAGGTCTTCGGCGATACCCTGGTTTCCGACTACAACATCAGAAAGTATCTGAAGGGTGCCCTTCAGGACGCAGGCGTTCCTAAGATCGAGATCGAGAGAGACAGCCACCGCGTCCGCGTGTTCGTTCATTGCGCAAAGCCCGGTATGGTTATCGGCCGTGGCGGCGAGCAGATCGACAAGTACAAGAAGGAGCTGGAGGCTATGGTCGGTATGCCTGTCGCCCTCAACGTTGTTGAGGTTCGTCAGCCTGACATGAACGCTCAGCTTGTAGCCGAGAACATCGCTTCTCAGCTGGAGCGCCGCGTTTCCTTCCGCCGTGCCATGAAGATGGCTATTCGTAACACCATGAGAAACGGTGCAAAGGGTATCAAGGTTAAGTGCTCCGGCCGTCTCGGCGGCGCCGAGATCGCTCGCGACGAGCACTACCATGAGGGTACCATCCCGCTGCAGACCCTGCGCGCTGATATCGACTACGGTTTCTGGGAGGCCAACACCACCTACGGTAAGATCGGCGTTAAGGTCTGGATCTACAAGGGTGAGATCCTCTCTGAGGTGAACCGTCCTGCCGCTCAGGAGAACCGTGGCGACCGCCGTGGCGACCGCCGCAACGGTGACCGCCGTAACAACGGTGAGCGCCGTCAGGGTGGTGACCGCCGTCAGGGTGGCGACCGCCGTCAGGGTGGTGACCGCCGTCAGGGTGGCGACCGCAGAAACAACGCTCCCGCAGAGCGCCGTCCTGTGGAGAGAACTCCCAGAACCACCACTCCTAAAGAAGGAGGAGCAAACTAATGTTGATGCCTAAGAGAGTAAAGTTCCGTCGCGTACAGCGCGGACGTATGAAGGGTAAGGCCTCCCGCGGCAATACCCTGGCCTACGGTAAGTACGGCCTTGTGGCAACTGAGCCCGCTTGGATCTCCAGCGTGCAGATCGAGGCAGCTCGTATTGCTATGACCCGTTACATCAAGCGTGGCGGTAAGGTTTGGATCAAGATTTTCCCCGACAAGCCCATCACCGAGAAGCCTGCTGAGACCCGAATGGGTTCCGGTAAGGGCTCCGTTGAGTACTGGGTAGCCGTTGTAAAGCCCGGCCGTATCATGTTCGAGATGGACGGCGTTGCTGAGGATGTGGCGAAGGAGGCTATGCGTCTCGCAAGCCACAAGCTCCCCATCAAGACCAAGTTCATCGTGAAAGAGGAGGCATAAGAGATGCAGGCAAAAGAACTGAGAAACATGACTGCTGCAGAGCTTGAGACCAAGCTCCAGGAGCTGAAGAAAGAGCTCTTTAACCTCCGCTTCCAGCACGCAGTTAACCAGCTTGAGAACCCCCATCAGATCGCTGAGGTCAAGCACGACATCGCTCGCGTTATGACCGTTCTCAACGAGAAGAACGCGTAAGGAGGAACTATCATGGAAAGAGCATTGAGAAAGAGCCGCGTTGGTATGGTCGTTAGCAACAAGATGGACAAGACCATCGTTGTGGCCATCGAGGACAACGTAAAGCACCCCACCTACGGTAAGATCATCAAGCACACCCTGAAGGTACACGCGCATGATGAGAACAACGAGTGCACCGTTGGTGACCGCGTCGAGATCATGGAGACCAGACCCCTGTCCAAGACCAAGAGATGGAGACTGGTTCAGGTCATCGAGAAGGCTAAGTAATCCAACCTTCAAAGGATACCTGCCAAGGGATCGGGCAGGAAAAACTTGCGATCCGGAATTCGAATAGTAGGTACGTAGTGGCGTACTGAAACAGTAGGAGGAAAACTTACAATGATTCAGCAGGAATCTCGGATGAAGGTTGCCGACAACACCGGTGCAAAGGAGCTCCTTTGCATCCGTGTTCTGGGCGGCACCGGTCGTCGTTACGCAAACATCGGCGATGTCGTTGTTTGCTCTGTTAAGAAGGCTGCGCCCGGCGGCGTGGTCAAGAAGGGTGACGTCGTGAAGGCTGTCATCGTCAGAAGCGTGCACGGTGTTCACCGCGCAGACGGCTCTTACATCAAGTTCGATGAGAACGCAGCCGTCATCATCAAGGAAGACAAGACCCCTCGCGGCACCCGTATCTTTGGGCCTGTCGCAAGAGAGCTTCGTGAGAAGGACTACCTGAAGATCCTCTCCCTGGCTCCCGAAGTACTGTAAGGAGGTATCGCAAAATGGCAAAGCTGCATATCAAGAAGGGCGATACCGTCATCGTTCTCTCCGGCGACGACAAGGGCGTCAAGGGTGAGGTCATCGCAGTATCCCCCGCTGAGGGTAAGGTCATCGTGAAGGATGCCAACATCATTCACAAGCACGTTAAGCCCCGCCGTCAGGGTGAGGCCGGCGGTATCGTAGACGCCGAGGGCGCTATCTATGCTTCCAAGGTCGCTCTCTTCTGCCCCAAGTGCGAGAAGGGCGTCCGCACCCACACCGTTGTCGAGGGCGACAACAAGAGCCGCGTTTGCGCAAAGTGCGGCTACAAGTTTGACTGAGGAGGATTGAGATCATGGCAAGAATCAAGGAATTGTATACCAGTGAGATCGCTCCTGCTCTCATGAAGAAGTTCGAGTACAAGAGCGTCATGCAGATCCCCAAGCTGGACAAGATCGTGATCAACGTCGGCGTGGGCGATGCCAAGGAGAACTCCAAGGCCATCGACGCTGTCATCGCTGACATCACCGCTATCACCGGTCAGAAGGCTGTCCCCACTTACGCTCGTAAGTCCGTGGCAAACTTCAAGCTCCGTGAGGGCATGAAGATCGGCGTTAAGGTCACCCTGCGTGGCGAGAAGATGTACGAGTTCGTTGACCGTCTCTTCAACTTCTCCCTGCCCCGCGTTCGTGACTTCAAGGGTATCAACCCCAACGCATTTGACGGTCGCGGTAACTACTCCCTCGGTCTGAAGGAGCAGCTGATTTTCCCCGAGATCGAGTACGACAAGGTCGAGAAGATCCGCGGTATGGACATCTGCTTCGTGACCACCGCCAACACCGACGAGGAAGCTCGCGAGCTTCTCCGCATGATGGGCGCACCCTACGCAAAGGACTAATAGGAGGTAACGGATAATGGCAAAGAAGTCTATGATCAACAAGCAGCAGGCAGAGCCCAAGTTCTCTACCCGCGCTTACAACCGCTGCAAGATCTGCGGTCGTCCTCACGGTTACCTTCGCAAGTACGGCATCTGCCGTATCTGCTTCCGTAATCTCGCTTACAAGGGCGAGATCCCCGGCGTGAAGA
>SVRS01000004.1 GCA_015064695.1 Oscillospiraceae bacterium | reverse complement strand
TCTACAAAATTTCGAAAATCTTCAGAGTCGAAAAAAGCGGAGAAATCTCTCGAAATCTCCGCTTTTCTCGTTTTTTCGTGCCTGCATCTAAATCAGACACTCATGATGGCTGGGATGGCCGGATTCGAACCGACGGATGCGGGAGTCAAAGTCCCGTGCCTTACCGCTTGGCGACATCCCAATTTTGGATACTCGCATATTATACCACAAATTTGCCGTTTTGTCAACAGAGAAAAGAAAATCCGTTGGCTTTTTCTGCGGATATTTTTTGCAGGAACGACGGCGTCCCGCCGACGGGACACCGCACTTTTCCGGGCGGAGTGAGGCGGTACATCGTCTCACTCCGTAAGAACGTACCCTACGCCTCGCACCGTGCGGATCATGCGCCGTCCCAGGGGCTTTTCGATCTTGGCGCGCAGACGGCAGACGTAGACGTCCACAATGTTGCCGCCACCGCCCAAGAGGGAGGCAAGCTCTTCGCGGGTGACGGTTTGGTTGATGTGGGCTGTCAGGTATTCCAGGATGCTTCGCTCGGCCGGAGTCAAGGTCACGGTATGCTCCCCTACGGCCACTACGTCCTCTCGGACCGTCAAGGACGGCAGGGGGGGCGGGGTCACGCTCGGAGTGGATGCCGGGACGGCGATTCCCGTGGAGGGCCTCAGGAAGGAGGCAGGAGGGAGAAGACGGCGGACGGCTTTTTCAAAGGCGGTAAGGGCAAAGGGGCGGCGCAGAAGCAACGTCTGCTCACGGCTGTCGGAAAGGCTTTTTTCATCCCGTCCGAACAGAAGTAGAGGACAAGTGCAGGCAGAGGCCAGATTGAGGCAGGCCTCGGGGCTGAATTCGTCTCCGTCGGCTACCAAAATGCTCACCTCCCCGGAGGGGGGCGGAAGGGTGGGATACACCACCGTGGACACGCCCAGATAGGCCAACTCGTTTTCAAGGAGTCTGGCGAGGCGCGGATCGCGGCAGAGGACCCAACCGGTTATAAGATCGTATGCCGAATCATTCATGGCGTTCCCCCATTTCCCGCAAGATGGCGGCCAATTCGTCATAGGAAGTGGCCTGCATGAGTCGACCGCGAGCGGCGGCGGCTCCCTCCAAGCCGTGGCAGTACCAGGACAAATGCTTTTTGGCTTCGGCTATTCCGATTCGCTCGCCCTTTTCCTCAATCATTTCCCGCACCTGGCAGAGGGCGACCTCAAAGCGCTCGGCGTGGGAGGGCAAGGCAAAGGACCTTCCGTCCATGGCGGCACAGATCTCCGAAAAGATCCAGGGATTGCCCATGGCACCGCGGGCGATCATAACCCCATCGCAGCCGGTCTCGTCCATCATGGACAGGGCATCGGCGGCGGTGTAGATGTCTCCGTTGCCCAGAACGGGAATGGATACCGCCTGCTTCACGGCGGCGATGACGGCGCGGTTGACCCCGGGCTCGTACATTTGCTCCCGGGTACGGCCATGTATGCAGATCATGGATGCGCCGGCATCCTCCAGGATTTTAGCCACCTCGGGAGCATTGATGGAATCGGCATCCCAGCCGGCACGGATTTTGACGGTGACGGGGATGGACACCGCAGATACCACCGCACGGACGATCTCCCCCGCCAGTCGGGGATTTTTGAGCAGGGCACTACCCTCGCCGTTGCCCGCCACCTTGCGGACGGGGCAGCCCATATTGATGTCGATGATGGAGGGGGGGACCTCACTGATACAGCCGATATAGTCGTTGGCCTCCAGCATCCGCGCGGCTTCGGCCATGAAATCGGGCTCACAGCCAAAGAGCTGGACCGCCATGGGAAGCTCGTCCCTCATAACGGAAGCCAAATGCCCCGATACCGAGCGCACCTTGGGTGTTTTCTGCTTTTGCTCATAGCAAAGCGCCTTGGCCGACACCATTTCGCTGACGGTAAAGTCGGCTCCGCAGGCGCGGCAGACACGCCGAAAAGCACGGTCGCTGACCCCGGCTAAGGGGGCAAGGGCAAGGCCGTGGGGGAGGGTAATATTTCCGAATACGACTTCTGGCATAATGGACTCCTGTGGGTGGATTTTAGAGAGAGTGGGAGAGCGGGGGGACGACAAAGGGGCTTTTTGAAAACATCCTCGTGATGCTCGGAGCAAATTTTCCTTCGGCAAATGATGCGAAGCCCCTTTGGATTCCCCAAAAACTTTAATAAACGGGTTCCATAACTTTATTTTCTTCGGTAGGAGGCGGCGCCCACGATGCCCCGAATCTCTCGCGAGGCAGGCGGCCCCCCGCCAAGGCATGGCTGGTGAACACGTATCATATACAAGTATTCTACCACATTCCCGTCAATTTGTCAACTCTGCCCTGCAAAATATGAAAAAAGCTCTTTAGGAGGGGGCAAAAAGGGGGATTTTTTTGCCAAAACTCTTGTCAAAATGCACGAAAACAGCCCCCTGTTTTTGGGAGGGGGGTGCAAAACGATGATTTTGAAAAAATTTCCCAAAACCCCTTGTATATTTGGCGGTTTTGGTATAAAATATATAATTGGAAAGGGAGGGAAACTCCCCGACCACAGTTTCTTCCGGGTAAAAAAATTATATAAAATGGAGGATCACTACCATGTCCGTAAAAGTTGCTATCAATGGCTTTGGCCGTATCGGCCGCCTCGCTTTCCGTCAGATGTTCGGTGCAGAGGGCTATGAGATCGTTGCCATCAACGACCTGACCAAGCCTTCCATGCTCGCTCACCTGCTGAAGTACGACACCGCTCAGGGTCGCTACGACGGTCACATCGTAACCGCTGACGACGAGGCAGGCACCATCACCGTTGACGGTCAGACCATCAAGATCTCCGCTGAGAAGGACGCTGCTAACTGCCCTTGGGCTGCTAACAACGTTGACGTCGTTCTCGAGTGCACCGGTTTCTACTGCTCCACCGAGAAGTCCATGGCTCACATCAACGCAGGCGCTAAGAAGGTCGTTATCTCTGCTCCCGCAGGCAAGGATCTGAAGACCATCGTTTTCTCCGTTAACGAGAACACCCTGACCGCTGATGACAAGATCATCTCCGCTGCTTCCTGCACCACCAACTGCCTGGCTCCCATGGCTAAGGCTCTGAACGATTACGCTCCCATCCAGTCCGGTATCATGACCACCGTTCATGCTTACACCGGTGACCAGATGATCCTGGACGGCCCCCACAGAAAGGGTGATCTCCGCCGCGCTCGCGCAGGTGCTCAGAACATCGTTCCCAACTCCACCGGCGCTGCTAAGGCTATCGGCCTGGTTATCCCCGAGCTGAACGGCAAGCTGATCGGTTCCGCTCAGCGCGTTCCCACCTGCACCGGTTCTACCACTATCCTGGTTGCCGTTGTTAAGGGTAAGGACGTTACCGTTGACGGCATCAACGCCGCTATGAAGGCTGCTGCTTCCGCTTCCTTCGGCTACAACGAGGATCAGATCGTTTCCTCCGATATCATCGGTATCACCTACGGTTCTCTGTTCGATGCTACCCAGACCATGGTTGCTAAGATCGACGACGATACCTACCAGGTTCAGGTTGTTTCTTGGTACGACAACGAGAACTCCTACACCAGCCAGATGGTTCGCACCATCAAGTACTTCGCTGAGATCTAATTGATCCTGTGGTGCCGCACCATCAAGTACTTCGCTGAGACCTAATCGTAGTTCTCTTCATAAGAAAAGCCCCGCTGTGGTTTCCACGGCGGGGTTTTTCGTTGCCTACGGTGAAACTATGCAACCTCCGGTTGAGTTCCTGTTGCCCGAACGGTTATTGCAAATTTTTCTGAAAAGGTGTATAATATGTGCGTGGCCACAAAATACGCGAAAGAAGGATTTATTATGACCATCGGCGAGAAGATCAAATACCTCCGTCAGAAGAATGGCATTACCCAGGAAAAACTGGCGGAATACCTGAATATCACCTATCAATCTATCTCCAAGTGGGAGAACAACAACGCCCTGCCCGATGTGACCCTTATCGTCCCCCTCGCTAACTTCTTCGGGGTTTCCACCGATGAGCTTTTCGACCGCACCGCCGGTATGCAAGAGGCCGAGATCGAGGAGCTGTGCAAGAGAGACTACGATCTGGCCCACATACCGAGCAAGGAGACCGTCTACGAGCGGGTGACTTTGTGGCGGGAAGCAGTACAGAAGTATCCGAGGGACTTTCGCTGTCTGGAATATTTGGCTTATGCTCTCTTTGCTACGTTGGACAGAGATTTCGATGAGAGCGAATATCAGCAGAACGCCCGCGAGATGATCGCGATATGCGAACGTATCCTGCATGACAGCACCGACAATAGGTTTCGGGAATCGGCCATCCAACTTTTGGTGTTAACCTATGGAAGACCCTATCTGGACGTGGCCGACGAGAAAAAGGCGGTGGAATATGCGCATATGGCGAGCAGTATTTACACCTGCCGCGAGATTTTGATGGAAAGTATCGGTTTTACTGAAGAGGGAAAAAAGCGCAGACGCGAGCAGAGACATCAAAATAATTTAGTTCTCATGGGCTTTCTGTGCGGGAATATTGTCCATTCTCCCGAACCGTGTACCCCTGAGGAGAGTACTTTTGCATTGGAGACCGCAGTCAAACTATGGGATACGTTGATCTATGACGGAAATTTCCTGTTTTACCACAGCCGCGTAGGCCACTACTGTGTTCTGTTGGCCAAGAAATATGCTGAACTGGGTCATGACGAGACGGCTATGACCTGGCTGGAAAAAGCGTATGACCACGTCAAGGCCTTTGATGAAAGCCCCGCTGAGTGTAAGATGCACTATACCAGCATCTTTGTCTGTGCTGCCACCTGCTCACGGCACCCCTTGGACGGGTGCATGGAGGATTTGAAGCGAGATATGAGCGATTCCTGTTTTGATGTCCTCCGTAAGAACCCAAGATTCCAAGAATTGGCCAAGATTATTGATATGTAAATAAAAGTCTTTGGAGTGCCAAGAACCTTTCGCGTTGCTTGCAACGCAGAGAATGGTTCTTGGCCGCCGGAGGTCGCTCCGCCGCTCCTACCTCTACCCAAACCAATCCTCCAGCACCTCCAAAACCTTGAAGCGGACCTTATACTTGGTCTTTCCGGTCTCGGTGATGATGCCGTACTGGTCCTTTGTCAAGCCGACTTGAATGAAGGCGTCCTCATTGTCCTCCTTTGCGGTGGCCGCTGAGAGGCAGAGGGGCGGGAAAAGACAGCACCACCAGTTCTGCCCCTCGGCCGCCCCGATGCAGACCCGAAGGGAAACGTACCGCCCCGCAGGGAAAGCGCAGGACTCGTAAGTGCGGGTGGGGTAGTCCTCCTCCCCCAGCAGTACCGTCACGGTGTCAGACCGCCCTGTAGCCTCAATGACCTTCTTGGCGGCGGCCTCCAGGTCGGCCAGATGGGTGTTCAGGACCTCAACGGCTTCGGCTTGGGTGGCGCATCCTGCCACAAGGGGGGACGTGACCTCCAGGACCGCATCCCGCACCTTGAGCTTAAGGGCTTGGTCTTCCTCGCTGTCCGAGTTGGCCAGGACGTGCAGACGAACCACGGTGTCGTAAACCTCCTGCTCCCCGTGGACGGGCAGAAAGCTGAGAGCCATCAGGATCACCAGAGAAATGACGATGGCGACGGAAAAACGTGTGGACATGATTGAACCTCCCGATATGTGGTTGTGATGGCATTATCATGGACACACATGGGGAGGTTTATTCAGCGGAACAAAAAAGATTTGAATTTTTTTTGAAAGCCCGGCGTTCTTCACAGGGACGTCTTGCTGTGCCCGCCGGCGATATACCGGCAAGGTGGCGCGTCGCTCCTACTGAGGATTCGTATAAAGTGGAAAGGGAAGGAGCCTACGAAAAATCTCCCGATGCGCGACCCGAATGGGGGGCGGTCGGGAGATTTACTGTATGATCAGAGCCGTCCGTATGTGTGGGGCGTTCAAAGCGCGGCTGCGAGCGCCTCGGCCACCATGTCCACGATAGCTTCCATGCTCCGGTCGCTGGTGATGGTACAGCCGGCGGCCTTCACGTGTCCGCCGCCTCCAAAGGTGGCGCAAATGGCGGCCACATCCACGTGGCAGGAGGAACGCATGGAAACGCGGTAGATACCGCCCTCGGATTGACGGATCGCGGCGGCGACCCGAACGCCCTGCAGGCCGCGGGCGACCTCCACCAGAGTGTCCAGATGCTCGTCTGTCAAGCCGTTGGCGCGCTTGACCGACATGGGCATATCCACAATGCCGATCTGGCCGTCGGCGTATAGATGTAATCGTTCAAACCCCAGCTTCTCGGCCAGCATCAGCTTGTGGGATTTGACTCCGAATAGTTGATGGTTGACGTCTGCCACGTCAAAGCCTGCCTCCATGAGATCGGCGGCGGCTCGGTGAGCAGAGGGGCTGGCATTTTCGTAGCGGAAGCAACCGGTGTCCGAGCTGACGGCGGCGTAGAGCAGACGATCCGTCTCGGCGGTAACGAAGGAAATCCGTCCCGTTCGTACCAGCTCCCGGGACAGACGGTAGATCAGCTCGCCGGCCGAGGAGGCGGAGCCATCCACCCATCCGGCGGCGTACAGCTCGCCCTTGGCGTGGTGATCGATCATCAGATCGATACGACCCTCGAAGCGGGAGTATAGCTCTCCTGCCTGGGCGGGAGAGGCGGTGTCCACCGTGATGATCTGCTCGGGGCAGAAGTCCTCGGGGAGGTTCTCAATCTTGACACTTGCTTGCATATCCCCTACCAAGAAGCGAAGTCGGTCGGGAATCTCGTCGTCACAGGCGCAGAGGGCGTGACCGCCCATTTGCTCCAGCAGTATTTTGAGGGCAAAGCCCGAGCCGATCGCGTCTCCGTCGGGATGGCGGTGAAACAGAATCAGGGTTTTGACTCCTTCCCGTATGCGAGCGGCGGCTTCGGGGAGGGAGAGCCTTGGATAATCCATGGAATCGTTGTCCTTTCTTGTACAATGGCAGTCGATCATGCGGAGTCGGATCGCTATTGGGCGGCAGAGGCCGTGATCGATCAGCCCAAAACGCGGAAATGGAAGGGGAGCCTACGGTTCAATCGTCGTCATCATTCAAAAGCTCATCGAAGGCATCCTTTTCGGCTGTTTCCTCCTCGGGAGCATTGGTATAGGTGAATCCGCTGATGATCTTCTCGATCTTGGCACCGTAAGCGATGGAGGTATCCTCCACAAAGGTCAGCTCGGGGGTGATGCGAAGATTGAGGCTCTTGGCCAGCTGGCCGCGGATATAGGGCGCGGAGGAATCCAGACCCTTCTTGACGGTCTTTTTGTCGCCCTGCATGTGGGAATAAAAGATCTTGGCGTACTTCAGGTCGGGGGTGACCTCCACGCCGGTGACGCTGACGAAGGCCTCGCTGACGCGGGGATCCTTGACGGTGCGGATGATCTGGGCCGCCTCCTTGAACATTTCTTCGTTGATGCGGCTTTGACGGTATTTGGCCATGGTAATTCTCCTTTGGGGTGTTTTGGGGGAAGGAACAACTTCTTGGAAGAAGGTTTCCCTTCCTCCAAGCCCCCATTCTTTTCAAGAACTTAAAAATTGCGGTAAATAATTGGCAGATCGGTGATTACGGCTTGAGCACGGGGGTTTCCAGGTAATCCTTGTAGGAATTGTCGGAATTCAGCTCCTCGTTGAACCGAGGATAGAAGAGCGTACCGTGTCCGCCGGCGGTGGTGACCACGAGGAAATGGTTTGCAACGGTTTCCGAGCGGAAGTTCACGATGGAATGGATGATGGTGGCGTTGAACTGGCCGGGTGCATAGAAACCGGTCTGCTTGCTTACGTTATCGCTGTACCAGTAGCAGAAGCAGGTGTCATACACCGATCCATCTCCTACGAGAAAGCCGGTCTCATACTGATCGCTGTAGCATCGAAAATACCGATTTGACTTGCCGTCGTCTCTGAATGCGATGCTGCCGGTATAAATGCTTCCGGTTCCAAGATTGTGGAGATCCGACAGGTGGTTGTTGGAGGATTTGATATGCACGCCGATCTTAGCGTAGGCGATGCGCATATGGGTCAGGGTATTGCCGTCTCCCTCGATGAGTACGCCGACAGAATCATTCTTGCTGTTTCCGACGATGTTCACCGTTTCAATATCGGCGTTGGACGGATTTCCTTCGGTATCCTTTTTGATATGGATGCCCACAACCGTATGCTTGATGGACACGTTGCGGATGGAGGTTTCGCGTCCTCCCTCAATGGCGATACCGTTGGCAATGTTGCTTCCGTCCACGATGCCGCCGAAGAAGGAGTAGCCACCTCCGGTGGCCGTGATATCGTTGAAGGGCTCTGCTGCTCCCAGGCGGATCATAGCCTCCTCGCTGCTCCAGGTGTCCGCGGCTTGGATCACGGCGAAATTGGCCAGCTCAAAGGAAACGGCGTTTTCCGGGTTGGCAGAGGTGACGATAGGCTTGGCGAGGACATACACGCCGTCGGGGAAGAAGATGGTCTTTTGGGGATTTTCGTTGATGATGCGCTGGAGCTCGTCGGAGACGTCGAGACCGGTGTTGGCCTGCAGATAATCGGTTACGATCACGTAGCCCTTATCGGCCGCCTCGGATACGCCGCCCTTAAGGGATACGAGCCATTCGGACTCGCTGCCGGTGAAGCCGTATTCCACGGCGATCTCGTATGCGGACTTACCGTTGGCGCCGTCCTTTCCGTTTTCACCGTCGACACCATTTGCTCCGTTTTCGCCGGGCAAGCCCTGCTCACCCTTTTCACCGGGAACGGCTTCAATGATGGTTTTGGATACGGCTACGGAAACGACCACCGAAATACCTGCGACCAAGGTGAAGCCGGCAATAAGGACCGGCAGAATATGCTTTGTTAACCATTGATTCATCGTTGTACCTCTCTAGTATGTCATAACGGAATTCGTTTTAGGCATCTCTGCATATTCGTTGTGCAAAAATCAGCAAACCGTTTTTGCACGATGAATTTTCCGAGATGCTCCTCAAGTGGTTTGTTGCTTTGAAGGAATACGGACGGCTATGGAAGCACCTCGCCGTGGAGATAGCTCTTATAGTCCTCGCTTGTATTGCGCTCTGTGTCAAAGTGGGGGAAGATAATCAAGCCGGTGCCGCCCTCGCTTCCCACGAAGAAGCGGCATCTGGCCGAGCCTTCCCGGAAGTCGGCGGAGCAATTGGTGATAACGGAATTCAAGGATCCCGTGGCTTTGAAGGCGGTCTGCCTGTTGACGTTGTGGTTATACCAGGCGCTGTAGCAGGCATCGTAGTTGGATCTGCCGCCGCCGAGCTGGAAGCCGGTTTCATATTGGGTGGTGCTGCAATGGAAAAAGCGGTTATCGCTGCCGGTATCTATGAAGCCTACACTGCCTTCGTAGATGGCTCCTTCGCCGGCGAAAAACAGGGTATGAACGTCGGATATGTAATTGGAGCTGGATTCAAGCTTTACGCCGGTCTTAACGCCGGAAATACGCATATTAGAGAAGGTGTTATCAAAGCCCTCCACGTATACGCCGATGGAGCGTTTACCGTTGTTGCCTGAAATATTGACCATATGAATGTCTGCATCCGATGAATTGCCATTGGCCCCTTTCTTGATGTGGATGCCGATCTCGGTGTTCCGGATGGACACGTTCCGAATGGCGGTTTCCCGCCCGCTTTCGATGGCGATACCCTTGGCAATGCCGCTTCCGTCCACAATGCCGCCGAAGAAAGAGTAGTTGCTCCCGTTGATGGTGATGTTGTTAAATGGTTCGGCTGCGCCCAGGCGGATCATAGCTTCGTCGCTGTCCCAGGTATCTGCGGCCTTGATCACGGCGAAGTCGGATAACTCAAAGGAAACGGCGTTCACGGGATTGCCGGGGGTGGCGACGGGCTTGGCGATGGTATACACGCCATCAGGGAAGTAGATGGTTCGGTTGGGATTCTCGCTGATGATACGCTGAAGCTCGTCGGAGACGTCGAGGCCGGTGTTGGCCTGCAGGTAATCGGTCACGATCAAGTAGCCCTTGGCGACCGCCTCGGATTCTTCGCCCTTAAGGGATGCGAGCCAGTCGGACTCGCTGCCGGTGAAGCCGTATTCCACGGCAATCTCGTAGGCGGTTTTACCGTTGATACCGTCCTTGCCGTTGGTGCCGCTTGCGCCGTTTTTACCCTTCTCTCCGGGCAGACCCTGATCGCCTCGCTCACCGGGGGCGGCTTGGATAACGGTTTGGGTTATCGCTATGGAAACGGCCGCAGAAATACCGGAGATCAAGACAGAGCCAGAGATGAAGACGGGCAGGATATGTTTTGTCAACCATTGATTCATAGGCGTACCTCCACGGTATATCATATTTTTGAGGAGAAATCTATCTTTTTAGAGGTTCCCTTTAATACATCCCATTATATCACACAACCCGGAAAATGTCAATATGTTCCATTTAAAGGGGGAAAGAAAAAGCTTGAAGGAAAAAAGAATGCACCCTCCTCGGAGGGTACATTCTTGGAAAACTTGATAGAGTCACTCAATTACTGAGCAGCGTCCACGATTGCGGTGAACTTAGCGGCAACCAGGGAAGCGCCGCCGATGAGGCCGCCGTCCACGTTGGGCTTGGACAGAAGCTCGGCTGCGTTCTTCTCGTTCATGGAGCCGCCGTACTGAACAACAGTAGCCTCGGCGATCTCAGCACCGAACATCTCGGCCACAGCGGCACGGACGTAGCCGTTGCCCTCGTCAGCCTGATCGGCGGTAGCGGTCACACCGGTACCGATGGCCCAAACGGGCTCGTAGGCGATGATGACGTTCTTCATCTGCTCGGCGGTGACGTTGGTCAGAGCCATCTTGGTCTGGAACTTGAGCAGAGTCTCGGTGTAGCCCAGCTCTCTCTGCTCCAGGGTCTCGCCCACGCAAACGATGGCCTTCAGACCGGCGTTCAGAGCGGCCAGGGTGCGGAGATTGACGGTCTGGTCGGTCTCGGCGAAGTACTGTCTTCTCTCGGAGTGACCGATGACCACGTACTCTACGCCTGCCTCAACCAGCATCTCGGCAGAGATCTCGCCGGTGTAAGCACCGGAGGCCTTGAAGTGGACGTTCTCGGCACCGATCTTGATATTGGAGCCTGCGGTAGCCTCAATGGCGGCAGGAATGTCGATAGCGGGCACGCAGAGGACGATATCACAGTTGTCCTTGCCGGCCACGAGGGGCTTCATCTCCTCAATCAGCGCCTTGGCGCCGTTGGGAGTCTTGTTCATCTTCCAGTTACCTGCAATTACGTATCTTCTCATGATAGTATATCCTTTTGTGTGTATTTCTGTTTCGGAAAGTTTTAGGAAGTCCGGAAACCCTTTTTCAAAAGGGTTTCCGGTGGGGTTTGGGGCAAAGCCCCAAGAACCGTTCTTACTCCTTGTCCATCAGGCAAGCGATGCCGGGGAGCTCAAGACCCTCGAGGAACTCCAGGGAAGCGCCGCCACCGGTGGAGATGTGGGTGATGCGGTCAGCGTAGCCCAGCTGCTCGCAAGCGGCGGCGGAGTCACCACCACCGACGATGGAGATGCAGTCGGAGTCAGCCAGAGCCTCGGCCACGGAGATGGTACCCTTGGCGAGGGTGGGGTTCTCAAATACGCCCATGGGGCCGTTCCAAACGACGGTCTTAGCAGTCTTAACGGCCTCGGCGTACAGAGCGCGGGTCTCGGTACCGATGTCCATACCCTCCTTATCGGCGGGGATAGCGGAGGCGGGGACGATCTCCACGTCGATGGGAGCATCGATGGGGTTGGGGAACTCAGCGGCAACAGCCACGTCAACGGGGAGCAGGAGCTTCACGCCGTTGGCCTCAGCCTTAGCCATCATTTCCTTGCAGTAGTCGATCTTGGACTCATCCAGCAGGGACTTACCAACCTCGTAGCCGCGTGCAGCCTGGAAGGTGTAAGCCATACCGCCACCGATGATGAGGGTATCGACCTTGCCCAGCAGGTTGTTGATCACGTTCAGCTTGTCGGAAACCTTAGCGCCGCCCAGGATAGCCACGAAGGGACGCTCGGGGTTGGACAGAGCCTTACCCATGACGGAGATCTCCTTCTGGATCAGGTAGCCGCAAACTGCGGGCAGACCTGCGTGCTGAACCACACCGGCGGTGGAAGCATGAGCGCGGTGAGCGGTACCGAAGGCATCGTTAACGAACAACTCGGCAAAGGAAGCCAGCTTCTTGGAGAACTCGGGATCGTTCTTGGACTCGCCTGCGGTGAAGCGGGTGTTCTGGAGCAGAACGATGTCACCGGGCTTCATAGCGGCAACCTTAGCCTGGGCATCCTCGCCAACGGTGTCGTTTGCAAATACGACGCCGCCGCCCAGCATTTCGTTGAGCTTGTCAGCAACGATCTGCAGGGAGAACTTCTTAACGTCACCCTTTGCCTTCTCCAGAGCGGCGGCGGTAGCGGCCTCCTGCTCCTCTGCGGGCAGCTTCTCGATCTTGGCGATCTCCTTCTTGTCCAGCTTCAGCTTGGCGTCGAACACGTTGTGGGGCTTGCCCATGTGGGAGCACAGGATCACCATAGCGCCCTGATCTCTCAGGTACTTGATGGTGGGCAGGGCCTCAACGATACGCTTGTCACTGGTGATGACGCCGTCCTTGAGGGGTACGTTGAAGTCACAGCGGACGAGAACCTTCTTGCCGGCAACAGCAACGTCTTCGATGGTCTTCTTGTTGTAAGTCATGGATGTATTCCACCTTTCTTTGCGGCTCAACCGCCTCCGCAGGGCGAAAACGGATGTCCAAAATTCTTCACTTTATAATATACCACATTTTTCCGGATTTATCAAGAGGGATTTTGAAATTTTTTTTGCAAATCCCTTGACATTTCGCAAAAGATTGGGTACAATACCACCGCAAAGCGAAATTTTTGCAAAAATCTTGAAAAGCTGAAACGATTATCGCGTTTCGGGCGTCTCTATATGTGAAAGTACTTTCTGAGCAAAGGGGGCGGGGAGAATGTCTCTGCGGCGGTCTGACGATGCACAGCTTTTACGCGACCTGACCCGCGCTTTGAATGCGGGGGATACCGACGGGGTAAACCGAGCCTTTGAAGCCATATATCACGCCTACGCGCGATCTGTGGCCTTTGTCTGCGCGCGCTACGTGACTGACGATGCGGACGTGCAGAGTCTGACGGATGACGTGCTTCTAAGCTTCTTCAAACGGGTCGTCTATCTGGACTCGGTGGACTCCCTCCGCGCTTACCTGATGCAGTCCGCGCGCCATGCCGCCATGGATTTTTGCCGGGCCAAAAATCGGAGAGAGCGGGGGCTGACAGAGCTTTCCGAGCACTCCGACGGGGAAATGTCCGACGATCCCTTGGCGTTGATCCCGGATCCCGAGGGGGATGTGACCGCCCATGCCCGATACCAAGCCTTAGTGGAGGATCTGTGCGCTACGCTGGGGCGTGAGTCTGCCGCTATTATTCTGGCCCATGCCGTTTGCGGGGAGAGCTTCCCCGAAATTGCGGCCCGTATGGGCAAAAAAGAGAACACTGTAAAAACCCTGTACCACCGCGCGATTCGAAAATTCCGCAAAGAGAGAGGAGACTGTTGGCTATGAACCGCAAAAGCAAAAAAAACAAAAGAATGACCCCCGAGGAAGCCATCCGTCACTCTGCCGAAGCGGAGATGGATATGTCCTTTGATTACGATCGCATTCGCGGCCGCCTGGATATAGAGGAGATTGCCCGTGTGGGCGCCGTCAGACGGACAGAGAGGAAGAACGCCCCGGCACTTCCACTCGGGCGGGTACGTCGCCCTGCCGCAGTGGTGACCGTGACCGTTCTTTTGACCGTCTTGACCTTGGGTGCCGGCGGAATTCTGGTCGCAAGATTTGCGGGAACGCACACGCCTCCGACAGAGGGCACGGAATGGCTTACCGAGAATCCCTCGGAGTCCCACGAGGATACCCTCCGGGAGGAGAGCACCGAGGATTCCCTCCAATTGTTTCCCCTGGATACGTTAATTTGGGATGGGGTAACCTATACCCGCACCAATCAACAGGTTTCGGTTACCCGAGTGGGCAAGAAGCTGGGCCAGGTGGGAGCCTCGGAAACGTTGAACGGAATGCATATTCCCGGCCGCGTACAGGATGGGTTCGCGGAGGCCTCGATGCTGGAGGGCGGTGTCGCCTTCTACGCGGTGACGGGGTATTCCAATGCGCTCTATATCGCAGTTGCAAGTGACGGCGGATATTGCCTTTACATGGTAAATGATGCCGCACGTCCCGAGCTACCTTGAAATGAAAGGAGAATTGCTATGAAAAAATACGTTTTACTGATGATATCCCTGCTGACCGTCTGTCTTGTGTTTGCCTCCTGTGACGTGACGGATCTCCCTCTTATGTCTGCGCCCGTGTCCACCGAGGCCGATACCCAAGCGGCTGATACCGAAAAGGAGGACGGCTCCGACGCCCCGGGGACGACGGACACCGTTCCCGTACTACCCGAAGATATGAAATTTCCTATGGATCCCATTTTGAATTTAAGTCAATCCTACGCCACCTCCAACGCAATCTTTTTCCGCGCCGAGCATCTGAACGTGGGCGTGTGGGAGGGTATGCTGCCCACCGTACTGAAGATTTCGGAGCCGTCTGTCTGGAAAGAGCTGTTCGGTGAGCAGAACCGCATCGGTGAAATTTCCGATACGGTTCTCGGCGAGAGCCTGAGTCGCTTGAGCGAGGAATTCTTCTCCACCCACTCCTTGCTGGTGGTGGTCACCGAGGGAAGAAGCGGCTCTGTCCGTTACCGCCTGGACGGAACGCGAGAGGAGGAAGGGAAGCTGCTGCTGGATTTCGTGACGGAGATTCCTCCTGCCGTGACCATGGACATTGTGCATTGGTGCGTAGTGATCCCTGTTGATAAGGAGCAGGCAAAGCTTTCCGTGGAGCCCATCTTCCGTGACGAGCGGCCCGGAATCGAAGAACCCGAAACCGGAACCCCCGTCCTTCTCCCCAAGCCCCGAGACGAAAAGGAGGCTTGACAAGCCGGCTGTTTCGTGTTATAATAATCCCATACAAGCCGACCGGGCATATGGAATAAGGCTCCTGCGAGCCCATACACGAAAGGAATGATTCTATGGATTTTCTTAAGCTTTGTGCTGACCGCTAC
This sequence comes from Oscillospiraceae bacterium, assembly GCA_015064695.1. Lineage (GTDB taxonomy): Bacteria > Bacillota > Clostridia > Oscillospirales > CAG-272 > CAMEON01. The sequence goes on along the minus strand of SVRS01000004.1, from coordinate 96,441 downwards.
TCGGTGCGCTCCTTTGCCGACACCCCTATTTCCGATGAGGTTCTGAATCAGATTCTGGAGGCGGGTCGTCTGGCACCCACGGCCATGAATTTCCAGCCTCAGCGCATTTTTGTCATCCGCTCCGAGGAGGCTCTGACCACCATGCGGACGGTCAAGAAGTGCTACGGCTCGAACCTGGTGCTGATGGTCTGCGGGGACACCGAGGTGGCCTGCAACCGTCCCAAGGTGGATCACTGCATGGCCGAAATGGACTGCGCTATCGTGACCACTCAGATGATGCTGGAGGCGCACTCCCTGGGTGTGGGTACCTGCTGGATCTGTGCCTTTGACGTGCCTGCCATGGCCAAGGCCTTCGACCTGCCCGAAAACCTGACTCCCTACGTCTTGCTGGCGTTGGGGTATCCCTCCGAGGATTGTCAGCCCGGTCCCCGCCATTTTGAGCGTCTGCCCCTCTCGGACACGGTCAAAATGCTGTAAGCGGTAAAACAGAAATCCCTTCTCGCGGTGATGCGAGAAGGGATTTTTTTTGCGGGAGAAACGGGAGGCTGCGGCAATCAGTTCACGCGGAAGCTCTTGGCCCACTCCAGAATATCCGACTCCATGTCCTCCATGTTCTCGGTGTAGGTGGCGATCTCCAAGGTCCAGAAGGCGTCCACGCCCTTGGAAACGAAGGTGCAGTAGGTGAACTCGTCGCCGTCTACCATGGCGGTGTAGTAGAAGTAGCACAGACCGTTCTCGGTGCGAACAGGGGTAACGGTGAGGATGTCGGGATCCATCTCGTAGGTGTCGCGCAGAGCCTCACCGTAGGCGGGGACGGTCATGCCGCTCAAGGGCGCATAGGAGGCGAAGGTTTCGGTGGAGATCATGGCCACGGCGTATTCGCCCTCAAAGGCGGCCACGTAGCCCTCGTAGCTGACGGCGTCGAAATCCTCGGTCAGTGTGATGGAGTAACCGGTGCCCTCAAAGGTTTCGGGGGCCTCGGAGGAAAAGATGCCGCTTCGGACCAATCCGCCCACGAAGCCGATGACAAGACCCACGGCTACGGCGGCAAGCAGCACGAGCAGGCCCTTGTTTTTACCCTTGCGGCGATTGGCCAGCACGGCCTCGTCGGTAACACCGTCAAAGCGGAAGGCGTTGCCGCTGGCGGGATTGTATTTGCACTTGCCCGTGAGGGTCACGGGATCCATGCCGGCAGGGAGAGGGTAGTATTCGTTGCAGTAGTTCTTACTGAGCTTGTCTGCTATGACGAATACCTTGGCGGCCTGCTCGGTGACCTCAAAGGAGACGGTTTGGCCGTTTTTGATCTTACCCAGCTTGCGGCAGGGGGTGTCCAGAATGGTCATTTCGGGTGCTTCGTAATCTTCGATGTAGATTTGCAGCGGAGCAGCACAGCCGACAAAGGACTTGATACGGGTGATGGAAAGTGTTCTCATGGAATACCTCTTTCTTTGTTTGGTTTATGATAGTAAAAAATTATTGGATCAGATTGATCACGACACCAAGGAGCCAGAGAAGGACTGCTGCGATCCCGGCGGGGGACGCGAAGGCCGAAAGGAGCGCCCGGGGCCATTTCCTGGCGGGGAGGCGGTTGAGGCCGGGAGTGGTCCGGCTTTCGGGGTCATTCAAGAGGTCGGCGCGGGCGCGTCGGCGCAGGATGCGGGCAACCTCACCGCAGAAAAAGGCGGCGGAGAGGATCAACAGAGCCAGGAGCAGAACCACCAGCAGACCCACACTGCCTGTGCCTCTGCAGTAGCCCGAAAGACCGGCCTGGACGAAAATGCCGAACAGGTTGTAGCAAAGATGTACGATCATGGCGGCCGCCAGAGAGCGAGTCACGTACATGATCAGGGACAGGAGCATGCCCGCGAACAGGTAAACGGGGAGCGCCGTCAGATCAAAGTGCAGAAATCCAAAGAAAAGGGCGCTGATTACGGAGGCGTAGAGGATACCGTACCGTTCATGCTCGGCGCAGAAGATCCCGCGGAAGACCAGCTCCTCGCAAAAGGCGGGAAGCAGGCCGTAGGCCAGGGCCAGGCGGATGGTGGCACCCACGGAGCCGTCATTGACCGAGGCGAAGGTATCGTACAGGGTGAAGGACGGCTGGGCCGTCATCATGCCGCAGAGCATACCCAGCAGGGTGCATCCGCAGATCAGGATGGCCGAGCCCGACAGGAGCAGGAACAGGTGAGACAGCCGTAGGCCCTTCAGGCGGAGGGCATGGGTAAATTCCTTGGGCTTCAGACGAATGTACAGGTAGGCGGGAATGGGGAAGATCAGAAGCTGGAGCAGGATGACCGACAGGTATTCGCTTTCGCGGGAGAGAAAGGCGGAATCGATCAGACGGGATAGCAGCAGTAGGGCGTATATGACCAGCGCCAGGATGGTGGCGGAATTGGATACTGCGGCGTGACCCTTGAGAAAAGCCTGCTTTTTGGGGGAAAGACGGGAAAAGAAGCCCTTTGAGGAGGTCGGAGTCTCTTCGGATGCTTCAATGGGGGAATGATTCGATTCAGTGTCCATGGACTTGGATGATCCTCCTTTCGTCCAGTACGTAGTCTACGGGAATATCATGGGCTTCGTGGGGAAGCTCGTTGGAAAGGCACGCGCCAAAGACCGGCCCCACCGACGTATAGGGCACGTGCGCCTCGGCCAAGGCCGAAAGAAAGCGATCGTAGTACCCGCCGCCGTACCCGATACGGTAACCCTTTGGGTCGAAGGAAAGGCCCGGAACGATCACGAGGGCATGAGAGTAATCACGGAGAGACAGGGCGGGGCAATCTTCGGAGGGCTCGGGAATCCCGAACCGACCGGGAATCAGCGCCTCCGGGGTAAAGCCCGGCAGACGGCGAAAGATCATCCGTCCCTCCCTCGCGCCGGTGACGGTCACGGGAAGGGCGTATTCCTTGCCCTCGACCGATGCCCGCGCCCACAGGGCTTCCGTGGAAAATTCGCTGCCCTCGGAAACGTATCCGCAGATCAAGGGTGCCTGCTTCCAGGCATCCAGTGCAAAGAGTTTGTCCAGAATGATGGCCTCGGCGGAAGCCTTTTCTGCGGGGGGAATGGCGTTTCGCTGCTCCAAAAGGCGGCGGCGCAGGAGGGTTTTATCCGTCATGACGTTCCCTCAGAAGGATTGGATGGCTTCACGGATCTCACCGGCTCTGGCGGGGGAAAGAAGGGCGCTGACTATCTCCAAGCCGAATTCCTGGGCTACGCCCATGCCGGCGGCGGTGATGACCTTTCCGTCACGGATGACGTAGCCACCGATCTCGGCACCCTCCAGGTAAGCCTCAAAGCCGGGGTAGCAGGTGGCGCGCTTTCCCTTCAGATATCCGCGCTTGCCCAGTACCATGGGGGCGGCACAGATGGCGCAGAGGTAGGCATTCTGTCCGTGGGCTGCGCGCAAAGCCGCATCCACGATGGGAGATTCGTCCAGGTGGGTGGTGCCGGGCATGCCGCCGGGCAGGATCACGGCCTCAATGGGTTGGGGCTCTTCTCCCCGCAGATGACGGTCCGCAAATCGGCAGAATTCGTCTCCCGACATATCAGCCAGAACCGTGATGCTGTGGGATCCGGTAACGGCTCGCTCGGTGGCGGGCTCTGTGATGGCCACCGTCGTGACCTTCAGCCCTGCGCGGCGGAGCAGATCCAGGGGAGCCAACGCCTCCACCTCCTCAAAGCCGGGCGCCAGAAACAGATAGATCATGGAAAAACCTCCGTATGTCTGTAAATTTATTACTCATTATACCACGAATAGCCGCTTCTGTCAAGGCTTTTCGGGGCGCTTTGTGTAGCACGGGGAAGACGTTTTTGGAGAAAAGGGGACCTCTAAATATTCAGCGTGCGGAGAGCGGCGAGAAGATTTTTTGTCAGACGCAACAAAAGTCCGCGCGCGTAGTGGAGTCTACGCGAAGGATTTTTGTGAAGTATGACGGAAAAGATTCCGTCGATTCTCCATGCGATGAATTTTTAGAGGTTCCCAAAACAAATACGGTCGGCTTTGGGGCGATTCTGCTTGTTGCAGGAGGCCTCAAAAAATCGTCGCAAGGATCATTGACGGAATTATTTCGCTTCGTTACACAAAATCCCTTCACGCCGGGTGGGACGCGCGAGGTTCTTTGCGGCCCCCTTCGCCTTGAACGTATCCGATCGTTTTTTATATGGCATTTATCACAAAAAACTTCCCCAAAGCCCTTGCAATTGCGGAGCTTTTGTGTTATAATAAAGGAATACTGTTCCGCGAGGTGTGCCGTTGCCGGAGTCCTCGCTCTTACGATACATTTATGCGCCCAAAGGAGGAAACCATGTCCGAAACAGATAGACGTAATCAGAAAAAGCCTGCGGTGTCGGCGAAAAAGCCGTCATCCGCTTCCGTTAAGACTGCCACGGTAGCATCCAAGGCTCCGTCCAAAAAGAAGGATGCCCACGGAAAAGGGAAGGATCCTACCCAGATGGAGGCCAAAATCAAGAAGAAAAGTGACTTTGGATTGCTGTTTGTGCCGGTGATCCTGGCCATTCTTACCATTTTCTTGGGGGCGTGTCTCATTTTGGATGCCATCGGCCAGGCCGCAACCCCTGATGACCATTTGATGGGATGGGTGGGCTACTACACCTGCTACCTGCTGTTCGGTTGCTTTGGCTGGGCGGCTTACCTCATTCCCTTCCTGCTGATCAATATGATGGTCTTCTGGAGACGGCGCTACACCGAGGGGCGCATTCCCGTCAAGACCTTCCTGTCGGTGTTTACGCTGATCCTTTTGGCGGCCGTGATCCACGTGTTCGACTGTGCGCTGGATACCACGGGCGAGCTGGCTCAGACCTTGAGCTTTGTCACCCTGTTTAAAACCGGTGCCACCTTTGCCAGCGGCGGTATCCTGGGCGGATATCCGGGATATCTGCTGTACATGGGTCTGCGGCTGCCCGGAACCATTCTGGTGGCGGTGCTGGTGCTTCCTCCTCTGCTTATGTACCTGGTAGGCGTGAGCCCTGTGGCTGTTGCCATCAAGATCGGTAAGGCCATGAAGAAGAGCATACAGGATTCCGCTGAGGAGCGGGCTGTCCGCCGCGCGGAGCGTGCCGAGGCGAAGGCGAATGAAGAATACACCGAGGAGGCCGAGGACGAGATTCCCGACGGAGAGGACGACGAATACAAGGAGAACGAGTCCTACGGCGACGAATCCGCCCGTAGCTCCGACCGTAAGACCGATCGCCGCTCCGATAACCGAAGAGTCGAAGGTGAGGACAGCCGGCAGGGACGGAACAAGAAGAAATCCTCTGCCCGTGATACCTACGCCGATGCCACCGAGGAGTCCTCGGGGACTTACGATGATGGTATGGGAGCTGCCGAAGACAATCTGGTGGTCAATTCCCGTACCGGCGAGGTGCTGGGAACCGAGAGATCCCGCGGTAGCAAGAGCGTCCTTCGCCGCAACGACAAGCGAGATCCCGCTCCCTTTGACGAGGACGGAAACAATTATGAGCCGGAGGGACTGCCCTTCTATGATACGCCCGCGGAGGTAATTCCCGAGCCTGCTCCGGAGAGACCCCGTACGGAGGCCCGCAGCGAGACCAGAGAAAAGAGATCGGCACCCGTCTATACGGCTTCCCGCACCCAGGCTGAGACCCTGCGGACGGAGGCCGTGGAGCCTGAGGATTTTGCAGACGATGAGGATATGAGTGCCGAAACCATGGAGGTGGGCTACGATGACGATTTCGAGGATACGCCCGCTCCCAAAGTGAAATACGAGGTAATTACCGATAACGGTGAGACGCCTCTCCGGACTCAGACCGGTAAGAACGATCCCTATGCCACGGTTCGCATTCTGAAGAGCGAGACGGCCGCCGTAGCGGAGGCAGGGCTTTCCGAGGAGGAGGTCGTGATCTCTTCTGCCCGCGATGCATCCGAGGACGGCGAGGGAGATGAGGATATGCCTCCCCGTGAGTACGTATTCCCTCCCATCGATTTGCTGACTAAGGGAAGTAACCGATACGAGGCAAACGAGGAGGAGATCGCTGAGAACACGCAGATCCTCCGCGAGGTGCTGGAGAGCTTCCGCATCGGTGTCAGAGAGATCTCCTGCTCCTGCGGACCGACCATCACCCGCTTTGAGGTCAAGCCCGATTCGGGTGTCCGCGTTCGCTCCATTGCCAACCTGGTGGACGATATTGCCATGGGTATGGCAAAGGCGGGCGTGCGTATCGAGGCTCCTATCCCCGGTAAGGCCGCCGTGGGTATCGAGGTGCCGAACGCCGAGCCCTCCACCGTTTATTTCCGAAACATTCTGGAAACTCCCGAGTTCCGTAACCACAAGAGCCGCATTGCCGCTTGTCTGGGCGCGGACGTTTCAGGCCGTCCCGTAATTCTGGATATCAACAAAATGCCCCACCTGCTGGTGGCGGGTACCACCGGCTCGGGTAAGTCGGTCTGTATCAACTCCATCATTATGAGTATCCTCTACAAGGCTAAGCCCGACGAGGTCAAGCTCATTCTGATCGACCCCAAAAAGGTAGAGTTTGCAGTCTACCGCGATCTGCCTCATCTGTACTGCCCCATTATCAGTGATCCCAAGAAGGCCGCAGGCGCGCTGAACTCGGCGGTCAACGAGATGGAGCGTCGCTTCGAGCTGATCGAGGAGGTGGGTGTTCGTAACATCGCGGGCTATAACGAGGTGACGGCCGACGATCCTGCTCGTCCCTATATGCCCCAGATGGTCATCATCATCGATGAGTTGGCCGACCTCATGATGACCGCCTCCAACGAGGTGGAGACCGCTATCTGCCGTCTGGCACAGAAGGCAAGAGCCGCAGGTATGCACCTGATCCTGGGTACTCAGAGGCCCTCCACCGACGTTATTACCGGTTTGATCAAGGCCAACGTTCCTTCCCGTATTGCCTTTACGGTTACTCAGTCGGTTGACTCCCGTATCATCATCGATACCGTGGGTGCCGAGAAGCTCATCGGCCGAGGAGATATGCTTTACTCTCCCGTGGGCACCACCAAGCCCCTGCGTGTGCAGGGAACCTTCGTCAGCGACGGCGAGGTAGAGCGAGTGGTGACCTTCCTCAAGGAGAACAACGAACGGGGTGAGTTTGATGAATCCTTCACCCGTCAGATCGAGATCGAGGCCGCGAAATGTGCCGCCGGTAAGAAGAAGGGCGGTGCAGAGCAGATGGATATCGACGACTTCAGCGGCCTGGGCGGCGGCGGAGGCGGCGGCCGTAAGGACAACGAGGATCCCAAGTTCTGGGAGGCTCTGGAGGTGGCCGCAGGAAAGGATAAGATCGGTACCTCGGCTCTCCAGCGCGCTTTGAATCTGGGCTACGGACGAGCTGCCAAGATCATCGACCGTATGGAGGAGCTTGGCTTCGTCGGTCCCGATCCCGGCACCAAGCAGGGACGCAAGGTGCTGATCACCAAGCAGGAATACCTGGAATACCGCGCCAACGGATTGCCCGGAAACGGCGGTAGCGAGGGTGGCGACGAGGGAGACTTTGACGATCTTTGATCCACCGAAAATCCGAGGAAGCCTTGCGGTTTCCTCGGATTTTTTTCGGATTGTTTACTCCATGTTCATATTCATAAGGTATAATGAAGAGAAACGCCCGGACCTCTGAAAGGGTCTTTCAAACGAAAAAGAATACGTGCGGAAGGAAGGATCACGGTATGAACGATATATATGACGTAGTGATCGTGGGCGGAGGCCCGGCAGGAGCTGTGTTGGCAAAGGAGATGGCCGCGCTCCTCCCTGAGGTGCGCCTGTTGCTGGTGGACGGCCAGACCGCGAAAAACCCCAAGGTGTGCGGCGGCTTGCTGGCTCCGGATGCCCAGCAAATCTTTGCACGCATGAATATGACCCTGCCCAAGGCGCTTTTGGCCGATCCGCAGATCTTTGACGTGGAAACCATCGACCTGCGTAGTGGCCTCGTTCGGCATTACCAGCGACACTATTTGAATATGGATCGCCTTGCCTTTGACTTTTGGTTGATCTCCTTGATTCCGCCCGCGGCGGAGGTGTACGAGGGTCGCTGTGTATCCGCGAGTCAGGAGGGGGAAAACATTCTTCTTCGGCTTTCACGCAATGGGGAGACCCAATGCGTCACGACACGCTATCTGATCGGGGCTGACGGCGCAGCCTCCATGGTGCGGAAAACCTTTTTTAAGCGTCGCATCAAAAAGTATGTGGCGATCCAGCAGACCTTTTCCTGCGGCGATCTGCCCTTCCCGCCCTATTCCTGTATATTTGATCCCGATACCAGCGACAGCTGCTCCTGGACCATCCGCAAGGAGGATCATATCCTGTACGGCGGCGCCTTTGAACCCGAAAAATGCCGCGAGAATTTCGAAAAGCAGAAGGCACGCCTGGAGGAGTTTTTGGGCATCCGCTTCGGAGAGCCCCTTAAGACCGAGGCCTGTCTGGTCACCAGCCCCCGCCGAAAACGGGATTTCTGCAACGGCGAGGGACGGGTTTTACTGGTGGGCGAGGCGGCCGGCTTTATCAGCGCCAGCTCCTTTGAGGGTATCAGCAATGCCCTGTACAGCGCCCGCTTGCTGGCGGAGGCCTTTGCCGAGGGGTATGCGACGGATCGGGTTCTGCAGATTTACAAAAGAAAAAGCCGTCCTCTGCGCAGAAAGCTTTGCGGGAAGGTGCAAAAGAGAAGGATCCTATGCTCGCCCGCCTTGCGGTTTTGTATCATGCGAAGCGGTGTGCAGAGCATGAAGAAATACCATTAACGGGGCGCTCGGGCGTCCAAATTTCAAAGGAGGAATTTCATGTATCCATATGATATCGTTTTCGGGATGGACCTGTATACCATTCTGATTTCCGTAGGCGTGATCGTCTGTATGGCCTTCATTCGCCTGCAGGCTGATTGGCGAAAAATGAAGGCGAAGCTGCAAAATCTGATCCTGTTCAATACCATCGCCGCCGTGGTGCTGGGCTACGGCTTTGCCGTTCTGTTCCAGGCCTTCTACAACTACATGGCGAGCGGACACTTTGAGATCGTGAACAGTACAGGCTCGACCTTTTACGGCGGCCTGATCGGCGGAACGGCCATGTTCATCGTCATCTATTTTGTGGCAGGCCGATTTTTGTATGCCGATGGGTATCACGTCCGTCAGTTCCGCGACGTGTCCGATCTGGCGCCCGCGGCCATCACCGTGGCTCACGGCTTCGGACGGCTGGGATGCTTGATGGCGGGTTGCTGCTACGGCGCTCGGAGCGATGCATGGTACGCCGTTCAGATGGTGGGGATGGATCACAAGGTCATTCCCGTTCAGCTCTTTGAGGCGCTGTTCCTCTTCGCTCTGTCGGCGGTCCTGCTGATTCTTTACCGCAAAGGGAAGCGTTACGAAATGCCGATCTACATGATCACCTACGCCTGTTGGCGCTTTGTCGCAGAGATCCTGCGGGGAGATTACCGAGGGGCAACGGTGGTGGATTTCCTCACACCCTCTCAACTGATCTCGGTTCTCTTGCTGGCGGGCGGCCTGGTTCTGCTGGCCGTCGAGCTGTATCTGGACCGTCGGAGCGCGGCGATTGCACCGGTTCCCGCGTCCGAGGAGGAAGCCCATGAATGATCAGCCGCGCACGACGACGGACACATCCGCCGCCTGCAAGAAAACTCGCCGCCGCTACGTATCCCGACGGGCCTGTCTGATCCTGATCTGCGCAGCTTTGCCCGTCCTTCTGTGGCTGGAGATCCAACGGCCGGAGCTGTCCGAGGATCCCGTTCTATCCCCGCTCATCAGCATGACCCTGACCCGCATTCTGGGGGCGGTGGTGTTCCTTGCCCTGCTTCTTCACGAGGGCTTTCGGGTCATGAATCCCCTGCAGGCTCCCTTTTGGAAATCCCTTCTGTTTGCAGTGCCGCCTTTTTTGGTGGTGGTGAACAATCTGCCGATTCTCTCTCTGGCCGTGGGGGATGCCTATCTGATCCACAAAGCGCCTGCGTATCTCATCTGGTTTTCCCTGGAATGCCTGGCCATCGGCTTGTTTGAGGAGTTCGCTTTCCGCGGCGTGATCCTGTTGTCCTTCGCTGAAAAGCGACGCACCACCCGTAAGGGCTTGTTCTGGAGTCTGATCCTGTCCTCGGCCGTATTCGGCGGCGTGCATCTGCTGAACGTCTTTATGGGTGCGGGTATCGGCGGCGTGATCCTGCAGATCGGGTATTCCTTCCTCATTGGAGCCATGTGCTCGGTGGTGCTTTTCAAGACCCGCAATATCTGGCTCTGCGTCCTGCTCCACGCCGTCTACGATTTCTGCGGAAATCTACTCCCTACTCTGGGAGGCGGCACCTGGTGGGATACTCCCACCGTGATCTTCACCGCAGTGCTGGCTGTCTCCACGACGGCTTACCTGGTTTGGCAGTTCTTTACTCTGGATCTGTCCTGCGTGGAGGAGATTTATCTCGCGCCCGATACGGATTCCATTCCGTGACAAGCTTAGGGAACCTCTAAAAATTCTTCGCACGGCGAATCGGCGGAATCTTTTCCGTCATTCGTTACAAAAATTCTTCGCAGAGGATAAACCCTGCGCGCGATTTTTTTGTTTAGCGCCCGCAGGGCGGGCTGACGAAAAATCTTCTCGCCGCCGAGCTCACTCGGCTCTCACCGCACGCAGAATATTTAGAGGCTCCCTTTATTGAAAATTAGGAAATAGAAGGAGATCATCATGAACGGACAAGAAAGAAGAGCGGCGATTTTGGAACGTCTGCGGGAAAGTGAAGCTCCCATCAGTGCCAAGTGCCTGGCGGATGAGTATACCGTGACCCGTCAGATCATCGTGGCAGATATCGCTCTCTTGCGGGCGGCAGGCCATCGCATCACGGCCGTCAATCGCGGATATATCCTGGAGACCGCCGTCAGCGGTCTGCTCAAGCACGTTGCGGTGAAGCATGACGCTGGGGCCATTGCCGACGAGTTCTATGCGGTGGTGGATCACGGCGGCCAGGTGTTGGACGTCATCGTGGAGCATCCTCTGTACGGATGCCTGTCGGCCAATATGCATATTACCTCTCGCTATGAGGCGGATCAATTCATTCTCCGCACCAAGGAGACGGGAGCGTTGCCCCTCTCTCTGCTGACCGAGGGCGTCCATATTCACACCATCGCGGTGAAGGATGAGGATACTTTTGACCGTATCATCCGCGCGCTGTCCGACCTGGGAATTTTGGTGGAGGGTAATTGAAATGAAATCGGATATGAAGGTGTATACGCAGAATTTGCATACCCATGGCGTGCTTTGCGATGGGAAGGACGATTATGAATCTACCATCCGACGGGCGATGGAGCTTGGCTTTACCTCCATCGGCTTTTCGGGGCATTCCTATATGTCCTATGCTCCTTCCCATTCCATGTCCGTGGAGGGTACGGAAGAATATAAGAAAACCGTGCGGGCTCTTGCGGAGAAATACAAGGGCCGGATCGACGTGCTTTGCGGCATCGAATTCGATATGTATTCCGAAGATCCGCTTACGGGCTATGACTATATCATCGGCTCGGTACATTATCTGAAGGTAGGGAACGAGTTCGTAGGCTTCGACCGAGGGGCTGACGAGGTAGAGCGAGTGATCGACGTGTATTTCGACGGCGACGGAATGAAGTACGCAAAGAAATACTACGAAACTCTTTGTGAGCTTCCGAAATATGCCCAAAGCGATATCATCGGTCATTTTGACCTGATTACGAAGCACGTGGAAACAAGGAGCTTTTTCGATACTGCCTCGAAGGAGTACCGTGCCTGCGCGCTGGAGGCTCTCCATACGCTTAAGGAGGCCTGTTCCGTGTTTGAGATCAATACGGGTGCCATCTCCCGCGGTTACAGAACCACGGCCTATCCCGAGCCCTTTCTCCTGAAGGAAATGAAGGCCTTGGGGTGTGGGATCGTGATCAGCTCGGATTGCCATGATAACCGCTTCCTGGATTGCCATTTCGGAGAAGCTCTGGATATGGCGCGGGCCTGTGGCTTTACCGAGGTGCTGACGTTGGAAAAAAGCGGCTTTGTACCCCATAGGATTTGACGGAGGCTTCAGATGAATGTGATTTCAATCGTGATGCTCTTGTTCTCGGTGGTGGGCGCGGTGGATTACCTGACGGGCAATCACCTGGGCGTCGGCAAGGAATTTGAACGCGGCATTCTGATTATGGGAACCATGATCATTTCTATGGTGGGTATGATCGTGCTGGCCCCGCTGATCGCCGCCTGGATCGAGCCCGTCCTACGGGTGGTCTCCGACAGGCTCCCCTTCTTTGAGCCCTCTGTGATCGCGGGCTCGCTCCTGGCGAATGATATGGGCGGTGCCCCCTTGTCCATGGAGCTTGCCAAAACCGAATCCGCCGGGTATTTCAACGGGCTGGTAGTGGGCTCCATGATGGGCGCGACTATCTCCTTCTCCCTTCCTCTTGCCCTCGGCGTAACCAAGCCGGAGCAGAGAAACAGCGTCATGCTCGGCCTTATGGCGGGTATCGCGGCAATTCCCGTGGGGTGTATTGCTTCGGGACTTATGCTGGGGATGTCGCCCGCGGAGCTGGCCATGAGTGTCGTTCCGTTGGCACTGTTCTCGGTCGTCCTTACCATCGGGCTTCTCAAGATCCCCCGTGTCTGCATCAAAATTTTTAACGTTTTCGGTATCGTCATCAAGACCATCATCGTCATCGGCCTGCTGGTGGGTATTGCAGAGTTTACCCTGGGCTTTGATATTCCCCACACGGCTCCCGTGGAGGAGGGCGTGATGGTTTGCTTCAATGCAACGGCGGTCATGACCGGCGCGTTCCCCCTGCTGGCCATTCTCAGCAGGCTGATCAAGAGGCCTATGAAGAAGATCAGCGAGCGGGTGGGGATGAATGAGGTATCGGCCCTGGGCTTCGTGGGTACGTTGGCTACCAACGTGACCACCTTCGGTATGATGAGGGATATGGACGATAAGGGCGTGGTACTGAACTCCGCCTTTGCGGTTTCCGCGGCGTTTACCTTTGCAGGGCATCTGGCCTTTACCATGTCCTTCAACGGAGAATACGTGCTTCCCGTGATGATCGGCAAGCTGGTAGCCGGCATTTGCGCCGTGGCAGTTGCGCAGCTTTTGTATGCGAAAATGCAGAAAAGAGTGTAAATAAAACGGCGGCGATTTCCGATTTCCCCGGGGAAACCCGACAATGGGGCGGAGCCTGCCATTGCCGCAAAAAAAAGAACCCGGACGTCCGGGCTCTTTTTTCGATTGAGGGCAGCTACATATTCGGGCGGTTACAGATCCCGCGACTCGATGATGTAGATGCCGCCTTTTTTCACCGCGATGAAGGCTACGTTCCCCGTGATCTCGTTGGACACGGCGAACTGGTTGCGGCGGCGGAGGGTGGCGCGCTTGAGAGGGTACTTACACCCTTCAATGTCTACCCCCTTTACCACCTCGTCAGCGGCCACGAGGGACAGGTACTTGTACCCACTGCGGGCCACCAGAGTGGAGGAGGATTTCAAATAATGGGCGCGGGACTGCCCGTCGGTGATGTAGCCGTGGAGACCGCGGGCGTGGAGGTCCTCCAGGATGGACAGGGTGGAGAGGGTATGGTCCAGCCGTCCCGACAGCCCCCCGATGATGATCAGCTCGTCAGCCCCGCGGTCGATGGCGATCTCCACGGCCAGTTGGGTGTCGGTGTAATCCTTCTCGGCAGGGACCTGCTGAATTTCAAATTTCTCGTCTCGGGGGATCTGCCCGATGGAATCGAAATCCCCCAGGAGCAGGTCGATGCGCTCGCCCAGAGCGACGGCGGTATGGTAGCCCGAATCGGCGGCGATGGTGAGGTCGTCAGCCTTGGGATGCTCGGTAATATGCTCGGTGCGGACGGTGCCGCCTGTGTAGATGAATGCGCGCATGGTGGAAGGTTCCTTTCGGTTTGGTTGGGTATATTATAGCGGATTTCGGGGGATTTGTCAATGCTCCTGCAAAATCTTCTTGAAATTCCGAAAATATATGGACAATCAACCAAAAATATGCTATAATCAAAAGGACCAACTGTTGCACATTGGTCCTTTTGCCGCATGATATCCAACCCGAACCCACGACAAGATCGGAGGTCTTATGAATCAACTCTGCGAGCTGTTCCTGCATATCCAAGACGGTGACATCGTCACCCTGGAGCAGGGAGCTACCTACCACATCCGCCAGGACGATTCCTATACTCTGACGGGCTACTATTGCACCAACACCGCCACCATCCCCCAAAACCCCAACGGCCTGCGCCATACGGCCATGTATCTCAAGGGAAAAAAGCATATCACCATCGACGGTAACGGTGCAACTGTCATGGTCCACGGCAAAATGACCCCCTTCCTCTTTGATGCCTGCGAGCATATCACGGTCAAAAACCTCACCGTGGACTACGCCGCCCCCACCATGACCGAGTTCACCGTCCTCTCGGTGGAGGGCAAGGTCTGCGATATCCGCTTCCACCCCGGCTCCCTGTTCCGCGTGGAGGGCAGTGACCTGTATTTTTGCAGTGACAACGGTCTGGACGGCAAGCCCTACTGGGAGGAGCCCTCCAACGGCGGTCCCCGCTTCACCCTGTGGTACGACCCTGTGGCTGAGGTCACGTCCTGGTGCGGAAACGGCCAGTTTACCTTTGATGCCATTGAAATCCTGGACGACCGCACCCTGCGGCTGACCTTCAAGGACCCCGGCCACGGCTTGATCCCCGGACGGGTCATCCAGTCCCGCAATATCGTCCGCGACCAGACGGGGGCACTGTTCCAGCGGTGCAAGAATCTGACCTTTGAGAGCCTGCGGGTCAAGTTCATGCACGGACTGGGCATGGTTTCCCAGTTCTGCGAGAACGTCACCTTCAAGAATTGTGACTTCACCCCCGGGGAGGGAAGGACCATCACCAGCACCGCCGACTTCTTCCAGTTCTCGGGCTGTCGGGGGAAGATCGTGGTGGACGGATGCCGCGCCAGCGGCGCGCAGGATGATTTCATCAACGTCCACGGCACCCACCTGCGGGTGGTGGAGACCGACCCCGCTACGCGATCCATGACCGTCCGCTTCATGCACCACGAGACCTGGGGCATCCAGGCCTTTGAGGTGGGAGACGAGCTGGAATTTATCCGATGGGATACCCTGCAGCCCTACGCCGAGACCGTTGTGACCGCCTGGGAAAAGCTGAATGATACCGACATCCGCCTGACCCTGGACCGTGACCTGCCCGAGGGGATCGTCCCGGATAAGGACGTGGTGGAGAACGCCACCTGGACCCCCGACCTCTACGTCCGCAACTGCGACGCCTTCATGATCGCCTGCCGCGGTGTCCTGTGTACCACCCGCGGGGAGGTTATCATTGAGAATAACCGCTTCTACCACCTGCGTGGGCCTGCCCTGGTGGTGGAGGACGACTGCAACTTCTGGTTCGAGTCGGGCTACACCCGCCACGTCATCTTCCGCAATAACCAAGTCATCGGGTGCAACTACGGCAACAACTATCCCGGCGGCCCCCTGCTCTGCTACTCCCCCAAGGTCATGGATCCAAACAGCGAGGCCTTCGTTCACGGAAAGCTGACCGTGGAAAACAACGTGTTCCGTCAGCCTTACCGCGGCAATCACGTTTTCCGCTTTGAGTACCTGGGCGAGGCCGAGATCGTGGGCAATACCTTTGATGCCGCCCTGACGGTGGATCCTCACCACTGTGGAAACGTCACGGTACGGGATAATATCGAGACCGTGTAACATATTATATAAAAAGGAGAAACTACCATGTTAAAAGGAATTCCCAAGCTGCTGTCCCCCGAGCTGCTCAAGGTGCTGTGCGAAATGGGCCACAGCGACCGCATCGTCATCGGTGACGGCAATTTCCCCGCCGAGACCATGGGCAAGAATGCCAAGGTCATCCGCTATGACGGCCAGGACATCCCCGCCCTGCTGGACGCCATTCTGACCGTATTCCCCCTGGATACCTACGTGGACACCCCTGTCTGCCTCATGGAGCTGATGGATCGGGACAAGGGCCGGGTAGAGACCCCCATCTGGGACGAGTACAAGGCCATCGTGGCCCGCCACGATAACCGCGGCGCCGAGGCCGTGGGCACCATCGAGCGCTTCGCCTTCTACGAGGAGGCCAAGAAGTGCTACGCCGTCATCGCCACGGGCGAGAGCGCCATTTATGCCAACGTCATTTTGCAGAAGGGCGTTGTGACCGAGTAAGAAGGAGATTTCAGCATGAAAAAGTTGTTTGCCGCCCTCCTGTGCGGTCTGCTTCTGTTGTCGGCGGCGGCCTGCACGGCCCCCGATCCCGAGGAGCACTATGAGAAACAAAAAGACTTGTATGACGACGTGCTCGAGGATTATCGGGACCTGCTGGCCCGCAGACAGGCGGGTGAGGAGCTCTCTCCCCCCGAGACCGAGGGGATGGCCCCCCGCGAGGCCGCCATCGCTGAGGCCCTGCACGCCGTGGCGGATACCTGCCCCTCCCCCGCGGGTATGGGCTACGCCTTCAAGGATATGGACGGCAACGGAACCCCCGAACTGCTCCTGCTGGCCGCCAGCTCCCCCATCCGCGCCATCCTGACCCTGTCCGACGGAGAGCCTATTCTGCTTTGCCACACGGCGGGTGCCAAGGATTTTTGGCACTGCTGGTGGGATGAAACTCTCCTCCGCTCCACCGAGGTCGAGACCGACGCAGGGATTACGGATACCTACTACAAGGCCCGTGTGGAGGGGGATCGGTTGGTGTACGACGCGGTCTTCGGCGGCGAGTGGGACGGGGAGGGGAACCACATTCGCTACTATCGGGAGGCAGACGGCGTTCGCACCGATATCGACGCTATGGAATTTCAAGGGCTGATGGAGGACCACCGCACCCTTCAAGAGGTGGGCGGCGGTCAGATCGCCAAATGGAATACCCCGTGCATTGTTCTTGCTCTGCCCTCCGAGGGGGGCGAGGAGATTCCCGATGCGGATTTTTCAAGCTATGAAGCGGTCAAGTCCACCTTCAAGGCTATGCTGACCGATATGCCCCGTCGAACGGAGGCGGATTGGCTTCTTGGAAACTGCGATGGACTGTTCACCTTCGCGTCCGACGCAGATTACGATACCTACAGCCACCTGTGGTATCTCGCTTACACCTGCCGACCCGGGACAGACAATCGCTTTTCCCCTTTCCCGGAGAACGGTGTCGAGGCCTACGGGTACGCCGAGGCCGACCTGAACGGCGATGGACGGGACGAGCTGGTCCTTCTGACCGACACCTACAAGATCCTGGCCATCTTCACCACGGTGGACGGGCAGGTCATCCCCGTGGATGATTTTATGACCTTCTGCCGCCGATACGGATTGGTCGGTATGTCGGCTGACGGTGAGCTTTGGACCACCCGTTACGCCGCCTCGGGCGGAGGGTACGAGTGGGCGGTTTTGGGGATCACCCAACAGGGCGTGTTGGAGGAGCGGCTGATCTTTGGAGACCTATGGACCGCGACCACCCACGAGTTTTTCAAGGTGGAGAACGGCCAACGGACCGCCATCACCGAGGAGGAGTACGCCGCTCTGGTCGGCTCCTATTCAAACCCCGACTTGGATAAGGGCGAGAGCGTCCGCGTAAACGGCGGACTGACCTTCAACCCGCTGGTTGAGTCGGGGGAATGAATAGATGAAAAACAAAAAAGGCAGCACCCCCAATGGAGGGGGTGCTGCCTTTTTGGATGATTGTACTTTGTTCCATTATTGTGAAGAATTACCATTCAAGTGGCGTACCATCAATGGAATAGTATTTCACGGTATTTCTTCTATCATATGCAGAATATGAGCCGTATGAAAAGGAAAACACAAACACTCCGTCATTGTAATCACAATAAATGGAGGTAGCACCATAATCGTCAAAAATCGAAGTTGACATGGCTGCAACTTGATCTCCATGGACATTGTATGCGTAAAGACTCAATGGATAATCTTTGGATCCGCTGTATTCCGTGTATAATATCGCGTAGTCGCCATCAAATTCCATTGACACGACCGAGACGTCTTTTCCAACAAGCTTTTTAGGCTCAAAGAGAAATTCGAGATTCGTATTTACGACGGTGATAAATAACTCGTTCGTTTCGGGATTCATCAGTAATACGGCGGCTTTTCCGTTTATAAAATCGGTTCCCTTTCTATAGTTTATAATCTGTGTTATGTCATGTTGTTCCTCGTTAACATCCGTATGATCATCAAAAAAGGAAGGATCCGCTTGGTATGCTGTGTAATGGTCTTCGGAAAGTGGAAACTCCCACTCAAAGTTTTTATTCAGTGCGCCAAGCTCTTTTGTAGCGGAAATATAGTCAGACGTGATTTTTTCGGCAATAAGATATGTTCCGTTCCATTCAATAAAGCGGGTCACTCCGAGAGATTCGGGGGTAGTAATCTTTCCGTTCCTGTCATAAATATTTCCATCAAAGAGCATGAGGCCGTTGTTATAATTCAAACCTAATTCAATTACAGGTCTCTCTGAACCCTCTTGGGAGCAATTTTCGATTTTAAAGATTATTTCGCCAGCTTTATTGATACAGTATGCAGAGTATGGTTCATCCTTGATCGCCACAAAGGCTAAGCCCTCCTGAAAACGAGAGGAGAAAACGATATCGTCCATCCTAATACGATTTGCAGAAGAAAGGTTGTTATCGTTGTCCTTCTCTGCGGTATCTGTATTGTCGTCAATTTGAGAATAATCTTCTCTATCGACGGCAGATGTGTTTTGGGTGGTGGTGTCGATGCCGATACTTTCTTCGTTGGTTGTGTTGCTACAGGCGACAAGAGATGCGAACAAGAATGCAGAAAAAATGAGAATTAGAATTCTTTTCATTTTTGTTTCCTCCGTAATGTAAGAATTATCAAGCTTTTGGTATTAAATATTATAACCTATTTCAGGTTATTTGTCAATACCCTAAAACAGATTATTTTATAATAAGTCAAATAATTTGTTTTGGAGGAGCACATGAAATATTCCAGGATACGAGACTTGCGCGAAGATCGAGACATGAACCAAACTCAAATCGCTAAAATGTTGGGGATGTCTCAAACAGGATACTCAAAATATGAAACAGGAGAGAATGATATTCCTACAACGATATTGATTAAGCTCGCACGATTTTATAATACCAGTATTGATTATTTACTTGGCGAGACGGATAATCCCCAACGGTATTGAACTCACCTTGAAAAAATTAACCGCCGCGTACAACCCGATACGCGGCGGTTTCTTATATGATTTATAGGTATGTTAACGTTCTGAGAGGCTTGCCTGTCGGACGCCGGAGGCACACTCCCCTTGTTTCCCCAAGGTCCTCAGCAGTAGCCGGACCGATTGCAATGGGGGGCGCGGAGGTCTGCTTTGTCATATGTCAAAATCCGGGATGACGCCGCTATGAACGTAGTCAACGATTTTCATAGCCTCGTTTCTGACGCGCTCGATACCCTCGGAGGAGCTCGTCCACGTGTCCCGTCGGGTGCTGGTGTCATTGGCTGGGCAGGGAATAACCGTGATGTGTGTTGGAAACAGGTATCTTGCAACCGCCAAGCTTCGCCGCATATGATAGGCGGTGGTGACCAGCAGGACCCTATGGACGTTGTTCAGCCAAAAGGCTCGCTGCAATTCGATCAATGCAAAGAGAATATTTTCGATGGTGTTTTGTGATGCGGTTTCCGCAAGTATGTTTTCTTCGGCTATTCCGGATGCGTGTGCCGCATGACACATTTGCTCGGCCTCTGAATAGGAACCGCCATGACGGGCACCACCGCAGAACAGGAGCTTGCTTGCCCGCCCGGCCTGATGGGCGCTAACTGCCACGGGGACCCGATATTTCGCGGCAGTAGAACTTCCTAATACAATGATGCAATCCGCGCTCTCGCCGGTGTCCTCCAGACCTTCAAATAGTAACCGATCGATGACGTCGGCGGTTAAATTTTCCTCTTGTATCTGCGAAACAAGCATGACCTTCTCCCCATATGTGTCGTAAAAAGCAAAATCCCCGAGTTCTTCAACTCGGGGGTATTTGGCGGAGAGGGAGGGATTCGAACCCTCGTTGGGGTATTAGCCCAAACACGATTTCCAGTCGTGCGCCTTAGACCAGCTCAGCCACCTCTCCTTGGTGTCACTCGCTGGCGACCTACATATCATACCACAAAAGATCGGATTTGTCAAGAGGTTTTTGAAAAAAAGTTGAGATTTTTTTGAGGTCTTTTTGGAACTTTGTTCGGAGCTTTGTTCGGAACGTTGGATTTCGCACAATTTTGTGCGGCGAAAATACGTATACAAATTTGTTCCACCGATTACATCGCCGGCTGGACCGATACGCTCAATTGATTGTCCACTCGCCAAAAAGAACCCGCTGAGCAAAGCTCAGCGGGTTCTTTATTGTATCAAGTTACAATGGGTGGTTATCCGATTAACCCAGCTTGGACTGGTTAACCTTGATGCCGGGGCCCATGGTGGATGCGATCACGCAGGACTTGATATACTGACCCTTTGCAGCGGCGGGCTTGGCCTTGATAACGGCACCAACCAGGGTGTCGAAGTTAGCCTGGAGCTTCTCAGCACCGAAGGAAGCCTTACCGATGGGGCAGTGGATGATGTTGGTCTTATCGAGACGGTACTCGATCTTACCGGCCTTAGCCTCACGAACAGCCTTGGCAACGTCGGGGGTGACGGTGCCGGCCTTGGGGGAGGGCATCAGACCCTTGGGACCCAGAACCTTACCCAGACGACCGATGGTACCCATCATGTCGGGGGAAGCGATGACCACGTCGAAGTCGAACCAGTTCTCCTTCTGGATCTTCTCGGCCAGCTCGGCACCGCCAACGTAGTCAGCACCTGCCTCCTGAGCCTTAGCGATGTTATCGCCCTTGGCGAAAACCAGAACGCGAGCGGTCTTACCGGTACCGTTGGGGAGGACGACGGCACCGCGGACCTGCTGGTCAGCATGACGGGAGTCAACACCCAGACGGATGTGGATCTCGATGGTCTCATCAAACTTTGCCTTGGAAGTCTGGCAAACCAGAGCCAGAGCCTCGGCGGGATCATACATCTTGTTCTTCTCGATCAGCTTTGCGCTATCGGAATACTTCTTTCCAACTTTAGCCATTTCCCTATACCTCCTTCAATTAGTCCTCGACGGTGATACCCATGGAGCGGGCAGTACCGGCGATCATGCTCATAGCAGCCTCGAGAGAGCCTGCGTTCAGATCGGGCATCTTGGTCTCAGCGATCTTCTGAACCTGCTCCTTGGTGAGGGATGCAACCTTGTTCTTGTTAGGCTTAGCGGAAGCGGTCTCGATACCAGCGGCCTTCTTGATCAGAACGGGAGCGGGAGGAGTCTTGGTGATGAAGGTGAAGGAACGGTCGGCGTACACGGTGATGACAACGGGGATGATCAGACCGATGTCATTCTTGGTGCGCTCGTTGAATTCCTTGGTGAACATGGGGATGGCCACGCCGTACTGACCCAGAGCGGGACCTACGGGGGGCTGAGGGGTAGCCTTACCGGCGGGCAGCTGGAGCTTGATATAACCCATAATTTTCTTTGCCATAATGATTGAACCTCCAAATGTGGTACTTGTACGGGAGAGTTGCCAGTGGCAGTATTTTCTCCCTCCCACGACGGACGCGGTTGCGGCAAAGCACACCGTGCCGCACCCCTGTATAGTGGGGATTTGATGCAGACAGGACTCCGTGATTCAAGGGGAGTCCGAAACGTGGGCGGATTCGCCCGAGGAGCGTGCTTGGAAACGATCAGTCGGCGGGCTTGATCATAGACGTCTCAAGCTCGACGGGCATATCGCGGCGGCCTCTCTTGACCAGAACCGTGACGTTGCGGAGATCGTCGGAGATCGACTGGACCACGCCGGTATATCCTTCGAACAAGCCGGCAACGATCTGCACGTTGTCGCCCTCCTTGAAGGAAAGACGTACCTTGACCTCCTCGATGTTCAGGGCCTCGACCTCTGCGTCGGACAAAGGAGTCGGACGGGAGCCGGGTCCTACGAAACCGGTCACACCCGTAATGTTACGGACGGCGTGCCAGGTCTCGTCGGTCATAACCATCTTGATGTAGACGTAGCTGGGGAAAATTTTGATTTCCACGACCTTCTCAACGTCACCGTTCTTCTCAACGATGGTCTCGACGGGAATGCGGATATCGAAGATCTTGTCTCCGAGACCGCGGTTTTCTACGATCTTTTCCAGATTAGCCTTGACCTTGCTTTCATAGCCCGAATAGGTGTGCGCCACATACCACCGCGGGCCTACGTTCATCTCATCAATATCACTCATGACCGATCACCTGATTAGTTGAAAATGTTTCCCAGGAAGATGATGCATCTCGAGAAAACGAAATCCAGCACGGCAATAGCGGCAGCAACGGCGAGAATGATGAGGACGACAACGATTACGTTCTTCTTCAGCTTGTCCTTGGGGCACCAAGTGATCTTGCCGCACTCGGACTTCAGACTCTTCCACCAAGTGGGGATCTTTGCGCGGTTCTTGATTGCCAGGATACCCAGAATCAGCACGATCAGTGCGCCAACACTCAGGTTGATGATACCACGGGTCAGCTGCTTTTTCTTGGCGGCTGCATCGGCTTCGTTAGGAGCCTTGGTGGTAGTTTCTTCCTTGGTGGAGGCAGTGGTGTCCTTGGCAGTATCGCCGCTTGTGCCTGCTTCGGTCCCATCCTCCGTACCGGCTTCGTCACCGGTTTCGGGTTCGGTCGCGACCTCGGTTTCTGCCACGGTTGCTTCGGCTTCCTCGCCGGTGGTAACCTCCTCCGCGAAAGCGGGGACGGTCAGCACGATCAGCATCAGAAGAGAAAGCAGAGCGGCCAGGACAACCAGCTTGTTGCTCTTAAACATGTTCATTCCTCCCAATCACTTAGACTCTTTGTGAAGAGTGTGCTTGCGGCAGAATTTGCAGTGCTTCTTGAGCTCCAGTCTGTCAGGGTTGTTCTTCTTGTTCTTCATTGTGTCGTAGTTTCTCTGCTTGCACTCGGTGCATACCAGAGTTACCTTGACTCTTACTTCATTAGCCATGATATCGGCACCTCCCATAAAAATTATTTGCAGTCTCACGGAAGTGAAACTGCCGTGTACCTCCCTCTCCGAAGGCCCGTGTCCGTCTTGTGGCGCAAGCTTCGGACACAACAAAAAAACTCTTCGCAGAGGTGATGCCATTATACCACAACTCTCCTTTCCTGTCAAGGGTTTTTTCGATTTTTTTGATATTTTATACAATTTGTCTGTCAAACGAATGCGGGATAAAGCAGAGATTGTCATAATCACGAATCGCGAGCCCAAAGGAGGGGGTGTGAACCCGCGACGAGCCCGTGCGTGTGCGATAAAAAAGAAAAAGGGAGGCGAATCGCCTCCCTTTGGAGCGGTATTATGGCCGTTTCTCCTTTCGGATGCCGAACATTTTTCTCAATAGAGGCGCAAGCAACGAGGGGGTACGCAGGATCACGATCTTCATGGGAATACCTTCCTTTCTATGTGGATATTCCTTCATAGTATATGTGGAAGGAGGGGATCGTGTACGGCGGGGTTATTCTCCCTTTTCCAGTGCCGTGTCCACAGGAACCGTGACCATGCGGTCGTAGCAGGCGAACACCTCGTCGGTGCCTGCGGGGGCGGTCTTTTGGGTCAGCAGAGAGACGACGGGAACCATGATCAGACCCACCAGCATGGCCAGCATACCTGCGTTGATGGAGGAGCCGCAGAAGTAGCTCAGAACGGGGTTTTCAAAGCTTACCTTGAGGACGGCGTTCAGAATGAACTGGGTGAGGGTGATGCCAAGACCCGTGGCAAAGCTGGCCCAGACGGCGGCCTTGGTGGTCTTCTTCCAGTACAGACCGTACAGGAAGGGAGCCAGGAAGCATCCGGCCAGAGCGCCCCAGGAGATGCCCATGAGGTCAGAGATATAGAGCTTGGAGGCCATTTCCTTGTTCGTCACCACCAGGATGGCGATGGCGGCGGCGATGATGATGGATACCGCCAGAAGGACTCGCATGATGAGCATATTGGCCTTCTCGCTCTTAGACTTCTTCGACAGGGGAGCTACCAGATCCAGGGTGATGGTGGAGGCCGAGGTCATGGCCAAGGAGGACAGGGTGGACATGGAGGCGGCCAGCACCAAAATCAGCACCAGACCAATGAGCCAGGCACCGCCTGCGCCCATGGAATTTTCCACGGCATTCAGCATGGTGGGAATGATGGCATCGAAGGAAGCGGGTGCGGTGCCGGCGCCGTTCATGGTGATGCTGTCGGCGTAGAGACGGCCGAAGCCACCCAGAAAGTAGCACCCGCCGGCCACGATGAGACCGAAGAAGGTGGAGATGATGGTGCCCTTCTTGATGGCACTCTCGTCCTTGATGGCGTAGAACTTACCCACCATCTGGGGCAGACCCCAGGTGCCCAGGGAGGTCAGGACCACGACACCCAGAAGCTGGAGAGGATTGGGGCCCAGGAAGGAGGTGAAGGCACCCTTGAACTCGGTGCCCGCGGCGGTGGTGGCCGAGCCCTCCGAGAGCTTGGCGATGGCCTCCATGAGACCGCCGTTATCGTTAAGCACAGCAGCGATGACCGCCACGATACCCACCAGCATGATAAGACCCTGAATGAAGTTATTGACGGCAGAGCCCATGTAGCCGCCCACGATGACGTAAATACCCGTCAGGACCGCCATGATGAGTACCCAGCCCCAGTAGGGCAGGTCAAAGGAGGCCGAGAAGAGCTGAGCGAGACCGTTGAACAGGGAAGCGGTGTAGGGAATAAGGAAGATGAATACGATGCAGGCGGCTACCAGGCGGAGAGCCTTGGACTTGTAGCGAAGGCCGAAGAAATCGGGCATGGTGCGGCTGCCGATGTGCTGGGTCATGACGCGGGTACGGCGACCCAGGAGCATCCAGGCCAGGAGAGAGCCGATGAAGGCGTTGCCCAGACCCACCCAGGTGGAGGCAAGGCCGAAGTTCCAGCCGAAGCGGCCGGCGTAGCCGATGAAAATGACGGCGGAGAAGTAGGATGTACCGAAGGAGAAGGCTGTGAGCCAGGGACCCACCGAGCGGCCGCCCAGGACGAAGCCGTCCACGCCCTTGGCAGAGCGGGCGGAGAGGATGCCCACCAGAATGGTGATGGCGAAGAATACGACGATCATAGCGAGCTTGACAAACATGATGACAGAGACCTCCGAAAAAGAATGAAAGTGTCGGAAAGGGGAGTCTGTCTTGCCGTAAGATCTATAGCAAAACAAAAACCGCCCCTTTTCCGTATGACGGAAAGAGGGCGGGTATGATTATAACCGCGGTACCACCTCAATTTATTCCTCCCCTCACAGGGGGGAACCTCGTCGGGCACGTGGGGAAAGCGCTTGCGCGGAGCGGGTGTACGAGCCGCCTCGCCGCCGCAGACCTTGTATGCCTCATCGCTGTAACGGGCGAACCCCGTTGTTCCCTGGGCATCTCTTGATCGGAGAGACGCTTCGAGAACACAGCTCCCGGAATGTATTCAGCCGAAATGTCCCTTCCGTCTCGCACCAACCGACGGTTCTCTGTGCGGGTCATGGCGGCCTACTTGTTTCCGCTCATCGCTTTTGATGGGCCTATTATATACCTTTGTCAAGAATTTGTCAAGGGGTTTTTGAAAATTTATTCGCAAAAATTTTAGTTGGTTTGAAAATATGCAATTATACAATGACATATTCATTTTTGGGGGAATATCAATCAATATCCTCGAAGATCTGCTCGGGCCTCTTGAGCAGGGCGGCGGGATGCTCCACCAGGCGGCGGATCATTTTGAAGGCCGAGGCGAAGTAGAAGCCGTCGCAGATGCGCTCGTCGGTGACCACCTTAATGTCCATCATGCGGCGGGCCTCCATGGAGCCGTCCCGCTTCTGGCGGTAGGCGGTGCGCTTGATGCCGTAGGAGATGAACACGGGGAGATTACCGAAGTTGTAGATATGGTGGTAGATGGGCTTGATGCCCAGAGAGCCCATGGAGGTGATGATCATACTGCCGTGGAAGGGGGAGAGATCGGTGAGGGACTTGGGGATCCAGCCGTGGTAGTCCAGCCAGAACAGGGTGCGGACAGTGGCGCGGAGGATGGGGCGGGGGAGGGAAGCCAGGGTTCCCGCGGTCTTGTCAAAGCCTGAGTCCAGGTCCTCCTTTTCCTTCTCCTTCAGGACGGCGGCGTTGAACTTCTCGTAAACGTCGATGATTGTATCGTCGGGCTCAAAGATGACCGAGATACAGGTGTCGGGGGAGTCCTCCCGCAGGTCCTTTTTGATGGTCATGTTGACCTCGATGTTGTTGCGAGCGTAGATGCGCTGGCCGCTGATAAAGCGGTTGAGGGCGGGCTTTTGGGAGATCACGCGGACGTAAGCCGCCAGCATGATGTGGAGAAAGCTGAAGCCCTCGTAGCCGTTGGCAATCATTTGCTTGCAGAAGACGTCGGTCTCGGTGACGTCCATCTCGTCTGCGAAGTAGTTCATGGCATCGGCGCGGTCCTTCATGATGAAGGCCATCATTTTGTTCATGGGCTGAGCGGTGCGGACCAGGCGGCCGTCCTTGCGGTCGCCCCATCTTTTCTTGCGCTTTTGGGGGCGGGGCAGGCGGGGTTCTGCGGCGGGGGTATCGCTTACGTTGGTTTCGACGATGGTAGTTTCTTGATCCATGATGGAACCTCCCTCAGTGATGGTTATGGTTGAGTTCATATTGAGTTTAATTATACTTCATTTTTTGTCAAAAATCAAGGGCTTTCGGGGAGATTCTTGTCAAAAATTTCGTTTTTTAAAAGAAACACGGCAGAATGTGAAAAAGCAGAGCCGTTTCCCTCGGGGAAGTGCCCTGCTTAGTCGTCCATCTGAAATATGTCTTCGTACTCAACGCGCAGAATTTGCTTGATGAGCATGAGCTCATCGGGGTAGAGATGCCGTTGCCCGACTTCGATTTTCGCAACGGCGCTTCGGGTAATATCACAACCGTTTACCTGAAGTCTGGCCGCCAGGGTATCCTGGGTCATATTGACCTTTTCGCGAAGGCGGCGGATGTTTTGTCCGATTCTTGTTTCGATTTCTTTATTCATACGTTCACCATAATTCCGAAAGTTCTTGACATAATTATAGCCGTATGTTATAATTTGATTGCACTTATACGGGTGCAATTATTGACGAAACAGGATGGAATGATATGAAATTGTTGATTGCAGGATCGAGAAATATATCGAAATTTGATTTGAAGCCGTTTGTTTCTGATGATGTCGATGTGATTATCAGCGGCGGTGCCAAGGGGATTGGTGCTGTTGCGGAACGGTACGCAGACGAACATGGCTTGCAAAAAATCGTGGTTCGCCCACAATACGACCGCTACCGTAGAGCAGCGCCTTTAAAACGAAACGAGCAGATGGTTGATATGGCGGACGAGGTTTTGGTGATTTGGGACGGTGTATCAAAGGGAACCGCCTACACGGTGAAATATGCCGAAAAGCAGGGAAAACCCGTGCATGTTGTCATACCGTGACCCGCCAAATGAAAAAATATGGGGTCGGTCATAGAAATTTTTCCAAAACCCCTTGCCGAATCCGCAAAAATGCGGTATAATCATACTCGGAGCAGTATATGCCCACCGCGTATATATTTGATATTTGAAAGTTTTAGAGGATTCTTAAGGAACCTTTTGCAAAAGGTTCCTTAAGCGAGGGACAGGGGCAGAGCCCCTCGCTCTCCGCACCTCCCACGAAAGGAACCCTATGGCACAAAGTGAACGCATGAAGCACATTCGGAATTTCTCCATTATTGCCCACATCGACCACGGTAAGTCCACCCTGGCCGATCGCATACTGGAGTTGACCCAGACCCTCTCGGCCCGAGAGATGGAGAATCGGGTGCTGGATAACATGGACCTGGAGAAGGAGCGGGGCATAACCATCAAGGCCCGCGCCGTCAAGCTCAACTACGCTGCCCCCGACGGAGAGGAATACGTGTTCAACCTCATTGACACCCCCGGGCACGTGGACTTTAACTACGAGGTCTCCCGCTCCCTCAACGCCTGCGACGGTGCGCTTTTGGTGGTGGACGCCACCCAGGGCATCGAGGCTCAGACCTTGGCCAACGCCTACCTGGCGGTGGACGCAGGCCTGGAGATCGTCCCCGTCATCAATAAGATCGACCTCCCCTCCGCCCAGGTGGATCGTTGCCGCGAGGACGTCGAGGAGATCATCGGCATCCCCGCCGAGGGATGCCCTGCCGTGTCGGCAAAGACCGGCTTGAATATTGCAGACGTCATGGAGGCCGTGGTCCGCGACATTCCCGCCCCCACGGGGGATGAGAACGCGCCCCTCAAGGCCTTGATTTTCGATTCCTACTATGACAGCTACCTGGGCGTTGTGGTCAATATCCGGGTGTTTGACGGTTGTCTCAAGACCGGCGACAAGATCCGTCTCATGAGCACCGGTGCCACCTTCGACGTGGTGGACGTGGGTACTCTTGAGCCCTTCGGCCTGAAATCCACGGGGATTTTGCAGGCCGGTGAGGTCGGATATCTGACCGCCTCCATCAAGTCGGTCAGCGAGACCCAGGTGGGCGATACCGTCACTCTCCACGAGAATCCCACGAAGGAGCCCTGCCCCGGCTTCCACGAGGCACATCCCATGGTCTACGCGGGTATCTACCCTGCCGACGGCGCTCGCTACGGTGATCTGCGGGATGCTTTGGAGAAGCTCCGTCTCAACGACGCGGCCCTCTCCTTTGAGCCCGAGACCTCCATCGCCCTGGGCTTTGGCTTCCGTTGCGGATTCCTGGGCCTTCTCCACATGGAGATCATCGAGGAGCGATTGGAGCGAGAGTTCAATCTCGACCTCATCACCACCGCCCCCAGCGTGGTCTATGAGGTCACCCTCTCCGACGGTCAGGAGATCATTGTGGACAACCCCTCCAACTACCCCACCAGCGATCTGATTAAGGAGGCTCGCGAGCCCATCGTCAAGGCCAACATCATCACCCCCACCGAGTTCGTGGGCGGTCTGATGGACCTTTGTCAGGATCGCCGCGGCACCTTCATTGACATGAAGTACCTGGATCAGACCCGCGTGGAGCTTCACTATCACCTGCCTCTCAACGAAATCATCTACGATTTCTTCGATGCTCTTAAATCCCGCTCCCGCGGCTACGCTTCCCTGGACTACGAGCTGCTGGACTACGAGCCCTCCAAGCTGGTGAAGCTGGACTTCCTGCTCAATGCCGAGCAGGTGGATGCCCTGTCATTCATCGTTCACGAGGAGAAGGCCTACTCTCGCGCCCGCCGCGTGGCCGAGAAGCTGAAGGAGAATATCCCGCGTCAGCTTTTTGAGATCCCCATCCAGGCCGCCATCGGCTCCAAGATCATCGCCCGCGAGACGGTCAAGGCCATGCGTAAGGACGTGCTGGCCAAGTGCTACGGCGGTGACATCACCCGTAAAAAGAAGCTTTTGGAGAAGCAGAAGGAAGGTAAGAAGAAGATGCGCCAGTTGGGCTCGGTGGAGGTATCTCCCGAGGCCTTTATGGCGGTCCTGCGCCTGGATAGCGACGACCAATAATCAATATTCAGGAAAGAGAACACGACTATGCAAATCATCAAGAACACCATCCGGGCCGCCGTGGAGGAGAGCCTGGGGGTGGATATCCGCTTCTCCTGCCGTGAGATCGGCGGGGTGAATTTCGTCTGCGTGGACGACGGTGACTACGACATCGACGAGGACGTTTTCGAGAAGCTTCTGAAGGTGGAGGCAGAGGGCAAGCCCATTCTGCTGTTCATGCACATTCCCCTCTATTCCGCTCATCTCGGCGATTCGGCAAAGTATTCCCTTTGCGCTCCCGACGCCTACTTCGAGAACTGCCACCCCGTGGACGTGTTCGAACGCAAGCCCGAGGCGCCTACCGTTCCCATGGTGGAGCATATCCGTAAATCCGCTCTCATCAAGTGCGTGCTGAGCGGACATACGCACAAAAACACCGAGATCCTGGGGCTTGGAGAGAAGGACCAGATCGTCACGGGACTCGACACCCTGCGGGAGATCACCGTGATCTAAAAAAGTGGATATAAATTCCGAAAACGTCTTGATTTTTCATAGGTGATATGGTATAATTGAACCAATGCAAGCCGGACTTGCATGCCGGAATTTGATTTTTTATGCTCCTGCGCGGAGCAGAACGGAGGAAAATTATGTATCAGTTTCCGATTGGCGTGATGCTGGAATCCTTCCGCCTGGCGGATGACCGCGAGGCCGTGGCCAAGGCCGCTGAGGTGGGCGCTCAAGGTATTCAGATGTACGCCACCAGCGGTGTCCACGCTCCCGAAAACATGAATGCGGCCGCACGCCGTGAGATGGTTGATCTGCTGGCCTCCCATGGCCTGCGCTTCTCTGCCCTGTGCGGTGATCTGGGTCACGGCTTCGGTAACGCAGAGCTGAACCCCGGTCTGATTGAGAAGTCCAAGCGCATTCTGGATATGTCCCTGGACATGGGCTGCGGTATCGTGACCACCCATATCGGCGTGGTTCCTTCCGACCCCAACCACGAGCGCTTCAAGATCATGCAGGCCGCTTGCTACGAGCTGGCTGAGTACGCCGATTCCATTGGTGCCCGCTTCGCCGTGGAGACCGGCCCCGAGACCTCTGCCGACCTGAAGATGTTCCTGGATTCCCTGGGCGGCACTCGCGGTGTCGGTGTCAACCTGGATCCTGCCAACCTGGTCATGGTCACGGGCGACAACCCCGTACAGGCCGTTTACAACCTGAAGGACTACATCGTGCATACCCATGCCAAGGACGGCGTGCGGTTGCAGGTAGGCAATCCCGAGTACCTCTACGGTGTACTGCATCCCGCTCCTCAGGAGTATCAGGGTGTACGCTTCTATGAAGAGAAGCCCCTGGGAGACGGAAACGTTCCGTTCCCTGCCTACATGGCCGCTCTGGAGGACATCGGCTACAAGGGCTTCCTCACCATCGAGCGTGAGTGCGGCGAGACCCCCGAGGCAGACATCCGTAAGGCGGTTCGTACCCTCAGCGAGATCATGGGTAAGTGATTCAACGAAAATTTTATCAATAAGGGGTGTCCTTGATCGGCACCCCTTTCTTGCAACCGAAAGGAGACGTTCTCAATGCAATCCTACTACCTGCAAAAGGCCGATGAAAACCTGCCTGTTCTTCATACCACCGTGATTCGCCCCGAGGCGGAGCCCCGCCCTCTGACTAATGGGGACACTATGGTCGTGGATCTGGGCAATCACTATGTGGGTTATCTGTCCTTTCATGTAAGCCATCCTCATTGGTACAATGACGCGCCCCTGCGCATGGAGCTTCGTTTCTGCGAGACGGCGCGGGAGCTGGAGGATGATTACAATGACTACCACGGCTCCCTCAGCCGCTCCTGGCTCCAGGACGAGCTGATCAACGTGGATTCCCCCGGGGTCTACAAGATGTCCCGCCGCTATGCCGCCCGGTACATTCTCATTAAGGTGCTGTATACCTCCCAGCCCGTGGCCCTTTCGGAGTTTACCTTCGAAGCGGTTTCCTCGGCGGACATGACTGCTCTTAAGCCCTACGATACCACGGACGAGGAGCTGGCCGCCATCGATCGCGTGGCGGTCCATACCCTCCGCAACTGTATGCAGAGAGTATTCGAGGACGGCCCCAAGCGGGATCGCCGCCTGTGGATTGGGGATCTTCGCCTGGAGGCCTTGGCCAACTATTACACCTTTGGCGACGTTTCCCTGGTCAAGCGGTGCCTGTACCTGTTCGCCGCCGCGGATAAGAACCCCTACGGCCTCATGCCCGGTTATATCTACGAGAACCCCATCTTCGTGTCGGGCTACTGGCATATTCTGGATTACGGCTTCATGTTCGTCAACACGCTGTGTGACCTTTACAGCCATACGGGGGATGCCGAGACCTTCCGCGACATGTGCGACGTGGCCAAAAGGATCCTGGATTCTGCCGAGGCGAACAAGGACGAGCATGGCATCGTCGACAACACCTGCGGCGACTGGTTCATCGATTGGTGTCCCGGACTTCACAAGAGGACGGCCTTTGAGGGCATTTACCTCTACACCCTGGAGCGGTGGAGCCGAACCTTGGAGGCGCTGGGCTACCCCGAGGCCGCCGAGTACCGCGCCCGCCTGGAGGCAGGCCGCGCCGCCTCCCGCAAGTACCTCTACGACGCCGAAAAGAAGGCCTTCATCAATGCCCGTGACGAGTACCAGTACAGCGTTCACGCTGCCGCCTGGATGGTGCTGGGCGGTGTTGTCGAGGGCGAGGAGGCCAAAGAGGTTCTTCTGAAGGTCATGAACGACGGGGAGTCCGTGAAGCCCTTCACGCCCTACATGCACCACTACGCCGTGGATGCGCTGTTTTGCGCGGGTGCCCGCGCAGAGGCAGAACAGCACCTCCGCCACATCTGGGGCGGTATGGTGAAGGACGGCGCGGATACCTTCTTTGAAGCTTACGTGCCCACCGACCCCGATTTCTCTTCCTACGGCGACAGAAAGATGAACAGCAACTGCCACGCCTGGAGCTGTACGGCTACCTACTTCATCCGCAAATACGGCCTGGGGCAGGATTGACGGCGGCAAATCTCTTATGGGAACCTCTAAAAATTCATCGCACGGAGAATCGGCGGAATCTTTTCCGTCATACTTTACAAAAACCCTTCGCAGAGGATAAACTCTGCGCGCGGATTTTTGTTTCGTCTGACAAAAAATCTTCTCGCCGCTCTCTGCACGCTGAATATTTAGAGGCTCCCTTATACGATCTGAAATTTTTCGGGTAGGAAAATGAAAAAAATTTCCTACCCTATTGCATTTTAATAGGTTCTGTGTTATAATAAATTCATTAAAATTTATGTAATAAGGAGAATTATTCTATGCAAAAATATGATATCGCGGCCTACGTATGGCCGTCCTATACCGGCAAAGAGTTCCGCGCCCGCCAGTTTTGGCCCGACGGCATCGGTGAGTGGCAGACGGTCATGTCCGTCCCCTCCCGTATGTGCCGTAAGCCTGCGGATTACGAGTGGGACCGCAAGCCTCTGTGGGGCTGCTGCGACGAGGCTGACCCCAAGGTCATGGAAATGCAGATCGAGGAGGCTACCAAGCACGGCGTGAACGTGTTCATTTACGACTGGTATTGGTATGACCGCCGCCCCTTCCTGGAGCAGTGCCTGGACGAGGGATTTTTGGGCGCACCCAATAACGAGAAGATGAAGTTTTACCTCATGTGGGCGAACCATGACGCCGGCTACACCTGGGACGTTCGTCTGTCCGACCTGCTGTGGCGCGGCCAGGATCCCAACGTATGGCTGGGCTCGGTTGATCGCGTGGAGTTTGAAAGGGTGGCCCACCGTGTCATCGAGAAGTATTTCTCCCGTCCCAACTACTATAAGATCGACGGCAAGCCCGTGTTTATGATCTACGACGTGGATAACCTGGTGAAGGGCCTGGGAGGCATCGAGGCCACCAAGGACGCCCTGGAATGGTTCCGCGCCGAGTGCGTCAAGGCGGGGCATCCCGGCCTGGAGCTGCAGCTCACCGCCTGGGGTGAGCGGGTCTCCAACATGAGCGGCGTGGACGGCTCTCGTGAGATCTCCACCAAGGAGGTCGTGCCGACCCTGGGCTTTGACAGCGTGACCAACTACCAGTTCGTCCACTTCTGCTATATGCACCGCGACTACACCGAGATTCTCCCCGAGGTCTACGCCGAGTGGTCCCGCATGGACAGAGATTATACCGTCCCCTACTACCCTCACGTATCCATCGGCTGGGATAACAACCCCCGTTTCATCAACTATACCAACTATGTCTGCACCAACAACACCCCCGAATTGTTCAAGGAGGCCCTCGTCAAGGCCAAGGAGTACGTGGATACCCACAATCTCCCCGCACCCCTGATCACCATCAACAGCTGGAACGAGTGGACCGAAACCTCCTACCTGGAGCCCGACACCAAGTACGGCTACGGCTACCTGGAGGCCATCCGCAACGTATTCGTTGAGGAAGAAACGTAAATCAATGCTCTGCGGGGGCGGGTTGCAGCCCGCCCTCGCTTCTTTCTCGCAAAACCGTACCATTCGCGGTCGGTGCCCTGCGGTGCGTTTGCCGTTTGACGGCATATTTTACACCATGCTTTGCAGGAAAATAAAAAAGGGAGATCATCAAATGCGATACGGAAAAAAACTACGGAAGATCATTTCCTTCCTGGCCGCCCTGTCGACGTTGCTGACCGCCACACCCCTGGCGGTCGTGGGCGCGGGGGAGACGGTCGAGGAGACCACGTACCTGTCAGATCTGGATCTGACGGATAAAGGGACGGGGGACGTGGCCGCCTTCGGCGCCACCCCCACCGATGCTCAGTACGCCTACCACACGCAGGAGCTATCTGCGTTTCTGCATTTCGGTATGAATACCTTTACCGGAAACGAGTGGGGCGACGGTAAGGAAACGCCCGATATGTTTGCCCTCGATAAAAAGATCGATGCGGATCACTACGTGAAAACCCTGAAGGAGGCAGGCTTCAAGAGCCTCATCGTGACGGCCAAGCACCACGACGGCTTCTGTATCTGGGACAGCGCCTGGACCGAGCATGACACGGCTTCTACCGATTATCCCGGCGGTGACGTGCTGGCGGATATTTCCGCAGCCTGCACCAAATACGATATGAATATGGGACTGTATCTGTCTCCCTGGGATGAAAATTCCGTCTATTACGGCTACTACGACGAGAACGGAAACCCCACCACCGAGGAAAACGACGTTCTGAAATACGACGATTACTACGTCGGCCAGCTGGAGGAGATCCTGGGGAACGACAAGTACGGTAACAACGGTGAGTTCTACGAGATCTGGATGGACGGTGCCAAGGGCACCGGCGCGGATGCCCAATACTATGACACGGACCGATACGTCCATGTCATCAAGAGCTACGAGGGCGATGATATCCTGCTCTTTGGCGCCGGCGTACACGCCAACGTCCATTGGATCGGCAATGAGGGCGGCGTGGCCAACGAGGAGACCTGGGCCAAGGGAATACATGACGTTACCTGGATCAACGTTGCTCCGGTCGTCACGTACAAGGATATGCAGGTGTACGTCGGACAAAGGAACGGAAATCTTTGGTCCATCCCCGAGGTGGATGCCCGCATCACCTCCGGTTGGTTCTGGGGTGAAAACAAACGGGTGCCCAAAACCTTGATCGAGCTGAGGGATATGTACATGGACAGCGTCGGCCACAACTCCGTATTGCTTCTCAACGTTCCCTTGAATGATCAGGGTGAGCTGGACGGGGCCATCGAGGACCGCGTGCGGGAATGGGGCGAAAATCTGAAAAAGTCCTTTTCCGAGAACAACCTGGCGGCGGCGGAGGGCGTAACCGTCCTGGCGGATAGTGTCCATAATCAGGATGTTCGCTTCTCCCCCTCCCACGTGGCAGACGGGAACGACGATACCTATTGGACGGCAGAGCAGGGGCGCAAGACTTCCTCGCTGTTGGTAGACTTCGGCAAGGAGACCGTGTTCGATGCGCTGACCATCGAGGAGGAAATCCGCTTGGGACAGCGGGTGGAGGCGTTTGCGGTGTACTATAAAACCGTAGACGGTGAGTGGTACGAGTACGGCCGAGGCACCACCGTGGGCTCCAAGCGCGTCCTTATGGGCAAGCCCGTACAGGCAACCCAGGTGCGGGTGGAGTTTACGGGCCTGACCGCGGGAGACGGAACGGTGGCAACGCCTGTGATCAGCCATTTGGGTATCCATAAGGTGACGGACGAATTTGCCTATGCGAAGGCCCTGCCCGACGGTGTGACCGAGATCGCCGCAACGGACGCAGCCTTTACTGTCGATGGGTGGCATCTGACCTCCCCCGCAAGCGCCACCGAGGATGCATACTATAGCGGTCGCAATGGAGCTACGATGACCGTGGCCTTTACCGGATCCAAGGCATGGCTGAGAGGCATTCCCTTCGAAAAAACCACCCTGGCCGTTTCTCTGGACGGAGGGGGGGAGGAGGTCGTTACTCCTTCGGACAGTATGTTCTATGAGACCGGGGATCTGACCTTCGGTGAGCATACTCTCACGGTTCGGGTTGTGTCGGGGAAGGGCCAGGTAAGCGGCTTGTGCGTTTTGGATAACGGGGGCGTAGGCCTGCTGGATTTCGAGCAGAGCCGCTACTCCGTGGATGAAAACGTGTGGCTGGACGTCAAGATCATCCGTAAGGGCGGCTCGTCGGGCAGATTGTCGGCGATCGTTCAAGACAACCCGGGCAGTGCCGTGCAGAGCAGTTACGTACCGACGGAAGGGATCCCCGTTGTCTTTGAGGACGGCGAAACCGAAAAAACGGTTCGGATTCGCACCAAGCGGTACACGGAAAAGACGGGAACGCTGAGCTTTACGTTGGATCTCGTCCCCGCCGAGGGGACAGCAGAGCTGGCGAAGGGCTTCAACACGCCTGCCGTTGTGGATATTTTGGATGCGGAGAGCCTGGTTGCCCCCTATCTGCAAAGCATTCAGATTGCCAAGGTCCCCGATCGGACGGAATACGACGTCGGTGAAGCCGTGGATCTGACCGGACTTGTGGTGACGGGTGCATTCACCTCGGCCAATTTGCAATGGAGCGAGATCGCCTCCGGCAAGAAGCTGGGCGAGGCCAAAATCATTCAGCTGGATAAGCCCGTGACCACCGATAACCTGCGATTGGTGCTGGAGAGCATGCTGCGTACGGCGTCGGAAATCCCCTGCATTGGGGAGATCGAGGTCTACAACGGCAGTGACGAGGTGAACCTGGCGCGAAGCGCCACGGCGGCGGCTTGCTCTGAATTCAATGAGATGCGTGCCGCTTGCATCAATGACGGAGATCCGGCCAACCGCTGGTCGGGGCAGAACGTCAATCCCGAAGCCCTGCCCATGTGGGTGCAGCTGCAATGGAGTGAGACCGTTACCTTCGACAGAGTGGTTATCCGTGAGTGGACGGACGATTTGAAGTATCGCGCGGATGAATGGTCCCTGTATACGGCGGAAAATTCCTTGCTCAGCCGAGAACTGGATGTGGAGGAATATGAGCTTGCGGTAAAGACGGGCGGGGCAACTGAGGGACGAGTCACCTACGTCGTAACCGCTAAGGAGAATCCCGCGGCCGCGGCAGAATTTACGGTTTCGTTCTCCGAGGCGACTCAGAACGGAACCAACTCCACAACCTCTGCCAATACCGATAGTGAAACCGAGCCCGAGCCCGGCGTCTCCAAGAGTGGTTGCTCCTCCGTAATCGGCGCGGGGGCCTCGGGGATTACGGCTGCAATGGCCGCCGCGATCGCCTTTGCTATGATCAAGAAAAAGAACAGATAACGGCTTTGAAGGCTTTTGACAAGCTTTACAGAAAGGATTCCTATGCATATTCTACCCGATTCGGGGATCTGCGATCCCCATATGCACGTGTATAACGGGAGAGTTTATATGTTTGCCACCCATGACCGTTCCCCCGGAAACTCCATTTTCCGCATGGACGACTGGAAGGTATATTCTACCGATGATCTGCTCAACTGGAAGGAGGAATACACCCTTCGCCCCGAGGATACCTTTCTCGGTAAGTGTGAGGATTGCTACGCCACCGACTCCGCCGAGCGGAACGGGAAGTACTACCTGTACTTCTCCCAGGGCCAGACCTGCACCGGCGTGGCGGTGGCCGACCATCCCGCGGGCCCCTACAAGGATGCCCTGGGTAAGCCCATCCTCCCCGCAGGCCTGGCGGATACCCCCAGCTACGATCCTTCGGTGTTCATCGACGACGACGAGGCCGGAACACCCTACATCCTGTGGGGCTACACCTGCTTCGACAAGAAATACTATATCGCTCGGTTGAACGAGGATATGGTGTCCCTGGCCGAGGAGCCTCGTCCCATTGAGCATGGCCCTTGGTGGTCGGATGCTCCCTGGGTATGGAAGCACAACGGCGTGTACTACCTGTTGACCCACCGTGCCTGGTACTCCACTGCGGACAATATCTACGGTCCCTACACCTACCGCGGCAAGTTCTGCAACGATTGCAATAACGTGGATCATCCCTGCGTGTTCGATTTCCATAACCAGACCTACTTCGCCTACGGCGTCCCCGCCAACTATGGAGAGAGTGCAGAGATCGACCCCTTCTTCCGCGCCACCAAGATCCTCTACGCCCACTACAAGGACAACGGAGATATCTGCATCGACGAGTTCATTCAGGATGTGGGCGTGGGTCAGTACGATGCGAGCTGGCCCGTCATCAAGGGCGAGTGGTACTTCGCCGCCTCGGACGGTGTCATTAAGAAGGAAAACGCCTCGGGCTTTGAGCTGAGGGGCATCACGGACGGTGCCTACCTGTGCTATCAGAATGTCCACGGGATGCGGCAGAATACCAAGCTCATCCTCCGTGGCTCCTGCGAGCATCAGACCTGTCAGATCGAGGTGCGGGAGGGAAGCCCCTTCGGCCCCGTTCTGGGCTGTATCAAGGCTGAGCCCCAATGCGCCATTCAAAATGGAGATGCCCGTGAGTTCACCATCCCCTTGACCAATACCCACGGAACCCACAGCCTTTGCTTCGTCTTCCGCGGCGAAGGGAAGGATCTGTTCACCTTTGAAGATTTCCGCTTTGAGCGCGTGCCCAACTGATTGGTAAGAGAGGAGACCGACTATGTCCCTGTTACCTCTTCGCTTTCGCCCCGACGGCACGTTTCGGGTGCTTATGATGTCGGATATTCAGGAATCCGCCCAATACGATCCCCGCTCCCTCCGTTCGGTGGAGGCCCAGCTCGACGAGTGCCAACCCGATCTTGTCATTTGGGGAGGCGATAATTGCTACGGCGACGACACCCTCCGAGACGGTCGGCTGTTCATCTACCGAGAGGACGACCCCGCCGCGGTAGAGTCCCGGATGATCCGAACCCTGGGGAAATGACTTGTAAAGAACCGCTCTATTTAAAAACAAGGAGAGGACCATGTATATTCTTCATACATCAGCTTATGATCTCACCGTCGGCAGCGAGCACGTCTTGCTGACCTATACCACCCCCCATGCTACCCGCGCCATTGAGGGCCCTGTTTTCGAGGTGGACGGGAAGGCTCTGCTCCCCCGCTTTGTCTCGGTGGAGCTTGCATCGCAAACCAAGCGCAACGACGCCGTGACCGAGTACGCCGTGGATGCGGTCTACGCCGACCGCCCCGATCTGATGCTCCGCGTGCTTCTGCGTGTGGCAGACGGCTCGCCCATCCTCAAATTCAAGTATCTGCTCCTGGGTGACGGCTCCCATAAGCTGACCAAGACGAGCGGGGAAAGGCTGGATTACGGTACGCTGTGCGTGGCGGCCGGAGATCACCTCACCGAGGTGCGTTTCTCGGAGTTCAACGAAATGCTCCATAGCTTCTGCATGAACGAGATTCCCGTAGAGGAGAGCTTCTTTGCCAACCGCTTCTCGGTTATGGGCCCCCTGCTGGCGGGTACCGACGGTACGGACAGCTACCTTTGGGCCTACGAGCACGGCTCCCAGTATCCCGATGCCTTCATTCAGTTCCGCTTTACCCCCGACAGGGAGACGATCCTCTCGGCCAGAAAGGGGAACTATCTCGCGGGCACCGTTCTGGGTGAGAGACCCTTCGAAACCATCTGGATGGATTTCGCCTTGATTCACGGGGACGTGGACGCCCTGGCCGCCGCCTTCCGCGAGTTCCAGCTCAAGTACGTGACCATGAACCTCGAGAGCCGCAAGCCCTACGTGTTCTATAATTCCTGGTGCTTCCAGGAGCGCAACCGCTTCTGGAACCATAAGACCTATCTGTCGGATATGAACGAGGAGCGTATGATGGCCGAGATCGAAGCCGCCCACGAAATGGGCATCGACGTGTTCGTCATCGATACGGGCTGGTACGAGAAAACGGGCGATTGGGTTCCCAACCGCGCTCGCTTTGCCGACGGACTCAAGAGCGTGAAGGCCAAGCTGGACAGCTACGGTATGAAGCTGGGTCTGTGGATCGGCCCGCCCGAGGCGGCTGTAACCAGCAAGGCCCTCGCCGAGAACCCCTCGTGTAAGATGACCTGGAACGGCAACACGGGAGACCCATTCCCGGTATGGCTGACCGAGGAAAGCTATAATATGTGCCTGGTCAGTGACTACTGGGAGGCCCTGGCGGATACCTTGATCGGTCTCTCAAAGGAGCTGGGCGTGAGTTATTTCAAGTGGGATGCCGTGGGCCAGTACGGCTGTAACGATCCTCGCCACTGCCACGGTACAGAGGAGAATTCCCCCGAGGAGCGCGCCGATGCCTACGCCTTCAACCTGGGTATCTATATGCAGAAGATCGTGGATAAGATCTGCGCCGCCTGCCCCGACGTTATCGTGGACTTCGATATCACAGAGGGCTATCGCAGCGTAGGCCTGGGCTTCCTGTCGGTAGGCAAATACTTCCTCATCAATAACGGCCCCTACTATCAGAATTACAATATCCCCTACGATCCCGGTACCGTCTGGTCGAATATCTTTGTGCATCCCGGCCCTGCCCGCCCCTGGATCTGCCGTAGTCCTCTGACCTTCGATAAGTGGATCCCCTCGGTGTTGTTCCTGACCCACTACCTGCCGGATGATCCCATGGACTCTCAGGACATCAATCTGGCCTCCCTCATTTTGGGGCAGAACGGCATTTGGGGTGACCTGCCTGCCATTTCCCCCGAAGGCCGCGCCCGCTTCGGAGAGGTTCTGTCTCGCTACAAGCAGGTGCGGGACGACATCACCGCCGAGGCCGCCATCAAGAGCGGTATGACCGGTTCGGGCTTCGAGTGCTACGAGAAGATCGATTCGGAAACGGGGAAGGGCGTGATCTCGGTGTTTGCGACCGTGCGAGATACCTTCCGCTACATCACCGTGAAAAAGACAGCTCCCACCTTCTGGTCCTCCATGCCAGTGACGGTAACCCCGCTGGCAGACGGTACCTCAAGCATCGAGATCCGCTTTGAAGGTCAGGGTGCGGCTATGATCTTCTTCGGCGCAGAATAAGAAATTGGAGTAGAGCTATGAGAATCATCCCCAAGCAAGGGGTCTGTGACCCCCATATCCGTGTCTATAACGGAAAGGTCTATATGTTCACCACCCATGACCGAAGCCCCGACAATAAGGGCTTCCGCATGGACGATTGGCGCATTTTCTCCAGCGACGATCTGCTCAACTGGAAGCTGGAATACACCTTCTACCCCGAGGAGACCTTCCTCGGTAAGGTCAACGACTGCTACGCTACCGATACCGCTGAGCGGAACGGGAAGTACTACCTGTACTTTTCCCGCGGCCAATCCTGCACAGGAGTAGCTGTCAGCGAAAACGGCCCGGGCGGCCCCTACAAGGATGCCCTGGGCAAGCCCCTGCTCCCCGAGGGCTTTGTGGATACCCCCTCCTACGATCCTGCCATCTTCATCGACGACGACGAAAACCACACCCCCTACATCGTCTTTGGCTATACCGTAGGCGGCAAGCAGTACTACATCGCTCGCCTGAACGAGGACATGATCTCTTTGGCCGAGGAGCCTCGCCCCGTGGAGATCCTCAACTCCTGGGACGGTAACGATGCCCCAAACCTGAACAAGTGGAACGGGAAGTATTATCTGGGTAGTCATCGCGCCTTCTTTGCCACATCGGACAGTGTCTACGGCCCCTACACCTACCGTGGCTCCTTCTGCAACGAGGCCTATGTGGATCACGGCAATTTCTTTACCTTCCACAACCAGACCTACTTTGCTTACGGCATCCCCGAGAACTGGGGCGAGGACCGCATGAACCGCTACTACCGCACCACAAAAATGCTCTACGCCCACTTCAAGGACAACGGAGACATCACCATCGACGAGTTCATCCAGCGGGCAGGCGTGGGCCACTACGATGCCTCCTGGCCATCGGTCAAGGGCGAGTGGTACTTCGCCGCCTCCGACGGGATCACCAAGAA
Source organism: Oscillospiraceae bacterium (assembly GCA_015064695.1). GTDB lineage: Bacteria > Bacillota > Clostridia > Oscillospirales > CAG-272 > CAMEON01. Next base: position 54,484 of record SVRS01000004.1, on the reverse strand, counting down.
GGAGAACCTCTCCGGCTTTGAGCTGAGAGGAATCAAGAACGGCTCTTACCTGTACTACCCCAAGGTCAGCGGCATGAATCCCAACGCCCTGATGTTCGTCCGTCTGGCCTGCAGAGGAAAATGCTCGGTGGAGATCCGTGAGGGAAGCCCCTTTGGCCCGATCCTGGGCCACCTCAACGTGGAAAACGTCGGAAACTACAATTTCGGCGGCTTCGACGACATCCCCTGCCGCCTGGAGAATACCTTCGGCACCCACGACCTCTGCTTCGTCTTCCGTGGGGACGGGGAGGATATTCTGCGGTTTGAGGAGTTCTATTTTGAGCAGATCAAGGATTGATCCATAACAAAAACCACTCGGTTTCAAAAATCGAGTGGTTTTTCATATCCAATCCCCCGCTCCCCAAAAATCCCGGTGGGTTGGGTCACACGGTGAAAGCAAGAGGTCTCCGTCAAACAGCAAGTAAACACATACGTGAAACCCATTTGAAGGTTTTTGGGATTCTTAAGGGGCTTTTTCAAAAGCCCCTTAAGCGGGGGCCGGGGGCAGAGCCCCTCGTTCTCCCCCCCTCACACCTCGGGCGATACCACACCCTCCCTGTATGCCGCGAGCAGGGCGCGGAGGTCCTCCATACGCTCGATGATGCGTTTGCCTTGGTCGGTGTCGCGGACCAGCATGCGGCGGGGCATCATCTCAAAGACGACGTCGTCAGCGGCGAGAATGTCGCGGTTCTGACGGACAGCCGCCTCCTTGCCCTCAAAGGGGCTATGGGAGACCAGGCGCAGACCGCGGGAGGAGTAGATAAGGGTGTATCCCGCAATGCCCGTGTGGTTGTGATAGGCGCGGCAGAATCCGCCGTCGATGCGGATGTAGCGGCCCCGAGCCTTCACGGGATGCTCCCCGATGGCGGCGCGGACGGGTACGTGGCCGTTGATGATGTGCCCCGTGGACTCGTCCAGTCCAAACTCACGGAGGATGGCCGCGGCGGCCTCATAGTCCTCCACCAACCCGTAGTAGGGATTCTTTTGCTCGGTCCAGGTCCCCTTGTCGGCCACGAAATACCGCTCAAAGGTGGTCATCCGCTCCCGCCCGAACAGAGGAGAGCGGCGGCCGCACCAGAGATAGTACATGAAATCCAGCGCATCCTGACTGTGCTCATAGAAGGCCGCGCGGGCAGTTTTGTCGCACCAATCCATGTAGGCGCGGCCGCTGCGGGCCACACCGTCCATGCAGACGACGCTGTCAAATTCTCCTGCGGCGGTCATGGGAATACAGCCGTGGAACAGGAGATTGCCGTTGCAGACCTTGTAAAGAGAACCGTCATTGTAAAGGAATTCCACATGACGGCGGAGGGCTCTGCTGTGGCGGAAGGCATTCGTCAGCGACCCGATCAGTGAGGACTCGGCATCGGTCAGTCGGTAAGGATCCGCAGGATCAATGGTGGGGAAGTGCCCGTCGTTGAGGGGGTAGGCCACCCCGCCCAGGGTCACGGTGTTGGCCTCGTAGTCAATAGCCTCCAGCACCAACCGCCCCTCCATGCCGAACTCGGGATGACGGCGGATGAGCTGGCCCTCCAGCTTGAACAGAATGATGGCGATGGCCTTGTGGGCCTTGGCCAGATTGTCCATGCTGCTTTTGACGTAGTAGGCGTCGTCGGGGTTGCGGGGCATGAACCAGGTGGAGTCGCGGTAGGTCTCCTGGGCAAAGCCGATGAGGTCCCGCAGGGAGATGCCGTAGGTGTTCTCCACGATGGATAGGGTATTGTACTGCAACGCCGAGTTAAGCACCGTGGCCACGCAAGCCGCAGACCCCGCGGCGGCACCCATCCAGACAATGTCGTGGTTGCCCCACTGAATGTCCACCTGATGATGCTCGCGGAGCATATCCAGAATGCGGTCGGCATGATTGCCTCGGTCGTAAATGTCCCCCACCACGTGAAGACGGTCCACCGCCATGCGCTTGATGAGGTTGCAGAGAGCCACGATGAAGGCCTCTGCCTGGCCGACCTCGATCACCGTGTCGATGATGTTGCGGTAGTATTCCTGCTTGTCGTGCTCCTCCCCTGAGGTGTGGAGCAGCTCGTCGATGATGTAGCGGTAATCGGCGGGGAGAGCCTCCCGCACCTTCTCGCGGGTGTATTTGGAGGCCACCGAGCGGGAAAGGTCCACCAGACGGTACAAGGTGATGCGGTACCAATCGGAGGTGATCACACCGCCCGCCCGCAGCTCCTCCATCTTCTCGACGGGGTAGTAGATGAGGGTACAGAGGGTGCGCCGCTCCTCCTCGCCCATGGTACGGTAGAAAACCGTGTCTACCTTCTCGCGGATGACCCCGGAGCCGTTGTTGAGGATATGCTCAAAGGCCTCGGCCTCGCCGTGGAGGTCGCTCATGAAATGCTCGGTGCCCTTGGGCAGATTGGAGAGAGCGTTGAGATTCACCAAGGTTGCCCCTGCCAGGGCGATGGAGGGGTATTCGGCGGCCAGCAGGCGGAGGATTTTGAGTTGTTCGTTGGTGTAGGTGTCAGAGCCTTTGTTCATGGAGGACCTCCTGTGTGGGGTTTGGTGGGATCAGAATAGCACCTTCTGCCGCAAGACGTTCGCCACGGCATCGGGGGTCTTGTAATACTTGATCAGAGGCAGGAGCCTGTGCCCGTCGGCCGTCGTGACCGCCGCGGAGACCGCCGCGGAGACCGCCGCCGACACCGCCCTCGTTGAGCCATTGGGCATCGCGAATCACGGGGTATCCCGTGTAGCGCCCCGCCGTGGGCGTATGCTTACTCTCTGACAGTCGCTTTGAAGAACTCCAGCTCCTCACCGCAGGGACCCTTGACGAAGGCTACGCGGAGGGTAAGGGGGACGGGGTGGGAGGCAAGAGGCGCGTCCTTGGGAGCGATAAGGGAGGTGGCGCCTGCGGCCAGAGCGGTGTGGTAGGCGGCATCCACGTCGTCGGCGGAGAAAGCAAAATGCATGAACTGGGCGCCGTCCTCCAGACCTGCGGATTTTTCGGAATTGAGGGTGGGCTTAGAGAACAGCTCCACCAGAGAGCCGTTGCCCATGTCGAGCAGAGCAATGTGCTTGTCGCCCTCTCCCCACTCGGTATAGACGGTCATACCCAAAGCCTTGTAGAAGGCCAGGGACTTCTCAAAATCGTAGGATGCAATGGCGATGTGGGCGTAGCCCAGGCCGTTGATGATGGAGTTGGACATAATGACGGTTCCTTTCTGCGCGGTGAAATGATTTGTGGTCTTATTGTACCATGAAACGCCCCGCTTGTCAATGGATTTCGACGAAAAAGAGAACGGGGTCCGAAGACCCCGTTGGGAGATCAGTTCTTGGAATGGCGCTGGAGCTTGACCAGCATATTCTTGACCTTCTTGTCGAAGGCTCTGCTGGCGGAGGAGTATTTGGAGGAGAAGGTGTCGGAAGTGCCGGATGCGGCCTGTTCAAAGATCCCCGCGAGACCGAGATCGTCAAAGTAAGCGGCCAGGTCGTAGATGCGGTGCTGGAACACGATGTCCAGCATCTCGGCGGAATCCAGGTCCTGGATGTTACGGGTCATGAGTGTGATCTCGTAGTAGGCGGGCTTGACCAGCTTTTGGGACAGGAGGCAGTACATCTCAAGGGTGTTGGCAAACAGGTTCATGTCCACCTGGGCCACTGAGGTGGGGATGGAGAGGGTGGTGCCTACGCCTGCGTTGCTGAAGGAGTAGTATTGCTCCTGGGCCTTGTCATACTTGGGTACGGGGAGAACACCGTACTCGCTGTTCATCTGGGCGTTCAGCGCGCGGAGATAGTTGACCACCTCAAAGCCGAACAGGGCGCGGTCGTTGATGAAGATTTCCATGCCGATTCCGACGTGGGTGGAGTTGTTTTCGTGAAGGATCTTTCGGGTGATGTCCATGACCTCGGTGACGCGGTCTAGCTTATCGCTCAGGATCAGCTCGGGAACGTCCTTTTCCAGACTGTTGTCTACGTACTTGAGACCCGCACCGTAGAAAAAGGCCGTGGAGATGACGCTGGTGGCGGTAAGACCGTAGGTGTCGTTTTCGTCCCAACTACCGTCGCCGTTGTCGGTGGAAAGGTTTGAGATAATGGAGTTCATGTATTCCATGGTCCACTCGTGATCCCGCACGGTCTGATAGGGGTTGGGCACCCGATGCTCTCGCTGGAGATTCTTGTTGAAGGCGATGATGTAGGTGCAGTCATCGTCGATGGTGTTGAAGGGGCCGTTCATGAAGAAGACACGGCCGTCCAGGGCGAAGTTCAGGGTGCCCTGGTCCCACCACTCGCGGTCGTAGTCAATATCCAGGTCCAGGTAATTATAGAGATATCCCTGGAGCGCGATTGCAGCAGTGCCCGATCCGCCCTGGCTGGTGATGTAGAAGTCCTTGGTGCCGGTTTGAATACCCTTGGTCAAGGAGGTGTTGTAGGCCTCGGCGGTGGTGGGGATCAAGACGAAATTCAGATTGCAATACTCCTGGAACAGGGTGTTGCGCTCAAAGACCGCGTCGTTGATGACCGAGCCGCCCTCGGGCTTTGCCTCCACCTCCTCGCGATAGCTGTCGAAGGCGGTGGAATACAGAATACCGAAATCCTCCCCGCCCCAGTTGGTCTGACCGCGGAGGTCGCTGATGGCTTGGTCGACGGGATCGATCGCGGCCTCGGTGTCTGCCCCGGTGCCCGTGTCTGCCTGGGTGCCCTTGGGCTCATCTCCATCTGCGGCACAGGAGGCCAGAGTGGGCAGGAGCAAAAGCCCCGCCAAAAGCAGGCTGGCCAGCTTGGTTTTTTGGGATCTTGTCATATTTGCAGAACTCCTTTTCAGATTTATATTCTAATTATATCATGAATCGGTGTGTTTGTCAAGGGATAGCCGGTTTTCGGGAAACAGATGTGAGCCCCGGGTTTTATGCCAAAAATTGAGATTCCCCTTGACAGATTCGGGTTTTTGTAGTATAATGCAGGATGAGCACTCCAGAAGAATGGAGAATTTTGTGAATAACGGAGAACAATTATGTATCGCATTGGTATCGACCTGGGCGGCACCAATATCGCCGCCGGTATTGTGAACGAGAACTTCGAAATCATCTGTAAGGCCAGCATTCCCACGGGGGCCGACCGTCCTGCAAGCGAAATCGCAGCCGACATGGCCGCTATCTGCCACACCGTCTGCCGCGATGCAGGGATTGAGCCCTCCGAGATTGCATCGGTAGGTATTGCCTCTCCCGGTATCGCCAACCACGACGAGGGCGTGATCGAGTACTGCTGCAATATTCCTTCCTTTAGCAAGTTCAACGTATGCGAGGCTGTGAAGGCCGGATTCCCTGTTTCTCACGTGTTCGTGGAAAACGATGCCAATGCTGCCGCATGGGGCGAGGTGGTGGCCGGCTCCGCTAAGGGAAGCAGAGATTCTGTCATGATCACGCTGGGTACCGGCGTGGGCGGCGGTATCATCATCGACGGCAAGGTTATTTCGGGCTTCAACTATGCGGGCGCCGAGCTGGGTCACATCGTCATCGAGGTGGACGGCGCTCAGTGCGGTTGCGGCCGTAAGGGCTGCTGGGAGGCTTACAGCTCCGCTACCGCCCTCATCCGCATGACCCGCGAGAAGCTGGCCGAGTGCGAGGCACAGGGCCGTGAGACGGTCATGACCGAGATGGTGGAGAAGGCGGGAAAGGTCTCGGGCCGTACTGCCTTTGATGCCAAGCGCGCCGGTGACGAGGCAGGCGCTGAGGTCGTGGAAAAGTACGTCCACTACCTGGCACAGGGTATTTCCAATATCATCAATATCTTCCAGCCCGAGGTTCTGTCCATCGGCGGCGGTATCTCCAACGAAGGCGATTACCTTCTGGACATGCTGGTTCCGTTGGTACGGGCTGAGGTCTATGGCCAGGGCATCGTGAAGGGGACGGATATCCGAATCGCCGCCCTTCGCAACGACGCCGGTATCATCGGCGGAGCCGTTCTGGGTCTGAAGTAATATTAGGACGATTTTCCGGGGAAAGCTTCTTGAAGGAGGTTTTCCCCGGATTACTTTCAAGAACTTTCAAAAGGTTGGATACTCCTTCTGAGAAATTGCTATACTGTAGGGTGAGAGGGAACGACACGCGTACCCGAACAATCTACTCGGAAGGGGATCTCTATATGGGAAAATATTTTGGAACCGACGGCTTCCGTGGGGAGGCCAACGTGACGCTGACCGCCGATCATGCATTCCGCCTGGGACGGTTCCTGGGCTGGTACTGCGGACGGCATGATCTCAGCCGTCCTGCGGAGGAGACCATAGCATACCACCGCCCTCGTATCGTAGTGGGGAAGGACACACGACGCTCGAGCTATATGTTCGAGTACGCTGTGGCGGCGGGCCTGGCCGCCTCGGGCGCGGAGCCCCATATGCTCCACGTTACCACCACACCCAGCGTAGCCTTCGTAACCGAACGGGAGAATTTCGACGGCGGGGTCATGATCTCCGCATCCCATAATCCCTTTTCCGACAACGGTATTAAGCTGGTCAACCGCCATGGCGAGAAGATCGGCGACGATACCATCGCGATCATCGAAGCCTATCTGGATGGCGGTGCGGCGGCGCTGGGGCTGACTGAGGCTGAGATGTGGAACGGTGATCTGCCCGTGGCTACGGGGGCAGACGTGGGAGCCATCGTGGATCACGTCGCAGGGCGGAATCGTTACGTGGGATACCTTATCTCCCTGGCGGCCCACTCCTATAAGGATTTCCGCGTGGGATTGGATTGCGCCAACGGAGCGGCCTGGATGATCGGACGGGCGGTCTTTGAGGCCTTGGGTGCGAAAACCTACGTTACGGGCGACCGTCCCGACGGACTCAATATCAACGTGGATTGCGGCTCGACTCACGTTGAACGCTTGAAGCGGATGGTGCTGGAGGAAGGACTGGACGTGGGCTTCGCCTTCGATGGGGACGCGGACCGATGCATCGCCGTGGACGAGCGGGGAAACGAGGTCAACGGAGACCATATTCTCTATATCCTGGGAAAAGCCATGAAGGAGCAGGGAAGCCTGGCCAATAACACGGTGGTGACCACGGTTATGTCCAACATGGGTCTCTACCGCGCCCTGGAGGATGCGGGTATCGATTACGTCCAAACCACCGTGGGGGATCGATTCGTCTATGAAAATATGGTGGAGAACGGCCATGTCCTCGGCGGGGAGCAATCGGGGCATATTATCCTTCGAAAGTACGCCACTACGGGGGACGGCCTTCTGACCGCCGTTATGGTCATGGAGCGCATCGTCGAAAGCAAGCTCCCCCTGTCCAAGCTGGCCGAGCCCGTGGTCATGTACCCGCAAATCACCAGAAATATTCGTGTTCCCGATAAGGACGCCGTTTTGCGGCATCCCGCCGTGCAGGCAAAGCTGACCGAGTGCAATACCCGATTGGGGGGCGTCGGTCGGATGCTACTGCGCAAGAGCGGCACCGAGCCCGTGGTGCGCATCATGGCAGAGGCGGCCGACGAGGCGGTCTGCGAGGCTTACGTTCGGGAAATGGCGGATACCATTGCTTCCGAAAAATTGACTTGTGAGGAATCCTGATATGAAAAAGAATGATGAAGCACCCCGCATCCCCCTCCGCACGCAAGCCTTGTTCGATCTGACCCACACCCGTGCCAAGCCCTGGCTGGAGCATACCGAATTCCCCTGGGAGATTCTCTCGGAGATTCCCGTGATCATCCGAGAGATCGGGGACACGTTGGATCCCATGCTGTACGACCACCCCGCCGACGGAATCTGGATCGCCCGCTCCGCTACCGTCGCACCTACGGCCTGTATCAATGCACCCGCTATCATCGGGGAGCATACCGAGGTGCGTCATGGGGCCTTCATCCGCGGTGCGGTATTGGTGGGGGAAGATTGCGTGGTGGGCAATTCTACCGAGCTGAAAAATTGCATCCTCTTTGATGGAGTACAGGTGCCCCACTATAACTACGTGGGAGATTCGGTGCTGGGCTATAAATCCCATATGGGAGCGGGGGCCATCACCTCCAACGTCAAAAGCGATAGATCCCCCGTCACGGTCAAGCCTGCAAGGGGATTTAAGGGCGATTTTGATCCCATCTCCACGGGGCGGAAAAAGCTGGGAGCCATGCTGGGAGACTTTGCGGAGGTGGGTTGCAACAGCGTCCTGAATCCCGGTACGGTGATCGGTGCGCACACGAATATCTATCCTCTGTCCTCCGTCCGGGGCGCAGTGCCCGCCTATGCCATCTTCAAGAGTGGGAAGGGAAGCGAGATCGTGGACAAGGAGTCGTGCGAATCTTCCCCTAATACTAATTATCAATAAAAACCTTGAATGTCAAACCGTTCTCCCGAACCAATGGGGGAGGGGCCCCATGGTGATGCCCTCTATGGTATCTGTTTTCCTCTTGTATCCTCTATAATTCTTTTTTGAAGTTCTTGGGATTCTTAAACCCTTCTTCAAAGAAGGGTTTAAGCCGCCGGAGGCACGCTCTTCTATTCAATGTTTTTGTCAAGGATTAGTATAAGATGTAAAATGGTCCTTCGTAAGGGGAATCTCTGCATATTGAACGCACGGAAAACGGCTCGCGAAAAAGGTTTTTTCGTCAGCCTTTCCCGTGAGCATGAAAAAATCCCTTCGCGTAGACGTCTCTGCGCGAAGGGATTTTTTGAAATGTCCATAGGTTAAAGCGTACAGATCAACCGTTCAATGATGCCGTACCCGTCGCCCGCCGAGCGCTTGAGGGCTCTGTCAGCGGCCTGGCAGGCGGTGACCGCGCCACGCAGGAGGGCAAGATCGGCTTTGCGGGCCTGCTTCATGTAGAGACCCACACGGTATTCGTGCATTTTGAGGGAGGATCCGATCTCGGCGGAGGTGTGGCCTCCGTCAGCCATGGTGCGGATGGCCATGAGATCGCAGACCACGCGGGAGACCTCTGAGAGAATGTACAGGGGTTCCACCCGACGGAGCTTCAGATCCGCCAGAATATCCAGGGCATCCCCCCGTCTTCGCTCCATGATGGCGTTGGTGAAGGCAAAGGCATCATACTCCATGGCGGGGATGGCGGCGGTACGAATGTCGGCCTCGGTGGCGGTATCCCGTCCCTTGGCGCGGACGTAGAAGGAGACCTTGTCGATCTCCCCGGACAGGGTGAACATATTTCGCCCGCAGTATTCCACGGTGAACTGGCAGACGGAAGGATCCGCCTGTACTCCGTTGTGGAGGTAGTGCTTCTGTACCCAGCCCGCAAGCTTGGCGGGGGTGTTCCGTTCGAAATAGACGGGACGGAGATATTCCCCCAGAGTGGTCAGTAGCTCGGAGGGCTTTTTGGGCAGATTTCCCCCATCCAAAGCATCGGCGGCGGCGGAGAAGATCACCAAATTGTAGGGATAAGATGGGATCTCGGCCAAGGCCTCGCAGAGCTTGTCCAGGTCGGCGGCGCGGAGGGCGTTGAAATTCATACCCGTGATCGTGATGACCTTGCGGCTTCCACCCATGGGAGGAACGGACATTGCATCCAACAGAGCCGCAGGGGTGAAGTCCAGACCGTCCAGACGGATATCGTCAAAGGCGGCCATGGTGGGGTCGGCCTCGGCTACACTCTGCCGCGCCATGCGGATGGAGGCGGACTTCATGTAGTCCTCCTCTCCGAAAAAGAGGTAGCCTCCCGTAGCGGCCGCCTTCAGCTCCTTGCGGAAGTCGGCTTCCTTCAGAATATTGAGTGCCACGGCTTATCTCCTTCCCCGGCCGCCGTTCTTGGCGGGAGCTTTACCGCCCTTGGAGGCGGGTTTGTCAAAGGAGGGCTTGCCCCTCGCGGGCTTTCCGTTGGCCGTTCTGTCGGCGGCCGGCTTCCCGGAGGAGGTCTTGGCGGAGGAAGCCTTGCCTGTGGCCGTTTTGACCGAGGCCGGTTTCCCGGCGCCGGACCTTCTCTCCGAGGTGCGGTGATCGGGGCTCGGTCTTCCCCCTGCGGGGCGCACCAGGCATTCGGGGCCAAAGCCGATGAGATCGGTTCGTCCCGCCTTGGTCAGAGCCTCGCGAACCAGATCGGCGTTCTCGGGGCGGTTGTACTGGAGCAGGGCGCGCTGGAGCTGTTTTTCGTGGTAGTCGGTGACCACGTGGACAGGCTTCATGTCCAGGGGATTGATGCCGGTGTAGAACATAACGGTAGAGGCCGTGCCGGGGGTGGGATAATAATCCTGCACCTGCTCGGGAGCATAGTGATCCCGCTTGAGGCAGAGAGCCAGATCAATGGCCTCGTTCAAAGTCGAGCCCGGGTGGCTGGACATGAGGTAGGGCACCAGGTATTGCTCCTTGCCGCATTCCTTGGAAAGCTCGAAATACTTCTTGCGGAAGGTCTCGTAGACGTGGAAATCGGGCTTGCCCATGCATCGCAGAACGGGGGAGGCACAATGCTCGGGGGCGACCTTGAGCTGTCCCGATACGTGATCCTTCACCAGCTTGCGGAAGAAGTCGTCCTTGGGATCGGCCAGCAGATAGTCAAAGCGGATGCCCGAGCGGATGAACACCTTCTTCACCTTGGGCAGAGCCTCGATGGCTTGCAGAAGCTCGATATACTCGGAGTGATCGGCAATGAGATTGGGGCAGGGCTTGGGGGCGAGACACTTGCGGTTGGCGCAAACGCCGCTCTCCAGCTGTTTCTTGCAGGCAGGATAGCGGAAGTTGGCGGTGGGACCGCCCACGTCGTGGATGTAGCCCTTAAAGTCAGGCATTTCGGTGATCTGCTTGGCCTCGGCCACCACCGACTCGATGCTGCGGGAGCGCACGGTTCTGCCCTGGTGAAAGGCCAGGGCGCAGAAATTGCAGGCACCGAAGCAACCGCGGTTATGGGTCACCGAGAAGCGCACCTCCTCGATACCGGGCACGCCGCCGTCCTTCTCGTAGGAGGGGTGGTAGGTGCGGGTGTAGGGCAGGGCGTAGACGGCGTCCAGCTCTTCCCGCTCCAAGGGAGGCATGGGGGGATTCTGGACGAGGATCTTATTGTCGTAGACCTCGCAGATGGCCTTGCCGTTTATGGCGTCCTGGTTGCGGTACTGGACGCCAAAGGCCTCGGCGTACTTGTGCTTGTCGGTTTTCAGCTCGTTGTAATCAAAGGTAGCCGCCACGGGAAAGTGGATGGTGTCGCGCTCTTCGGTCTTGCAGAGGTAGCAGGTGCCCCGCACGTCCCGGATCTTGCGGATGGGCACACCTTTGTCAAGCAACCTTGCAATGCGGCGGAGAATATTCTCCCCCATACCGTAGGTCAGGATATCGGCGCGGCTGTCCACCAGGACCGAGCGGCGCACCTTATCGTCCCAGTAGTCGTAGTGAGCGAAGCGGCGGAGGGAGGCCTCCAGGCCGCCGATGATGATGGGCACGTCACCGTAGGCCTCGCGGATGCGGTTGCAGTAAACGATGGTGGCTCTGTCGGGGCGGTTCCCCATCTTGCCCCCCGCGGAGTAGTAATCGTAGGTGCGCTTGCGCTTGGCGGCGGTGTAGTGAGCCACCATGGAGTCGATGTTGCCCGCCGTCACCAAAAAGCCCAATCGAGGACGTCCGTACTCCTTGAAGGCCTCGGCTGACTTATAATCGGGCTGGGACAGGATGGCCACCCGAAAGCCCTCGGCCTCCAGGACGCGGGAGATGATGGACACGCCAAAGGAGGGGTGATCCACATAGGCGTCACCCGTGACGTAGACAAAATCGGGGCGGTCCCACCCGCGGGCATCCATATCGGCGCGGGTCAAGGGGAGAAAATCGGAAACAGTAGGCATAAGGCGTGTCCTTTCGGGGAAAATTTGCGGGGGGAGCGAGCCTCCGGCGGCCAAAACCCTTTTTGAAAAAAGGGTTTTGGATTCCCAAAAACTTTAGCAAGGGAATTTCGTTTTCTTATATTGTAACATATTTTGCGGGAGATTGCAAGGGGTGCGGCCAAAATCGTCCCCTCCTCCGAAAAAAAAGCCTGCACGGGTGACTCGTCCCGCACAGGCTCGTTCTATGGCACCTCTATTCATCGGCATAGGGATCTGTAAAGGTCACCTCAAAGCCCTGCCCATGGAGGAATTCCTCGGTCAGGCGGCGAATGGTAGCGTTATCCTTTTTGGAAATGCGGTTGGATTTGGGATAATACCAATTCAAGGAGAGGGTGACCTGCTTTTTCTGCGGGTCGATTTCGTCGTCATCTACCATCATGGTGGACACGCGGTCCCCGATCTTGCAGTACAGCCAGCTGTCGTCCATGTGTACGGTGTCGGCGGGCATATTTTGAAGCATCTTTTTTCCCCGGCGTCCGAACCCTTTGAGCTCCTTTTGCAAGTGCTTCATGAAGCTCCACAGGGATTCCTCGGGGGAGAATCCGTCCTGCTCCGCCCACTGGGGCTCGGGGAGCATATGGGGATTGCTCCGCAGGGGTACCCGTCCGCCGAACACAACGCGGTGGATCAGGTTAACGGCGCGGTTCTTCACGGGATAAGCAAACATGAAGGGCTCTTTCTGGTTGTCGAAGTAGTATTTGGCGTTCGAAAGCTCCACGGCACAGAAAAGCACATGACGATCGTCTGTTCTGATCTCTGTCTCAACCAGCTTGGCGGCCATATCGGGGGAAACGGTATTTGCCAGAATCACCGCAACTACCGATACCGAGTTATCCTTGGAGTGCCCCTTGGGCTTACGGTACAGGGGCTTTTGCTCCCTGCCGATGATGTTGGCGATGGCGTGGGCGGATTGCCACAGCTTGCGGAAGGCTTCCCCGTCAAGGATGTCCGCCTCATACACGAGCAGGAGCTTTTCGATGCGGTTGTAGTAGACCGTGCCGGAGGGGGAATTCTTGTACCGGATGGTCAAAAGCTCCGGAGGGACTGCCTTGACCTCATACGGAGAGCCGAACCGCCCCACACGGCGAAGGATTCTTTTGCGGATGGTATCCGGATCTTCCCCGTTTTGGGGACAGGTGAAATGTCTGCGGCCGTGGAGATAGGCTTGGTACATTTCCAGACACATACTGGTCATCATGAGAATGGCGTAGTGGCTGATCATGAACCAGAGTGCCCAACACCACGGAGCAAGTATGATGACAGCGAGCAAAAGAGGATGTATATTGTCCGCAACGGGTAGAGCCGGGAGAAAAAGAGAAAGTATCGGCGGTGCCATCACGCTACCCACAAGAACCACGTTGCAGAGCAACGGATGCTTGAGCTTTGGCCACTTCATAGCGGTCTCCTTTCTGAAAAGGACCTGCGGAGCAGGCCTTTCAAAATAAGCGAATTGGCATTTGATCTCTTTGAGGAATCCTTTTTCGAAAAGTTCTTGGAGGTCAAGGAACCTTCTTTTAAGAAGGTTCCTTGCGTTCTCCCGCTCCCCTTAGTGCAATCTGGTACCCTCGGGCACTCTCTCGTCCACGAAGATGACCTGACAGCCGCAGGCGTTGTTGGTGGCGGCCAGGAGCATACCGTTGGAGGTGACACCCGTGATACGGGTGGGGGTGAGGTTGGCCAGAACAATGATCTTCTTGCCCACCAGCTCGTCGATGGTGTAGTCGTGCTTGATGCTCGACACGATGACCCGCTCGCCGATGCCGTCGTTCAGGGTCAGCTTGTAGCAGGAGTGAGACTTGCGGATCTCCTGCACCTTCACGATCTTGCAGACGCGGATATCCATCTTACCAAAGTCGTCCATGGTCACCATGTCGGTGGAAATGGGCTGTACGGGATCGGGCTCGCCGTAGACCTTCTCCACGGGGGTATTCGCGGCGGCCTCAGCGTCGGCTACGGCCTGATCGGCTGCCATCTCCTCGGCGGTCTGCTCGTAGGAGAAGTCCAGAAGACCCACGTAGCGGGCGGGATCGATGGCATACAGGAACAGGTACAGACGGGGGCCCCGCTCCTTGTCGATGAGCAGCTTGTAGACCGTCTTGAAGAAGTTGCCCTGCAGACCCTTCAGCTCCTTGTCGGGCTTGTCCTCCCCAAAGACTCGCTTGGGAATGGCGTACAGCTCGGCGTTCAGCGCATCCAGATCGTAGCCGCCTGCGGCCAGATAGTCGTGGAGAAGGGCGATCTCACGCTTTTCCTCGTCGGAGAGGGTGTTGTAGACCTCAAAGTTACGGGTTTCACGCAGACGGTTGACCTGCTCGGGAGCGCACTGCTCCAGCCAGTACTTGGCGCGGTCCAGTCTGCCCATGAACTGCTCGGCGGTGTAGGGCGTGCCGATCTTCTCGAATACCGTCTCCAGCATGGGGACGTTGAAGTCCACGATGGAGCCCAGCTGAACCAGCAGGCCCATGGGAACAGTGCTGACCTCGTGGCCCGCCACGTCGCAGTTGTACATGATGGCGGCGTCGCGCTCGTTGCATCTTCCTGCGCGGTAGTCCTCGTACATCTTGTCGAACTCAAAGTACTGACGGAGAATGCCGTCGTCGAAGCAGAAGTCAAAGGCCTTGGTGGGCTCGGTCTTGGAGTAGAGCCACAGAATGACCTCGGGCTCGTAGAGCTTCAGCATGGTATCGGGGGTGAGGTTCAGACCAGAGGAAGAGGACATCTTGCCCGCCAGACCCTTGATGCCGATGAACTCGTAGCCCTGGAACAGGGGAGGCTCGTAGCCAAAGATCTTCTTGGAGATCACCTTGGCGTTGGAGTAGGAGCCGGTGGGAGCGGCGTGATCCTTTCCGCCGGGCTCAAAGTCTACGCCCTCGTGTCTCCAGCGCATGGGCCAGTCGATCTTCCAGCCCAGCTTGCAGTTGAAGTTCTCGGTGAAGTTGATGTGTCCGTGGTAGCCGCAACGGCAGGTGTAGTCTGCCTCGGTGCAGTCCTCGGAGATGTTCTCCAGGGTGGTGAAGTCGGTGCCGCACTCGGGGCAGAAGACCGACACGGGGGAATACTTGGCCTTCTCGGCGTCGTGCTCGGCCTTGCGTTCCTCCTCGGACTTGGTCATATCCTTGGTCTTGAAGGAGTCCAGGATCTCGAAGATCTCCTCCCGCTTGCGGAGGGACTCGATGATAGCCTGAGTGTAAGCACCCGAGCGGTACATATTGCCCTGATGGCGGTAGTCCATCTCGATGCCGAACTTCTTCATGGACTCGGTGAACTCGGCCTTGAAATGCTCGGCGTAGTTCTCGTGGCAGCCCCAGGGGTCGGGGATATCCACGTAGGGAGTACCGATATACTTGTCGTAGGCATCGCCCACGGCAGCCTGAACGTTGGCGGGAATCTTGCGGCAACGGTCAAAGTCGTCCCAGGAGAACAGAAGGCGGGCCCGCTTGCCCTGCTTCTCGATGGCCTTGCAGACGAACAGGGAGGTGGCGATGTCACGGAAATTACCGATATGAACAGAGCCCGAGGGGCTTATGCCCGCGGCGCAGACGTACTCCTCCTTGTCGGGGTTTCTGGCGATGACTCTTTGTGCGATTTCTTCTGACCAATGCATAGTGGTTTCCTTTCTTCTTTTTGCATTTTACGATATACAGGCAATCATGCACAATGCACGGCTGATTCCTTTGTGCGTTTGACGAAACGTCTATGCTTGCAAAGCGGGCGGCACGTCTGCGAAGCAACCCTTGTGCAATATTGCCTACGGATTCAGTTGAGTAAAATAAAGCGAGAATACTTACAGATATTTTAGTATAGCACATTTCATAAAAATTTGCAAGGGGTTTTGACGAAATTCACGGATTTCAGAACGGAAAAAATCGTTGCGGGAAGAAAAAAAGCACCCATATGGATTGACATTTATCGTTTCCTTTCGGCATATTGGCGCGGCTCAAGACGAGTTCTGTGCAATTGAAACAAAAAGAGCAAGAACAAATTGGAAACTTTATACAATTTACATCTTGCCAAAAACAGAAAAATTCGATATAATTTGGGCGTAAACAGGATCTGCAAAGCACCGACGGATCAATGGGATACCGATCGGCGCACGTGTGCCGTATTTCTATACGGCGGAAAGGAGAATGCTATGAAATCCATTTACATTAAGCTTACGACCGTTGACGATGTGTACACCCTTGTGAAGTCTCTTCTCGCTTTCGACGGAGAGGTAGATCTGGTATCCGGCCGTTATACCGTAGATGGCCGTTCTCTCCTGGGTATTTTCAGCCTGGATCTGACCAAGCCCGTTCAGCTCATTTTCCACGAGGACCACAAGTCTGGTGAGCTGATGGAGTTGCTGGGCAAGTTCGTGGTTGAGGCACCCGAGGCGTAATTCCATCACGAAAATCACGTTAAATTGAACATTTATCCCCCGATGCAGAGCGCATGCCGCCGCATCGGGGGATTTCTTTAGGGGACCTCTAAATATTCAGCGTGCGGAGAGCGGCGAGAAGATTTTTTGTCAGACGCAACAAAAGTCCGCGCGCGTAGTGGAGTCTACGCGAAGGATTTTTGTGAAGTATGACGGAAAAGATTCCGTCGATTCTCCATGCGATGAATTTTTAGAGGTTCCCTTTACGTATAAGCTATAGCCTGCCCCTGCAGATCAGACGATTCCGCCCAGATCAAACTCGGAGAGCCACTTGTTGGCCTCCTCGCAGACGGCGCGCAGGCAGGCCTCGTCGAAGGGCGTGTCCAGACCGGCATGGGTAAGCAGATCGGTGAAGCTCTTGCTGCCGCCCTCCTTGGTGTAGGCCATATAGTGAGACCACGCGGTGGGCATATCGTTTTGGATCATTGCCCAGAAGCGGAGAGCTACGGTCTGAGCCAGGCAGTAGTCGATGTAGTAGAAGGGACTACTGTAAATATGGTGCTGTCTCTGCCAGCCCTCGCCCTCGGCGTAGAAGGGAATCTCGCCGTCCAGCTTGACCCAGGGCATGTATACGCCCATAAGCTCCTTCCAGGTGGCGTGACGCTGTGCGGGGGTCATGTGGGGCTTCGCATACACCTCGTGCTGGAAGTGATCCACCAGAGTTCCGTAGGGGATGAAGGTCAGAGCGCCCGCCAGGTGGCTGTAGAGGAACTTGCGGGTGTCCTGCCCGAAGAATCCCTCAGCCCAAGGCCAGGCAAAGAATTCCATGGACATGGAGTGGACCTCGCAGGCCTCCATGGAGGGCCACATGTAATCCAGGGGAATGCGGTCGCGGTTCATCCAGCAGGCGAAGGCGTGGCCCGCCTCGTGGGTCACCACCTCCACGTCACCCTGGGTGCCGTTGAAGTTGGCGAAGATGAAGGGCACCTCGTAGTCGGGGATACCGGTGCAGTAGCCGCCACCCTGCTTGCCCTCGGTGGAGAGAACGTCCAAAAGCTCTCCCTCACGCATGATCCGGAAGAACTCGGCGGTTTCGGGGGACAGCTCGTCGTAGAATTTATCGCCCTGCTTGAGAATATCCTCGGCGCTTCCGCAGGGACGGGGATTCCCCGTGCGGAACATCAGGGCGTTGTCTGCGTAGCTCATGGGGTAGGTCTTACCCAATCTTTCGGCCTGAGCGCGGTAGATGGCATCCGCCACGGGAACCAGATATTTTACCACGGCGGCGCGGAACTTCTTTACGTCGGCCTCGGTGTAGCAGTTGCGCCCCATGCGGTAGTAGCCCAGGGTAGTGTAGCCCTCGTAGCCCAGCTTCTTGCCCATGGTGTCCCGGAGGTGGGTCAGCTCGTCGTAAATGCGGTCCAGCTCGGCCTGGTTGTCCTTGTACCACTGACCGTTGGCCTTCCAGGCGGCCAGACGGCGGTTGTCGTCGGGGTCGGACATAAAGGGAGTCATTTGGGAGAGGGTATAGACGCCGTTCTCAAAGGGGATCTGCGCGGAGGCCAACAGCTTTTCGTAGGCCATGGTCAGATCGTTTTCAGCCTGCATTTCGGGGATGATCTCAGGGGAGAAGGATTTCAGCGCGATCTCCGCGTTGACGAACATGAGGTCGCCGTACTCTGCGGCAAAATCCGCGCGGAAGGGGGATTCCAGCAGGGCGGCGGTGAAGGCCTGGGCGTACTCCTGTACCTCGGGCATGGTGGCGTTGATATACTTGACCTCGGCGTCGTAGAACTCGTCGCGGGTGTCGATGGAGTGGCGCACCTCGGCCAGGGTGCAGAGGGTCTGAAGGTGCTTTTGGACTTCCTGGTATTCCAGGAATGCGACCTTGGCGGCGGCGTAGTCGGTGGCCTCGCTCAAGCGAGCGGTGAGGGCGGCAGATTGTGCCTTGACAGCCTCCATGTCGGGGCGGGTGTAGGGCATTTCGGTGAATTTCATGATTCTGTTTCCTTTCTGATGGAATTGTAATTTGTCGAAATCGACGTCCGCGGCGTTTCGTTATTCGATGATCGTATACGTAAACATCTCGTAATGCAATTTGTCTCCCACATCCACCCCTGCGGGCAGGAGGGCAAGAGCAATGTAAACGTCTTTGTCGGAGGTGGCTTCATTGACCTCGCGGAGGTAGGCGTATTCGCCTTCGATTTTGATGAGGATGTAATCCTTGGGTTCCATAAACGGTCTCCTTTCGGGGGATGGCTTATTATAGCACGAAAGGAGGTGTGTTGTCAAGAGCAGGGGATGTAGGGCGGGGGCCTTGACCGACCATCGAGACCCCTCTTTTTTTGTTGATTTTTACCATAAGCTTTTCCCAAAGCAGCCGAAGAACGATATACAACCAAACGATGCTTATCCACAGCATCCAACACCGACTTTATCCAACTAAAACCCTAAAAAAGCCTTATGGGTCGCGGTTTTTTCCACAATTTTGCAAAGAAGTCCACAGACTTATCCACAGCCTGTGGGAAAGTGGTGGGGAAAACTTGTGGAGATCCGAGTAAAGCGGCGAGTTTTCCACAGGGCAAAACTTGCATTTTTTGACAAATTAAGCAGCCCTTTTTGTGGCAGTTTTCCTATACTTTTGATGCATGAAAAATTCGGCGAAAACCACAATTACCCACTCACGTCCGGCCGCATAAATATCTTTGCAAAACGCCACACTATGGATGGACGAAAACGCCGATCAGCCGACCGAACCCGCGCCGTCTGCGGCCGTTTCCGCCGCGGATGGGTCGCTGTCCGCTTGTACAAAGACGGAGGCGGCGGGCTCTACGCCGACCTCGGAAAGGATAGGTTCTTTTATGATGATTTTGGATCGCATCGCGCTCATTGTTTCCATCATCGGCGCGCTGAACTGGGGTAGCATCGGTCTGTTCCAGTTCGATCTGGTCTCCTGGATCTGCGGCGGAGCCGCCACCGTGGCGGCGCGCATCATCTATACCGTGGTCGCTCTGGCCGGTATCTGGTGCATCTCCCTCCTCTTCCGCTCCCGCGATTACGACGCGCTGGAGGATTCGTAAGACGACGGAAAGCGCATAAAGATCCCATAAAAAACTCCTTGCGAGCCTTTTGGGTCGCAAGGAGTTTTTCAATTATGGATTCTTAACCTGTTTGAGGTCGTCCAACTCTTGGAAATCTTATCTCATAGGCCGTGTGACGGCATACACCTCCGTGGGCTCCTGCTTGCGTTCGTGGAAGCCCGGGCAGAGGGCTTCCATCTCCTCCTCGGTGCAGAACACCCATTCGTCGTGGCCATCATCTGTGCGCCATTGGGACGTGATCAAATCCAGGAAATTGGTGCAGTAGCAGTTGGACTTTGCCACGCCCGTGTGGATGGTGATGAGGTTCTCGCCTTCGTAGCTGCCCCGGTCGTAGGGCTCCCAACGGAATGCCGAGCCGCTGGGGTTCTTGACGGTGATCCGCAGGTGGTCTCCCTCCTTTTCGACCAGATGGTACTCCATAAAAGTGGGATCACCCTGTACGGTTACCAGGGAATCCTCCCGTTCCTCGTCAATGATGCGGATACGGCAACGGTTGTTGATACTGAAATCAAGGTGGGTCAGCGGTTCAAAAGTATAGCTTCGCTCACGGGTCAAATGGTTTTCCATACGTTCATTCTCCTTTGTTCGTGATGGAGCCACTCCGAACAGGACACCAATGGGAACGTCAAAGAGATCGGCAATGACGGGAAACAGGGTAATATCGGGGAACCCGACACCACACTCCCACTTGGACACCGACTGGGGCGCGATCCCGATCCGATCGGCCAGCTGCGTCTGGGTCCATCTGCGTTCCTTTCGGAGGGCTGTGATTACGTTACAGAATTGATTCAGGTTATACATGTATTCTTCCTCCTGTCTGTGAGACCAGTATATCACAAAATGGAAACGAATGCAATAACCGCAAAGTTGTAAGCCCACGTCCCAACCGATTGGCCCACGATGCCTTACCCCTTCTTCTTGATCTCCCGCCAATAAGCCGCGGCGGCCTGCTCGGTTTTGTTGTGGGCAGGCTCATAGTAGTGCTTGCCCACAAGGTCGTCGGGGAGGTACTGCTGCTCCACATAGTGATTCGGGTAGTCATGGGGATACTTGTACCCCTTGAACAGAGGACTTTGGAGGTGGACGGGAATACGAACCCCCTTGCCCGCCTCCACATCGGACATGGCAGAGTGGAGGGCATTATAGGCCGAATTAGACTTGGGAGAGGTGGCCAGAAGCATGGCCGCGTGGATGAGGGGGATCTGTGCCTCGGGCATGCCCAACTCCCTCGCAGACTCACAGCAGGCGCGAACGATGGCGGCGGCCTGGGGGTAGGCCAGCCCGATGTCCTCGCTGGCGATCACCTGGAGACGGCGGATGAGGGGGAACATCTCCCCCAAAGAGAGCATTTTGGCAACGTAGAACGCCGTCGCATCGGGATCGGAGCCCCGAATGGATTTTTGCAGACAGCCTAACAGATCGTAGTGAACGTCGTCGTTGAAGTTGCCGATCCCCGTGTCAAAGGCCGCAATATGCTCGGCGGTGATCTCGGCTCCCTCCTCAAAGCCCGCAGAGAAATAGGCGTTCTCCAAAAGCCCCACGGCGCGGCGCACATCGCCTCCCGCGCTTTCGGCCAAAGCCAGGCCCACCTTGTCGGACAGAACGGTGGATGTCCCGCCCTGCTCGTTCAGATGGTCCAGGGCGCGGCGGAGCATTTTGAGACACTCGGCGGCGGGGACGGGCTTGAACTCAAAGAGGGAAGAACGGGAAATAATGGCGTTATAGACGTAAAAATGAGGATTTTCGGTGGTGGAGGCAATAAGGGTGATGCGCCCATCCTCCATGTATTCCAGCAGAGACTGCTGCTGCTTGCGGTTGAAGTATTGGATCTCATCCAGGTAGAGCAGGATACCGCCCGCGCCGAATATACCCTCGGTCTGGGCTAAAATGTCCTTGACGTCCTGGAGGGAGGCGGTGGTGGCGTTGAGCTTATGAAATTCCATTCCCGATTGGGCGGCGATCACCGAAGCGGCAGTGGTCTTGCCCGTCCCGGGAGGGCCGAAAAAGATCATGTTGGTCAGGCGGCCCGCCTCCACCATGCGGCGGATGACACCGTTCTTTCCAAAAAGGTGGGTCTGGCCCACGATCTCATCCATGGTCTTGGGGCGCAGGGCATCGGCAAGGGGAGCGTTGTGTGTCATGGCGGTTCCTTTCGGGCCCGATGGGGGCGGATTTTGTCTGACATTATTATACAGGATGGGGGAGAGTTTGTCAAGTGGGAACAAAGGTTTCCGAAGAATTAAAAATCGCGTGATATGTAGGCGTACCTTCTTACATTTTCTGATGATTCTTGATACAATATATTCGTATAAAGAATCATCAAATCGGAAGGAGGAACTGGTCTTGACTGTCAATGATGCCGTGGCAAAGCGCGTGTCCAAGTTGCTGTTGGAAAAGGGAATGACTCAGTATCGGTTGGAACAGGAATCAGGCATACAGCACGGAAGTATGCAGTGCATCATGAACGGGCGGAATCAGACCGTGACGTTGAGTACAGTGATCCTGCTGGCAAGAGGGTTCCATATGTCGCTGACCGAGTTCCTGGATGATGAAATATTTGAATCAGAGGCATTGGAGCTTGAACGATAATTCTGCTTGAAACAGATTGTTGGAGGTATTTGTGTTCGATACGGCTATATTGGGAAAAAGGATATATGAGGAAAGACGCAAACGAAAAATGACACAGGAGCAGTTGGCAGAAAAAGTCGACATAGGCCAATACTATCTCGGAGAAGTAGAGCGAGGGGTCAAAACACCAAGCTTGAAGGTGTTTGTTGCAATCGCAAATTCTCTTGAAGTTTCTGTCGATTCGCTCTTGCGTGATTCGGTGTATGCGGGAAATTCTTATGTCAATAACGAGATTACCGAGAAATTAAACACGTTAACTCCTAAACAAAGGGCGTGCGCTGTTGAAGTTCTGGAGGCATATATCAAAGCGATTCAATGATCAAGAAGGTGCCGCGCACCTTCTTTTTTAAAACTTTTTTGGAGGCGACAAATTTCGACATATTTCTTCCTTTTCTTGTGATATAATTAGCATATAGCCAATATAAAAAGCAAATAGCCAATGAAAAAGAAAGGAGAAAAGGGATGAAATTCGCCATGAAACGATGTATGGATGAATCTGGCAGAATTGTTCTGCCGAAGGACATCAGAAAACACTATGGCATAAATGCGGGTGATGAACTCGAATTTATTGCGATAGAGGAGGGTATACTGCTGAAAATATCCTCCTCTAAAAAGGAAACCGAGGATACACCAACAGAGACCTAATGGTTTCAGTCATCTGTAAAATCAAAGCCGACGAACAAACGCTCGTCGGCTTTTTACATACTATTTAATCCTTCTTATCATCATTACTATAATCAAAAGGATTCTTCCCGCCATTGTTCTCGGGACTGTAATCAAAGGGGTTTTTGTTGGCATCCTCGTTGCTCTCTCCGTCGGAAGGCTCGTTCCCGGCTTCGTCGGCAGCCTTCTCGGCCTCCTCCTTAGCCTTGCGAGCCTCCTCGGCCGCCTTGCGGGCCTCGTTAGCCTCGCGGCTGGCCTTTTCCTTCTCGGCGGCGATGGCCTCGATCATTTCTACCGTGACGGACGCGTTTTCCATGACGGCCTTGAACTGGTCGCCGTCCATATCCTCGTGGGAAAGCAGGTAGTCCGCAATGAAGTGGAGCTTGTCGATGCTGCCGGTCAGCAGAGCCTTGGCCTTGATATAGGCCTCGTCGATGATGGCGTGGATCTCATCGTCGATGACAGCGGCAATGGCCTCGGAGTAATCGGCGTTGGAGGAAAAGTCGCGGCCCAGGAATACCTCGTTCTGATCCGAGCCGAAACGGCGGGGACCCAGCTTATCCGACATACCGAACAGGGTAACCATGCGCTTTGCGGTGGCAGTAGCGGACTGGATGTCCGAGTAAGCACCGCTGGTGACGTCCCCGAAGATGATCTCCTCGGCGGCACGTCCGCCCAGGGTCATGGCGATATCGTTCTTATATTCCTGCTTGTACTTCTGGTAGCGATCGGCCTCGGGACGGAAGCTGGTGTAGCCCAGAGCGCCTCTGCCCGTGGGGACGATGGTGATCATGTGAACGGGATCGCAGCCCACCAGGTAGCCTACCACGGCGTGACCCGCCTCGTGGTATGCGGTGTTCTTCTTTTCCTGGTCGTTCATCACGTTGGTCTTCTTCTTGGGACCCATGATGATCTTGTTGAGCGCG
The DNA here is from genome assembly GCA_015064695.1 of Oscillospiraceae bacterium. GTDB lineage: Bacteria > Bacillota > Clostridia > Oscillospirales > CAG-272 > CAMEON01. The sequence continues at coordinate 31,013 of SVRS01000004.1, read as the reverse complement.
GCCTCGATCTCGTCCATACCGATGAGGCTCTTGCCATGGCGGGCGGAGAGGAGCGCGGCCTCGTTGAGAAGGTTGGCCAGGTCGGCACCCGTAAAGCCCACGGTGATCTTAGCCACCTTGGCCAGGTCTACGCCGGGCTCCAGAGGCTTGTTGCGGGCGTGGACCTTCAGAATATCCTCACGACCCTTGATGTTGGGGCGGTTGACGGTGATCTGACGGTCGAAGCGGCCGGGACGGAGCAGGGCGGGATCCAGCACGTCGGCACGGTTGGTGGCGGCGATGACTACGATACCCTCGTGGGAGCCGAAGCCGTCCATCTCCACCAGCAGCTGGTTCAGGGTCTGCTCGCGCTCGTCGTGACCGCCGCCGAGGCCCGTACCTCTCTGGCGGCCTACGGCATCGATCTCATCGATGAAGATGATGGCGGAGCCGGCCTTGCGGGCGGTATCGAACAGGTCGCGGACACGGGATGCGCCCACACCAACGTACATCTCTACGAAATCAGAACCGGAAATGGAGAAGAAGGGAACCCCGGCCTCGCCTGCAACGGCCTTGGCCAAAAGGGTCTTACCCGTACCGGGAGGGCCCATGAGCAGAACGCCATGGGGAATACGCGCACCCAACCGGGCGAATTTGGTGGGAGACTTGAGGTAGTCCACGATTTCCACCAGCTCTTCCTTTTCCTCGTCAGCACCCGCCACGTCGCGGAAGGTGACCTTGTTCTTATCATCGGTGGGCATTTTCACGTGAGCCTTGCCAAAGCCGCCCGTTCTGGCACCGCCGGGGCCGCCGCCGTTCATCATCTTACGCATGGCGAAGACGTACAGGGCGATCAGTGCGACCACGATCAGGAGGGCGGGCAGAATGGACACCCACCAGGGGAAGCTGTTGGCGGGCTTGTTGTCGTAATCGTCCAGAATACCCACGCCGGTGCCGGCCTGTGCCTGCTCCAGAGCGAGCTTGTCAATGTAGGTCAAGCGGGAGGCCGAGATGTCAGCCAGCTTGATCTTCTTGGGGTCGCTCAGCTTGAGCTCCACCTCGTCCAGAACCGAATAATCCGGGTTACCCTCTGCGTCCAGGGGAATGGTGTGAGCCACGCCCTTCACGTCCACGAAGGAGCCGTCATCGGTTTTGACGAATTCTTGGTAGACCAGATATCCCTTGTTGTAGTCCAGGGTGTAGACGGCGACATTCTCGTTTACCAGAGCATCGACAAAATCAGCCTCGGTAATTTTTTCCTGACCGGCGGTGGTGCCTTGATAGAACAGCGCAAGAGCGCCGATCAGAACGGCAGCCGCCAGCAAATAGCCCAGGATCAGCTTAAAGTTACTTTTCATTGAATTCCTCCGTAAGTGCCGTAGGATAAACGGATAAAGGGCTCGGCGGGCCCGATTCCCGCGTAGCGCTGTCTGCACAGAGCGACACCGCATAGGAGTAAGTATACCATATGACTATGAACTTTTTATGAAAATCCATGCAGTTTCCCGTGAATGTTTTTCAGGATGGGATCACTTTTTTTCGTAGATCTCTCGCTTCAGAACGCCCACAAAGGGAAGATTACGGTATTTCTCGTTATAATCCAGGCCGTAGCCGATGACGAATTCGTCGGGAATGGTGGCACCGCAGAAGTCGGGGACGAAATCCACCTCGCGTCGGGAGGGCTTATCCAGGAAGGTGCAGGTGCGTACGCTGTGAGCGTTGCGGTTCTTCAGAAGCTGGGTGAGACGGGACAGGGTGCGCCCCGAATCGATGATGTCCTCCACAACCAGAAGATCAATGTCCTGGAGATCGTCGCGGTTGAGATCCAGGGAGACCTTGATTTCGCCCGAGGACTTGGTGCCCGCGCCGTAGGAGGATACCTTCATGAATTCCAGCTCGATGGGGAGAGTCAGCCGCTTCATGAGATCGGCGGCAAAGGGCATGGAGCCCTTGAGGATGACCACCATGACCAATCGGCGGCCGCTGTTCTCATAGGTGGCCTGGATCTCGGCGGCGAGGCGGTCTACCGTCCGGCTGATCTGCTCGGTGGAAACCAGGGTGTATGCGCAATCGTTGTAAAGGGCGGGAATTGGCGTGTCCATAATAGTATATCCTTTCCGGGAATATGTTTTCATAGAATATTGATTTTTTTAAGGGGTCTCTGAGTCCCTTTGAGATTCCTTGCAGTCAGAGCTTTTCCCGAAGCCGCACGGTGATCCGTATGCAAGCGCCCCGGTGCGGCGGGGGATACCCATCTCGGAAAACGGCGCCGGGATACCAAAGCGGGGAGCCGTCGGGGAGGCAGAGCAGGGGGATCATATTTCGCAGATGGGGCGGGATACCCTTGTCGCACAGGACCTTTTTGAGCTTTTTGTGCATCCCGTGGGAGAGGATCTCGTCGCCGGCCTGCCGCGGCCGCGCGATCAAGGGCAGAGGCAGATCGGCGGGGAACAGGGCGGATGCCCAGATTCCGACTCCCGACTCAGGCGGCATAGGATCGGAACATTTTTCCACGGTGATCTGCACGGCCTCTCCCCAGGAGGTGATCCCCTCTGACAGAAGCACGGGAGTAGTGGGGAGATCGGGAGGCGGCTCGGCGGAGCGGATGTACAGCCACCCGTCGCGGACACGGGCCTCCATGCACCGAGGCAGGGTCACCGAGGCTTCGGACGCCCCCTTTTGGATCAGCTCCGAGAGAGACTCCAGGTGCGCGGCCGACAAGGTACCGCTTCCGTCGCGGGGATTTGCTTTTTCGGTGGCGCGGTCGTAGAGTAGAGCCATCATGCGCTTGGAGATGGCGGGATAGAGGCCTTGCAATACCTCCAGCCGCAGACCGTCCCCACTTGGAGACAGATGACGGCTTACCTGCTCCTCGGCCAGCCTCATGAGGCAATCCTCGTCCTCGCGGGCGGTGCGGGTCAGGCGTGTGGCGGCTCTTTGGGGGATGCCCGCGCCCGCCAGATCCTCCAGGGCGGGGATGACGATGTGGCGCAAGCGGTTGCGGGTATAGGTAGCTTCTTCGTTGGTGGAGTCGGTGACAAATTCCAATCCCAGGTCGGCGCAGGCATCCAATATCTCCCGTTTGGTCCATGTCAGCAGGGGACGGGCCACCGTCAGGTTCATGCCTTCAGCCGTCTGACCCAGCGAGCGGACGGGGGGGATGCCCCCCATGCCCTTGGTGCCGCTGCCACGAAGGAGACGGTCCAGAACCGTTTCCAGGTTGTCGTCGGCGTGGTGGGCGGTGAGTAGGACGGGAATCCTTCTTTCCTCCATGATGCGGCGGAAGAAATGGTACCGAGCCCGACGGGCGGCGGTCTCCAGGCTTTCCCCTGTAGCTGCGGCCAGGGCGGGAATATCCACCCGCTCCGACAAAAAAGAAACCCCCAGCTCCTCGCAGATGCGGCGGCAAAAGGCCTCGTCGCGGTCTGCCTCTTCACCTCGTATGCCGTGGTGAAGATGGGCGGCCAACAACCGCTTGCCAACCTCCGTTCCCGGCTCGCGCTCCAAAAGGGCGCGGACAGAAAGCTCCAGCAGGAGCCTCGAATCCGCGCCGCCCGATAGGGCGACCAGATACGCAGACGCATGGGGCAGACGGAACACTGGCATAATGCTCTCCTTGGAATCGTGAATCATTTTTCGCTGGAAAGTTCTTGGGAGTGCTCAGAACCCTTCCTTCAAGAAGGGTTCTGAGCCGCCGGAGGCATGCTTTAAGAAGGGATCTCGCTTTCGTCGACCAGAGTTCGGAATTTGGTGTAGCGACCGATCCAGCCCATCTTGACGGTTCCGGTGGAGCCGTGACGGTTTTTGGCCACGATGACCTCGGCAATGGAGGCGGCGGCATCCGAATTGGGCTCGGAGCTTTCGTTGACCTTATAGTATTCGTCTCGGTACAGGAACATGACCACGTCGGCGTCCTGCTCAATGGCTCCCGAGTCACGAAGGTCGGACAGCATGGGCTTCTTGTCGGTACGGGATTCGGGGCCTCGGGAAAGCTGGGCGCAGCAGATGATGGGAACCATGAGATCCTTGGCCATGATCTTCATGGCGCGGGAGATCTCGGCTACCTCCTGTACGCGGTTATCGGTACGGCCGTCGCTCTGCATGAGCTGCAGGTAGTCAATGATGACCAGACCCAGATTCTTCACACGGCGGAGCTTGGCCTTCATGCCCGTCACCGTGATACCCGAGGTGTCGTCGATCAGAATGTCGCATTTGGCCAGGTTGGAGGTGGCGTGGGCGATGCTTTCCCAATCCTCGGGCTTCAGATCACCGGTACGCATGGCGTAGCTGTCCACCATGGCCTCAGAGGAAATGATACGGTTCACCAACTGCTCGGCAGACATTTCGAGAGAGAACATACAGACGGTCTTTCCCGTCTGAGCGGCTACGTTGGTACCGATGTTCAGACAGAAGGAGGTCTTACCCATACCGGGACGGGCTCCTACCAGCACCAGGTCGGATTTACCCATACCTGCCAGCACGCGGTCCAGCCCCGAGAAGCCCGTGGAGGTGCCCTGGGAGGACTCCTTGTCGGTGACAAGCTCGTGGAGATGGTTGTACACGTCTCCGATGACCTCGCGGATGTGGCGGAAGTTCTTGGTGTCCTTGCCCTGGGCGATGGCGAATATCTTGTTCTCGGCAGAGTCCAGAATATGGGCCACGTCATCCTGCTCCGAGTAGGCGACCTCGCTGACCTCGTCGCAGGCTCCGATGAGCTGGCGCAAAATGCTCTTGTCCTTGACGATGCGGGCGTAGTCCTTGACGTTCAGCGCGTTGGGGACCACCTCCGCGATGGTACGGATGTACTGCTCACCGCCCGACTTGGTGTAGATGCCCTTCTGCACCAGCATATCAATGAGGGTAACTACGTCGATGTCCCGGCTGGTCAGAAACAGCTCGTGCATGGCGGAGAAAATCTGCTGATGCTCCTCCAGATAAAAGTCGGCCACGGCAACCATGTCGGCGATCTCGTTGAAGGATTCCGGATCAACCAGAACTGAGCCAAGCAGGGATTGCTCGGCTATGAGGGAGAAGGGAAGCTTGCGGACTAAGGCGTCCGAGGTATTGACGTTATCGTTCATGGCGAGTCAGATCAGCTGCAGACCAGAACGTGAACCCTGCCGACTACGTCGGTGTAGAGCTTCACGTCCAGGTCGTACTTACCGTACGCGCGGATCGCGTCCGAGAGCTGGATTTTGCGCTTGTCTACGGTAATGCCGTGATCCTTGGCCAGCTTCTCAGCAATATCCTTGGCGGTGATGGAGCCGTAGAGGCGACCGTCTGCGCCGGAGGATGCGGGGATCTTGACCAGGATGGTCTCCAGCTTGGCTGCCAATGCCTTGGCCTCGGCGGTCTCGACCTCGATCTTGTGCTTGATGGAATCCTCACGACCCTTGATCTCATTGAGAACCTTGGCATCGGCCTCTACGGCCAGCTTGCGGGGGAGGAGGAAGTTGCGGGCGTATCCGTCGGATACGTTGATGACGTCATTTTTTTTGCCTTGACCCTTTACGTCAGCGAGCAGAACTACTTTCATGATATTGGTTTCCTTTCTTGTGTATAAAAAATGAAATGTGTGGGTGAATTGAGAATGCGGCCGATAGCAACCGCGGGAGGGGCTCAGGGCTTGTTTGAAAAATAGCAGTGACCAAAGCGAGATGCTTTTTCGCAGAACAAGCCGATTTTTTCGCAGGAATACAGGCCGTATTTCAAGAAAAAGCGGCGCGGTTGTGCGGAAAAAGAGCCGTCCTTCGGGCGTGCTATCCTGTTTCTGACAAGCCTTAGTCCGCCTTGTCGAATTGCTCGGGGAACTGCGTGCGGTATTCGTCGATGGCCGCCGTCAATCGATCGTAGGCCTCGGGAATATTACCGGGAACCTGGGCGCCCGCCATATCGAAGTGGCCGCCGCCGTCCAGCTTTTCCATGATGAGCTGAACGTTGATCTTCCCTCTGGAGCGAGCCGACACCGCCACGCCTCCGGGAACCAGTGCCAGGGCGAAGGTGGCCTCCACACCGCGGAGGGTGAGCAGCTTGTCGGCGGCCTTGGCTGCGGCAATCCGATCGCTTCCCGTGGGAATATGGGTTTCGCTGAGCCAGGTGATGGCGAAATTTTCGGAGTAGATGCGGGTGTTCGCATCGAAATCGCCGGCCACCAGGAAATCGTCGATGGGCTGACTGAAGAACTCGCGCACCACGTCGGTGTGTGCGTTGCGGCCGTAGAGGTAGTAGGTCACCTCAAAGGTCTGTGCGCCGGCCGAACGAGTGAAGTTGTGGGTGTCCAGCATAATGCCTGCCAGGAGCAGGTTGGCCTCCTCCTTCAAAAGCTCGTCGGCATAGTCGCTCTGCTGCAGGATCTCTGCGACGATCTCGCTGGCGGAGGATTTGGTGGCCTCAATATAATGAAGGAAGGGGGTGAAGGGAAGCTCACTGACCAGGCGGTGATGGTCAATGACCGCAATGCTGCTGGCCTGATTCTGAGCGGAAATACTGCCCACCAGCTGGGGAGCCTCGAAAATGAAGGGATTGCTGACGTCGGTGAGAATGAGGACCGTACCGGAGGTAACCGTCTGCATAGCGGAGGATTTGTCGATGAAAACGCCGGCATATTCGGGCAGGGAAGCCAGATGGGCAAAGCAGATCTCAAAGGTGTCGCAGGACTTGTTCATGATGATCCGCACGGGAGTCTTGCCCTTCTTCTGCCTTTCCAGAATGCTACGGCACAGACGGTACGCGCCGACTGCGGAGCCGATGGCGTCGAAGTCGGGGTTGGCATGGGTCATGATGAGAACGTTGTCGCAGCTCTCCAGCCGCTTTTCCAGTAAATGGGAGCTGACACGGGAGGAGATGGAGGTGTTGGATTCCAGAGTCTTATGGGCGCCGCCGAAGTAGGTCAGACCGGTGATGCCGCGGCGCTGGAGCGCCACCTGGTTGCCGCCTCGCTGAAGTGCCATTTCCAGAGCGGCGTTGGCCGCGCGCTCGCGGTCAGCCATGGTGCCGTCGATATCCGCGATACCCATGGACACCGAAAGAGGGAAGCTGTTGTCACCGACGCGGATCTTCATGATATCGTCCAGGATGGAGAAATCGTCCCCGATGCATCGGTCCAGCATCTCGGAGGTGAACAGAGCCAGGTATTTGTCGCGGTCGTATTCCTGGAGCATACCGTTCATGTCGGCTACCCATTTGGTCAGGGTTTCCTCGATCAGGTTTGCGGTGGAACGGTAGTTGGCCCGGACGAACTGGGTCAGCTCCTGCAGGTTATCCAGCATAATGTAGGCCAGAACCATGTGGTCGCGGTTATTCTCGTCAATGAGATCCAGGTAATCGTTGACGTCGCGGAATACCAGGAAATAGTAGTGATCGGTCTCGCGGCTCAAAAGGTAGCTGTCAATGCGATAACGGCGACCGTCGGACAGGCGCACGACGGTGGAGCGACCTTCCTCGGCAACGGATACGGAGGGATTGTTCTCCGAGAAGAACCTTTCCGCGATCCGCGCGCTGATACTGTCGGTGGCGGACCCATCCCGGATGGAGGCGGCCAGATGATCCACCGTTACACCGGGACAGATCTCGGATACGGGGATGTTGCAGACGGGGGAGCGGAAGCCCAGAATATTCTGCATGGCCGTGTTGATGACGCGAACGGCTCCCTCTGAGTTGACCACCGCGTAGGGAAGATCCACTACGGTACGGAACATACGGTAAATGTCGGTGTTGAGCTGCTCGGCTATCTCGGCCGCCTGCTTTATCCTGGAGAACCGTATGGCGTAGGCCAGCAGGGACAGGCCCGCCGAGAAGAGGTACAGGATGACTGCCGCCAGCGCAACGTAGGGAAGGTGGGGGATCTGCAGGTGGACCAGCAGGGCCAACAGCCCCAGAAGGAGCAAGCCCTCGATTACGGCAACGGCGAAGGGGAGGCGGAGATCCGTGCGGATCGTACCGAGCGTATCCTTGAAGGGTTTCTTGGGAGACATGGAGTTGACTCCTTTCGTGTTTTTGGGAAAGACGGTTACGAGTCAAAGGGATTGTCGTCGGGCGGGGGGAGGAGGGACATGACCGAGGAAATGATGTGTCCGATGACCTCGAGTGCAGCGAAGATGACGAAGATGATGGCTATGAAGCGAGGCGGCGCGAAGATCAGAAGGATGGGGAACAGGATGATTAAGTAGAACAGACATCCCAATCCTCGCGCACCCTTGCGGATCATGCCGCCCAGAATGCGGAATACACCCGCAATGGCCAGTCCGGGCAGAAGAATGAGAAAGGCGTTCTGCGCTACCGTGCCCGCGGGGGATGAGAAGGTGGTGGCCTCTCCAAAGGCGAGCAGAGCAGACAGAAGGAACGCAATGCAGGAGAGCAGGCTCATGCGGTAGACGCGGACTCGCTCGGTGAGAGATTCGCCGTACCCGAAGGAGCGGAGAGAAGCGTGCAGGATGATCTGCGCCGAGGCGGAGAGGAAGTTGACTGCTATGACGAAAACGGCGGGCAGGAGGTTGAACAGGCGGCCAATCTGATTTTGCAGGTATGCATAGGTCAGCTGTGCCTCCAAAAGCTCCTTCAGCTCGGGACCCAGATCATCGGGGATCTCGGTCGAGGCCAAGGCCTCGATCAGCTCGGTGCGGATGGCCCCGATCCCATTAATCAGCGCCTCGGGGGACAGAGAACCAAGATGGCGGTAGGTCACGAGCAGGATCACGCCTGCCAAGGACAGGAGCATGGCACCCGAAACGGCACAGATCACACCTACGCGGGTGGGGCCGTCCTCCTTTTCGGCGGAGCTTCGCGTGCCCCATGCCAACGCCAGCGCAGGCGGGAAGGGAATCAGCGCGGCGGTTGCACCGAGGGGATCCCGGGAAATGGCCAGCGTCGCGGCGTAGGCAACGATGGGGATCAGAGGGAACCAAAGCAAATGCTTGCGACTCATGACCGCCAGGAAGAAGGCACCCTCGGCCACGACGAAGATCAGACCGCAGAATACGGCGGGAATGATGACGGAATTGGTGAAGTAGAACAGAGCAACTCCAACTATGGCCAAAAGGGGAACCATGGCCTTGGCCGTGCGGGTGACTCGCCACATATATACGGTCAGCAGAACAAGGGAGACGATCGACAGCAGGTTAGCTACGGTGATGGCGGTGCCGGTCTCCATGCCGGCGGCGTTGATGCCGATGCCGACGGTGGAGGCGGCCAGGATCAGAAAAAGGAAGAGCAGGATTCCGGCAATCCCCTGCATCCCCGCACGGGGAATGGGACAGAGGGAGGCTGACGTTGGCTCTGCGGTGGGGCGGACGTTCATATATAAGGGACTCCTTTCGGGCTTCGGACTCAGGATGCGCGGGAAATGGACCTGCGCTTAACTATAGATTATAATAGTATACCATATTCTTTCGGATTTGTAAACACATTCTTCGTGGAAAATTTGGAAATAGTGTGTGAATGAAAGACAAAATAGGGGGTGCGCCGTCGGCTTCTCCTGCGGTGAGGGCTTTGTGGTGCGGGAAGGCCCCCGAAGGGCTCGCGTCATTTTTTGTCTATTTTTATCAAGGGCTAAAAAAGTGAAAAATATTTTGCAAAAACCCCTTGACAATACTTGCTTTATGTGGTAAAATAGTAAACTGCATTATAATCGCTTTAATTATGGGCATTTTTGCCTTCCGAAGGGGCTTGCCGTCAATGCGAAGCGATTTTCCGGGACTCTCTTTGTGCATAATGACGAGATTCGGAAACGAGCGTTCCATACGACCTTGACCGAGGCATTTGCCGTGCCCTTGGGTTGTCCGTTTGACCCATGAGGTCTCCGACGTGCGCGTTTCTGCTCTCCTCCCTGTGCATGGGGACGGCCTCATCTCTCTATTACCCCTGCCGCCGCTCGGGAATCCGCCCGACGGTGTCCACCTAACGATTTTGAATGGAGTGATTTATTCATGGTCAATCTGAAAGATCAGAGACTCGGCGAGAATGTACGTAAGTCCTTCTCCCGCACCCGTTTCAACCTGGAGCTGCCCAATCTGGTGGAGATCCAGACCAAGTCTTATAAGTGGTTCCTCGAGGAGGGCCTGACCGAGGTTCTGCACGAGGTGTCGCCCATTACCGACTTCTCCGGCAACCTGCTCATTGAGTTCATTTCCTATAGCTTGGATACCGAGAAGCCCAACTACCCCGTCGAGGAGTGCAAGGAGCGCGATGTCAACTACGCGGCTCCCCTGAAGGTCAACGTGCGTCTGACCAACAAGCAGACGGGCGAGGTCAAGCAGACCGATATCTTCATGGGTGAGTTCCCCTTGATGACCGAGACCGGTACCTTCGTCATCAACGGTGCCGAGCGTGTTATCGTTTCTCAGCTCATTCGTTCTCCCGGTATGTATTATGCCTCCGAGATCGATAAGACCGGTAAGCGTATGTACTCTGCCCAGATCATCCCCTACCGCGGCGCATGGCTGGAGTACGAGACGGATATCAACGGCGTCATCTATGTTCGTATCGATAAGACCCGCAAGGTTCCTCTGACCATGTTTATCCGCGCCCTGGGTCCTGAGACCCGTGAGGAGATCTATGGCCTGGTGGGTGAGGACGAGCGTCTGAAGGTCACCTTTGAGAAGGATGACTGTGAGAACCTGGCTGCCACCAACCGCACGACTGCTCACGTAGAGGCTCTGAAGGAGATCTATAAGAAGCTCCGTCCCGGTGAGCCTGCCCTGGTGGAGTCCGCAGAGGCCCTCATCAATAACTATTTCTTTGATCCTAAGCGCTATGACATCGCCCCCGTTGGTCGCTATAAGTTCGATAAGAAGATGGCCATCAGTGGACGTCTGGCCAACCGCAAGCTGGCCGAGGATGCCATCTCTCCCTTGACCGGTGAGGTCGTCTTCGAGGCAGGCACCGTCCTGACCGCCGAGATGGCTCTTCAGGTGGAGCGCGCCGGTATCAATGAGATCCGCATCGAGCTGGATAACGGCGATACCATGAAGGTGCTGTCCAACAACACCCTGGAGCCCGAGTACATCATCGGTATGGATCTGAAGGATTGCGGTGTCAAGGAGCGTGTCCGCATCGCCGTCCTCCGTGAGATCATGGAAGCGGCTGAGGGTGATTTGGATATGGTGAAGAAGCTGGTCAAGGAAAGAATGGCCGAGCTTTGTCCCAAGCACATCACCAAGGACGATATTTTCGCCTCCATTAACTATATGCTGAACCTTACCCACGAGGTCGGCTCCCTGGATGACATCGACCATCTGGGCAACCGCCGTATCCGTTCCGTGGGCGAGCAGCTCCAGAACCAGCTCCGCATCGGCTTCGTCCGTATGGAAAAGATCATCAAGGAGCGCATGACCACCCAGGATAACGATAAGCTCACGCCCCAGGCGCTCATCAACATCCGCCCTGTGGCTACCGTTATCCGTGAGTTCTTCGGCTCCTCTCAGCTCTCCCAGTTCGCTGATCAGAACAACCCCCTGGCCGAGCTGACCCACCGCCGCCGTCTGTCGGCTCTGGGTCCCGGCGGTCTGTCCCGTGACCGCGCATCCTTCGACGTCCGTGACGTACACTACACCCACTACGGCCGTATGTGTCCCATCGAGACCCCCGAAGGACCGAACATCGGTCTGATCTCCTATCTGACTACCTACGCCCGCATCAGCGAGTACGGCTTCATCGAGGCTCCCTACCGTAAGGTGGTTCACGAGACCGATGAGAACGGTAACCTCGTCCACCGCGTCACCGATGAGGTGGTGTATATGACCGCTGATATGGAGGACAGCTACATCGTTGCTCAGGCAAACGAGCCTTTGGACGAGAACGGTTACTTCATTAATAAAAAGGTTACTGCCCGCGAAACTACCGAGATCGCCTCCATGGATGCCTCCCGCATCGACTTCATGGACGTGGCTCCTAAGATGGTGGTGTCCGTGGCAACCGCTATGATCCCCTTCCTGGAGAACGACGATAACTCCCGTGCGCTGATGGGTGCAAACATGCAGAAGCAGGCTGTGCCTCTGATGATCACGGATTCCCCCATCGTCGGTACCGGTATGGAGTATAAGGCTGCCGTGGATTCCGGCGTCGTGGTCGTTGCCCGCAGAGCCGGCCGCGTGGAGAGCGTAGAGGCCGACAAGATCGTCATCGTCACCGACGAGGGCATGAAGGATACCTACCAGCTCCGTAAGTTCAAGAGAACCAACCAGGGTACCTGCTTCAACCAGAGACCCGTGGTCAAGTTCGGCCAGCTCATCAAGGAGGGCCAGGTCATTGCCGACGGCCCCGCAACCTCCAAGGGCGAGGTCGCTCTGGGTAAGAACGCCCTGATCGGCTTCATGACCTGGGAAGGCTATAACTACGAGGACGCAGTCCTGCTCAATGAGCGACTGGTCCGCGAAGACGTATATACCTCTCTGCACATCGAGGAGTACACCCACGAGGCCCGCGACACCAAGCTGGGTCCGGAGGAGATCACCCGTGAGATCCCCAACGTGGGCGAGGATGTGCTGAAGGATTTGAATAACGAAGGTATCGTCAAGAAGGGTACCGAGGTCCGCGCCGGTGATATCCTTGTGGGTAAGATCACGCCCAAGGGTGAGACCGAGCTGACCGCAGAGGAAAGACTGCTCCGTGCCATCTTCGGTGAGAAGGCCAGAGAGGTTCGCGATACCTCCCTCCGCCTGCCTCACGGTGAGTCCGGCGTGGTGGTGGACGTCCGCGTGTTCTCCCGCGACCAGGGTGACGATCTCCCTGCCAGCGTGAATAAGGTGGTCAAGGTCTATATTGCCCAGAAGAGAAAGATCTCCGTGGGCGATAAGATGGCAGGCCGCCACGGTAATAAGGGTGTCGTTTCCCGCATCCTGCCTCCCGAGGATATGCCCTTCCTGCCCGACGGTACTCCTCTGGATATCGTGCTGAACCCCCTGGGCGTGCCTTCCCGTATGAACATCGGTCAGGTGCTGGAGGTTCACCTGGGCATCGCTTCCAGACGTTTGGGCTGGAAGATCATGACCCCCGTATTCGACGGTGCCAACGAGCGCGACATCTCCGAGTGCCTGCGCCTGGCTGATTACAGCCGTCCTCTGTACGCCCTGGAGAATCCCGAGGGTAAGGAGCTCTACGAGATGGTCATCACAGAGGAGGGACGCAAGGATTACCGTCTCCTGACCCCTGAGGAGAAGGCAGACGCCGCTTACGTGGAATCCCTCCGCAAGGCGGACACCCTCCGCCTCTTCGACGGTAAGACCGTTCTGTACGACGGCCGTACCGGTGAGCCCTTCGATAACCCCGTTACCGTGGGTATCATGTACTACCTCAAGCTGCACCACCTGGTTGACGATAAGATCCACGCCCGCTCCAACGGTCCTTACTCGCTGGTTACCCAGCAGCCTCTCGGCGGTAAGGCTCAGTTCGGTGGACAGCGCTTCGGTGAGATGGAGGTCTGGGCCCTGGAGGCTTACGGCGCCGCCTACACCCTGCAGGAGATCCTCACCGTCAAATCCGACGATATCACCGGCCGCCGCAAGGCTTACGAGGCCATCATCAAGGGTCAGAACATTCCTACCCCCGGTGTGCCTGAGTCCTTCAAGGTGCTGGTTAAGGAGCTGCAGGCTCTGGCGCTGGATATCCGCGTGCTGAACAGCAGCGGCGAGGAGATTGACCTGGCCACCCTGGGTGCCGATGACGATGCGCCTACCTACCGCCGCCATAATCCCCGTAAGGATCGCCGGGATATCCTTGACGATGACGATACCGACGCCGCCGTTGGCCAGATCGTGGCTACCGATGAGCTGGAGGACGGTTACCTCATGGAGAAGAGCGAGCTGGACGGCTACGAGAAGAGCGACCGCGAGGACGACTTCTTTGAGGAGGAGTTTGGATTCGAGGCCGAGTCCTACGATGACGAGGGCTACGACGAGTAATCCCTCGGGCGCGCACCCGTTTCATCATTGATGCTTTCAATCCCGTCGGGACGGGTCTCCCGCCCCGACGGCAGACCACAATTTATATATATGAATGGAGAAGAACTGTGGAGCGTAACGAAATTTCATCCATCAAAATCGGTTTGGCATCTCCGGATATGATCCGTAAGTGGTCCTATGGCGAGGTCGAAAAGCCTGAGACCATTAACTACCGCACCCTGAAGGCCGAAATCGGCGGCCTGTTCTGCGAGCGTATCTTTGGCCCTACCAAGGACGGCGCTTGTATGTGCGGCAAATATAAGAACTCCCATAGCAAGGAGGTCATCAAGTGTGAGAAGTGCGGCGTGGACGTAACCACCAAGAAGGTTCGCCGTGAGCGCATGGGTCACATTGAGCTGGCTTCTCCCGTGTCCCACATCTGGTACTTCAAGGCCATTCCTTCCCGTATGGCCCTGGTGCTGGATATCTCCCCCAAGCAGCTGGAACAGGTGCTGTACTTTGCAGAAAACGTGGTGCTGGATCCCGGCGGAACCCCCCTTATGACGGGTACCGTTCTGTCCGAAAAGCAGTACATGGAGTACCGCGAAATGTACGGAAACGACTTCCGTGTCGGTATGGGTGCCGAGGCGGTCAAGGAGCTGCTCTCCAAGATCAACGTCAATGAGCTGTCCGCTCAGCTGAAGGACGACCTCGTTCGCGCATCCGGTCAGAAGAAGACCCGTATCATCAAGCGCCTGGAGGTCATCGAGGCCTTCCGTAACTCCGGCAACAAGCTGGAGTGGATGGTGCTGGACGTTCTGCCCGTTATTCCTCCCGATATCCGCTCCATGGTCCAGCTGGACGGCGGCCGCTTCGCCTCCTCCGACCTCAACGAGCTGTATCGTCGAGTCATTGCCCGTAATAACCGTCTCAAGAAGCTGCTTGAGATCCATACCCCTGATATCGTCATCCGCAACGAGAAGCGTATGCTGCAGGAGGCCGTCGATGCTCTGATCGATAACGGTCGCCGTGGTAAGCCCGTTACCGGTCCCTCCAACCGTCCCCTCAAGTCTCTGTCCGAAATGCTCCGCGGTAAGCAGGGCCGTTTCCGTCAGAACCTCCTGGGTAAGCGCGTGGACTATTCCGGCCGTTCGGTTATCGTCGTCGGTCCTACCCTGAAGATCTACCAGTGCGGTCTGCCTAAGGAGATGGCCCTGGAGCTGTTCAAGCCCTTCGTGGTCAAGCGCCTGGTGGAAATGGGGAAGGCAACCAACGTAAAGGATGCACAGAAGAAGATCGAGCGCGTATTCCCCGAGGTTTACGACGCCCTGGAGAACGTCATCAAGGAGCATCCCGTGCTTCTGAACCGTGCGCCTACCCTGCACCGTCTGTCCATCCAGGCCTTTGAGCCCGTGCTGGTGGAGGGCCGCGCCATTAAGCTGCATCCCCTGGTATGTACCGCGTTCAACGCCGACTTCGACGGCGACCAGATGCCCGTACACGTACCTCTGTCCGTGGAGGCCCAGGCTGAGGCAAGATTCCTCATGCTCTCCGCCAATAACCTCCTGAAGCCTGTGGATGGTAAGGCTGTGACCGTTCCTACCCAGGATATGATCCTCGGCTCCTACTATCTGACCATGGAAAAGCCCGGTGAGCCCGGTGAGGGCCGCGTGTTCCGCGACGTGGACGAGGCTATGATGGCCTACGCCAACCACCAGCTGGGTCTGCACGCCCCCATTAAGGTCCGCCTGACTCGCGACGTGGAGGAGACCGACGCCGACGGCAACACCGTGATCGTTTCCCGTACCCGCCTGGTCGAGAAGAATATTACCCTCGGCCGTCTGATCTTCAACGAGTCCATTCCTCAGGGAATCGGCTTCAACAAGAAGCGAGTGGATGAGTTCGACCTCGAGGTAGCTGAGGTGGTCAAGAAGAAGCAGCTCGGTCAGATCATTGACTGCTGCATCCGCGCCCGCGGCACCGCCGTTTGTGCAGAGATGCTGGATAAGATCAAGGCCATGGGCTATAAGTATTCCACTCAGGCTTCCTTCTCCATCTCGGTGTACGATATGACCATTCCTCCCGAGAAGAAGGACTTCCTGGCCGAGGCACAGAAAAAGGTGGATGTCATCACCCGTCACTTCATGCGCGGTGAGCTGTCCGAGGAGGAGCGCTACCAGGCCGTTATCAAGATCTGGAACCAGACCACCGATAACGTAACCGGCGCTCTGACCGATTCCTTCTCTACCTTCAACCCCATTAAGATCATGGCGGACTCCGGTGCCCGTGGTTCCATGACCCAGATGAGACAGCTGGCCGGTATGCGCGGTCTGATGTTCTCTGCAACCGGTAAGACCATGGAGCTTCCCATTAAGTCCAACTTCCGTGAGGGTCTGAATATCACCGAGTACTTCATGGGTGCCCGTTCCTCCCGTAAGTCCCTGTCGGATACCGCACTTCGTACCGCGGACTCGGGTTACCTGACCCGCCGTCTGGTGGATGTCTCCCAGGAGGTCATCATCCGCGAGATCAAGTGTAATACCACTAAGGGTGCATGGGTCAACGACGTCATCGATGAGAAGGACAAGAACGTCCTGGAGCCCCTGGTTGACCGTATCGTCGGCCGCTTCACTATGGGTGATGTGATCCATCCCGAAACCGGCGAGGTCATGATTCCCGATGATACCATGATCACGGAGGAAATGGCTAATGCCATTACCAAGGCCGGTATTACCTCGGTCTGCATCCGTACCGCCATCCAGTGCCACGCCCGCTACGGCCTGTGCGCTCACTGCTACGGTGCCGACCTGGCATCCGGTAAGCTGGTATCCGTCGGTGAGGCCGTCGGTATCATCGCCGCACAGTCCATCGGTGAGCCCGGTACCCAGCTGACCATGAGAACCTTCCACTCCGGTGGTGTGGCAGGCTCGGATATTACCCAGGGTCTTCCCAGAGTTGAGGAGCTCTTTGAGGCTCGCGCTCCCAAGAAGGCCGCTATCATGGCTGAGCAGGCAGGTATTGCCTACATCCAGCCCAACCGCGACGTTCCCGGTATGAACGACGTGTCTGTCCGCGACGAGAACGACGTCGAGCTGGCTAAGTATCCCGTTCCTTACGGTATGCGTCTCGCCATCACCGACGCTCAGCCCGTCGAGGTGGGCCAGGCTCTTACCGAGGGTAGCAAGGCTCCTGCCGATATCATGCGTATCCAGGGCCTGGATGCCGTTTACGAGTATATCATCAAGGAAATCCAGAAGGTGTACCGTTCTCAGTCGGTTAACGTCAACGATAAGCACATCGAGATCATTGCCCGTCAGATGACCCGTAAGCTCCGTATCGAGGAGAGCGGCGATACCACCCTGCTGAATGGCTCTACCGTGGATATGTCGGATCTGGAGGAGGCAAACTCCATCATCGACGAGCGTATCGCAAACGGCGAGACCGAGCTGAAGCACGCCGTGGGCGAGCCTGTTCTCTTGGGTATCACCAAGGCGTCGCTGGCAACCGAATCCTTCATGTCTGCCGCTTCCTTCCAGGAAACCACCAAGGTCCTGGCCGAGGCTGCCATCCGCGGTAAGGTGGATCACCTGCGCGGCCTGAAGGAGAACGTCATCATCGGTAAGCTGATCCCCGCCGGTACGGGTATGTCCTGCTACCGCGAGATCACCGTCGAGGAAACCGCCGAGGAGGAGCCCGCAGCTCTGGCCGAGGTCTGATCGACGCGAAATAAGCGATTCGTCAAATGTAACAAAAACTCCGCCCCTGCATTCCGCAGGGGCGGGCTATATGCCGCCTCCTTTTTTCCCTTGTCCGGGGAACACATCACTTTTTGCGTGAAAATTACCAGTTAATTTTCGCACGGCAAAAGAGGAATTGTGAAATAAGGAGAACTTTCTCAATGCGAGAATGAATTGTTGACAAATAGCAAACCTTATGATATAATAAATCTGTTCGCGTGCATACCCGAAGTATGTCCAAACGGCAGTTCCGCTCATCCTCGGAAGGGGAGAAGCGCCTGTATATACACACGAAAATTCACGAAGAAGGAGGAAATGAAGCATGCCAACCTTTAACCAGCTTGTCAGACAGGGCCGCAACGCTCGTGTTTACAAGTCCAAGTCGCCTGTTCTCCAGAAGGGCTACAACAGCCTGGAAGGTAAGACCACCGACCAGTCCTCTCCTCAGAAGAGAGGTGTCTGCACCAAGGTTTCCACCACCACGCCTAAGAAGCCTAACTCCGCGCTCCGTAAGATCGCAAGAGTTCGTCTGACCAACGGCCTGGAAGTCACCACCTACATTCCCGGTATCGGCCATAGCCTGCAGGAGCACTCTGTTGTTCTGATTCGCGGCGGCCGTGTGCGTGACCTCCCCGGTGTGCGTTACCACATCATCCGCGGTACCCTGGATGCTCAGGGCGTCGCAAACCGCCTGCAGAGCCGTTCCAAGTACGGCGCAAAGCGTCCTAAGGCTGCCAAGAAGTAATTCTTGCCCCCGGGATGACGCAGAGGTGCCTCTGCCGCCGCTCGCGGCGTAAAAGCGAGTGTCCGCAATAGGACAGAGGAGACGAAAAGGCAGTTTCATTCAATAACACATCCGCGTGTGTTTCGTGAATTTCTGTGTGTGTATACAGTAATCCGAGAACCACCCGGTGCGTGGACAGAAGAATGCTTTTGAGTACCTATGATTTCATGTAATACTAATGAAGGAGGGAAGTTACAGTGCCGAGAAGAGGTTCTATATCCAAGAGAGATGTATTGCCGGATCCTTTGTACAACTCCAAGCTGGTCACCAAGCTGATCAACAACGTGATGTACGACGGCAAGAAGGGCGTTGCTCAGACCATCGTTTACGATGCGTTCAAGATGATCGAAGAGAAGATCGGTCAGAATGCCCTTGAAGTTTTCCAGGCCGCGCTTGATAACATCAAGCCCGAGCTGGAGGTTAAGGCTCGCCGCGTAGGTGGTTCCACCTACCAGGTGCCTATGGAGGTTCGCCCCGAGCGCCAGCAGACTCTGGCTCTCCGTTGGCTGATCGCCTATTCCAGAAACCGTTCCGAGAGAACCATGGCTGAGAGACTGGCGGGCGAGATTATGGACGCCAAGAACAGCCTGGGCGGCGCCTTCAAGAAGAAGGAAGAGACTCACCGTATGGCCGAAGCTAACAAGGCTTTCGCTCACTACCGTTATTGATTTGCAAGCGGTTGCTTGAAAATCTGACACACAAAATCAAGGAGAAAATCAATGGCAAGAGAGTTTTCGCTTGAGCATACTCGGAATATCGGTATCATGGCTCACATCGATGCCGGTAAGACTACCACCACTGAGCGTATCCTGTTCTACACCGGTAAGACCCATAAGCTTGGCGAGACCCACGAGGGTGGCGCTACTATGGACTGGATGGAGCAAGAGCAGGAGAGAGGTATTACCATTACCTCCGCAGCCACCACCTGTTATTGGAACAATAACCGCATCAACATCATCGACACCCCCGGCCACGTAGACTTTACCGTCGAGGTAGAGCGTTCTCTGCGTGTTCTGGATGGCTCTGTCACCGTGTTCTGCGCAAAGGGCGGCGTTGAGCCCCAGTCCGAGACCGTGTGGCGTCAGGCTGATAAGTACCACGTGCCGAGAATGGCTTACGTCAATAAGATGGACATTACCGGCGCAGACTTCTATCATGTTATCGACATGATGAAGGACAGACTCCATGCAAACCCCGTTCCCCTGCAGCTGCCCATCGGTAAGGAGATGACCTTCCGCGGTATCATCGACCTGCTGAACATGGAGGCTGACGTCTACTACGACGAGCTGGGTAAGGACGTTCGCGTTGAGCCTATTCCCGAGGATATGGTTGAGCTGGCCGAGGAGTATCGTGCCGCTTTGGTTGAGGCAGTTGCCTCCACCGACGAGGAACTCATGGAGAAGTACCTCTGCGACGAGGAGCTGACCATCGAGGAGCTGAAGGGCGCTATCCGCCGCGCAACCATCAACAATGAGATCGTTCCCGTTGTCTGCGGTTCTTCCTACCGCAATAAGGGCGTACAGAAGATGCTGGACGCCGTCGTTGACTACATGCCCTCTCCTCTGGATATCCCCGCTATCAAGGGTGTTAACCCCGATACCGGTGACGAGGACGAGCGTCCTGCCGACGACAGTGCTCCCTTCTCCGCTCTGGCGTTCAAGATCATGACCGACCCCTTCGTGGGCAAGCTCTGCTACTTCAGAGTGTACTCCGGTAGCATTAACGCCGGCGAGACCGTCTACAACTCTACTCGCGGCAAGCGCGAGCGTCTGGGTCGTATCCTCATGATGCACGCGAACTCCCGTACCGATATCGACACCGTCTACACCGGTGACATCGCCGCCGCAATCGGTGTCAAGAACACCACCACGGGTGATACCTTCTGTGATGAGAAGAACCCCATCATCCTGGAGTCCATGGAGTTCCCCGAGCCCGTTATCCGCGTTGCTATCGAGCCCAAGACCCGCGCCGGTCAGGAGAAGATGGGTATCGCCCTGGCCAAGCTGGCTGAGGAAGATCCTACCTTCCGCGCCTACACCGACGAGGAGACCGGCCAGACCATCATCGCAGGTATGGGTGAGCTTCACCTGGATATCATCGTAGAGCGTATGCTCCGCGAGTTCAAGGTTGAGGCAAACATCGGTAAGCCTCAGGTTGCCTACAAGGAGACCATCCGCAAGGCAGTCGATCAGGATACCAAGTATAAGCGTCAGTCCGGTGGTTCCGGTCAGTACGGTCACGTCAAGATCACCATCGAGCCTAACGAGCCCGGTAAGGGTTACGAGTTCGTCAACGCAGTTGTGGGCGGTGCTATTCCCAAGGAGTATATCCCCGCAGTTGACGCCGGTATCCAGGGCGCAATGCAGACCGGTGTTCTGGCAGGCTACAACGTCGTTGACGTTAAGGTCACCCTGAACGACGGTTCTTACCACGAAGTCGACTCGTCTGAGATGGCGTTCAAGATCGCCGGCTCTATGGCCTTTAAGGAGGCTATGAGAAAGGCTGATCCCGTTCTCACCGAGCCTATGATGAAGGTCGTTACCATTGTTCCTGAGGAATACATGGGCGACGTTATCGGTGACTTCAACTCCCGCCGCGGCCAGATCCAGTCCATGGAAGCCGGCAACGGTGGTATCGAGGAGATCCTGGCATACGTGCCCCTCTCCTGCATGTTCGGCTACGCGACCGACCTGCGTTCCAAGACCCAGGGTCGCGGCCTCTACTCCATGGAGCCCAGTCACTTCGCAGAAGTGCCCAAGTCCATCCAGGAGGAGATCGTTAAGGCTCGCGGTAAGAATAACTGATCCGCATCCTTATAATCTGCACTCCCCGTATGCAGGGAGTGCAGCTCACCATCAAAAAACTTTTTAAAAATTTATTTTATGGAGGAAGTTTACAATGGCAAAGGCTACATTCGAACGCAGCAAGCCCCACGTTAACATTGGTACCATCGGTCACGTTGACCACGGTAAGACCACTCTGACCGCCGCTATCACCAAGACCCTGTCTCTGGGTCAGGGTAACGTCGAGTTCATGGCTTACGACCAGATCGACAATGCTCCCGAGGAGAGAGCTCGTGGTATCACAATCAACACCCGTCACGTTGAGTACGAGACTGAGAACCGTCACTACGCTCACGTGGACTGCCCCGGCCACGCCGACTACGTTAAGAACATGATCACCGGTGCCGCTCAGATGGACGGCGCTATCCTGGTCGTTGCAGGTACCGATGGCCCTCTCGCCCAGACCCGTGAGCACGTTCTGCTGGCTCGTCAGGTAGGCGTTCCCGCAATCGTTGTTTTCATGAACAAGACCGACCTCGTTGACGACGAGGAGCTGCTGGACCTCGTTGAGATGGAGGTTCGCGACCTGCTGTCCGAGTACGATTTCCCCGGTGACGATATTCCGATCGTTCGCGGTTCCGCTCGTATGGCTCTGGAGTCCACTAACACCGATCCTTCCGCTCCCGAGTATGCTCCTATCCTTGAGCTGATGGCTGAGGTTGACGCTTACATTCCTACCCCCGAGCGTAAGGCTGACCTGCCCTTCCTGATGCCCGTCGAGGACGTCTTCTCCATCTCCGGCCGTGGTACCGTTGCTACCGGTCGTGTTGAGAGAGGTACCCTGAAGGTTAACGACACCGTCGAGATTGTCGGTCTGACCGATGAGAAGGCTACCACCGTCGTTACCGGTGTTGAGATGTTCCACAAGCTGCTGCCCCAGGCTGAGGCCGGCGACAACATCGGTGCTCTGCTCCGTGGTATCGCTAAGGACGGCATCCGCCGTGGTCAGGTTCTGGCTAAGCCCGGTTCTGTTAACCCCCACACCAACTTCAAGGGCAGCGTATACGTTCTGTCCGAGAAGGAGGGTGGTCGTCAGAAGCCCTTCTTCGCTGGCTACCGTCCTCAGTTCTACTTCAGAACTACTGACGTTACCGGTGTAATCGAGCTGCCCGCAGGTGTCGAGATGTGCCGCCCCGGCGATAACGTTGAGATGACTGTTGAGCTGATCGCTCCCATCGCTTGCGAGCAGGGTCTGCGTTTCGCTATCCGTGAGGGTGGCCGTACCGTCGGTTCCGGCGTGGTTTCCGAGATCATCAAGTAATTTGATCCTTCTCTGAATCATTAGGAGGCTCAGCCTCCTGGATACCCCCGCGCTACGGCGCGGGGGTATCGTTTGTTATTCTGTTGATACGAACCCTCGTTCAAAACGCAGAAAAAATCTTCCGTAGGGCAAACTGTGTTCGCCCCTGCGAGATTTGGAATGTTTCAAGGTTTTGTTTGAGGATTGGTATGAATCTGTTTTATTTCATATTTAATCTTTGGGGATTGGTGAAATTCCATACCGGTGGTGATAGCCCACGAGCCCGAAGGGGGCAGAGCAGGTGGAACTCCTGCGCCGACGGTAAAACCGTTGTTGCCGCGCAAATTTTGAGTCGGCGCGGACGACGGCCGATTTCGGCGGAGCCGAAATCGAGAAGCTTGCTTCGCAAACTTCCGCACGCCGCTCCCGGTCGCAAATCCTATGCGGCTATGGGGGACAGACGTGCGCTACAGTCCGGATGAAAAAAGATACATCCCCCTATGAAAGGGGAAACATATTATGACTAATTCCAAGCGCGGGCAAACTGTGTCCGTGGCCAGGAGAATCTCGCTGACCGCCGTTTTTGCGGCCTTGGCCTTCTCCGCCATTTTCATTTTTCGTTTTAATGTCGGAGCCTTCCTGACCTTTGATCTGAAGGATTCCATCATTACGCTGTCCGGCCTTTTGTTGGGGGCGCCGACGGCGTTCTCCGTATCCCTGGTCGTCGCTCTTTTGGAGTTTACCGTGGATAACGACACGGGCTGGTACGGTCTGATCATGAATTTTGCATCGTCCGCCACCTTCTCGGTGGTCTGCGCACTGATGTACCGATACAGAAAAAAGCTTTCCGGCGCGATCCTGGGCTTGATTCTCGCCGTGCTTTCTATGGTGCTGGTGATGCTGGCTCTGAACCTGCTGATCACGCCCATGTATACGGGATTTCCCCGCGCCCAGGTGATCGAAATGATCCCTACACTGCTGTTGCCATTCAACGTCATCAAGGGCTCGGTCAACGCTGCCCTGGTACTGATTCTCTATAAGCCCATCCGCCGTGCCCTGCATATTGCGCGCCTGCTCCCCCATTCCTATACGACAGACGAGGAGATCGGTAAGGGAAAGCGCGCTTGGGTAAGCATCGTGGTGTCCGTAACGGGTATCCTGGTGCTGGCGGTTGCCATTGCCGTGTTTGTTCTGGTGATGCACGGACATATTGCCTTTGGGTGATGTCCCCCTATCGAAAGGAGTTTCCGATTCCGTGAAAGAAATCATTTCTGAATTTTTTCTTGAAACCGTGGGCAAGGAGCTTTGCGTGCTTTTCTGCTCCATGCTTCCTATTATAGAGCTGCGCGGCGCCATCCCCATGGGCGCGGCCTTCGGACTCCCCTGGTGGCAGACCTACTTGATCGCCGTGATCGGAAATATGCTCCCCGTCCCCATCATTTTGCTCTTCGTCAAATCGGTGCTGAATTGGATGGCCAAGTGCCGCGTTCGGTTCTTCAATAAGATTGCGGCCAAGCTCTTCGAGAAGGCTGAAAAGAATCGGGATAAAATCGAAAAGTACGCCTTTTGGGGCCTTGCACTCTTCGTGGCTATCCCCCTCCCCGCAACGGGTGCCTGGACGGGTACTCTGGTGGCGGCGCTGTTCGATATGAAGTTCTGGAGGTCCCTGCTTTCGGCCCTCATCGGCGTTATAATCGCGGGCATCATCATGACCCTTATCTCTTACGGCGTCGTGGCCGCCTTCGGTGCATTATTTTGAAGGAACCCCTTGACAAAATATGTTCCATTGTGTATAATAAAGGTGACCCCCATCCTCTTTGAGGTCTCCACCAAGCTCCAGGCTGCCCAGGATCCCGATTCGGCCGCTATGGTGGACTACATCATTCGAAATCACATTTACGACCTGGCTTATTTTGGCGATTTCGGCCTGCCCATTCTGGTTCACAACGCTCTGTCCTCCAAGCAGGATAGCATTGCAAGCACCCTCAAGACCCAGGAGAAAATCGCTAATAAGACGCTGACCAACATCATCAATTCTTACAACAGACACAAATAAAATCTTATCCCGAGTGGCGGAGGGACAGGCCCTGTGAAGTCACGACAACCTGCCCGGTGGCGAGAGCCTGTGGTAAGGTGCCAACACCTGACTGATGAGAGATCGACGTAGAAAGCCCCTCTGTCTCTCAGGACCGAGGGGCTTTATTCTGTACAAAAACGAAAGGAAATAGAAACATGATCAACGACAACCGTTCCGTGCTGTTCACCAGCGAATCCGTGACCGAGGGTCACCCCGATAAGATCTCCGATAAGATCTCCGACGCCATCCTGGACGAGCTTCTTCGCCAGGACCCCATGTCCCGCGTAGCCTGCGAGACCTTCTGCACCACCGGCCTCGTGGCCATCATGGGTGAGATCACTACCTCCGCCTACGTGGACATTCAGAAAATCGTCCGGGATACCGTCCGCGAGATTGGCTATACCCGCGCCAAGTTCGGCTTTGACTGTGATTCCTGCGCCGTCATCTCCTCCATTCACGAGCAGTCCCCTGACATTGCCATGGGTGTGGATAAGTCCCTGGAGGCCAAGACGGGAGACTCGGATGGAATGGATACCGGTGCCGGCGACCAGGGCCTCATGTTCGGCTATGCCTGTGACGAGACTCCTGAGCTGATGCCCCTGCCCATCTCCCTGTCCCATGCCCTGGCCAAGCGTCTGACCGAGGTTCGTAAGAACGGCGAGCTGGATTACCTCCGTCCCGATGGTAAGACCCAGGTTACCGTAGAGTACGTCGAGGGTAAGCCCCTCCGTGTGGATACCGTGGTGGTTTCTACCCAGCACTCGGCTGACGTTGCCCTGGAGACCATCCGCGAGGACATGATCGAGAAGGTCATCCGTCCCATCGTCCCCGCACACCTGCTGGATGAGAACACCAAGTTCTTCGTCAACCCCACCGGCCGATTCGTCATCGGCGGCCCCGCAGGTGATACGGGTCTGACCGGCCGTAAGATCATCGTGGATACCTACGGCGGCTACGCCCGCCACGGCGGTGGTGCCTTCTCGGGTAAGGATCCCACCAAGGTGGACCGCTCCGCCTCCTACGCTGCCCGCTATATCGCCAAGAACGTGGTAGCCGCAGGCCTGGCCTCTCACTGCGAGGTTCAGGTAGCTTATGCCATCGGTGTGGCTAAGCCGGTGTCCGTGCTGGTGGATACCTTCGGTACTGCCAAGGTTCCCGAGGCCGCCATCCAGGAGGCCGTTCTGAAGCACGTGGATCTCCGCCCCGCTGCTATCATCAAGAAGTTTGACCTCCGCCGTCCCATTTACTGTGACCTGGCGGCCTACGGCCATATGGGCCGCGAGGATCTGAAGGCTCCTTGGGAGGCAACGGACCTGGCCGAGGTTCTCAAGGCAGAGCTGCTGTAAACACAATCGCTTGAGGCCCCTTGCAAAAGGGGCCTTCCTCCTCATAACGGCACGTATTGAACCATGGATTCATATACTGGAAAAAACTCTTGGGAGGACTTTCCTGTGAACGTCATGGAAACGATTGCCACGATTCTGATCTCCGCCCTGGCCGTGCTGGGCTTCTACGGTTTGCTGCACGGATTATTCGAGTCGCTCCTGCGGCCGAAGCAGCTGACCTCGGCCGTGACGGTGCGTACCGAAAAGGATGCCGCTGATTTGGATATCCTTCTCTGCGAGGCGAAGCGATCCCCCTGCCGCCGTCGGTGCAGATCGGTGGTGCTGGTGATCAGTCATGAGCTGATGGACGGCCGAGTGGGTGAGGGAAGTACCCTCAAGGAGGAATACGCCCTCCTGGCGGAAAAATACGGCGCAGAGATCTGCGTGACCCTGCCGCAAGCCGAGGACGTATGAGGGACGAATGTGTGGAATTTCCCAAAAAAGAAAGGAGGATGCCGCCGTGTATGACGATCTGTTTTTCCCGCTCCCCGAGCCGGAGGGAATGGGGGGAGATGCGCCCTACGGAAATGCCCCCCGCGACGGGCTCACCCGGCTGAAGGGGAGCGTGGAGCATATCATATACAGCAACGAGGATAACGGCTATACCGTGATGGACGTGGGCCTGGAGGACGACGTCATTACCGCCTGCGGCGTTATGCCCTACGTGGGAGAGGGGGATACCCTGATCCTGTGGGGGAGCTGGGTGCATAATCCCAAGTACGGCCGCCAGTTCAAGGTGGAGCAGTACGAGCGGGATATGCCCGCCGATTCGGCCGCCATCCTGCGCTACCTGTCCTCCCGCGCTATCAAAGGCATTGGCCCCCGCATCGCCGAGCGCATTGTGGAAATGTTCGGGGACGAGACCCTGGACGTCATGGAGAATCATCCCGAATGGCTCTGTGACGTCCAGGGTATATCCCGCAAAAAGGCCGAGGAGATCGCGGAGGATTTCAAGGCTAAGGCAGGCATCCGCTCGGCCATGATGTTCTTTCGCGACTACTTTGGCGCGGCCATGACGGTGCGGATCTATAAGCAGTGGGGCTCGGGGGCAGTGGATATTGCCCGTAAGAATCCCTACCGCCTCTGCGACGAGGTGGAGGGCATCGGCTTTGAGCGAGCCGACCAGATGGCTATGTCTCTGGGTGTGGATCCCCATAGCGAGGAGCGGATCATGAGCGGCATCAAGTATCTCCTTACCTCCAACGCCGCCCAGAACGGCCACGTCTGCCTCCCTCGGGAGAAGCTGGTCGAAACGGCAGGCCATCTCCTCCGCGCCGATGCCGAGCAAATCGCCGCCGCCGTGGAAAGCCAACTGGGTGCGGGAGTCCTGGTGTCCCGCCGCTTTGAGGGAAGGGACTACCTGTATGATTCGGATACGGATCGACGAGAAAAGTATATAGCCGATAAGCTACTGCTTCTGGATAAGCTCTGTCCCTCAGTGGACGGCGGTGACGTGGATCGCTTTATTCAGCGCGAGGAGCTGGAGCAGGGCGTGACATACGCCGCCGAGCAGAAGCGGGCCATCCGGGATGCCCTGTCCCACGGTGTCATGGTGCTGACGGGAGGCCCCGGAACGGGTAAAACCACGGTTGTACACGCCCTTTTGCATATTTTCCAATCCATGGATATGTCCGTTGCCCTCTGCGCGCCCACGGGACGGGCGGCCAAACGTCTGTCGGAATCCACGGCTATGGAGGCCAAAACCATCCACCGACTCCTGGAAATGGAGTTCGAGGAGGGAAGCGGTCACGGACGCTTCCGCCGAAACGAGCAGGATCTGTTGGAGGAAGCCGTCATCATCGTGGACGAGGCCTCCATGGTGGATTGCGCCCTGATGTGCTCTCTGTGTAAGGCCATTAAGCCCGGCGCCCGCCTGATCCTCATCGGCGATGCCGATCAGCTTCCCAGCGTGGGCGCCGGTCGGGTCATGGGGGACATCATCGACAGCGGCCGCTTCGCCACAGTACGCCTCACCGAGATCTTCCGTCAGGCAAGGGAATCCTTGATCGTCACCAATGCCCATGCCATCAATGAGGGTGCCTACCCTAATCTGACGGTTAAGAATAACGATTTCTTTTACCTCTACCGCCGCACCGATCGTGAGATCGCCGAGACGGTGGTGGACCTCTGCAAGACCCGCCTGCCCCGTACATACGGTAAGGCTACCGAGGGCGGTATCCAGATCATCTCTCCCTCCCGTAAGGGAGAGGCAGGAACCGAAAATCTGAATCGCCTCCTCCAAGCCTCTCTCAACCCCCCCGAAAAGGGAAAGCGAGAGCTGAAATATCGGGAAACGGTGTTCCGTACGGGAGACCGTGTCATGCAAACCAAGAATAACTACGACATCGAGTGGGAAAGCGGCGACGGCGTGGACCAGACCGCAGGGAGCGGCGTGTTCAACGGTGACATCGGAATCGTGGTGTTCGTCAACTCCGTCGATCGGGAATTGGTGGTGCGCTTCGACGATAGAGAGGCGACCTATACGGGAGAAATGCTGGACGAGCTGGAGCATGCTTGGGCGGTCACCGTCCACAAGAGTCAGGGCTCGGAGTACCCCTTCGTGATCGTGCCCATGTATAGCGCTCCCCCCCTGCTGCTGACCCGTAATCTGCTCTATACCGCCGTCACCCGCGCTCGCCGTATGGTCATCCTGGTGGGACGGGAGGACATCGTGCGTACCATGGTGGATAACAACCGCCAGTCCATGCGGTATACAGGGCTTTCCTATCGCCTGGCAAGGGAGTGAATCCTCTGAAAAACAGAGAAAAGACCCCGAAATCACGGATTTTCGGGGTCTCTTTTCGTAATGTGAAAAAATTTACTTGACAGAAATGCATTTTTGTGCTATACTATAACCGAATATAGGCTGGGGTAGCCCTACCCCGCCGGCATCGACAGCGAGAAGCGCGAAAGGGAGGTGAGTCACGATGCTTGAGAAATTTACACGGAATATCGCCATTGATTTCGGCACCGCCAGCGTACTGGTATATCTGGACGGCCAAGGCATCGTGCTGAAGGAGCCCTCTGTCGTGGCCATCGACGTGTCCACCGATCGCGTGGTCAAGGTGGGCCAGGATGCTATGGAAATGCTGGGCCGTACCCCCGACCATATCGAGGCCCTCCGTCCCATGAAGGACGGCTCCATCAGCCAATATGAGGTCACCCTGCAAATGCTCCGCTACTTCATCCGCCGTGCCTGCGGAAAGGTGTGGATCCCGCCCCGCGTGCTGATCTGCGTGCCTACGGGCATTACCGAGGTGGAGATGCGGGCGGTTATGGATGCCTCCCGTGAGGCCGGCGCTCGCCATACCTATCTGATCGAGGAGCCTAAGGCCGCTGCCCTTGGCGCAGGAATCGATATCAAATCTCCTGTGGGCAGTATGGTGGTTAATATCGGCGGAGGCGTCAGCGATATCGCCGTTATGTCCATGGGCGGCGTGGTGGTCTCTGACTCCATTCCCGTGGGCGGCGATAAATTCGACGAGGCTATCCTCAGCTACATCCGCCGCCGTTATAACATTCTCATCGGAGAACGCACCGCCGAGGATATCAAGATCCGTATCGGCGACGTGTACGAGCATAAAAAGCCCGCCTATATGCGGGTCACGGGCCGCTCCCTCACCGAAGGAACTCCCAAGGAGGTGCTGATCAGCTCCAAGGAAATGATCGAGGCCCTTTACGAGCCCATCACCGCTATCCTGGACTCTATCTGCTTCGTCATCGAGCAAACTCCCCCCGAGCTTGTGGGTGACATCCTGCAAAAGGGTATGGTCCTCACGGGCGGAGGCAGTATGCTCCGCGGCCTGGACCGCCTCATCGAGCGAGTCACGGGTATCCCCACCTTCGTTGCCCGTAAGCCCATCAGCTCCACCGTCCTGGGCGCAGGTAGCCTCCTGCCGTACCTGAAATCCATGCCCGAGGGTATGGTCACTCTGCCGACCAGGGTGTAATCCAACGACGCATATATAAGGAGGGCAACCATGCCCATCAAAATACCGAACCGACTACCTGCAACCGATACCCTGCTCAACGAAAATATCTTCGTCATGACCGAGACCCGCGCCATTACCCAGGACATCCGCCCTCTGCATATCCTGATGCTCAATCTCATGCCTAAAAAGATCGAGACGGAGACCCAGATCGCGCGGCTTATCGGCAATACCCCTCTCCAGGTTGAGCTGGAGCTGCTCCAGACCGCCACCCATAAAGCCAGCCACACCTCCGAGGAGCATATGCTGGCCTTCTATAAGACCTTCGACGAGGTCAAGGATAAAAAGTATGACGGCATGATCATCACCGGCGCACCCGTGGAACAGCTTCCCTTCGAGGAGGTTGACTACTGGCCCGAGCTCTGTGAGATCATGGAGTGGAGCAAGACCCACGTCACCTCTACCCTCCACATCTGCTGGGGCGCCCAGGCGGGATTGTACTACCATTACGGCATCCCCAAGTACCCCTTGGATGAGAAGCTTTTCGGTGTGTACGAGCATACCCTGGACTATAACCGTTCCATGCTCTTCCGCGGCTACGACGACGTGTTCAGCGTCCCCCATTCCCGCCATACCACCACCAAGCGGGAGGATATGGAGGCTATTCCCGCGCTTCGCATCATGGCATCCTCCGAGGAGGCGGGCATCTTCTGCGCCATGACCGCCCGCGGCAAGCAGGTCTACGTCATGGGCCACTCGGAATACGACGCCGATACCCTCAAAAACGAGTACCTCCGCGATAAGAACGCAGGCCTTCCTATCCAGCCCCCCGCCCACTATTTCCCCGACGATGACCCCACGAAGGATCCCATCGTCCGCTGGCGCTCCTGCGCGAACCTGTTCTATTCCAATTGGCTGAACTATTACGTCTACCAGACCACGCCTTACGATGTGAAGGATATTCGGTAAGGAAGTCTACAACCTGTAGGGACCGGCGTCCCCGACGGTCCAGAATACACACATAAAAATCGGCAGAGACATTGTTTTCTCTGCCGATTTGTGGTATAATGGAGCAAACGAAAAGCCTCTCCCTCAGACCACGCCTTACGATGTGAAGGATATTCAGTAAGGAAGTCTACAACCTGTAGGGACCGGCGTCCCCGAC
>SVRS01000040.1 GCA_015064695.1 Oscillospiraceae bacterium | reverse complement strand
TGAGCGTAGAACTCCTTGATGTTGTCGATGTCAGCCAGCCAGGACTCTACGTCCACGGTCAGCAGATCACGGATGGTGTCGATGGTGATGTCCTCCAGACCGTCGATCATGATGTCCTCAGCCTTGGGCACGTAACCGATGGGGGTAATGTCAGCATCAACTTTACCCTCGCAACGAGCCAGGATCCAAAGCAGAACGCGCATATTATCACCGAAGCCGGGCCAGATGAAGTGACCCTCGTCGTCGGTACGGAACCAGTTGACGTGGAAGATCTTGGGAGGATTGGGGATACGAGTACCCATGGACAGCCAGTGGTTCCAGTAGTCACCCATGTTGTAGCCCACGAAGGGACGCATAGCCATAGGATCGCGGCGGACCACACCAACGGCACCTGCGGCAGCGGCAGTGGTCTCGGAGGCCATGATGGAGCCAACGAAAGCACCGTTCTGCCAGGAGGTGGACTGGTATACCAGAGGGGCAGTCTTAGCGCGGCGGCCGCCGAAGACGATGGCGGACACGGGAACGCCCTTCAGGCTGTTAAACTCGGGAGAGATGCAAGGGCAGTTAGCAGCCAGCGCGGTGAAGCGAGAGTTGGGGTGAGCGCCGCAGGTGGACTTATCCTTCTTGTCGAACTTGGTGCAATCCCAAGGATTGCCCTTCCAGTCGATGGCGTTGCCGGGCTGAGGAGGATTGTTGTCCAGGCCCTCCCACCAAACGGTGTTGTCGGCGGTGTTGTGAACCACGTTGGTGAAGATGGTGTCACGCAGGCAGGTATGCAGAGCGTTGGGGTTGGACTTCTCGTTGGTACCGGGAGCCACGCCGAAGAAGCCGTTCTCGGGGTTGACAGCCCACAGGCGGCCGTCCTCTCCGACACGGAGCCAAGCGATATCGTCACCGACACACTCAACCTCGTAGCCCTGCTCGGACAGGAACTTGGGAGGAATCAGCATAGCGAGGTTGGTCTTGCCGCAGGCAGAGGGGAACGCGGCGGTGACGTACTTCTTCTCGCCGTTGGGGTACTTAACGCCCAGAATGAGCATATGCTCGGCCATCCAGCCCTCCTTGCGGCCCAGGTAGGAGGCGATACGCAGAGCGAAGCACTTTTTACCCAGCAGAACGTTTCCGCCGTAGCCGGAGTTAACGGACATGATGGTGTTGTCCTGAGGGAAGTGAACGATGTAGCGGTTCTCCTCGTCGATGTCGGCGCGGGCGTGCAGACCCTTGATGTAGTCAGCGCTGTCGCCCAGAGCCTCCAGTACATTGTTGCCAACGCGGGTCATGATGAGCATGTTCAGAACCACGTAGATGGAGTCGGTCAACTCGATACCGTACTTAGCGAAGTCGGAGCCAACAACGCCCATGGAGTAGGGGATAACGTACATGGTGCGACCCTTCATGGAGCCGGTGTAGAGCTTGAAGAGCTTTGCGTACATCTCGGCGGGATCCATCCAGTTGTTGATGTTACCGGCCTCCTCCTTGGTGGGGGTGCAGATGAAGGTGCGGCCTTCCACGCGGGCAACGTCGTTCACGGCGGTGCGGTGGAGGTAGCAGTTGGGCAGCTTCTCGGGGTTGAGCTTGATCATCTCACCGGTGGAGCATGCCTCGGCACGCAGAGCCTCTGCCTGCTCGTCGGAACCGTCGATCCAGACGATCTTGTCAGGCTGAGTCATGGCGGCCATCTCGTTGATCCAATCAAGGACGAACTTGTTGTTGGTAGGGGTCATGTTCAGATCTCTCCTTTATATCTTAATTTTTATTTTTATGCAAACGGATACAAGTACATTCTACCCTTTATATCCACGTTATATTTTACACTATTTTCTGTCAAATTGCAAGAGAAATTTTGAAAGGTTACGAAATGTTCACAACTGCACAGGGCCGGAAGCGAGTCATCCTTATCTTCTTTTAAAAAAGGCGTAACATACTGCTCTGCAAAAACGACTTAATCAGCAAGCCTGCCCACAACGGTTGCTGTATTTTCAACGAAGGCTTTCAAATAGAGCCTTCCGTCTGCAAAATCAAACTCCACAGCTTGACCGTCAACAGCCACCGCATCCACCTCGGCATAGTAGGGAAGCTCCAGAGCCTCCAGCATCAGCCCTCCGCCGCAGATGGTCAAGGACGTGCTGTTCCCGACTCGCTCAAACCGTCCCCAAGCGGTATCCACAGACCAGATACTGCGGGAATCCCCATCCATGATGGGGGAAAATCGCAGGGCCTTATCCGGCATATTGGGCACAAAGCCGCTGAAAATGGGCACCAGCGCAAAGCTGGCCATGGAGCGGGCATAGCTGGAGCCGCACTCGATTTCGGCAAAGGGATTCCTCTTTTTGCCGTCATAGCGGTCACGAATGGCCTCTACGATGGATACCCCCTCTTGCAAAAGTCCCTCCTGGATCATGAGGCCCGCCGCCGCATACTCAAAGCCCGTCATACACTCCTCGGTATAAGGAAGGGGGATCATGGGCTTGTAGACCCCCTCGGCCCACTCGCAGATCACCACGCCCCGTTCGTCGTTGGTGGCAAAGATACGGCAGGGATTAAAGACCTCCCTCATGGATTTGAAATTGATGTCATACAGAGACCGTGCCGCGATTCTTCGGTGGGACGGGTCGAAAATATCACCCAGGCCCAATAGCGTGGCGTGCCATTGTCCCACCATCTGGTCGATCTCACAGCCCTCGCCGAACTGGTATTTGATCTCGTTCTTTTCGGAGTTCCAATATCCGTTGTAGATGCCGGGATCCCGCTCTGCAAAGGGATCAAGCACCGATTTGTCTGCAACGTCGATCTTTTGAATGTAGTGCCTTCCGTTGAAAAGCTCTGCCTCCACGGTTTCCGTGCCCCTTTGGAATATCTCTCGGTACAGCGCGGCAGAATCAGCCTCCCCCACGTAGTCGGCCATCTCGGCGCAGGCTTTCAAAGCGGCCAGGTAGTAGCCGTTCAGCCAGGCGTTAGCCCCGAACAGCTCCACGTCCAGGGTGTGATGCTGACGGCCGCGGATTACACCGGTCCGGTGAGGATCCCACAGATCGTGGTTGTCGGGGCTCCAGGCGTATTCCAGGGTCTTCTTCACGGTTCCCCAGTACCGACGGAGCCACTCGTCGTCCCCCGAGCGCTTCCACTCGCGATAAAAACGCAGGACCGAGCCCATCTGTCCGTCCACGCAGGCACGGAATTTCCACATCGGCTCTCCCAGGGGGATCATGGTACGGAACATCATCTCGCCGCTCTCCCGCAGGCTGTAGCGGTATGAGGTCTCCAAAATCTGTCTGGCAAAGCCGGGGAACAGGAACGGCAGAGCGTACTGGTAGTTCCAGACGTGGTCGCAGGTGCCCTCGCAGCTTCCGCTGGTGGCGTTGGTTCCTTCAAAGGCCCAGAACTCGCCCTGCTCCAAGCGGAGACAGGTGGGGCTTTTCAGAACCGACAGGTTGGTGGCGGCCGCCTCGATGCAGGCCTCGGGCATTGTGGAGCTATAGAGTGCATCCGCAAAGCGGACGGATCTGTCGTACAGGACACGCCAATTCTCGTAGCCGTAGCGGGTGACTGAGGCGGAGTCGGCAAATCGGCGGCAGTATTCGTGCTTCCAGGTCTGTCCGGCGGCATCCCAATATTTCACAAAATTCGGGAAATACCAGGTCAGGAGGAAGCGAATCCTCTTGGTCTCGCCGGGGTGCAGGCTCACCTTGGCGCACAGGGTGGCCATATCCCCGTAGTCCTGCTTGCCGTAGCCGTTGCTATCATCGTAGTGGCGGTTCTTCAAAGGCCCGCAAGTTGAAAATTCCCGCCAGAATACGGTCAGATCATCGAACCATCCGCTCCGATACCAATATTCTTGATAGGAAATATCGTCGGAGTCGGTGGAGAGGGTTAACTCGCCGTAGGCGGGCTGATCGGGGGTGAGGCTTCGGCAATCCAGGGTAATGGAGGAAATATTTCCCTCGCGGGAGAAGGTGTCTCGCCCGCCCTCTGACGTGCGAAAGGGATTTCCCACCGAGAAAGCCACGGTGTAGTCGGTATCCTCCTTGGAGGTATTGGTGATTTCCCATTCAAAAAAGGCCGCAGGCAGGGAACTGTTGTCCTCGTCCAGGGGGATGAAGGGATTGAAGGCCGTGAGACGAATATCCGCAGGCATGGAATCGCAGGCGTACTTCAGCTCGGCAAAGGGGAAGCGACCCGTGAAGGTCACGTCGGGGAAGTGAGCGATGCCCGCCAGGGTGGTGCGGTTCACACCCTGTCCGTAGCCCCAGGAATGATGGTGGGCCGCATAAGGATCGCCGATCAGATGGCTCGTCAAATCGCCCTGCAGCACCCGCGCGTCCACGACCTGACCGTTTCGCTCGGCCTTTACGGCAAAATGCGAATACTCGTTGACGGATTTCTTGTTGGGGCGTCCCGTCAGCTCCCAGTCCACCAGGGCACCGATGCCCGAAAGGCTGATGCCACCGGTGCCAATGCCCGACAAGGGGAAGGCGATCTCCTGCAGGAAGTCTTTTTGATAGTGTTTCATAAGGTTCTGTATTCTCCTTGGAGTTTGTATATTCTGCTCGGAAATTATGCAAAAAGTGCCTGATTTTAGTTCATTATAGCACGCCCGATTCTCTCTGTCAATCGGTCGAAATGTCCAAAAAAGAGAGGATTATTTTGTCATATCTGCCATTCTCTTCATACACAGAAATGTCACATATGTGTGCTATACTAAGATGTATGATTGAATTGTTTTTTTCGTAATATATTGCGGTATATTGCGGACTCGAAAGGACGGTGTCTCTATGCCCACGAAATCTCGAACCAAGCGGATCAAGGAGTGGTTTATTACCTTGTTCCAATCCATAGGGGCGGTTCTGTATCCTCCCAACATGAAGAACGCATTCCGCAACGTCACGAAAAATTGGAAGGAATACGTTTGCTTCTATCTTGCCGCCTTGGTTATGACGGCCGGCTTTTGGACGGTTGCGCTCTGTGCGGAGGCCAATATGCACGAAGCCAAGCAGGCGGTGTTTGAAGAATACGATTACCACGTAGAGGTGGCTCTGCTGGACAACGAGCAGTATGCCAATCTGGATCAACAACTGCAATACCAGCTGGAGCGGGACAACGAATACATTAAAAGCTATTATTGGGTCAATAACGGGAAACCGCTTTTGGACGGTACTTACTCCTGCCGTATTCTTTTGGATACCACCTACGGTATGGAAAGAGCCTACGGCGAGGTGTATGACGATATGATCAACCGCGTTTCGAAGGGACGGCGGGACATTCGTCTTTCTCCGCTCTATACCTTTGATGCAGATTACGGTGTGCCATATACCATACAGCTTTGGACGGTTACCTTGATCTGGATGGCCTTTTCGATTCTGATAATGACCGTTCTCTTTCTGGTTCGCCTGGATCACTTTAAATTTATCTATGGCGTCTATATGGCCTGTGGGGCAGATTTTCCGAAGCTGATGGGAGCGGCAGGGGGTGAGCTGCTGACGGTGACGGCCCTTACCTGGATCCCTGCGGCGTTGATCGGCTTCTGTATTACGGGTGTTCTGTATATTCCCCGCGGCGTGGGGCTTGGCGTTGCCGTGGAGACGGTTCTGATTCCGTTGCTTGGGGGTATCGTAACGGTGATTGCATCGGTTTGGTTCCCCATGCGAAAAATGTCCAAGCAACCTCCTGCTCTGCATTTGAAGGCGGGAGATAATACCAATCTTGTGTCCTCGCCACGCCGTTCTTTCCGTCTGTTTGGGGAAGCATTCCCCGGGAAATATGAGTTGTACGGTTTCTGGCGTATGCGTAAGTATTACGTTCGCTTGGTTATTTCTGCCGTAATTTTTGCCGCGTTTTTTGTTTCGGGGCTGTACGTGGCGGAAATGGAGCGATACCACAATGATCTGGATCCCTATGAGTACCAGGTCGCTTACCGTCCCCCGAGCTTCTATGAGGATCCCTCCGTTGAAACCGATGAGGAAGGGAACGAGATCATCATTGGAGACGAGCCCTGGGCGCCGACCTGGGATCAGGCTGAGAACATCCGCTACGACGTGGATCTGTTTTTGGAGGAGCTGGAGGCCATTCCGGGTATCAGCCACGCCGAATGGGATGTCAGCTTGTCGGGAGGCTTCATGCTTTCTCACCTGCTTCTGACCCCCGGACAGAACTACGATGGAGGAGAATTTGTCGTATCCAGCGAGGAACGCCTCTCCGACGGCTTCAAATGGGCGATGAATAATTACCAGTATACTGCAGTGGACGAGCTTTGGATCGATAATATCATTCGTCATGATCTCGCTACCTTTGAGGGTGACCCATACTCGGTGCTGACCACCAAAAACGGTGTGATCATCAGTGAGGAGATCTACAACGATCGAACTTATCGCTTCAAGCCGGGCGATCAGATCATGGTTGCCGTTTGCGAGGAGGGCGGACCGCTCCCCATGGTCATGAACCCCCAGCAGCTTTTGCGCGAGCAGATCAAGCTCTACAAATTCCGCTACGAGGTCTTTACGGTTTGCGCCGTAGTCACGGGCTTGAATTCCGAATCCTACATCACCTTCGGTGTCAACTATGATAACTATAAGCTTTTGACCAATCGCCCGCCTGTTCGTACCGAGCTGAAGGTCTATATTGAGAAGGGAACGGATATGGACACCGTCGTGGCGGCTGAGACCGAGCTTCGTCGCGTGATTGATTACTATTCGGATTGGTTGGTCACGCCCACGGGAAATTACTTTGAAACCAACATCAAATCCTTGAAAAACGACCGAGCCGTTATCCTGACCCTGGCGACCTGTCTCTTGCTCATTTCTCCCATGGTCTGGTATTTCTCGCAGGTCATGTTCTATCGCAAGAGACGAAACGAATTTGCCGTGCTGCACGCCCTGGGCGCACCGGACGATGCCTTTGCAAAAATGCACCGCCTGGCGGGTGGCGTACTGTCGGGAGCCGCTTTCCTCATTACCATTCTGGTGTCTTTGCTATGCAACCACCTGGTTTACTTCACGGTCAACACCCTTCTGCCCATGCTCCACGTGACTGAGAGCATTCGTTATGAATTTAATCTGTCCATCCCCGCGTTGATTGCCTGCGTGCTGATCTCGGTGCTTTGCGGATTCTTGTCATGCGAGCTTCCGTACCGTTTATTTACGAAGCCCGATATCGGCGTTCGCCGCGTGGATTGATCTTTCAAGAAAGGAACTACCGATATGGCTATTGCTACTACCGCCTCGCACGTCAATCCCGACCGCGTGATCCTGGAGGCCACCGACGTGGTGCGCCAATACCACCAATCCGACGAAACCGTTACGGCCGTCAATCGCGCCAGCATGAAGGTCTACGAGGGAGAATTCATTGCCATCGTGGGTGCTTCCGGCTCGGGAAAATCCACCCTGCTCCATATGCTGGCCGGTTTGGACCGCCCCCAGGCGGGAACCATCATGGTCCGCGGCCAGGATATCACCGCCATGAACGCCGATGAATTGAGCCGATTCCGTGGGAATTATTTGGGTATGGTCTTCCAGAACCATAACCTCATCCCACAGCTTACCGCACTGGAAAACATCTTGATCCCCACCCTCATGTGTAACAAGGAAAACGCCGCCTACGAGGAAATGTTCAAAAAGCTGGTATCCTCTCTGAACATTGCGGATCGCCTGCATCATCTTCCCTCTGAGCTGTCGGGAGGCCAGCAGCAGCGGGTGGCCATCGCCCGCGCCTTGATCAATATGCCCCACGTTCTCTTTGCCGACGAACCCACGGGCAACCTGGACCGTACGAATGCCGACGAGGTACTGGAGCTGCTTCTGGAGACAAAGGAGCTGATCGGCCAGACCCTCATCATGGTCACCCACGATATGTCCATCGCCAACCGCGCCGACCGTATCTATCAGATGGAGGACGGGAAGCTGGAGCTTTGCAATAAGCGGTCTGCGAGGATCTGAAAAAATAAGGAGAGCCCACCCGACCATGAATCGGGTGGCTCTCTGTTTGTGCGCCTGAAAGGGAACTATCGGACATACTCCTCAAGTCCGAGCTGGGTCAAATGCCGATTGAAATACTTCATGTAAAGCTCGCGGCGTGTTTCAAAATCTGCCCACGCGGTTGAAATGATCCCGTAGGCTGTTTCGATCTCCTGTTCGCATACCCGGGTCTGCCCCAGCTTTTTGTAGCATGCGGCGAGGTCCTGGTGAAAGCACCAATGGAAGGTCTGCATGCCGGCCCACAGGTATCGCTGATGGGGCGCAAGATCGGGCTGATCCACCATAAAGGATTCCAATACGGTTATGGCCTGACGGTAGCA
Source organism: Oscillospiraceae bacterium (assembly GCA_015064695.1). Taxonomy (GTDB): domain Bacteria; phylum Bacillota; class Clostridia; order Oscillospirales; family CAG-272; genus CAMEON01. Next base: position 15,389 of record SVRS01000040.1, on the reverse strand, counting down.
TTTTATGGCCTCGGGAATGTAATCTGCGGGCGTGTGATCATCGAAGGATGCCTCGGGATGCTCATCCATGGTCAACCATGCATCCCCCATTTTCTCGCAGGCAATATACAGGTCTTCAATGCTCCCGTTTCGATAATAGGTTGCCGAACGCAGCTTGTCCATGCCCGAAAGCATGAAGGCCATAGATTGGCTTTGCGTGGGGATATCGTCCCGATGGGGCAAGGACTCATAAATCTCTTTGGCCTTACCGTATTCGCCCTTTTTGAGATAAATGCCTGCCTGTCTCTCTTTCGTCCAACAGACTGTGACGTAATCGTTACTCCCCGAGATGAGGCGATCGGCTATTTCAAGGGCTTCGTCGGTATGATCGCTGCCATCAATGAGGGTGAAATCGTAATTGGCATAAATATTGAGCAGGTCAAAAAGAAGCGCCTCGTTTCCCGGGTAATCATTGAGCGCATTTTTTATGATCTCCACATATCGCTTTTGGTCGTGGTAAAAAAATTCGCCCGCATCTTTTTGAATCTTTTTTATGCTTGCCTTGATTTCATTTACATCATAATCAAACAGCACATCCAAAGAAACCTCGAAATACCGCGCAATCGCGGGGATCATCGCCATATCGGGGTAGGTCACTCCACTTTCCCACTTGCTCACAGCCTGGGGCGTGACCGTCAACACAGTGGCCAGGGCCTCCTGGGTAATGCCTTTCTTTTTCCGCAATTCACGGATCTTGCTTCCAATATGGATTTCGGTCATATAATTCAACCTCCAAATTCAAATTGTGACGCGCCTCACTGGATATAGTATAGCATAAGCCGGACCGTATTTCAACAACCTGTTTTTTGAATAAAAACAACCAACGGTTAAATCAGTTGCGTTCATCCACAAAAGAGGCCGACTCGGAATGATCCGGGTCGGCTCTTTCGATATGATATAATAGATATGTTCCTGCGTTTATTCAGTCTGTCCCTGCCCACCCTCGGCAGAGACCTCGCTTACCGTCTCCTGCTTCTTCGCCCGAGGCGCTCTCCTGCGAGGCTTGGCCTCCTTGGCAGGGGTCTCGGAGATCTTTTCCGCACCTTCCTCGGTTTCAGCGATAGGCGTCTCGGTCACAGGGAGTTCCTCGGCGGGCTTGTCCTCCTTCGGGGCGGTTTTCTTTTTTGACGGAGTCTTTTTTGCGGGCTTATCGGACCCGTCCGCGGCTTCGGTTTTCTTCTTTCGGGGGGCCTTCGCAGGCTTGGCATCCTCGGTGGCGGACGCATCGGCGGAGAGCGAGTCTACGTTGAGGACCATAGTTTGCTGGATAAACTCCTCTACGGGGGCTTCCTCTGCGTCGGGAGCCACCTCTGCAACAGGAACTTCCTCGACAGCCGAAGAAGACTCGGGAACCGCTCCGGCCTCCAAAACGGGAGTCTCATCCTCAACGGGCACGGTCTCCGCGGGCTCTACGGTAGGAGCGTCCTCGGCAGGAAACTCCGCAATGGGCAATCCCTCGGTGGGAGTCTCCGCGGCAGAGGCAACCTCCGCCACAGGCTCCACCGTCTCTGCGGTCTCCTCGGCTGCGACAGCTTCAACCGCAGGCGTTTCGGGAGTGGCCATTTCGGGAACAGGCATTTCGGGAACAGGCATTTCGGGAACAGGCATTTCGGGAACAGGCATTTCAGGAGTGATAGCCTCGGCCCTTTGGGCTGCAGCCTCAACCTTCTCGACCTCAATCTCGGCGGGGATCGCCTCCGCAGACTTGTCGGTTGCCTTCTCCTTTTTGTCTGCCACCTGGGTCTCCAGCTTTTTCAGCATCTTGGCCGCCGCCTTTTCGGTGGCCTCGGCCAAGGTCCTTCCAGAATCGTTTAAGCTGATCTTGACCGTTTTGCCTCGGGCATCCTTATATTTCAGCGTACAGGCGGCCACGGGACGGGCGTTGGGAGCATTCTTGGGGGGCTCACCGTAGGTGGGCTGGTCATATCCATGCTCCTCACAGAATGCAGCGAGTGCATCCCGATTCGGCCGGAAGACAGTAACGGCGGTGACGGCCGGTTCGGGAATGGTAACAGGGAGAGCGGGAGGCTCGGGGTCATCTCCGGACGAGGAGGAATCCGTCTCAGCCATGGCCGCGGATTCAATAGGTGTGGCTGTGGACTCTTCGGTCATGAGGACGGGGGCGGGAGCTTCCTCGGTTGTTGGCTCGGGAGAGGGAATAAATTCGATTTCGGGCGTGCTGACAATTGGTTCTGCCTCCTCGGGAAGAACGGAGTCTGCCTCCTCGGAAAGAGGGGTAACCAAAGAATCATAATTAAAGGCCTCGATGTCAGCAGGGAGACACTTGGGCTCAATACCGAGCTGGCGCAGAATAAATGCCCGGATCAGGGTGTCGTTCTGGCAGGAATCCAGATAGATGGCACCAACCAGACTTTCGAAAACGTCAGCATAAGCCTTTTCGCCGTCGCGGCGAAGCTCTGCGTCCCGGTTCTGCGCGCGGAGGTGGCGTGCCAAGCCCAAAGCCTTGACTCGGTCGGTCAAATAGCGGTTACATACGTAATGGGAGCGCATATCGGTGAATTGTTCTACCGTGCGCATGAAGAATAAGCCGTCGTCCAGCATGTGGGCGTACTTGGACATGAAGTAATTGGTGACATGGTAGTTCATGAGGGTGTCACCGTAGAACTCCAGCACCTCATTGTCGGGGGCTTCAGGGTCGATCTTCAGGTAGGTTTTACGGGTCAGCACCTGCAGGAGCAGGCGCTTGTCATTGAAGGTATATCCAATCGCCTCTTCGATGCGGCGAATGGTATCGGTGTTTTGCAGGGTCAGCATGGGGAAGATCCTCCGTTTCATGGCGGGCAGAGGGATGCGTGCCTCATTTTTGGTAATGGAATGGGCGCCGGGGAGCGGGGAAGGCCATGACCGCCGAGACCGCGCAGACCGCCGGGGATTGCTGCCGAAAAGGCAACAGGGGGGCGGCGCGGATGGCGAGGCAGGGCAGTGCCGAGCGAGGGCGCGGAATGCGGTGCATGCGGCCACCGCGTCAAGCACCCGTTCGCGCCGCCCTTGGCATCCGTCGGGCGAACGGCGTACGATCACATACGGTGCTTGAACCGAAAATCACCAAACCGCCGTGCTTGCGAAGGACGGGGAGGGAAGGACTACAAGAAGCTCCGCATAGGCGAGAGCGGCGCGCAGGGTGATTTGCACCTATTGTACCATAGAATCGCCTGTCTGTCAAGGGCGACATGGGTAATTTGCTTGGGAAAATGAAGTTTTACGTAGCTTTTTACTGTTTTTTGCCAAAGCAGATGAAATGATAGTAAAGAATTCCATTGGGCCGATTCACAAGCAAAAAAGGACCTGGTTTTTGCTTCGTTGCATCGAAAAAGTTTACAAGTAAGTGTTGCATTCGACACGAAAATATGGTATAATAAGTTGGTTAAACTGAATGCCTTATTCTTAGCATAACGAAAGGAATACGAACATGACAACAATTAAAGTATTTGACAAGCCCCTGGTTTCCGTATCCGCCCTGCTGATGGCTCTGGAGGCGGGTGAGCTGGATGCCACCCTCGATGCCCTGGGCTCTGCCGGCGGCGCCATGGCTCAGCGCGCTCGTATCAAGGATCTGATTCACAATTTTACTGCCCTTTACGGCGCTGACCGAGAGGTGGCCCTCCTGACCGTATCGGGCAGAAGCGAGCTGTCGGGTAACCATACCGACCATAACTACGGCTGTGTCATCGCCGCATCCATCAGCCTGGATGTACTGGCCGTAGCCTCTCCCCGCGCCGACGGTATCATTCGACTCAAGAGCGAGGGCTTCGATGAGGACGTGGTAGATCTCGCTACTTACAAGACGCCCGATGCCGCCGATTACGGTCACTCCACAGCCCTTATTGCGGGTGTGTGCGTCGGCCTGGAAAACGCGGGCTACACCGTGGGCGGCTTCGATGCGTTCACCGTTTCCAACGTGTTTAAGGGCTCCGGTCTGTCCTCTTCTGCCGCTTTTGAGGATATGGTGGGAACCATCGAGTCCCATCTCTACAATGAAGGCAAGGTGGATGAGGTGACCATCTCCAAGATTTCCCAGTTCTCCGAGAATCAATTCTTCGGTAAGCCCTGCGGATTGATGGACCAGGTGGCCTGCGCCGTGGGTGGCATTGTTGCCATTGATTTTGCCGATCCCGCCGCTCCCGTCATCGAACCCCTGCCTTTCGATATGACCGCTGCCGGATATCATCTGTGCATCGTGAATACCGGCGGTAACCACGCCGACCTCACCGATGACTATGCTGCGGTTCCTGCTGAGATGAAGGCGGTAGCCGCTCACCTGGGTCAGCCCGTCCTCCGCAAGACCGATAAGCAGGCCGTCATGGATGCCATTCCCGCTCTCCGTGAGACCGTGGGTGACCGTGCCATCCTCCGTGCTCTCCACTTCTTCAACGAGAACGAGCGTGTAGCCGCCCAGAAGACTGCGCTCCAAGCCGCTATCGCCGCTACCGACATCAAAACCCGCGATGAAGCCGTGGATGCCTATTTCGAGAACGTCATGGCCTCGGGCAAATCCTCCTTCTGCTACCTCCAGAATGTCTATACCACCAAGAACATCTCCGAGCAGGGCCTGTCCTTGGCTCTCTGCCTCTGCGAGCAGGTGCTGGGCGGCAAGCGCGCCGCATACCGTGTTCACGGCGGCGGTTTCGCCGGTACTGTCCAGGCTTACGTTCCCGAGGAGCTGGTGGGGACCTTTACTGCGACCATGAACGCCGCCTTTGGCGAGGGTGCAACCTACGATCTCAAGATCCGTCCCGTTGGCGCCGCCAGAATTTTCTGATCAGCAATCATATAAAATCAAGCAGGTTCCTGTGTATACACAAAGGGGCGATCTCGATCGCCTCTTTGTAAAAAACAAGAACGTACGTGCCGACAAAATGAAAAGGAGTTCCCATGTTTTCCCCCAATAAAAAGAAACCCAATTTACACGAGCGTATGGATCAGTCAAAGAAGGAAAGCAGACCCTTGACCGAGGAGGTCAAGAAAAGAATGTGGGCAACCGTAGCCCTGACCTTTATTTTATTGTTCATATACTACGGCTGCATCGAGCTCGGTTTGGCTCAGGCGGTCATGATTGCTTATTTTGTGGTGTTCACGGTGGTTATTGTCGGATACCTGATCTATAACAGGGCCTTTGTCAATAAGGATGTGACGGCGGATATGCTCCCACAGGAGTGGAGCGAGGAAAAGAAGCAGGCGTTTATAGAGGATAACCGTATCCGAGCGGAAAAATCCCGCTGGGTGGTAGTGATCATCATCCCCTTTGCCGTGGTGTTCATGTGTGAGGCACTCTACCTGTTCGTTTGGGACGGCTACCTGTCCGAGCTGTTTAAGGGGTGACCAATGGCCTACCGTTTGTGTACCTTGTATTCGGGATCTACAGGAAATTCCGCCTATCTGGAAACATCGGGAGCCCGTATTCTGATCGATGCAGGGAAATGTACCCGCGCATTGATTCAATCATTGAAATCCATCGGTGTGGACGTGGATACGCTGGATGCCATCTTCGTGACCCATGATCATTCGGATCACGTTGCATCCCTGGAGGTGCTGGCGAAGAAGCATCCCATGCCGGTTCATATCCTGTTTAAATCTGCGCAACGGTATGCCGGGAATCCTCCCGAAGCGCTGTGCAGGTGCTTGGTGATGTACAAAGCCGCTCCCTTTTCCGCACAGGTTGGGAACGTAACCGTTACCGCCTTTTCCACGCCCCATGATAGCCGCGCCTCTGTGGGGTATCGCTTTTGCTTTCCCGACGGAGACCGAATGGTAAACGTGGGCCTTGCTACGGACATTGGTTATGTAAACGAGGATATCCGCCGGGGACTGACAGGGTGTGAATCGGTGATTCTGGAATCGAATCATGACGTGGAAATGCTCATGTACGGTCCGTATCCCTACGATTTGAAGCTTCGCATCCGCGGAAAAAGAGGGCACTTGTCAAACCGTGATTGTGCTGATTTTGCCGCAGAGCTGGCAGGGCAGGGGACAAAGAACTTTCTTCTGGCCCATTTGAGTGAGGAGAATAATGAACCCGATCTGGCCTACGACGAGACCTTCTCCGCACTTGCGGGATACGATACCACCCTCCGTGTTGCCGCCCCTGATTCCGTGACCATGCTGGTGGGAGAACATGACAGCCCGTTGCCCGTTCCTGTCCGATGTGCGCCCGAAATGCAGGAGGTGCCTCTATGATGCCCCAAACCGTTCGCTTCATTACCGTTGGCAATTTAAAGGAATCCTACCTCCGCGAAGCCGCCGCCGAGTACAAAAAACGCTTGTCGGGGATGTGCCGCGTGGAGGAGGTCGAGTTAAAGGAGGTTCGTCTCCCGGAGGATCCGTCCGAAACCGAGATAAAAAAAGCCCTCGCCGAGGAAGCCAAGGCAATCCTTGCCGCTATCCCGCCCCGTGCCTACACTGTCGCGCTTTGCGTGGAGGGCAAGCAGATGTCCTCCCCCGACCTCTCCCGCAAACTGGAGTCAATTACCTCCGAGACGGGTGAGCTCTGCTTCATCATCGGCTCCTCCCACGGCCTCGCCCCCGAGGTCAAGTCTGCCGCGAAAATGCGGTTGTCGGTGTCCGAGCTTACTTTCCCACACCAACTCATGCGGGTGATCCTGTATGAGGCGGTGTATCGGTGCTACCAGATCGCCAAGGGGTCGAAGTATCATAAATGAAATGATGCGAATCCCCCTTCAAATGCAAGAGACCGAGCCCGTTTCCGCGGCTTACGGTCTCTCTTTTTTATGACACCGCCCCGCCGAGCGGCATACCCTGTAATATGACAGGTATCGCTCTTTCCCGACAGGAGAGATCGCCAACCGTCATATCCCCGAAAGGAGTGAACCATATGTCGCATACATCTGATATGTCTGAATCAGCCCATCGCTTTGCCGTAATTGGGGGCGACGGACGCATGATCTACCTGGCGGAGCGTTTAGCAGAGGAGGGATTCCTCGTGAACCTGTTTGGCTGCGGAATGGATTGCCTGTCAAGGAGTGAGGAAAAAAACGGCAATCGGGAGATGCATATCTGCACAACGTGGCAGAAAGCAATGGAGGATATCACCGCGCTGATCCTTCCGTTGCCGGTCACTTGTGACGGCCATACCGTGTGCTGCCCGAGAGATCCCGAATGCATCGTGACCCTGGAGCAGGTGTCCGAGTACATGACACATCATCCTCAAGTGATCCTCTTTGGCGGGAAGCTTCCCGAAATGCTGGCAAACAATATGCGATGGCGCACGGTAGATTACTATGAGAGTCCGTTGCTTCAGCTCCGAAACGCCTACGTGACGGCAGAGGCCGCCCTCATGACCGCCATGGAGCTGATTGATCGTACGATCCGAGACACGTCGTTCGCAGTATTGGGCTACGGTCGCATCGGTAAGTGTCTGTCTCGATTGCTTTGCGCCATGGGGGGGACCGTTACGGTCTGCGCCAGACGGGAAGAACCACTGCTTGAAGCGGCAACCGAGGGCTGCCATCCGCTGCTCATAACGGAAAAGGATTCTATGAACGGTCTGCACCCCTTATGCCGCGACCATACTGTGCTGTTCAATACTGTTCCGGAAAGAATCCTGACACGGTCCTTTCTGCTTCACCTGGAGCGAGATACCTTGCTCATAGATTTGGCCTCGTCACCCTTTGGCGCTTGCGACGGCGACGTTCGGGATGCAACGGCCCAAAACGGCCTTCGATACCTGCGCGCTCCCTCGCTTCCCGGTAGTTATGCACCGTATAATGCAGGACGCATGATTGCCGAGCGTGTTTTGGATACGCTTGCCAGCGAAGAAAGTACTTTGGATTATTTCGGTAAAGGAGGGAAGAACCTATGATCGGTTATGCTCTGTGCGGATCCTTTTGCACGTTGTCCAAGTCCGTCGAGATTCTGATCCGTATGAGGGAATCGGGGCGTGATATACTGCCGATCATGAGCGAGATCGCCGCTACCACGGATACACGCTTTGGAAGGGCGAGGGATTTCGTTGAACGTATTGAGAAGATTTGCGGACATACCCTCGTGCAGACCATTCCCGATGCCGAGCCTCTGGGTCCAAGCATCCCCCTGGAAGCATTGTTGATATGTCCCTGTACGGGGAATACGTTGGCAAAGATCGCCAATGGAATCACGGATACCCCCGTCTGTATGGCTGCCAAGGCCCATCTGCGGTCGGACCGTCCGTTGATCATAACTCTGGCCAGCAACGATGCGTTGTCCGCAAATCTGCGTAATATCGGGACCCTGCTTTCCCGAAAGAACGTATATTTTACCCCCCTTCGTCAGGATGATCCCATTTCTAAGCCGCACTCACTGGTGGCGGATTTTGATATGGTTCAATCTGCGCTGGAGGCTTCGTTAGAGGGGAAACAACTCAGACCGCTGTTTTTATAAGATATCCGGGGCGTTTGCACAAGCAAATGCCCCTTGCTCTTTTCTTTTTTTTGAAAAAAACCGCATGTTAACAAAAAATTCATACAATTTCCTCCAAAATATGATATAATAAAAACACATCTGTGCATCCCGCGAAAAAGGGAATCAAATGCACGCCAAAAAACATCGTACATATTCGGAGGTAGCTATGGCAGAACTGAAAATGTTGGCAATCGACCTCGGCGCATCCAGCGGCCGCGGCATCGTCGGTTCTTTTGACGGAGAGAAGCTCACCCTGCGTGAGAATCACCGTTTCTCCAACGATCCCATGTTCGTGAACGGTCGGTTTACCTGGGACATCCTGCGCATTTATTTTGAAATCAAGAATTCAATTACAAAGACGGTCATTGACGGTGATCACGTGACTTCTATGGGTATTGATACCTGGGGCGTTGACTACGGTCTGATCGATAAGAACGGCCGCCTCATGGCCAATCCCACTCACTACCGCGATACTCGTACCGTAGGTATTACCGATTACATGGAGCCCATTGTTTCTGCCAAGGAGGTCTATAAGACTACGGGTATTCAGGCAATCGATTTCAATACGCTGAATCAGCTCGCAGCTGAAATGCGTGCCGATCCCGATATGCTGGACAGAGCCGAAAGAATGCTCTTTATTCCCGATCTTCTCAACTATTTTCTTACCGGTAAGATGGCAACCGAGTATACCATTGCCTCCACCGGTATGATCCTGGATGCTGCTAAGCGTGACTTTGCCTTCAATCTGACCGATAAGCTGGGTATTAAGCGCGAGCTGTTCTCCCCCATTGTTCAGCCCGGTTACAACCTGGGTGCTCTGTTGCCCTCTATCACTGACGAGGTCGGCAAGAATGATATCAACGTCTACACGGTTGCCTCTCACGATACCGCCTCTGCCGTTATGGCTGTACCCTCCCAGGCTGAGGACTTCATTTATATCAGTTCCGGCACCTGGTCTTTGATGGGCATGGAGCTGCCTCAGCCCTTGATCAACGACGATACCTGCACCGCGAACTTCACTAACGAGGGCGGTATCAACGGTACCATTCGTTTCCTGAAGAACATCATGGGTCTGTGGATCATCCAGGAATCCCGCCGTCAGTGGAAGCGCGAGGGTAAGGACTACAGCTTCGCACAGATGGAAGCCTGGGCGAAAGAGGCAACGCCCTTCCAATCCCTCATCAACCCCGACGATGCATCCTTCAATACACCCGGCAACATGCCCGAGAAGATCCGCGAGTTCTGCCGCAAGACCGGCCAGCACGTCCCCGAGACCGTGGGCGAGGTCGTTCGTTGCATCTACGAGTCCCTGTCCTTGAAGTACCGTCACACCGTAGAGGGAATTCAGACCCTGCGCGGTAAGAAGGCTACCATGATCAACGTGGTCGGCGGCGGTACGAAGGATCACTTCCTGTCTCAGATGACTGCCGATGCCTGCGGTCTGGAGGTTTCTGCCGGCCCCGAGGAGGCTACCTCCATCGGTAACCTGCTGGCTCAGATGATGGCTGTCGGTGCCATCAAGGATTTGTCCGAGGCTCGTCAGGTCGTAGCAAACTCCTTTGAGGTCAAGCATTATGCTCCTTGTGCCGATCGCAACGCATGGGATGAGGCATACGGCCGTTTCTGCAAATTGCTGTAAAGAAAGACTATATCGGATACAGAAAGGGTGCTAACTATGAAAGAATCTCTGTACGGCGAATTGACCGTCATTGGTATGAAGGGCTGCGAATCCTTTGTAGAGCGGGTGGACGCATACTTGAAGGAGTGGCGTCGTCACGGTGCTGAGGATACCTACCTGGCGCATGCTTCCGCTCCCCGCTTCGGTTCGGGCGAAGGTAAGGCTATGATCAAAGAGTCCATGCGCGGACAGGACGTATATATCTACTGCGACGTGTTCAACTTTGGCGTTACCTATAAGCTCCATGATATGATTGTTCCCATGAGTCCCGACGATCACTATGCGGACCTGAAGCGCATCATCGCCGCTATCGGCGGTAAAGCCCGCCGCATCACGGTCATTATGCCCATGCTCTACGAAGGCCGTCAGCATAAGCGTACCGCCCGTGAGTCCCTGGACTGTGCCATTATGCTCCAGGAGCTGGTCAAGATGGGTGTATCCAACATCATCACCTTCGATGCTCACGACCCCCGCGTGGCCAATGCCATCCCCCTGTCGGGCTTTGATAACGTCATGCCCAACTACCAGATGATCAAGGCCCTGGTCAAGAACGTCCCCGATGTCATCATCGATAAGGAGCACATGGTCATGATCTCCCCCGACGAGGGCGCTATGGGCCGCTGCATCGCCTACTCCAACAGTCTGTCCATCGACGTGGGTATGTTCTATAAGCGCCGCGACTATTCCACCATCGTCAACGGTAAGAATCCCATCCTGGAACACAAGTACCTTGGTCAGGATCTTGAGGGGAAGGACGTCATCATCGTGGACGATATGATCTCCTCGGGCGGCTCTCTGCTGGACGTTGCGACCCAGCTCAAGAAGGTCTACGGTGCCAAGCGTGTCTTCAACTTTGCCACCTTCGGCCTTTTCACCGACGGCTTTGCCGCCTTCGATAAGGCTTATGAGGAAGGCATCATCGACAAGATCTTCACCACCAACCTGGTATACCGCAAGCCCGAGATCATGGACAAGCCTTGGTATGTTGAGGTCAACATGGCTAAGTACGTGTCCTATATCATCGACACCCTCAACCACGACACCACCATCTCCAACCTCCTGGACCCCAATACCCGTATCGCCGCCCTGTTGGAAAAGCACCGCGCCGAGCTGGGTTTGGATGACCATGGACAGATGGCTATGGATTTCAATAAGTGATCATAAACGAGAGACCTTTCCTCCCGGAAGGGTTTCTCTTTTTTGGCGCAGAATGCAACCGCTTCCATGCAAAATCTGTCTATATAGGTGAAAGCTTCAAGGAGGAGGTGAGTGTTACACCATGATGCAAGAACCGATCAATTCGTATATGGACGACCGCGAGATCGTTGCCCTGTATTGGGAACGCTCCGAGACGGCTATACGCGAGACCGACCGCAAGTACGGAAAATATTGCCACGCCATCGCCTATAACATCCTCTATTCCAAGGAGGATGCCGAGGAATGTGTCAACGATACCTACCTCAAGGCCTGGAATTCCATCCCCCCCGAGCAACCCAATAGCCTGTCCGCCTACCTCGGAAAAATCACCCGTAACCTCGCCCTCAACCGCTACGCCCACGAACACGCCGATAAGCGCAATATCCATCTTACCGCGATCTACGACGAGGCAACAGAGCCCTTTGCCGATTCGGCGGATATGCTCGACGAAATGATTCTGCGCGAGGCCATCAATACCTTCCTCGCGTCCCTGTCTGCCGAAACACGCATCCTGTTCATGCGCCGCTACTGGTACATGAGCCCCGTAAAGCAGATCGCCCATGACTACGGCCTTCCCGAGGGCACCGTCAAATCCATCCTGTCACGAACCCGCAAGAAATTCAAGGACTACCTGGAAAAGGAGGGGATCTACTTATGAAAAAAAACATTCTGATGAATGCTATGGAGCAGGTCAGCGACGAGTTCATCGTCGAGGCCAGCCCCATGAACGCTGCGCCCATGACACGCATCCGCCGCAGATTGGCTGTGAAGTGGACTTCCATGGCGGCGGGATTATGTGCGGCACTGTTGCTGGTGTGGTATATCATCCCGCCGACGGCCGGACCCAACCGCCCGCCAACCGTCATTCCTCCCACGGTTGACACGTCATTGGACCTTGGGACTGACAATTCGGCCAACACCTCACATACCATTGAAACGATATTTCCAAACGAGACTACCCCCGTAATCGAAAATCCCGAGACTATCCACGTAATTGAGAATCCGGAGCCCTCCCCCCCGCGGAACGACCTCCCCCCCATGCCGACCTTTGAAAACCCCGTCATGACTGCCGATGAAGTACATCAACTGTTTTCAGGTACGCTGGGCGGCGGCACGAATCTGTATCAGACACTATACGTCCCCAACGCCGATTTTTTGCAGCTTGGTTCCATCCCCGACGGCGATACGATCAACGCCTATAAAATGATCCTGTCCGATTCCTCGTCGAATTTAACCACCGTGTTCAACCAGGCTGACGTGGATGCGTTTGCTTTGTACGCCGACGAATTTTTGGATCGCTTTTCTGCTTTGACCGGCGAGTCGGTTCGTGAATACCAGGTTGAAATGAACAAAAACAGTGATAGGATACTGATGAAGACGCCGGGAGAGAAATATGACGGATGGTATACAACGCTGTACGAGGGGGATATCGACCAAACGGGCTCCACGATCGATCACATGATTCATTGGGGGGATGATCCGTTGATGTTGAACGGTGTTCCTGTCACGGTCGATCCAAGCATGACCGACGAGGAACTTAAGGAGGCTTTGATGCCTGTAAAGGAACAGCTGTGTATGCTGTTCGGCATCGAATATTCGGATATAAAGATCCGCAGAAGCTATGACGGTTATTCTGAATCCTGTGATATCGATATCTATTTTTACAATCATTCCGATCATGTTCTCAACGATGTTTTATCATATGCCTATTCAGACAGCATCATTATCCGCTCATCTCACGTTTATTCATCCTCCGAACCCCCTTCAAAAGACCCTCTTGCAAACGGTTATATTTATTATCAGAAGCAGTTATCCGAAAGTACAGAATCACCCACACCCATTATCACAGAGCAAATGCGCCTCATCACCCTGGAGGAAGCCGAGGCACTCCTCCTCAACGGTTGTGTTTTCGGCGGACATTCCTGTGAAACCTGCATGAGCAGACAGCCGGCAGTGAATTTTGAAAACTACGACTACGTAGGTTTTGAATATATAAGAGACCGCCAAGATAAATACGAGCCAGGCGGTATACACTATATCGAATTCAACCATCTCCCGTTCTACACCTTCCATAAAAAAATCGGTATTGCCCAAAACGGGAACGAGATATACGCGAAGGTCTATGTAGCCGCCTTTGAAGTCAGCGGATATGACACGTATCTGGAAAATCAGAAAACAAATCACCCGAGCGAATGACCATAGGGGGTGTCTCCACTGTATGTGAGACATCCCCTATACTTTTTGACGAAAAAGCACCGCTTTTCAGAAGAAAATTTTGCAAAAAAGTTGACTTTCAAAAAAAAATGTGTTATACTTTATAGTGTTCTATCCCTACGAAATTTTACCCGAAAGGAACCCATATCATGAAAAAAACTACTCTGAAAAACTACGCCCGCCTCCTGGCCGAGTGCGGCATCGCCGTCAAGAAGGGGGATGTCGTCATCATCCAGGCATCTTTGGATCAGCCCGAGTTCGTCGCCATGTGCGTAGAGGCTTGCTATAAGCGGGGCGCATCCCGCGTTATGGTGGAGTGGAGCTACCAGCCCCTCGCCAAGCTCCATTATCGCTACCGTAGCGTGAAGTCCTTGTCCGTGGTGGACGAGATCGAATTGGCTAAGCTCCAGTACCGCCTGGACAAGAACCCCGCCATGCTTTATATTATGTCCGACGATCCCGACGGTCTGAAGGGCATTAACCAGGAAAAGATCTCCAAGGCCTCCAAGGCGCGTTTCCCCATCATCAAGCCCTTCCGGGATGCCATGGATAACAAATACAAGTGGTGCATCGCCGCCGTCCCCGGTGAGGCTTGGGCTAAGAAGGTATTCCCCGGTATCCGTACCTCCACCGCCATGGAGAACCTGTGGAATGCTATCCTGTTCACCTCCCGCGTTATCGACAAGGAGGGGAACGACCTTGACCCCGTCGCCGAATGGAAGGCCCACAACGAGAGCTTCCGTAATCGTTGCGAGTTCCTTAACAAGCTTCGCATCAAGTCCCTGGAATATAAGTCGGCCAACGGCACCGACTTCACCGTGGAAATGATTCCCGATGGTATCTTTTGCGGCGGTAGCGAGCATACCCTGGGCGGTGAGGAGTTCAACCCCAACATCCCCTCCGAGGAGATTTTCACCTCTCCCAAGGCCGGTTGCGCCGAGGGTCTGGTGGTGTCCTCCTTGCCCCTGTCCTACCGCGGTGAGCTGATTGAAAACTTCTCTGTCCGCTTTGAGGGCGGCCGCGTGGTGGAAGCCAAGGCAGAGAAGGGCGAGGAGCTGCTCCGTCAGATGATTTCCATGGATGAAGGCGCTGCAAAGCTGGGTGAATGCGCACTGGTTCCTTATGCGTCTCCCATCCGTGAGAGCGGCATTACCTTCTACGAGACCCTGTTCGACGAGAACGCCGCCTGCCACTTGGCCCTGGGTAGTGGATTCACCAACTGCATCAAGGATTACGACAAGTATTCCTTAGAAGAGCTCCACGCCATGGGAATCAACGAGTCCATGATCCACGTGGACTTCATGATCGGCACAGATGATCTGTCTATTACCGCCGTTACCGAAAGCGGAGAGCGGGTCGCTATCTTTGCGGATGGAAACTGGGCGTTCTAACCGTAACCTCCGTCGTATTTTAGTTTTTGTTTGAAAATCGATAGCATCCCGGCTTTATTATTAGCGAAAAGGAGTTTCACCATGGTCATTCATAACTACACCTTCCGCGCCGCCACCCCCGTCTGGGAGGTCGGCACCGCTAAGGCACCCAACCACACCGTCTGCTTTACCGCCGACATCCCTGCCACCGATAAGCCCGTCACGCTGGCCGTCGCCGCTTCCTGTGAATTAATTCTAATGGTCAACGGCGTATACGTCGCCCACGGCCCTGCCCGCTGCTGCCACGGCTTTTTCCGCGTGGATGAGTACGATATTTCTAAGCATCTCACCAAGGAGGTCAACCGCGTAGCCCTTCGCGTGGCCAGCTATAACCGCTATTCTTATTCCTACCTTAATCAGCCCGGCTTCCTCTGCGCCGAGATCGCCGTAGACGGTGAGATCGTGGCCGCCACCGG
>SVRS01000003.1 GCA_015064695.1 Oscillospiraceae bacterium | reverse complement strand
GCTTCATAGGCAAAATCGAATTTTAACCGAATATAAAACAATGCAGTGCTTCGTATGTCTTTAATTAAGGCATACGAAGCACTGCTTTTGTGGACACAAAAGCGAAGCCTCGCGTATGGGGGAATAAAAGCACTTATAGCCGTTTACTAAACTTGATTTTTGAATTTTGCTCATAAATGTGATATCCAGAATTGGAATAAAAATTTATAGCTGCGATATTTTCTTTATCGGTTTGAATATTAATCGTATTAAATCCGAGCCCCTTAACATATTGCTCCGCATAATTCAGTGCAAAAGATCCAATCCCTTGGCGTTGGAAATCTTTTGCAACAAATAACATAGATACCCATGCTATATCTGTATTCAGCAATCCATTAATTTTCATGTAAGCAATAGGTATTGCACCCTTGCATACTAAAAAATGCTTTTCATCCGGATCTTCGACAGAAAGAATTTCCCTCCATTCGCTTAGAGATATATTTCCGGAATTCAAAATATCTTTGTTTTGAGCAAAAAGAATTCTCACAAAATATGCCTCGTTTTTTGTTGCTGGGATAATAGTTAAAGAATTTGGAATGTCTAATTCATACATGATTTCACCGTCACTTGTGAAATCATTAAACGATTCAAATGGCTTTTCTAAAAAACATAATGACATTTGAAGGTTGCGACTTGGAATGTTGTCGGGCTTGACATAACACCGAAGTGTTGTTGCTCCCATTTCAGATAAGTGATTTGTCGCCGCGTGAATCATTTGTTTTGCTATTCCTCTTCTTCTGTATTCCGGAATTACAAACAAGTCACCATAATACCAAAGATGAGGATTGTTTTCATTTTTCACGCAATGAATTCTGCCGATGACTTGATTTTTTGCAGTGGTGGCAATTACCCCAAAGCAATTGTTGCTATTGACAAGCTCGTCGAAGATATACTGTCTCAATCGGTTTGTAAGCTGTGGGGTTAATGCTTTCCATTGACTTTGAGCAATTTGTTCCACAAGTTCGTTAGTTAAGAATTTGCTGATTTGAATTGTAACGATGTCTTTCATTTTGCTACCTCTTTCTTAAAAAATAAAATGCTCTCGATAAAATCAAGAGCATTAAGTCAAGACGTAACAATATAAGTTAGTTTGCGGACAAAACGGCAATTGATTTTATCAGTGTTAAGTTTGTCATTTTGTCCACCTCCTTTAAGTATCAATTTTGTACTTTTATTATAGCACAATATTTTCCATAAGTCAATATCTAATATGTCAACTATTAGTTGTTATAAGAAAAGCTTGGCGCACCTGCTTTATCGCAGGTACGCCAAAGAGAGCCTTTGTTTGGAAAAAATTGCGTGCTTCAAAAATCAAACCCACACTCCCGCTTAAACTCCGCCAGCTCCTTCACGTACTCGTCCCGCCCGAGGGGGAAGGCCAGACCATGCCCCGCACCGGGGATGGTGATGAGCTTCTTGTGGGCGGATGCGCAGGCCCCGTGGAGACGTACGCTCATGTCGTAGGGAACGAAGTCATCGGCGTCGCCGTGGGCGAATACCATGGGCACCTTGGCCCGCGCCACCGCCTCCATGGGGGAGGTTTCATCCAGATCAAAATGTCCGAACAGGAACCCGCCCAAGCGGGCGCAGGGGTAGAGAAGCTTGGGAGGCAATCCCATCTCCCCCATGACCTTGGAGATGATCTCCCGAGCGGAGGTATAGCCGCAATCCGCCAGGATGTACTTGACCTGGGGCGGCAGGACTCCGTCGCGATTCCGCCCTTGGGCGGCCATCATGACGGTGGCCGCCCCCATGGATATACCTGTGAGGATCAGCCGTACGTCCTCTCCGAACTCGCGGACGGCAAAGTCGATCCAATCGAAGCAGTCCCGCACCTCCAGGATGCCGAAGGTGATGGTATGCCCGTCCGAAAAACCGCTGGCCCGATGGTCGATGAGCAGGGCGCTGTGTCCCAGCTTAAAGCAACGCTCCACACCGCCGTTGAGGTCCCGCTCGGCGTTGCCCTTGTAGCCGTGGAACATCAGCTCAATGGGCGCGCCGGGCTTGTACTCAAAGAATTTCCCCCGCAGGGTCAGACCGTCGAAGGACTGAATGGCATATTCCTTGTAGGGATACGCGCGGATCATTTTGGTCCACGCGATCATATCCTCGCGGAAGACCTCGTAAATGTCCCCGGAGGGTATGTCGTATTCTCCCTCGCCGGGCATTCGACGGGGAGGAGAGTAGAGCATTCTTCGATAGCAAACGCAGGCCGCGATTCCGATGGCCAGCAGGAGGAATCCAACCAGCCCCAAGCCGATCCAAAGGAAGATCATATCACTCTCCTCCGAGGTTGATGATCTGGGTGCCGTCGGTCATGAGGTAATGCCGCTTGACGCAGTGCATACTGCTGATCCAGCCGCGGGTGACAACGGTGTTGAAGATACCCGTATCGTACCCGCCGTCGCCCATATTGTTCCACAGCCAGGAGGGAGTGGCCCACAGGCAGTAATCGGGACGGATGGCCTCGTAGACCTCCCGCTCCACGCCGTTCTGGCCGTGGTGGGCCATCTGGCAGTAGTCGGCCTTGATGAGGGCAGGATCCACCGTAGAAAGGAGCTGACGGCCGCCCTCCACACCCAGGTCGCCCAGGATGATGATGCTCTTGCCGTCGGCCTCCGCGCGGTAGACGACCGAGGAATTGTTGATGGGATTGGCGGTAATGGCCTCGTCGGGGACCCGCAGGACGCGGACGGTAAATCCGTCGAACTCGTAAACGTCACCCACCTGAACCGTATCTACGGGGATGTGATTCTCGGTTAAGGCACGGCGGAGATTGAGGGCCATTTCAATGCCCTCGCCGCCGCGGTCGTAGGCTTTCAGCCACTCGTCGGTGGGAAAGTTGTAGCAGACCTTGTCTACCTGAATGTCGTCGTACTTGTCCAGCATATCGTAGAGGGCGTTGACGTGATCATTATGGGCGTGGGTGAGAAACCAGGCATCCACATGACCGCCCAGACCCAGGAGGTATTCGTGGAGATACTCGGTCTCGCAGGTGTACCCGCCGTCAAATACCACCAAAGATGTCTTGCTTTCAAAAATCAGAGAGGTATTGATGGTATCCGACATGGATTTCAAAAAATGTAATTTCGTCATAAAAAAATCATCCTATCTTGTATTTTTACTCAGTTTTCCGCCAAATCAATGACGTGCGTCCCTTCGGTCATCAGATAGTGTCGTTTGACGCAGTGCAGGGAACTGATCCAGCCGCGGGTAATGAGGGTCTGGAAAGGACCCGTGTCCTGTCCGCCGGGACCCATATTGTCCCACAGCCAGGAGGGAGTGGGCCACAGGCAGTAGTCGGGGCGGACCACCTCGTAGACCTCTTGACCTACGCCGCCCTGGCCGTGGTGGGCCATTTGGCAGTAGTCGGCCTTGATAAGGGAATGGTCCACCGTTTCAAGGAGCTGCTGACCGCCCTCATAGCCCAAATCACCCAAAAACAGGATACTCTTGCCGTCGGCCTCAAAGCGGAGGACCGTGGTGGAATTATTGATGGTAGGCAGACTTTCGTCGTAGGTGCGCAGGATGCGAACCACCGCCTTTCCGCCGTCGAACTCAAAGACGTCCCCGACCACAGGCTCCACAACGGGAATGCGGAAATGGTCAACGGTATCCCGTACGATGCGGAGCCAGGTTTCGGTCAGCAGTGCGGTCTGCTTGGCCTCACTGCCTGTGAGGAACCCGTCTGAGGGAAAGGTGTAGAAGAGCTTGTCTACCCGGATGTCGGGGTGTTCGTTCAGCATGGTGAACAGGCAACCGTAGTGGTCGTCATGAAAATGGGTGAGGAACCAGGCGGTGACGTGCCCGCCAAGCTTCTTCAAATATTCGTAAACGTAGGGTGTCTCAGTTACGTATCCGCCGTCTACCACGAGCAGTGTGCCGTTGCTTTCCAAAATGAAGGACGTATTGATGGTATCCGTGGTGGACCTCAGAAAATGAAGCGTTGCCATAAAATGCCTCCGTCATAATAATATATATCATTATACTCCGTATTGTGTGGTTTGTCAACGACTTTACCTGAATATTATGATATTGTGCAATATATTTAAATATATTTACAGGTAGTACATAGAACGGTTACATTGAAGGTGTATAATATGGCTGTGTTTCCTTTGAAAGAGAAGTATATGTCGGGGGAACGAAAAAAATCGGATACATATGAAAGGAGAATCAAGCATGAAAAAAAGAATCATATATGCCATTGTGGCGGCTATGATCCTGTCGGTTTTGTTGCTTCCTATGACCTCCTGCTCGGAAACCAGAAAGCTCAACCGTATGAATGAGCAAGACAGAGCCTCCTATTTTTACGAGCTGATCAATCAAGTCGCCGACTCGGTGGAATCCTTTACGATGGAGCAGACCATGTCCATGAAGATGGACATTACCTCGGTTACCTACGAGCAGGTGACCGAATCTACCCTGACCGTTATCGACGGTAAGGATGGGCTTACTTATTTGGACGAATCGAAGACTACCATTTGGACGGGCGGCAATCGCGTTGTTTTGCGTGAGGCTCAGGGTTACCTGGACGGAATGATGTTCCTCTATCAAAAGGAAGATGACCACGAGTCCAAGTTGAAGTCCCCCATTGATTCCAACGGGTATATGGAATTCCTGGGTGAAAGGAACGAGTCTTCCGTAGAGATCGAGGCGGGCAAGGGAATCTCCGAGACCATGACCTGTATGCAGAACGCGGATAAGACCTGGACGGCGACCTATGAGAATTTTACGGAAGAGGGAATGAAGCCCTTTTTGAAGATGATCGATGGCGTGGAGCATACGGTGATGGCCGAGCATTCATTGGTTGATGTGCGTCTGACCGTTAAGGCCGACGAGGATTTCTTCATTTCTACTATGGATATCGAGTATATTTTTGAGAAGAATCCCGATGCGGATTCCAGAGTCCCCGAAATTTCCATAAAGACGAAGTATACCGGGTGGAATAAAACGGTTTTGGCCGAACCTTATGACATTTCGGATTTTACCGAGGTGGAGGATATCCGGGTGATCGATCGCTTTGAGCGTGCTCTGCGCGCGCGGAAGACCGCAGAGTTCGGTAGCTTTACCATGCGGACGGACTCGGTCGTGAAGCAAAGCAACGGTTCGGATCAAAATACCAGTACCGTCCAAAAGGTAACCTATAAGAACGTGGACGGATTTGAATTTACCTTGGAGTATGATTCGGAGGGAGGCCGTTACGAGTACAGCTACAAGGGTGGTTCCTGCAAGGTCAACGTCAAGGACCCCTCTACGGGCAATATCCTGCAGTCGAGCGAGGCACCCATGGGCGATTCAGAGGCGCAGATGGTGGTGCAGCAGTTCATGGATCCCGAGGGGATCAGCACGGTGGATATCGCAGGCTATACAGTGCTGAACGAGGAGAAGGGTAGCTATCGCTTTGCATTGGGAGCTGCCGCTCTGGGAGATATGGAGGAGGAATTCATAGAGACGTACGGCACGGCCATGGATAAGGTCACCGGTTACATCGACGTAACCGTACAGGACGGAAAGCTGATGTCCTATGTGTACCACGTCTACACGGAATTTAAGATCGGGGAGGTCACCGTACAATCTACGGTGGATATGTCCCTAACCTTTACCGACCTGGTGGAGGGCGGAGCGGCCATGTAATTGGAACCAAGGTCCGTCACTCATGCTGAAAGCATGAGTGACGGACCTTTTTTATGGTGAATACACGTGGCATATGCATTTGGAGATTCCTTGAAAAGAAGATTTTCTTGACAAATACGCAGGTATGGGGTATAATGAATATAGAATCCCGACGGTGATTTGTTTGAAAGGAGATTCATCATGCATAAACGTGTGTTTCTGATGGTTTTGGATAGCTTTGGCATCGGAGCGATGCCCGATGCCCATGCGTGGGGGGACGAGGGAAGCAATACCCTTGCCGCGATTCGCAACCATCCTGCCTTCCACTGCCCCACGTTGGAAAAATTGGGACTTATTCATATTGATGGGGTCAGCGATCCCTTGGTGCCTGTAGGCAAGGAGGCTCCCTTTGCCGCCTATGCCCGTATGACCGAGGCTTCGGGCGGTAAGGATACCACCATCGGGCATTGGGAGATCGCGGGACTTATTTCAACTGATCCGTTGCCCACGTATCCCCACGGATTTCCGCAGGAGGTTTTGGATGAGTTTACTCGTCGTACCGGCTACGGGGTTCTGTGCAATCAAACTTACTCGGGCACCGACGTCATCCGCGATTATGGAGAGGAGCATCTTTCTACGGGAAAGCTGATCGTCTACACCTCAGCCGATAGCGTTTTTCAGATTGCTGCCCACGAGTCGCTTGTTCCGGTAACGGAGCTGTACCGCATATGCGAGATCGCCCGCGAAATGCTGACCAACGAGTGGGGAGGAAAGCACGCTGTCGGCCGTGTCATTGCACGTCCCTTTGAAGGTGTATACCCCTTCAAGCGGACCTCTCGCCGCCACGATTACTCCATAGAGCCTCCGGCGGATACCATGTTGGATGCTATCAAAAACGCCGGCATGGATTCCGTCGCTGTGGGAAAAATATCGGATATTTTCGCGGGGAAGGGCATTACCGAGGCCATACGAACAGCGAGCAACGCCGATGGAATGAGGGTGACGTCCGAGATGGCCGAACGTGATTTTCACGGCATTTGCTTCACCAACCTGGTGGATTTTGATATGCTTTACGGGCATCGTAACGACGTGGAGGGCTATGCTGTCGCCGCATCGGAATTTGACTGTTGGCTGGCGGATTTTCTGCCCGTTTTGCGGGAGAACGACCTGCTGATCATCACCGCCGACCACGGCTGTGACCCTTCCACTCTCTCTACGGACCATTCCCGTGAGTATACGCCATGCCTTTTGTACGGCGCGAGCGTGAAGCCCGGGAATCTCGGGACTCGTGCTACCTTTGGTGATATTTCCGCCACGGTGCTGGATTTTTTGGATGTAGACGGTTATGGGCTTGCGGGTGAGAGTATGCTGGCCACATAAAGACTTCACGCAAGAAAACGGAACGGAGACACTATGAACAAACTACGCATCCTCAAGACCTATTTTGGTCACGATACCTTTCGCCCGGGCCAGGAATCGATCATAGATCATTTGCTGGCGGGAAGAGATGTTATGGCGATTATGCCTACGGGGGCGGGAAAGTCCGCCTGTTATCAGATCCCCGCCCTGCTGACAGAGGGAGTTACGTTGGTGATTTCTCCGCTGATCTCTCTTATGAAGGATCAGGTTCATACCCTGACGCAAGCAGGTATTTCTGCAGCCTATATCAACAGCTCCCTTACTCCCTCCCAGTATGACCGTGTGTGCGAGCGTATGGCACAGGGTGCGTATAAGCTGGTCTACGTTGCGCCGGAGCGATTGGATGTTCCTTCCTTCGTCGAGATCTGCCGTCGGTTGACGATTCCTTTGTTGGCTGTGGATGAGGCCCATTGCGTGTCACAATGGGGGCAGGATTTTCGGCCGGGATATCTCCATATTGCCCGTTTCATTCGCCAATTGCCTATGCGTCCGACCGTAGGAGCCTTTACTGCCACGGCCACGGATCACGTTCGTGAGGATATCATACGCCTTTTGGAATTGCGAACCCCCTATTCCTTGACCACGGGCTTTGATCGTCCGAATCTCTGGTTTGGGATCAAGCGCGCCCGCCCGAGGGAAAAGTGCGAGGTGCTGATGGAATTCCTCCGGGAGCGGGAAGGACAGAGCGGAATCGTATACTGCTCTACCCGGGCCGGGGTGGAGGAGGTTTGCGATGAATTGTGTCGCGCGGGGATCTCTGCGACAGCCTATCATGCCGGCATGGAGGATTCCGACCGCCGACAGAATCAAGAGGATTTTCTTTACGACCGAAAAAACGTTATGGTTGCGACCAATGCATTCGGTATGGGAATCGATAAATCCAACGTTTCTTTTGTCGTTCATTACAATATGCCCAAAAGCATGGAGGCCTACTATCAAGAGGCGGGACGTGCAGGTCGAGACGGAACCGCCGCCGAGTGTCTAATGCTCTTTACTCCGGGCGATGTCCAGACCGCACGCTATATGATCGAGAACAGCGAGCAGAATCCCGATTTGTCGGCAGAGGAGGCCTCCGTCGTACGGGCGCGTGATTTGGAGCGTTTGCGCCGCATGGAGATTTACGCAACCACAAGTGAGTGCTTGCGTGCCAACATCCTGCAGTATTTCGGGGAGGCGCTTCCGACCTCCTATGGGGGAGAAGACGGTGGCTGTGGGTGCGGAAACTGCTCCAACTGTACGGGTGGCCTGGCCTCTGCCGATATTACGGTGGAGGCACAAATGGTGCTGTCCTGCATTGCTCGCACGGGCCAGCGTCTGGGAATAGTCCTCATCGGACAGATTCTTCGCGGCTCTCGTAGTGAGAGAATTTCAGAGAAGGGGTTGGATAAGCAGACCACCTTCGGTTTGATGAAAAAGTACAGCACTCCCTACATCAAGCAGATCATAAAATCCCTTATTGGACAAGGCTATATACGCATGACCGAAGGTGAGTATCCTATTCTTACCCTTACCGAGACCTCGGGGGACATCCTGTATAAGCGCATCCCCGTTACCATGCGCTACCCTGCCGATATGGAGGTCGAGTCCGGACCCGCCAAAAAGGAGCGGCACAATGCCAATGATGCCGCCTCCCGTGTTCGCCGGAGTACCTCCGCTGCAGGCTCCGCCGACCCCGCCCTCTATAAGGCCCTCGCGGACCTTCGACGGGAGCTGGCCGCGGCGCAGAATATCCCCTCCTTCTATATCTTCTCCAATGCCACACTGGAGGATATGTGCGTAAAGCTCCCTCGTACCCCCGAGGAATTTCTGGAGGTTTCGGGCGTGGGACAAGCCAAGCTGGACCGCTACGGCGAGGTGTTTCTGAGCTGTATCGCCTCCCATCTGAACCAAAGGGAAGACAAATCTTAATACTGTTAAGTTTTATGCAGCCCTATTGACAATCATATTTCTTTGTGCTATAATATAAGCGCACTACCCTTCGTAGTGCGCATTTCAGATTTTTAAAGATGGCCGATAGAAGTAGTACCAAATAATTCATCCAAGGTTTTGCCAAATACCTTGGCTAAATAAACAAGCTCAATGTCGGTAATGAATCTTTGCCCGGACCCCATTCTCTGTATGGCATTTTTGTCAATGTCCAAACCGATAATTTGCAATCGATCGGCAAGCTCCCTTGACATTCACGGAATGTCAACAAAGGGATGTGTCTATCG
Organism: Oscillospiraceae bacterium; assembly: GCA_015064695.1. Taxonomy (GTDB): domain Bacteria; phylum Bacillota; class Clostridia; order Oscillospirales; family CAG-272; genus CAMEON01. Next base: position 102,738 of record SVRS01000003.1, on the reverse strand, counting down.
AAAAGAAGAAAATATACGAATACATTCCGTTACGTTTTATAAAAACGCAACCAAAATGAGTTTTTGGCGTCTGTATCATTAGAGATTGCATTATCTGAATAATCGAACAAGAAAGGAGATTCAATGACAAACATGAATACACCGCTACTTGAACTAAAGAACATAGGCAAAATCTACGTCTCGGATTCCAACGTATCGGTTGGTATCCGCGGCGTGGATCTGACCTTTTCTAAGGGAGAGTTCGTGGCCGTGACGGGTAAGTCGGGATCGGGTAAATCCACCCTGCTGAACGTCATCAGCGGCATGGACACTTACGAGGAGGGGGAGATGCTGGTGGAGGGGGAACCCACCTCCCATTTTCTGCAAAAGGATTGGGAGGAATACCGCAAGCAGTACATATCCTTCATTTTTCAGGATTACAATATCATCGAGAGCTTTACCGTTTTGCAGAACGTAGAGCTGGCGCTTATGCACATCGAGGATCCCGGGAAGCGACGTGAGCGCGCTATGGAGCTTCTTCGGCGTGTAGGATTGGAAAAGCACGTCCGCCACAAGGGAAGCAAGCTTTCGGGAGGACAGAAGCAGAGAACCGTCATCGCCCGCGCTCTGGCGAAGGATTCGCCGATTATTTTGGCCGACGAGCCCACAGGCAATTTGGATAGTCAGTCCTCTAAGGAGATCATACGGCTTCTGCGAGAGGTGGCCGAGGATAAGCTGGTGGTGGTGGTTACCCACAATTTTGAGCAGGTGGAGGATTACGCCACTCGCCATATCCGTATCTTCGACGGTGCGGTGGAGCTGGATCATACCATTCGCCCGACTACTTCCGTAAGAGATCATGCACCCATGCCCGAGGCCTCGCCTATGGTGAGCAATACCGCCCGAAAAACGGCCAATACCCTGCGCAACGGCTTGGTTTTGGGGCGCGTTCGCTTCGGCGCTACGCCGAAGCTATCGGTGTTCCTTTGCATTCTCATGACCGTGACGGCACTGGTATTGGCCTTGGTTACCTCGTTTACCTATGATTCGCGAAGTCTTTTCAGCGAAAGGACGATGTTTACCCACGTGGAAGGGCGCACGGTCATCGTGCGGCGGGATGGGCAGATCATCACGGACGAAGAACTGGAAAAGCTGGCCGCGGATATGGGTGCTGAGAATTACCTGCACTACGATTCCATGCTGGATCGCACGGTAGGTGTCAGCTTTGAGGATGCAGAAAACGGTCGCGTGCAGTGGTATGAGGTTTCCTTCGGCTATCCTGCCTCGGATGTCAAGCTGGATGCAGGCCGGTACCCCGAAAAGGATAACGAGGTGGTTTTGGAGGTGCCCATTTCCTTTAAGAATCATCTGGGACAGGACGGCTTTGAGGAGACGGTATTCCCTCTGCTCTTTGAAATGGCTACGTACAAGGTGGTGGGTGTATCTTACTATTACGATAATTCCCGCACACCTCGGATGCTATTTTCGGAAAACGGCTATCGCATCGCCAGCGCCATTGCCTTTTTTTCGAATCAACGGTATAACTTCGGTTACAACATAGAATTGTCTGTTCCCGAAAACGAGACGGTTTATCATACCTCCATGCAAGGGGATACCTACATCGATTTCGATCTTCCCTCCAAGACCTATTACGCGAACGATGGCTCCATCACCGCTTTCCTCGCTGATATGGGAATCGGCAAGGAGGGTGCGCCCGAGCGAGAGGACGTGTTGATCCATACCGTTATGTCGGGTAACTTTTTCAACTACCAATACTATTACGATCATAGCTACGGAGGAGGCTACGGCAACGGTATTATCGTGGACGTTGTAAAGCCCGGATACGGAGAGGAATCCACCGTTCAGCACTCCTTCGATGGATACACTATGGTATGGGACGTGTCGGAAGGGATGAAGCAGGATCTGGAAACCCGTTATTACGAGCGCTGGCAGGAGGGAAGCGGGATCAGTAATGCCGGCTTTATGGTTCTGTCCCCTGATATCCTGTTGGAATTCATGTACGAGCATTACTACACGCAGGCGTACACCCAGGCATCCCTTTTCTTTGAAAACGATCGGGAGGCTCATGGCAAGGTGGAGCGCCTTCGCGAATTGGGCTATACCGCGGTGGTATCCGACGAGACCATCGAGCCTGATGTTTTTGAGGTGCTGGAGGAGAAGCTGAACGCAGGCTTCAATGCGTTCCTGTTTTTGATGGCCATTGTCTTTGTGACGGCGTTCCTGTCTCTCTGCTCCTCTCGCGCCATGAATGCCACTCGCGGAGACATTGCCATCATGCGTTCCATGGGTATTCCAACCACCGTTGTGCGCATCAGCATCTATGTGCAAACCCTCATTGCGCTGATCCCTGCGACGGTCATTACGGCTATTACCTGTGCGGTGGTGTACATGCTGCCGCAGACCAATTACCTATTCCCATTCCTGCACGCGGGAGATTATATCCTCATCGCATCTATGCTGATCCTGGTCGCACTCAATCTGTCCCGTAAGTACGTGAAGCGTATGTTCAGCGATAGCGTGAAAAAAACTTTGAAAGGAGGCTCCAAGGCATGAAGAAGATTCCTGTAAAAATTACGAACGCCCATAAATACTACAACAAGGGGAAGAGCAATCAACTGCACGTGATGGATGACGTGAATCTGGAGCTTCCCGAATCCGGTATGGTGGCGATTTTCGGTCAGAGCGGTTGCGGTAAGACTACCCTGCTGAACGCTATCGGCGGTTTGGACAGCATCGCATCGGGATCCATCGAGCTGTTCGGCCGGAATATCCGTAAGGATACGGATACCCTGCGGAATCGTTACGTGGGCTATATCTTTCAAAATTACAACCTGAACATGGGGGAAACGGTCTACGAGAACGTTTCCGCGGCCCTTCGTTTGTGCGGCATGAACGACGAGACCGCCATATTCGAGCGTACCATCGCCGCCCTGGCCAACGTGGATATGGACAAATATCGGGATCGTACGCCAGATACCTTGTCGGGCGGCCAGCAGCAACGGGTGGCCATTGCTCGTGCGCTGGTCAAGAATCCCGCAATCATCCTGGCAGATGAGCCTACGGGAAACCTGGACGAGGCCAACACCGTGATGGTAATGGATATTCTCAAGGAAATCTCACGCACGCATCTGGTTCTGCTTGTGACCCATGAGGCCAATTTGGTGGATTACTACTGTGACCGTGTCATTGAGATCGTGGACGGTCACGTGGAATCCGATCGGATCAACGAGGATGCCAACGGCTACGTGCAACGGAATAAGAGCCATATCTATCTGGGGGAATTACCCAAAACCGAGGTGGCGGCCGGAGGCGTTAAGCTAGAGTATTACGGAGAGCACGAGGCCTCGGTGACGTTACAGTTGGTTTGCATGGGCGGAAAGCTGTATCTGAAAACCAACGATCCGTCTGTTAAGCTTTTGGACGAGTCCAGCGAGATCAAGCTGGTAGAGGGCGTATACTGCCCGACTCCTGAAAAAAATACGCGTAACGGTCATAAGCTGGATATGTCTAAGCTGACACCCATTGAAGGAAAGAATTTCGGCCGTCTCTACCATTGGAAAAATTCCTTGAGGTACGCTTGGCGGGAGAATTTTTCCGTGAAGAAGAAAAAGAAGGGAAGAAGGCTTCTTCGAGCCTGTCTGTTCCTTCTGGCCGTGGTCATGGTATTCATGACCGCCGTATCCGCCGCAGGAGTTCGGTCCTTTACGGATCTGCGTCGGGATCATAACGATCGCGTGTTCTATATTCCTTTGGACCCCGAAATGGATTATTCCGCTATATCCGCCGAGATTGGCAATTACGGGATGGATTTTGCGCGGATCATCGGGAGCAGCCCAGCGTATGACGGTGACTATCTGCATTTCCAATCCGCTGCATTTATGACGTCAAAGAGCGTTACCTTGAGCGCGAGGGGACAAATGGTTGATGCCGCCCACGCGGAGGAGCTTCCCATAGTAGAGGGAGAAGGGACCGTGAAAAAGGGCTCTTACGATATTCTTGTCACAACTGCCCTGGCGGATAAGCTGATCGAAAGCTCCTCGGCCCGTTACATCGATGGGTATGAGGACCTGATCGGATTGATTTCGGCAAATGATTACGGAAATGCCTCCGGTACAAAGCTTCGGATCACGGGCGTTGTACGCTCCGACGAGTTGTTCTACTACGCAGACGGTCTGACCATGGCGAAAAGCGTGATGAATCAGTATTTTTGGATGCCCGTAGTGCCTGCCTCTCAGGTGGGGATGGAAAAGATTCTCAAACCGGGGGAGATGATCTGCCGATATGCGTTTGACGGAGGAAATCTGGCGGCGGGCGATACGGTGCATCTGCTGGGCAAAAGCTTTGTCGTTGCCAACGTGGATCGGGACAAGTATTCGCTCTCCGCATATCCGGCTTTCGTTTTTGATACCTTTGGAGTGACTCTTGTAGAGAATCCTACCGAGTACGCAACAAAAATGAATATGCAATCCGAAATCGGCTTTTACTCCTGGTTCCTGGATCATTACATTACCTATCTGCCGGAGTTCCTTCGAGCCAAGATGGAGGAACAGCCCGATAAGAGTCTGACTTACGAAGAATGGGCCATTGCTACAAAGGAAAGCATCGTATCCTGCGCGAATCTCCTGGGCTACGACCCTTGGGCAATCTGCTCGGCGATGCTTTACCGGGAAGAAAATCCGGACTATGCCGCGGCCTCTAACGAGGAAATACAGGCATATTTTGAGCGTCCCGATGTGATTGAGCGGGTTGAGAAAATGGTGTCCGATACCTCGGATCGGTGGGAGTACGATGAGTATCTGTTTCAGTTTGAGGTGTACGGCAACAGCGACTATGATTACGTGATTTGCGATGAGGATTATATTGCGTTGGCCGGCTCGGCGGGTAAGACGGATCAGGATAAACTGAACGTCCATACCTACGAGGTGTGGGATTCCTATAACGGGGAACGCTTCTATTCCAATTATCTAATGATTCGCTCGAGCGATCTCTCTGCTACCGCCGCGTATCTTACCCAAATGTTGGGTCAAGATGGCTTCATCACGCCCGACAGCCTGTTTGAGCAAATGTTCCGCGAGATGAGAGAGACCGTGGTGCAGTGCGTTCTGGTCGTTACCGTCATTTTGGCAATCATGTGTGTCTGCGTGTTCTTTATCATGCGCTCCTCCTTTATGAGTCGGGTGCGAGAGGTTGGGGTTCTCCGCGCCATTGGCGTGAGCAAAAAGAATCTGCTGTTCCGCTTTGCCGTGGAAACCATGATGCTCGTTACCATGACCCTGGCGTTGGGATACTTCCTGTCGGCGTGGTTCATCGGGTCTCTTTCGGGAGCGGCGCTGTTCTCCTCGATTTTCTATTTCCCCTGGTGGATGGCTACTGCACTTTTCGTGATTCTGTGCGTGGCGGCTCTGTTTTTCGGGGTTCTTCCCGCTATGCTTTTGCTCCGCAAGACTCCCAGCGCTATTTTGTCCAAATACGATATTTGACTTTCTTTCTGAGCTTACTCCGTTCTTTGATCGGAGTAAGCTTCTTTCTTGTGTCTTGCCGCGGAATCTCTTGACTTTTTGGGGATTTTGTGGTATGATGTAGCAAAACGGATGCCGGGCTTCGCCGTTATAAAAGGACGGAATTCCCTCGGTATCGCCAACGACGTTGCCCGCGTGTCGGGAAGGAGAGATGAAGATGTCAATGTTTGCAGATAAAACTCTGCTCATTACCGGGGGAACGGGAAGCTTTGGACGCGCCGTTCTGAACCGCGTGGGAAATATGGATCTGCGTGAGATCCGCATTTTTTCCAGAGACGAGGAAAAGCAGAATGCCCTTCGCCACGAGCTTCAGGTGAGCATGCCCGAGGCGTCGGATCGGATCCGCTTCTATATTGCGGACGTTCGGGATCCGCAAAGTTTGAAATACGCCATGAAGGACGTGGATATGGTCTTCCATGCCGCCGCCCTCAAGCAGGTGCCTTCCTGTGAATTTTTTCCCATGGAGGCCGTCAAGACGAATGTGATCGGTACGGAGAATCTGCTGAATGCGGCCGTGGATGCAGGGGTTGAGCGGGTGATCTGCTTGTCGACCGATAAGGCGGCCTATCCCGTCAACGCGATGGGACTGTCAAAGGCTTTGATGGAAAAGATAGCCGTCTCCAAGGCCCGATCCTCCTTTGCGGGTAAAACCTCGATCTGCTGCACGCGGTACGGAAACGTGCTTTGCTCCCGCGGCTCGGTAATCCCACTCTGGATCGAGCAGATCCGTGCGGGAAAGCCCGTCACGCTGACGAATCCCGAAATGACTCGCTTTATCATGACGCTGGACGAGGCCATTAACCTGGTGCTTTGCGCCTTTGAGCAGGGAAAAAGCGGAGATATTTGGGTGCAGAAAGCACCGGCCTGCACCATCGACGTGCTGGCTCGTGCCACACGCTTGCTCTTTGATCCCGAAGGGCGGTGTGAGATCAAAACCATTGGCACCCGCCATGGGGAAAAGCTTTACGAGACTCTTTTGACGAATGAGGAATGCGCTCGAGCCGAGGACAAAGGAGGGTATTACCGTGTTCCCTGCGATAGTCGCGATTTGAACTATGAGCAATTCTTTGACTATGGAAACGTAGAGCATAATGCTTTTGCTGAATTCAATTCTCTGAACACCCGCCTTCTGACGGTGGATGAGGTGAAGGAGATCCTGCTCACACTCCCCTATATTCGTGGGGAGCTGGCGAAGGACGGACGAGTATGAGGGTGCTGGTTACAGGCGCAGACGGCTTCGTCGGCCGGCATTTGACCACTGCCCTTGCACAAGCATCCCACAGGGTGCTGGGATACGATCTGCCATCTGACCCTGTTTTATTGGAAAAATATTGCACGGAGGCGGATTTCGTATTCCATTTAGCTGGTGTGAATCGAGATTCTGAACCTGAAAAAATTCGTCGGGGAAATGTGGAGGCTATGCGGTCCTTGGTGGAGAAGCTGGAAAAGGCAGGGAATACGTGCCCGATACTCTTTGCCTCTTCCGTGCAGGCATCCCTGGAGGGGCGTTTCGATACGGCCTATGGACAAAGTAAGCTGGCGTGCGAGGGTATGCTGAGGGAGTATGCCGCGCGCACGGGAGCAACGGTATTCATATGTCGGTTTCCGAGCCTGTTTGGGCGCGGGGGCCGTCCCCACTATAATTCCGTGGTAGCAACCTTTTGCTACCGCATGACGCGGGATATGCCTATTACGGTGTATGATCCCTTTGAGAAGCTGGCTCTTTTGTATGTGGAGGATCTCGTTTCCTGGATGCTTCACATCCTGGAAACGGCCTCGGAGGGGCGACTTCCCCTTGACGGGGACGAGGCGGTCGGCTCCATGCCCGCACCGCATATGCTGACCGTTGGGGAATTGGCCCATCTGCTAGAGGGCTACCGAGACGGAGCGGGGACACCCGTTATCCCGGCAGGAAGTGAGGGAAGCTTCGAGCAAAAGCTCTACTCAACTTATGTGTCCTACCTGCCTGTGGAGAAAATGCACTATCCCCTGACGGTCAGTCGAGATGAGCGAGGCTCTTTTACGGAATGGCTTCGCAGTGATTCTTGCGGGCAGATCTCGGTTAACCGAACGCGGCCGGGAGCCGTAAAGGGCGAGCATTGGCATCGACGCAAGCATGAAATCTTTACCGTGGTTGCGGGCAAGGGCTTGATTCGTATGCGGAAGCAAGGGGATCGGGATATATTGGAATTTTTTGTGACGGGGGAATCGCCTGAGGTGATCCGCATTCCGCCCGGATATATTCACAGTATGGCCAATATAGCGGATACCGAGGATCTGATCACGGTGATATGGGCCAGCGAATGCTACGATCCTGCAGATCCGGACACGTATTTTGAGGAGGTGGATTCCCATGACTGATTCGGGGGGCAGCATTCAATTCCGCGGAGACGGAAGATTAAAGGTGATGATCATTGTGGGGACTCGCCCCGAGGTGATTCGTCTGTCGGAGGTAATCCGAAAATGCCGCGTTTATTTTGATTGCATTCTGGTGCATACGGGACAGAATTACGACTATTCTCTGAACGGTGCGATCTTTCGCGACCTGGGTCTGGACGGACCGGATGTGACCTTACAAACCGTCGGGGCTGACCTGGGGGAGACGGTGGGGAACATTCTGAATGCCACCTACAAGCTTCTGCGGGATACCCTGCCGGATGCTTTGCTGTTGCTGGGGGATACGAATTCCTGCTTGTCTGCCATTTCAGCCAAGCGGTTGCATATTCCCGTTTTCCATATGGAGGCAGGGAACCGTTGCAAGGACGAGCGATTGCCTGAGGAGACGAACCGCCGTATTGTGGATGTCATATCCGACGTGAATATGGCCTATTCCGAACAAGCGCGGCAGAATCTGTTGGATTGCGGTTTGCCTGCTGAGCGGGTGTTCGTCACAGGCTCTCCCATGGCGGAGGTTCTGCGCGCCAATTGGGTTGGGATTCAAAAAAGCGATGTTCTGAGCCGCCTGGGACTTGAAGAAAAGGAATATTTTCTATTATCTGCCCATCGAGAGGAGAATATTGATGGAGAGGAAAGCTTTCTGTCTCTCTTTACGGCAATCAATCGGCTGGCTGAGGTTTACGGAAAGCCCATCCTGTATTCCTGTCATCCTCGTTCCCGTAAGCGTCTGGAGGCAACGGGATTCCGCCTGGATCCCCATGTGATCCTGCATAAGCCTTTGGGCTTCCACGATTACAATCGCTTGCAGATGGGGGCTCTGTGCGTGATTTCGGACAGTGGCACGCTACCGGAGGAGGCAAGCTTCTATACGTCCGTAGGCGCGCCGTTTCCCGCTGTGTCCATTCGTACCTCGACCGAGCGTGCGGAGGCCATGGATCACGGATGCTTTACTTTAGCCGGTATTCGGGCGGATAGTCTGCTCCAAGCGGTCTCCACGTCGATCACTATGCATGAGCGGGGCGATCATGGAACCCCCGTTCCCGCCTATACCGACGAGAACGTGTCCACCAAGGTCGTGAATATTTTGCAATCCTATACCGCCGTCGTGAACGAGAACGTATGGCGGAAGCATTGAACCAAGCATAAGGAGTTTTATGAAACCCGTATACGTTCCAAATTATTACGAATCCTTTCGGTGTATTTCCTCGGAGTGCCGCCATTCCTGCTGTATTGGCTGGGAGATCGACGTGGATGGAGAAGCCCTTGCCCGTTACGACGGGGTGCAGGGAAGCTTGGGAGAACGTCTTCGCGCCAGCATTGACCGTGAGGCGGAGCCTCCCTGCTTCGTTCTGGATGAACGAGAAAGATGTCCCTTCCTCAATGAAAGGGGGCTCTGCGATCTGATCACGGAATTGGGAGAGGAATCTCTGTGTCACATCTGCGCCGATCATCCCCGTTTTCGCAACGTGCAGGCGGATCGCGTGGAATTGGGGCTGGGACTCTGCTGTGAGGCCGCCGCTAAGCTGATTTTGTCCCAAGCCGAGCCTTTTGCCGTGGTAGAGCTTTCCCCTGATTTGGCAGCCCAAGAGCGCTTTGCCAAGGAGGATTGCAGAGAGCTTGACGCATCTGCCGCTGAGCTGATGGAATGGCGGGAGGCGTTGATTTCCGTTTTGCGGGATCGTTCCGTTCCACTATCCGACAGAATTCGTCACATCCTGTACCGAAGCGACATAAACTTGACTGAGAGCTGTACGGATACCTTTCGTTCTTTTGCGCATATAGCATCGCTGCTACGGGGAATGGAACGACTTGATTCCTCCTGGGATGCGTATCTGGATGCCCTGGAGGCTCTTCCCGGAGATCCCATTGAAGAGTTAGACGGAGAAGAAGACGAGACTTACGGGCATTTGATCGGCTATTTCCTGTACCGCTATATGACCGCTGATGCAACGGATTGGCCCGATGCTAAGCGTACACGCACGGCTTTTGCCATCCTTTGCACCGTCATCATCCACGCGCTCCATAGAGCTACGGGGGGGGAGGGGCTCGACTCTCTCTGCGAGGTTGCCCGTATATTTTCCTCCGAAATCGAATATTCTGAGGAGAATCTGGAGATTTTGATGGGAGAGGCAGAGGATGCTGTATTCTGAAAGTGGTACCACTACTTATCTCATAGAAGGAGAATTGCACAATGAGAATGGTTTTACTTACCGCCCTCGGTGTGGGGGGGGCCACCGTTATCGGTGCGCTGATCGGCTTTATCTTCAAGAAAGCCTCCCACCGATTCAGTGATATTGTCCTGGCCTTTGCGGCAGGCGTTATGCTGGCCGCCGCCGTGCTGGGACTCATCATCCCCTCGGTGGAGTACGGATATGAAATGTTTGCGTCCCCTACGGGAGGCGGGGCTTTGGCTCCCTTGCCTTCCAAGCTATTGGCTCTGCTCATGACCGTAGCGGGCATATTCGTCGGTGCCCTTTGCCTCAATTTGGTGGATCGCATGGTCCCCCATCTGCACAAAATGGCCGATGTGGACCAGGAATCCCACCCACGAAACCGAAACGCAGGGAAGGTCCTGCTATTCGTTATGGCCATCGCCATCCATAATCTCCCCGAGGGCATCGCCGCAGGTGTGGGCTTCGGCTCGGGAAATACCGCCGAGGCTCTCCTCATAGCGGGCGGTATCGCCCTGCAAAATATCCCCGAGGGGATGGTCATCATTGGCCCCATGCTGGCCGCCGGTATCAAGCCGGGAAAGACCCTTGTTATTGCTTTGGGAACGGGCTTGGTCGAGGTCGTTGGCACTCTGATCGGCTACTTCGCCGTCAGCGTCTCGGCCGCCATCCTGCCCTTTGCCCTAGCCTTCGCGGGCGGTACCATGCTCTACATCATCAGCGACGAGATGATTCCCGAGACCCACGCCCACGGCTGTGAGCGGGGCGCGACCTACGCCCTGTTGGTGGGATTCTGCGTCATGCTGGTGTCGGATATTCTGCTGGGATAATGCAAGCTTGAGTCCCGTAAGGCAATTCCGCAGGAATCAGAAAACGCAAGACCGTTTTGAAAATAAACAGGAGCTTTCTATGAAAAAATTGTTGATCCGATTACTGAATAAGGCCAAGGAATTCTGCCTGTGGGTCTGGCATGAGTGCAAGGATTGGCACACGCTGGTCCTGCTGGGCATTGTCTGCCTCGTTCTGGGACTTCCCGTATGGGGAGGCTTGCTTCTGGGACTTTTGTTCCGCTGGGAATGGGCCTACGCCGTGGCGGCCGTCTGCTGGGCTTTTTGGATGCTACCCGGGGCACCGTATTTTGCCCTGTGTGTCTCTATCACCCTGGTCATTAAGCGGGTGTTTAAAAGGCGAACCGCAAGGAAGAAACAGAATGATGAGGGGAAGCCCCCTCACGATATTCAATAAAGAGCACCTTCGTACTCCGTAGATCTAATCTGCGGAGTTTTTTTGTTTTCCCTCTTTACATGTTCGTCGGAATGTGTTATAATGATACAAATATCTCCATAAAAAAAGGAGCTTTTCTATGAAAGATACCGCTATCCTCGCCCGTTGTAATCTATTCGCTGTCCTGGGTTCTATTCCTCACCTTCTGAAGCTGGACCCCGATGCCGCCGCCTTGGTGGCAGGGAAGAACATAAGGATCGGATTTGCCGTCAAGGACGGCCCCCGAGCCACATTGATTTTTAAGGACGGCGAGGCCGAAATGGTCAAGGGTACAGACGGTTGCTCCATCAAGCTCTGGTTCCCCTCGGTGGACAAGTTCAACGCCCTCATCGACGGTACGGGAACCCCCATCCCCGTCAGCGGCTTTCACCATATCGGATTTCTGTTGGGCCCATTTACAAAGCTCACCGACCTCCTGTCCGCCTATCTCCGCCCCGATCCCGAGCGGCTGGCCGATCCGGTTTTCTTTGAACGCTCCACCACCCTTATGCTCTACGTCATAGGCCGCGCCATCGTGCAGATCGGGAATCACGACAAGGTGGGGCAGTTCTCGGCCTCCAACATCACCGACGGCAAGATCAAGCTGGGCATCGGAGATACCCTCGCCGTGGCCATTCACTGCAGGGACCACCATCTCATGTTCAACCATACGCCCAATGACGAGGGCGTCACCTCGCAAATGGTATTCGACAGCCTCACCACCGCCCGCGACCTGTTCGACGGCAAGATCAACGCCATTGTCGCCGTAGGTATGGGCCAGGTCCGCATAGGCGGTATGATCTCCCAGGTGGATAACATCAACCGCATTCTGGACCGCGTGGCCATTTACTTGGCATAAAGGAGGGAATCACCATGCACAAGATCAACGACTACACCAAATCCCGCGAGGCCTTTGCTCGTGCCGTGAAGGTCATCCCCTCGGGTATCTACGGCCACCAGGGTCCCGCCGAGGGCTGTTACGTCCCCGTGGAGGCATTCCCCCTCTACTCCTCCAAGGCCCGGGGCACCTACCTCTGGGACCTTGACGGCAACCGCTTCATTGACTATATGTGTGCCTACGGCCCCAACATCCTGGGGTACCACGACCCCGACGTGGATGCCGCCGCCGCCCGTCAGCGGGCCATCTCCGACTGCACCACCCTGCCCAATACCGTCATGATCGACTTTGCCGACCTGCTGGTGGATACCGTGGCCTGCGCCGACTGGGCCTTCTTCGCCAAGAACGGCGGCGATACCACCACCCTGGCCGTCATGACCGCACGCGCCTATACCCGCCGCAAAAAGATTATTTTCTTCAAGGGCTACTACCACGGCGTCGCCCCCTGGACCCAGAAGATCGACTACGCAGGCGTCATCGAGGAGGACGTCATGCATAATCTCTACTGCGAGTGGAACAACTACGAGCAGCTGGAGGAGCTGTTCCAAACCTATAAGGGCGAGATCGCCGCGGTCATCGGTCAGCCCTATATGCACGGCAATTTCATGGATAACCAGCTCCCCGCTCCCGGCTTTTGGCAGAAGGTCCGCAAGCTCTGCACCGATCATGATACCGTCCTCATTGTGGACGACGTCCGTGCAGGCTTCCGCCTGGACCTGGCGGGCTCGGACCACTACTTCGGCTTTGAGGCTGACCTCATCTGCTTCTGTAAGGCCCTGGCCAACGGCTACAACGTCTCTGCCCTGTGCGGTAAGGATTTCCTGAAAAATACGGTTTCTTCCATATCCTACACCGGCTCCTACTGGATGTCTGCCGTCCCCTTCGCCGCCGCCATCGCCTGCATCGAGAAGATGAAGCGTATCGACTCCCCTCGCATTCTTTTGGAAAAGGGAACCAAGTTGGGCGAGGGTCTGAAAGCCACCGCGACCAAGTACGGCTTCGACCTCCGCGTCACGGGCGCGCCCTCCCTGTTCTACCTCCGCCTGGCCGATGACCCTACCCTCCGCCTCCACCAGGAGTGGATCGCCGAGTGCGTCAAGCGGGGCGTGTTTTTCACCAACCACCACAACCACTTCATCAACGCCGCCCTCTCGGAGGCGGATATTGCGGAGACAGTCGAGATCGCCGACGAGGCCTTTGCGGTGCTTCGGGAGCGGCATCCTCTGTGAGGCTTGTGAAAGCAAAAAATCAATGAGGTTTCAAATGGAATTCAAAAAAATTGACAGAGCCGATAAGCTGTATATCAGCGTGTCGTTGCACAATACCGTTGCAAGGAAAATGTATTCGGATATCGGTTTCGTGGAGATCAAAGAGATCGAATACGAGTTTTTAGGTAAGCATTTCAAAGAAATGCAGATGGTTAAAGAGTTATAACGATATGGTAAAGATCCTGTTCATCTGCCACGGCAACATCTGCCGCAGTCCCATGGCTGAATTCATTTTCAAGCACAAAGCCGCCGAGCGGGGTGTATCCCACCTTTTTGCCGTCGCCTCTGCCGCTACCTCCACCGAGGAGATCTGGAACGGCGTGGGCAACCCCGTCTATCCCCCCGCCAGGCGGGAGCTGAAAAAGCACGGCATCACCTGCGACGGCAAGCGGGCGGTGCAGGTCACAAGATCCGATTATACCGCCTACGATTATCTGCTCTGCATGGACGGTAACAACGTCCGCAACCTCCTGCGCATCCTGGGGAGCGACCCCGAGGGCAAGGTCCGCCGCTTTATGGAGCCCACCGTAAGGGGCGGCGACGTGGCCGACCCCTGGTACACGGACCGCTTCGACGTGACTTATCGGGATATCGACGAGGGATGCGAGGCCTGGCTGGACCGCCTCATCCCCGAGGCAAAGGCAGGGGGGAGTGAGCCGTGACTTACCCTACGACCGTCATCCCTGCCCGTTTCATTTCCCGGCCTAACCGCTTCATAGCCCTGGTTGATGTGAACGGCAGAACCGAGACCGTCCACGTCAAGAATACAGGACGGTGCAGGGAACTTTTGGTCCCCGGCGCCACCGTTTACCTGGCCGCCGCCGAAAATCCCACTCGTAAGACCCCTTACGACCTCATCGCCGTAGATAAGGTCCTGCCCGATGGCCGTACAGTGACCGTCAATATGGACTCCCAAGCCCCCAACGCCATCGCCGCCGAATGGCTCCCCGTCAGCGGCCTGTTTCCCGAAACGGCTACCATCCGTCGCGAGGTCACCTACGGGGACTCCCGCTTTGATTTCTGCATCCAAACCGCCGATACCACCGCCTACCTGGAGGTCAAGGGCTGTACTCTGGAGCAGGACGGTGTCGCCCTGTTCCCCGATGCCCCCACCGAGCGGGGGGTCAAGCATATCCGCGAGCTCACTGCCCTGGCAAGGGAAGGGTGTCCCGCCTATATCCTGTTCATCATCCAGATGAAGGGGACCCATACCTTCCGCCCCAACGACGCGACCCATAAGGCCTTCGGAGACGCTCTCCGCGAGGCCAACGCCGCAGGGGTGCATATCCTTGCCGTGGATTGCCGCGTCATCCCCGGCACCGTCACGGTGGACGGCTATATCAACGTAGAACTATAACAGAAAGGATTTTCAACCATGATCGACTTTTCCAATATCCCCGATACCGTTCTCCCCAACTTCAAGGGAGGCGACGGCCAAATGGTGGCCAAAATGGTAGACGACGATCTCAACCGCATTCTCCTCGCGACCCTTGCCCCGGGCCATTCCATCGGCTATCATAGCCACGATACCTCCTCCGAGATCATGTACTTCCTCTCGGGTAAGGGAACCGTCACCATCGACGGTATCCCCGAGACGGTTTCGGCCGGTCTTTGCCACTACTGCAAGAAGGGAAGCAGTCATGGTCTTTTCAACGACGGAGATCAGGACTTGGTTTTCTTTGCGGTAGTGCCCGCACAGTAATTTTCCCAGAATACTTGACATTCTCATGGGGATATGGTATAATATCCCCATCTATTTTTTCTTTTCCGTAAAGGTGAATTCCATGAACAAAATCTATATCCCCGAGGGCTACAAGCCCGTATTGGATGCCTACGACACCCAGCGCGCCATTTCCTACATCAAAAACCACTTCCAGACCGAGTTCCAGAACGCCTTGAACCTCAAGCGTGTCTCCGCGCCCCTGTTCGTCACGGATGCCTCGGGTCTGAACGATAATCTTAACGGCTACGAGCGTCCCGTCTCCTTCGACGTGCCTGCCATCGGTGAGGAGGCCGAGGTGGTCCACTCCCTGGCCAAGTGGAAGCGGCTGGCCCTCAAGCGCTACGGCTTCACTGTGGGCCACGGCCTCTATACCGACATGAACGCTATCCGCCGCGACGAGGAGCTGGACAATATCCACTCCATTTACGTGGATCAGTGGGATTGGGAGAAGATCATCACCCGCGAGACCCGCACCATTGAGTATCTCCAGCTCATCGTCCGCGCCATCGTCCGCGCCATCTGCGACACCAACGACCAGCTTCGGGTCCGTTTTCCTCAACTGACTACGGTGTTGGACCGCGACGTGACCTTCGTCACCTCCCAGGAGCTGGAGGATATGTACCCCGATCTGAAGACCGGCTCCGAGCGGGAAAAGGCCTTTGTCAAGGAACACCACACCGCCTTCATCATGCAGATCGGCGGTAAGCTGAAATCGGGCAACCGCCACGACGGCCGCGCCCCTGACTACGATGACTGGCAGCTCAACGGCGACCTGTTCTTCTGGGACGAGGTCCTGGGACGCGCCTTGGAGATCTCCTCCATGGGTATCCGCGTGGACGCTGAGTCCCTGGATCGTCAGCTCACCATCGCAGGCTGCGATGACCGCAGAGGCCTGCCCTTCCACCGCATGCTTCTGAACGACGAGCTGCCCCTGACCATCGGCGGCGGTATTGGCCAGTCTCGTCTCTGTATGCTTATGATGGGCTGTTGTCACATCGGTGAGGTCCAGTCTTCCATTTGGGACGCCAACACCGTCAAGGCCTGCGAGGCTGCGGGCGTGCCGCTGCTGTAAGAGGCCTTTTACAAAATATCTAAAAACTTTTTTTTACACGGTATCAGATTTATTTACAAAAAATATTGCAAAATTTTAAAAAAAGTGGTATAATGAAAAAGTAAGATTCATAAGCCCCCGGGCGGGTTCGACCGTGTCGGTGCGTCCGAGAATCTTCAGTTGAAATTTGCTAAAAGGAGCAAGATTATGAAGAAGATTTACGCAGGCAAGACCAAGGATGTATACGAGCTGGAAAACGGCAACGTTCTCCTCAAGTTCAAGGACGATTGCACCGGCAAGGACGGCGTGTTCGATCCCGGCGAGAACTCGGTCGGACTGACCATCGAGGGCATCGGTAAGGCCAATCTCCAGACCTCTGTTTACTACTTCGAGATGCTGAAGGCCGCCGGCATCAAGACCCACTACGTCTCTGCTGACGTGGAGAATGCCACCATGGAGGTTCTCCCCGCACAGAACTTCGGTAAAGCCCAGGGCGGTAACGGCCTGGAGGTTATCTGTCGTTTGGTTGCTACCGGTAGCTTCATCCGTCGCTACGGTGAGTACATCAAGAACGGTACTCGTATTGAGGGTGGCTATGTTGAGTGTACCTTTAAGAACGACGAGAAGGGCGATCCCCTGGTTACCGGCGAAGGCCTGGCAGTCCTGGGCGTTATGTCTCCCGAGATGTTCGAGACCATGAAGAAGCAGACCATTGCCATCACCAAGATCGTAGCTGATGATCTGAAGACTATCGGTTTGGATCTGTGGGACATCAAGTTCGAGTTCGGTTACACGAAGGACGGCGAAGTGGTTCTGATCGACGAGATCGCTTCCGGTAACATGCGTGTCTACAAGGGTGACGAGATCGTGGAGCCCGTAGAGCTGACCAAGCTGATCCTGAACAGATAATTCCATTCTATATCAGAAATAAAAAGAGATGCTTCCAATGTCGGGAGCATCTCTTTTTATCGGTGGGAGTTCAATATTTTCTTTTTATGTATCGGACGCGCCGCCGCTTTACGTTGCGGAGTCCGTATCGCCCGCCGGGCCCGGTAGTGGCTCGGAGATAGATGGCCAGCATGACCGCGAAAAGAATCACGGAAATCAGAAACGGCCGTCCGGACAGATATCCTCGGAAGCCCATAAGGCCGGTAATAAAACCGTTTTTTTCGAAATCCTCGGTTACGGTCAGACTTGCCTTCCCCACGACACGACCCTCGTATATGGCTGAGACGGTGCCAACGACCTGCCCTGCGGAAAGGGGGGCGGTCAGATTCCCACCGTCTATGACGACGGAGTAGATCAGGTCTCTATGTACGTCGGTGCCGGTGGGCAGGTATACCTTCAGTTCACCAATGGGAACTACGTCTGCCTTGGATTTACTGACGCCTGTCATGTTTACGGGGAGTGTGTCCAGTATGTCGCGGTCGGTCAATACGGTTTGGTATGTGTATGCGCGATTAGCCCAGGCCAGTAAACGGTTGGTGTACAGGTAAGCGGGAATCAGTTCTCCCGTGGCCACGTCCTGGCCGCGCATAACGATGCTGAGATTGGACGTGCCGTTTCGTTCGCAGACGGTCACGACACACCAGCCACCCTCATCGGTCATACCTGCGTTCATACCACGGCAGTAGCCATTGTAGTAATTCTGACTACTGTCCGAAATCAAGGCGTTTCGATTGGTGAATACCCGTTCGGGGGCTATGTTGGTAGCATGAATCGTATAAACGCGGGTTGAGCTGATCTGCATGAAGACCGTATCCTTGTAGGCCTCTCGGGCAATCAAGGATACATCTCGCACGGTGGTGGCCATGGCAGGATCGTGAAGACCTGTGGGATTGGTGTAGCGGGTATGCGTGGCATCCAGGCGCTTAGCCTCGTGATTCATTTGCTCCACGAAGGCGGCTACCGATCCCGCCGAAAGGCAGGCGACGACCAAGGCGGCATCGTTGTAGCCTCCGCACACGGCAGCAAAGAGAAGATCGCGTATGGTCAGGATCTCTCCGTCTGCCAAGGGGGGATTCATACGACGTCCTTCAACTCCGGACAGCATGGCGGCTGTAACAGTAATTTCCTCGTCCAGCCGAGGGGCTAAGGCCTTGCAGGCTAAGAGCCCGGTCATGATCTTGACCGAGGAAGAAGGATAGATGGGAGTATCGGGCGATTTTTCGTAGAGCGTGAGGTTGTTTTCCAAATTGATGAGCATCACGTTGCCCACGTCTCCGTCCGGCGGAGGGGGCTCAGCGGCGGAGGTGGTATAAGTCAAGGTCGCCAGCAGTAAAGGAAGAAGAAGGGCGACAACCAGGGAAAGTAAGAAAGCGCGCCGCCAAGGACGGCGTGCTTGTAAACAAGAACAGGTCATGATGACTCGCTCCTTTTATTTTTCTGTGCTTGGCGACGGGCGCCGTATACGGCGGCGGTATGGGTATCTCTGCGTATGGCGGCGGTCAACTCCTCCACCGAATCAAACCGTTGCTCGGGACGAAGGAATTTACAGAATTCTACCTTCAGCATTTTTCCATACAGATCTCCCGAGAATCCGATGATATGGGTTTCGCAGTTGACGCGCTGAGGTGATTCAACCGTGGGTCGAAGTCCGATATTGGCAACACCGGGGAATGTACCGGACGGCGTATAGCAGGTTACGGCGTAGACACCGTGGGCAGGAATCAGACGGTCGGCGGGGAAGATCTGATTCGCGGTGGGAAAGCCCCATGTGTGCCCAAGGGATTTTCCGTGGAGCACACGGCCCTCCAGAGAGTAGGGACGTCCCAGAAGTCGTTCCGCTGTTTCTACGTCACCCTTGGACAGGCAAGCGCGAATTCGCGTGGAGCTGACAGGAATTCCGTCAATACTCAAGGGAGGAAGCACGGATATGCACGCCTCCCCTAAGGTAGCCGCCAGGAGAGACGGATCACCCGCCGCTTTTCTACCGAAGCGGTGATTGTATCCGCAGACTGCGCCTACGCAGGCGCATTCCGCTTGCAGAAGGTTCAAGAATGCGGAGGGGAGCATATCTCGAACAGTAGGAAAATCGCATAGCCAAATCACGTCCACGCCCAGGCCCTGCAGGGCAACGATCCGTTCCTTGAGGGTGGTCAGATGCGTGGGGTGTGTTCCGCTTTGCAGGAAATAGTCTCCCGAAGGGCGAAGAAAGCAGAATACGCCGCATAGGATGCGGGGATCGTTTCGCTGAGCGCGGATCAACGCGGTCAGCCGCCGTCCCTCGCGAACCAGAGCGGCATGGGCCAGGTGGACTCCGTCAAAATTACCGAGGCAAAGAACGGTAGGGGGAAGGGGAGCCTCAAGGGGGCGGACGGTGCCCCCCCGCAGATCCAGGCAGATCAAGCGCGGTGTCATAAGTCAGTATGATGCGAGAGAGCGGACCGGCCGTTTCTCTCGACGTAGTACTGAAGCAATGCCTCCAAAAGCAGGTCGCGGCCAATGCTGTCGGCAAGACTGCGCGCATGAACGCAATCAGGAAGATAGATGGGATCATCGGTCATCAGATATCCTGCAAGCTGGGTCACGGGGTCCTGACCGCATTCTACAATGATGTTGATCAATAAGGTCAGAATGTCATGGGCGGACATATTCGTTTCACCGGGGTGAGCGGGCATGGACGTAGGCCTCCTTTTTTGAAATACATATACGATATATTATACATGATTTTTTCAAAAAAAACAAGGGGGATAAAGGGATTATTTACAAAAAATTGCGAAATACGGAAAAAGGATATCCCTTCGGCATATGAAGGGATATCCTTTCGGAAGTTATTCGAATGTGTCGGATTCGGAGGGACGGGTGTCGGTATTCACCGTCTCCTTTTCAACCTCCAGGGAGAATAGGATGGACACAGCTTTGTCATCCTTGCCGATATGGGCGTAAAAGCCCAGACATTCCTGCATGGGATATGGGCCGTTGCGGATGGAGGTAAAGTCCACCACGATCTCATAGGTGCCGGGAGCTGTGGGAAGCTTATAGGTGGGCTGATCTTCGCCGTTCACGTACAGACGAATGGTATTGGGACGAATGAGCACGCCGTTATCCTTGTAGTTGGGCTCTGTGGAGGCAAGGGCGCTGTGCCTGCGGTCGTACAGGATAGCATAGACGGGCGTGTTGTCTTTTTTGACCAGGGTCAAGGTGGCGGTGGTTTCGGTGGTATCTGTGAGGGTCAGCGTTGTCTCTCCCAGCGCGACGGGAATGTTTTTGGGGGTGTTGGGAATCTCCTCGTCAGGCTTGCCCGGAGTAGCATCGGCGGCATCATCCTTGTTGCCGGGGTTGATCAGATCGGAGTTGGTATTGATGACGGCCCGCAGATAAGGGAAGGATATGATCAGCGCCAGAATACAGCACGCCGCAACCAGTGTGGGCAAAATACGGCGGATTGCTTTGCGGGGGGAGTGGGCGGCAAGGATCAGATCGTCATCAACGTAATTCATGGCGCGGGACAGCATTTCCTGTTCGTGTGTCATAGACGAATGCCCTCGCTTTCCAAGAATTTTTTCAGCTTGCCGCGGGCACGATGGAGCATGGATTTGATTTTGCTCTCGGTAATCCCGAATCGGCGGGATATTTCTCCGATGGAATCGGAATAGAAGTACCGGCAAATGAATACGTTGCGGACCTCGGCAGATTGCTTACGCAGGAATCGGTTGATGCAATCTCCGATGCGGCGCGCTTCGGATTCATCATCAAAGCCGCTTCCAAAGCCCGTGCTGCCTGAGGGAATGCATTCGTTCAGCTCGTCCAGGGAGACCTGAAACAAGCTGTTGCCCCGCTTGGCGGCTTTTTTTGCCTTGTAACGGTCTAAGGACAAATTACGGGTGATTTTACCCAGAAAGGCGCCTAACTTTATTGGGCGGTCGGGGGGAATAGCGTTCCATGCCCGCAGGTAAGTGTCATTGACACACTCCTCGGCATCTTGGGCGTTGTCCAGAATGTTCATGGAAATTCGGGCACAGAATGCTCCGTATTTCGTATCGCTTTCGGAAATGGCGCGTTCATCGCG
Source organism: Oscillospiraceae bacterium (assembly GCA_015064695.1). Classification (GTDB taxonomy): domain Bacteria; phylum Bacillota; class Clostridia; order Oscillospirales; family CAG-272; genus CAMEON01. The sequence goes on along the minus strand of SVRS01000003.1, from coordinate 81,437 downwards.
TTCCCAGTACAGATCGACGATTTGATTATCTTCCATGGAAGCCTCCTTTTCGATGAATATGTGGTATATAGCATATGGACCGAAGACAAGTTCTTCTTCGCACTCTCGGCGTTAGTTTACCTCGTACGCCCCGTCCGCCTCCATGACGATCTCGGTCCCGAAGAACGCCGTCAGAGCCTTGACCATAAGCTCGGTATCCTGAGCGCCCGCCGTTTCATAGGCGGAGTGCATGGCCAGCTGGGGGAGGCCGATGTCGATGGTGTTGAGGGAGACCTGAGTGTTGGAGATGTTGCCCAGGGTAGAGCCGCCTGCCATGTCGGCACGGTTGGCGTACCGCTGAACGGGGACACCCGCCCGCTCACAGATCAGCCCGAAAATGCCCGCCGAGACCGCATCTGTGGTGTATTTTTGATTGGCGTTGTACTTGATCACTACGCCGCTGTTCATGTAGACCGCATGGTTCTTGTCCTGATATTCGGGGTGGTTGGGATGGACCGCGTGAGCATTGTCGCAGGACACCATGAAGCTCTGGGCAATCTTGCGGGCCATGCCGTCAGCGGTCAGACCGCAGGCGGCCGCGATACGGCTCAGTACGTCGTACAGGAAAGTGGAGGACGCTCCCTGTTTGGTCTGACTACCCACTTCCTCGTTGTCAAAGAGGCAGAAAACGGGGGCGTTAGCCGGCTTTGCTTCGGCTTTGCCCGACTCGATGAAGGCGGTCAGAGAGGCGAAGGCGCACTGGAGATCGTCCAGACGGGGGGCGGAGATGTAGCCGTTCCACTCCATGCCCGCCTGGGGATTGTAGAGGAAAAGGTCGGTGGTTTGAACAGCATCCTCGGAAACGCCTGCGGCTTCAGCCACGCGACGGCGGAGAAGACCCGCCTCAGCAGCTTCACCAAGGAGGGGGATCATATCTATGTTCGCGTTGTAGGTCGCCCCATCGTTGGCGTTGCGGTTCATATGGATGGCCACAGTAGGAATGACGGCATGGGTGTCGGCCAGGTCAACGGTTCGGGTGGTGAGCCCTTTTTCGGTGCGGAGTGTGATTCTCCCCGCAATTGCCAGAGGGCGGTCCAGCCAGGTGGCGCAGAGCATCCCGCCGTAGCGCTCCACCGACAGGCGGAGATGATGTCCGTCGGAAATCTCGGCGTTCTCTTTGATTTTGAAGCAGGGGGAATCTCCGTGGGCGGCGGTTATCATGAAGCCCGAAAAATCCTCATCAGGCATGCGGAATGCAATGAGGGAGGAGCCGTTGCGAGTGACGTAGTAGCCGCGGCCGGCCTCCAGAACCCAGTTTTGGCTCTCACAAAGGGAAAGGTAGCCCTCGGCCTCCAGGAGTGAGGCGGTGTGAGCTACGGCGTTGTAAGCGGTAGGGCAAGCGGCGATATAGGAAAATAATGCGCTATTCATATTCGTTCGTTTCCTTTTTTGTTAAGGTGAAAATCAAACCACTGGACTTTTTTCAAAATAGAGGTGTCCAGACCGTTCAGAAGACCCAGGATTTTTCCGTTTGCGCTGATAAAGCCGTCGGGGATTACCGTTCCGTCGGGAAGGTGAAGCTCCAACAGGTGACGGATTTTCATGGCCTCGTCGGTGCTTGTAGGAGCCAATGGGGGGGAGCGGAACAGACGGGTGACAGATTCGGCGGGGAAGGAATAGGTTACGGTAGCGGTACGGACGTCTATGGCAAGGGGGCGGGTCTGCAGCAAAGCCTCCGGAAGGAGCCCATTCTCTGCGAAAACCGAACAGGATTCGCCGAGGACTAAGGTGGACCAGCCCATTTCGCCATGATGACGGAGGGCATCCACTACCTCGGGGGAGGAAAGGAGCAGGCGGGTGTCCTCGCGGTTCATAGAAATGACGGGGACGACGATGCGGTTCAGCTCGTCCAAAAGCCTTTGCAGGGAATCGGGATGAAGAGCATGGCTTATAGCGTCCGTCGTTTCGTCGGTTGTTGTGTTGATGGCCAAGGGGCGGAGGGCACAGGCGGCACCGTGATTGCGATTAAGCGCGGTCGCCACAGCATTTAGATAGCCTTCGTTGGAGCGGCGTAGGACGGGAAGGACGTAGGCCGGGGATTCCTTGTGGACGGGAAGCCCGGAAGCCTGCCATTGATGATTGCCGGAGGCGGTGATTTCCCGGCAAAAGGTCTCGTCGCAGATCCAGGCTGTGACGGTCAGTGTGAGAGGCACTTCGGCTTCTGAGAAGAGGATGGTGGAATCCTCAACGGGGACGCCTCGACGGACAGCGGTGCTGTGTACGCCGCAAATCACGGCCAAAGCGGGTCCGTCAGTCAGCATGGAGTGAGAGGAGACGGACAGGGCTACGGACACATGAGCGGATCGGTCAGATATGTTGCATTCGGCTAATGCACCCAACGCAGAATTCACGGCAAGGGATGCGGCCTCAAAGCCCTGGTAGGGATGCGGGATGGATACGGTGTGGACCGACATGAGCAGCCCTACCTCGGGAATGGGAAACAGGCGCCCCTCGTGCCGTGTCAACGCGACGGCTTCCCGGCCCTCGGGAGTCATGCCGTTCTCGGCTGGAACGGCGGAGGGAAGACGAGCCCAACTGGGATACTCCGCGGATGGGCAGGGGAGATCTGCCTCTTCGGCGGTCATATGGGACAGGTGAAGAGAAGCGGCGGAGCGCAGATAAGCGGAGGGCAGATTGATCACGGGGACATCACTCGTCCCGGCAGGACTTTTGGCATAGATCACCGTGCCGGTGCCTGCGCGTACCCGGCCGCAGACAACCGAATGAATGCCTAATTCCTTGAAGGTTACCGTCATGCTTTGAACGTGCTTGACGGGGATGCGGAGCAGGTAGCCGGAGGCACCGTTTGGATCACAGGAATGGGTGTCGCACAGAAGTGCCATGGGAATCCTGCCCGACTCGGAGCCGCCTCTGTCCAGACGGTCCGGATACAGATCCACGGAGAAAGCCAGCTCCAATGCCGTCAAAAGCAGGGAGCATCCGGCCAAAGCGCGTAACTCTCCGATCTCGGGACGGGCCTTTGCGGCATCCTTTTCCAGGAGTAAGAGTATTTGATTCAGCTCGGCTTGAGGGAGGCATACAAGCAAATCCCCGGTTTGAGGGGGAATAAAGGGTTGCTTCTTTCCCGAATGCTTCCAAACGGAACGGAAACCGTTTTCAACCGCGATTCGTGCGACGGGGATGTAGCCCTCGGTTACGGCCCGGGCTTTCTGGCAGGGGGTGGACAGAACGGCCACGTTTTCCTCGGGGCACAGATCGGCTCGGTGCAGATACCGTCCGGTCAGTGAAAGGGCGGTATGAAGGGTACAGGGGGGAGCGACGGCTTTATTGCTTTGACGCTCGGATCCGGCACCGTGAAGAAGACTATGGAGATTTTGGATATCCGCCCAGGCCTCGGCAATGGCGGCGCTATGGGTGATCAGCTCGTCGGCGGCGATGCAGGCGGGATCCTCACGGCCGTTGCGGGCCAGGGCATCCAAAAGACGCACCTCGCCGACGGTGGGATCACGGCGGAGAGTTTTCTGAAACAGATGTCGGGCATTCTGAAATTCCGAAGGGGAAAAATGAGTGCCCAGATCCGCGTTCAAGCGAGGCAGGAACGTATTCGGAGAGGCCATGCAGAAATGACGGACTTGGGTAGAGTCGCGTATCACGGGGGGAACCGAATTGGTTGGTGGGGGAATGATAGACATATAGGCTCCTTTAGACGGTTTTACACTACTTGATATCGGTGGAAAGCGGCTTGCACACGAGGATCTCTCCTTCGCGGCGAAGGGGAAGAACGGAGATCTCGGTTTCCTGCAAGGGAGAATCGGTCAGTATTTTGATCTCCAGGAAATCGGGGGAGTGTCCCATGACGAAGCCCTTTCCGCGAGTCTCGGGAATTACGGTCAGTACTTGGTCGGGGGTAGACAGAACCCGGTTCAGAATGGATTGACAGCTATTCTCGCTGATGCGGGAGAGAATCCCTACTCGTTCATGCTTGACCGCCTCGGGAATTTGTTCCTTCATGGCGGCAGCAGGCGTGCCTTCTCGCTTGGAATAGGGAAAAACGTGAATGTGCAAAAACTCTGCGCGGCGGGCAAAATCCGCGCTTTCCGCAAATTCCTCCTCGGTCTCTCCGGGAAAGCCCACGATCATATCCGTGGTGAACTGCACGTTGGGAATGGCCCGTCTCACTCGCTCCATGGCGGCCTCGGCCTGCGCACGGTTGTACTTACGGCGCATACGAGCCAGGGTAGCGGAGCAACCGCTTTGCATGGACAGGTGGAAGTGGGGAGCAAGGGATTTTAACCCTGCAATCTTTTCCACGAAATCGGAGGTCATGACGGTAGGATCCAGGGAGCCCAGACGGATACGGCCCACGCCCGGAATCTTGTCGATCTCACGCAGAAGGTCCTGGAGGCGGACATTCCCCAAATCGCGCCCCCAGGCACCCGTCTCAATGCCCGTCAGAACGATCTCGCGGCATCCGCTCCCGGTCAAGGCGCAGACCTCTGCGATTACTTCGCTCATGGGCTTGGAGCGGATGGGACCTCTTGCGGCGGGGATGGCACAGTAGGCGCAACGGGATTCGCACCCGTCCTCGATCTTGACGTACGCGCGAGCACGGCTGAACTTGGTGATGGACATGGGTTCAAATTCCGAGCCCTCCAGGGAGGGAACCTCCACGTAGGGGGAGGCGGGCTTCCGTCCGTCGGCAATCAGCTTGCGGGCAATCTCCACCACGCGGAGCTTTTGGCGGTTGCCCACCACGGAAGCCACCCCGGGGATGGCGGCGATGCTCTCGGTGCGGGATTGGGCGGAGCAGCCCGTCACCACCATGAAAGCGGAGGGGTGCTGTCCGATGAATCGGCGGATGATCTGCCGCGCTTTGCGGTCGGATTCGGCGGTGACGGTGCAGGTATTGACGATATAGAGGTCGCATTCATCATGGGAGGGGCGGTAAACAAAGCCCGCCGCCTCAAGGGCTTCTGCGATGGCCTCGGATTCGTATTGGTTGACCTTGCATCCGAAAGTTAAGATGGCAAAGGTGGGATTTGTGGGCATAATGGCTCCTTGGGCATAATACTTCATGATCATTGTACCACGACTAAGAGAAAATGTAAATATCAAAAGTGTAAAGTTTTTGTTTTTCGGCAAATAATTTGCTTGCAGGGCTTGCATTATGGGCAAAAAAAGAGTATAATAAGGAAAAACTGTAAGGAGGACATGACCATGAGCACCCTGCACATCGTTGACCACCCCCTTGTGACCCACAAGCTGACCATCATGCGGAATCGCAAGACGGGATCCAAGGATTTTCGCGAGCTTTTGGATGAGATCGCCATGCTGATGGGATACGAGCTGACCCGCGACCTACCGCTGGAGGAGGTCACCATCGAGACTCCTCTTTGTGAAATGAGAGCCAAGGTGGTCTCGGGACGTAAGCTGGCCATTGTCCCCATCCTCCGCGCGGGTCTCGGTATGGTGGACGGGCTTCGGCGCCTTGTTCCCGTGGCCAAGGTAGGGCATATCGGCCTCTACCGCGATCCCGTGACCCACAAACCCGTGGAATACTACTGCAAGCTTCCTCACGACGTGGACAAGCGCTTGGTCATCTTGGTGGATCCCATGCTGGCCACCGGAGGCTCTGCCGTGGATGCCTTGACCAAGCTGAAGGAGCATGGCTGCACCAATATTCGCTTCATGTGCTTGGTCGCAGCTCCCGAGGGAGTGAAGGCCGTGCAAGAGGCTCATCCTGATGTGGAGATCTACACCGCCGCCCTTGACGAGCGCCTTAACGATCACGCCTATATTGTTCCCGGCCTGGGAGATGCGGGTGACCGTATATTCGGTACTCTGTAAAGGGTCCCTCTAAATCGATTCGCCCGAAAGGAATTTTTTCATATCCATGCGTATTTTAGTGATTCAGAAAAACGATGCGGGCCAGCGACTTGACAAATTTCTGTCCAAGGCTGTTAAGGGGCTTCCGCAGTCCCTTATGTACAAGTTCATCCGCACCAAGAAGATCAAGGTCAACCGCGCTCGCTGTGAGCAGAGTCAGATACTCAAGGAGGGAGACGAAATCCAGCTCTTTATCAAGGACGAGTTTTTCGACTCAGCCTCCAAGGATACGGGCGCTCTGACGGCCATAAAGCCTAAGCTGGATATCGTTTACGAGGACGAAAATATCATGCTCCTCAATAAGCGTCCCGGTGTGCTGGTCCATGACGATGCTGAAGGGGGGGAGAATACCCTCATCATGCACATCCAGGCCTATCTCTGCGGAAAGGGGGAGTACGACCCCGCCTCCGAGCAATCCTTTGCTCCCGCCCTTTGCAATCGGATCGACCGCAATACGGGCGGTATGGTCATCGCTGCCAAGAATGCTGAGGCCCTGCGGGATATGAACGAGGCCATCCGCGAGGATCAACTCTCCAAATTTTATCTCTGCCTTGTCCACGGCCGTCCCGCGAGAGAGAAGGCAACCCTGCACGGCTATCTTCGTAAGGATAGCGGCAAGAATCTTGTTGAGGTGCGGGACAAGGAGTTCCCGGGCTCCAAGGAGATCATCACCAAGTACCGTGTACTGGACTCTCGCCGCGAGGGAGGTGAAACTGTCTCCCTGCTGGAGGTTGAGCTGGTCACGGGACGTACTCATCAGATCCGCGCCCATATGGCGCACATCGGACATCCTTTGGTCGGTGACGGTAAGTACGGCGTCAACCGCGACGACAAGCGCTCCGGTTACAAGTATCAGGCCCTCTATTCCTACCGCCTCCGCTTCGACCTGCCCGAGGATGCGGGATCCCTTACCACTCTCCGTGGGCGTGAGTTTGTTATTCCTCCCGCCGACGTTTGGTTTACTAAGGGATTTGATCTGAAGGATAAGGGGATTCCCAAATGGGATGCTCGCCCGTTGCATGGCGTTCAAGAGGGAGGGGAAGCATGAGTCATTTGTTGGGTGGCTCCCTGGGGCAGACCTCACCTCTGGGATTTCTGCGCGATCTTGTATCCAAACGGCGGTGGTTGCTTCTGCTGACCGGCTCTGTTTTGTTGGGCTTTACGGTGATTTTTCCTCAAATCGGTTTGCTGGAGTGGGTTGCGCTGATCCCGGCATTTCCCGTGATCCTTTTGGTGACGGCAGATCCGACGGTGAGGTACCGCCGTCTTTACGGTTTGGGATTGCTGTTCTTCTGGCCCTTCTATATCATTTGTTTCCATTGGTTTCTTTATATGTATCCCTTGGATTTTGCCGATATGTCCCGCCCCGCCTCGGCGGTGGTGGTGGGCGCGGCCTGTCTGGGATTATCCCTGTTCCAGGCTCTTGGCGCGGCTCTTCTGTTTCCTTTGATGGGGCTGGCCGCGCGGGGGAAATGGATCTCCGGGCACAAGCTCCTTCATCCTCTGCTTTTTGCGTGCTTGTGGACGGCATTGGAATGGTGGCAGGCTCATAGCGGGTGGTCGGGAGTTCCGTGGGCGAGGCTGTCCTTGGGGCAGGCGGAAATGGTTCCTGTACTGCAATCCGCGTCGATCTTCGGCTCCTATTTCATTACGTTCCTGATTGTTGCGGTGAACGGATACGTGGCCCACTTGCTCTTATATCCTTCCAAAAGGTTGCTTTGCGGAGGCTTGGCGGCAACGCTATTTTTGGGAAATTTCCTTTTCGGCGCTCTGCGCATGGCGCTCCTTTCGGATGAAGGCGAGCCTATTGTGGCCGCCGCGATCCAGGGGAATAAATCCTCCTTGGACTATTGGAGCTTCAGTACCATGAACGAGGTGATGGAGATCTACGGAGACCTGTCCCGGGAAGCGGCGGAGGCAGGCGCGGATCTCATCGTTTGGCCGGAGACCTGTATTCCTGCCAATATCGACCGCTCAACCTCCATTTACGAGTACGTGACCGAGCTTTCCCGTGAATGCGGTGTTCCCATTCTCTGCGGTCTCTTTACCCGCGTGGAGGAGGGAAGCAATGCCGATTACAATTCCATCGTGGCGGCCCTCCCCGACGGAACGGTACACGGCACGGTCTACAACAAGCGTAACCCCGTTCCCTTTGGGGAATTCGTGCCCTTCCGCAAGCTGGTCATGACATTGATCCCGCCGTTGGCTGAAATCAATACGTTGGACGAGGATATTCCAGCCGGGGAGGATTCGGTGGTGATGGAACTGGACGTAGGGCGGGTCGGACCTCTCATCTGCTTTGACTCCATCTACGAACGCAACGCCATGGACAGCTTGGATAACGGCGCCCAGATCCTGGCGGTCTCCACCAATGACTCCTGGTTTCAAGACTCTCGCGGCGTGTGGATGCATCATGCCCAATCCCAACTGCGTGCCATTGAGACGGGACGGTACGTGATCCGCTCGGCCAATACGGGCGTTTCCTCCATCATTAATGCCGAGGGCGAGGTGCTGGAATCCCTGGGTGCGCTGAAAACAGGTTATGTTCTGGAGTCCGTGTACCTTTCGGACCGCGTGACTGTATATAGTGTGATTGGCAACATTTTTGCGTATCTGTGCATAGCGGCTTACGGAGCGACAACGGGTTACACCGTTGTATCACGGGTTGTAACTGCTCGGCGAAAGGGAACAGAGACCGTTTGATCTGAATTATATTTGTTCATTTTGTGATAATTTTTAAAAAAACACTTGACAAAAAATCCTCAATGGGATATAATAGGGATACACGGTTTTCCGTAAGTCTACGAAAGGAGAATTTGAAAATGAAAAAGACTGTTCGTGTTCTGGCTCTGGTTATGGCGCTGACCATGGTTCTGTTTGTGTTTGCTTCCTGCGGCAAGAAGTTGTCCGGTAAGTATTCTGCAGAGGTCCTGGGTACCGGTGCAACCTACGAGTTCAAGGGCAGCAAGGTTACCATCACCGTTAAGGCTCTTGGTACAACCGCCGCTACCCTCGAGGGTACTTACAAGATCGAGGATGACAAGATCACTTTCACCTTTGAAAGCGACGATAAGGACGCTGAGAAGTACAGCGGCACCTTCGATTTCAGTGAGAAGGACGATTCCATCGTGATTGGCCTTGTTGAGTACAAGAAGGTCGATTGATCGAATCCTATGAAAAGGGTCGCAATAGCGGCCCTTTTCTGTATCATTTGAATTTTATTTCCGTAAAACTCCCGAGGAGAGGGTTTACGGTCGTATATACATACGGATAAGGAGTATCCATGGAATCATTTCGTAATTTGGCTCATGCTTGCGGCTTGGGAGAGGATCCCGAGCTTTTCCGTCTTTTGCGCGCCTGCGGTATAGATGAAGCATACATCACAGGGGGGGGCTCGGATTACGACAAATTTCTGGCGTTGGCGCAGACACTGCCCTTGTGCAAGGGACATGCTATGCGGGAAAGGACGGAGGCCGTTTTGAAACGGGAATTGGGCGGCGAGGCGGTGCTTTGCCCCCATACGGCTGAGTCGCTCTGGAAGGCGTGGAACGAGAGGTATTGGTATGGAAGGGACAGCTCGATCGTCTCCTGTCCTGCGGCTTGTGAGGCCTGTAAAGAGGCGTATCCCGTCGTGCGGCATCGGAACGAGTTGATTCAACTCCCCGCGCCCACCGAAGTGAAAGGAATGGATCTGCAGGCGTGGAGTAGCCTTCTGGCGGATGCTCTGCTTTCATCCGACGGAGATGCCTACCTGGCGGTTCCTGTAGGGTACGGCTTTGTCCGCCCGGATCCCTACCACGCGGGCATAGCCGTTCGCAAGATTTCCGAGGGCGAGGTGCTTACTTCTCAAGAGGAGTATCTGATTTTTGCCCAGGCTCTGCGAGTTTGGGGGCAGACTGTTTTGCAGTATTCGAAGGGTAGGGAATTATTTCTTCGAGGAGGAGAGCCTGGAGCGGTGACGGCTTTGTTGGCCTACTTGAATACGGCTGGTGTGCTACCCTCTATCGTATGGCTTCCCGACGATCCGGTTGAGGCAGGGGCATTAAGCGGTCTGTATGCTACCGTGAGGACAGGGGTAGATTTGTCTGTCATAGCTACCGACGAGGAGCGCCGATACTTGCTTGATGCCTATGCTACGGTTGCCCCTCTGGGCCGAGCCGTGGTGCTGGATTCGCGAATTATTTAGGGGTTCCCTTAACGTGAACGAAAAGGAGATTGTTATGCTGAATCGTTTTCTTACCTACGTGTCCTATCCTACCATGTCCGACGAGATGTCCGAAACCGTGCCCAGTACGGAAAAGCAGTTGGTTTTCAGCCGCTACCTGACTGAGGAGTTGATTGCCCTGGGACTTTCCGACGTAGAGCTGGACGAATACGGATATCTTTACGCTACCATCCCCGCAACGGCGGATACAGAAGTTGTCCTGGGATTGATCGCCCACGTGGATACGGCGGATGCCGTATCCGATTCCCCCATTCGCACCGCGGTTGTGATGTTTGAGGGAGAGGATATCTGCTTGAATTCCGAAAAACAGATTTACCTGCGCGCGGAGGAATACCCGTCTTTGCGCCGCTATTTAGGACAGAATCTGATCGTGACGGACGGTACGACTCTTCTGGGTGCCGACGATAAGGCGGGTATCTGCGCCATTGTTACCGCCGCCGAGCGAGTGCTGAAAAGCAAGGCCCCCCACGGAAGGATCCGCATCTGCTTTACTCCCGACGAGGAGATCGGACGGGGCGCGGATCATTTCGACGTTGAAAAATTCGGTGCTGACTATGCTTATACAGTAGACGGCGGTTCGCTGGGCGAATTGGAGTATGAGAACTTTAACGCGGCAACGGCTTGCGTGGAATTTCACGGTGTGTCCATTCATCCGGGCGCCGCTAAGAATATGATGAAGAACGCCCAGCTTATGGCTATGGAATTCAACGCCTTGCTCCCTGCAGAGGAGATTCCCGCGTGTACCGAGGGCTACGAAGGATTTTACCATCTGATCGAATCTCACGGTGATTGTGAATATGCCAAGCTGGTCTATATTATTCGTGATCACGACCGAGCGATCTTTGAGGCCCGCAAAGCTACCTTGGCCGATTGTGCCGCCGAGATCCAAGCCCGCTACGGAGAGGGAACTGTGGACTTGTCGGTCAAGGACTCCTACTACAACATGAAGGAGATCATCGATCAGCATCTCTACACGGTGGAGAGAGCCAAGCTGGCCATGGAGCAGGCGGGAATAGAGCCGGTTGTCGTTCCCATTCGAGGCGGTACCGACGGCGCACGACTCTCCTTTATGGGATTGCCTTGTCCCAATATCTGTACCGGCGGGGAAAATTTCCATTCCCGCTTTGAATATATTCCCGTGGAATCCTTGGCAAGGGTGACGGATATCGTGGAGCGGCTTATTCTAAACACGGCAGAGCTTTGAAGCGGTAGCCATCATTTCCGAATCCCCCTGCGGATAACCCATGCAAACGGCAAACGAAACGAAGAAGGGAGAGACTATGTCTGAATTAAAAACCTATATTTCCATTGATCTCAAATCCTTCTACGCCTCCGTGGAATGCATGGAGCGGGGGCTGGATCCCATGGTCACCAATCTGGTGGTGGCGGATCACGAGCGAACGGAGAAAACGATTTGCCTGGCCGTGTCTCCAGCGCTCAAGAACTACGGTATATCCGGGCGCGCGCGTTTGTTTGAGGTGGTTCAAAGAATCGGTGAGGTCAACGCCATGCGGAAGCAACAAGCAGCCCGAGGGACCCGAACAGGAAAATCCTACAACGCGACCGAGTTGGCCGAAAACCCCTCACTGATGGTTGATTACATTGTTGCTCAGCCCCGTATGGCGTTGTATATGGAGTACAGTACTCGCATCTATCAGATCTATCTGAGGCACGTAGCGCCGGAGGATATCCACGTGTATTCCATCGACGAGGTGTTCATGGATGCCACCGCCTACCTGAAAAAGAGTGGTTTGACCGCCTACGAATTTACCCGACGGATCATCAAGGACGTGCTGAAGCAGACGGGAATTACCGCAACGGCGGGAATAGGTACCAATCTCTATTTGGCCAAGGTGGCCATGGATATCGTGGCTAAGCGCGTAGAGGCTGATGAGGACGGTGTGCGGATCGCTGAGCTGGACGAGGCCTCCTATCGCCGCCTTTTGTGGGATCACCGTCCTCTGACCGACTTTTGGCGCGTGGGCCGTGGGTATACCCGCTCTCTGGAGGCACACGGACTATATACCATGGGTGATATTGCCCGTTGTTCCTTGGGAACTCCTCCCGCCTTCCACAACGAGGAGCTGCTCTATAAGCTGTTCGGCATCAATGCAGAGCTTTTGATCGACCACGCTTGGGGGTGGGAGCCCTGTACCATAGCGGATATTAAGGCTTATAAGCCCGAAACCAACAGCATCAGCTCGGGGCAGGTTCTGCAGCACCCGTACAGCTTTGAAAAGGCTAAGCTGGTGGTTCGGGAAATGGCGGATCTTTTGGCACTGGATCTGGTGGATCAAGGTATTATGACCGATCAAATTGTTCTGACGGTGGGATACGACGTGGAGAACCTTGCGGATCCTGCCATTAGCCGCAGTTACCGGGGAGCCGTTACGACCGATCCTTACGGACGTAAAATTCCCAAACACGCCCACGGAACTGTGAACCTGGGCAGATATACCTCCTCTACCAAACGCATTGTGGCGGCGGTGGAAGGTCTTTGTGATCGAATTCTGGATCCTCGATTGACGGTGCGCCGCATCAATATTACGGCTGCTCGTGTGCTGACGGAGGCCGAAGCCGCCAAGGAAGGAACGGTGAACGAGCAGCTGTCCATGTTCGTGGATTACGATGCGGTTGAAAGGGAGAGGCAGGAAGAGGAAGCCGCTTTGGAGAAGGAACGCAGAATGCAGAAGGCGGTGATCGATATCAAACGGAAATACGGTAAGAATGCGATCATGAAGGGAATGAACCTGGAGGAAGGGGCTACCGCCAAGGATCGGAACCGTCAGATAGGAGGGCACAAGGCATAGATCTGCCCGGCACGGATGCCCTGTGTATCAACCCAACGCATCAACGGAAAAGGAGAAGAAAGCATGGATCCAAAGAAAACATCGGCGGAGATGGAATATGCCGATATCCTGCATCTGCCGCACCGTGAGTCACCCAACCATCCTCGCATGAGCTTACATGACCGCGCGGCACAGTTTTCTCCCTTTGCTGCGCTGACGGGGTATGAGGCTGCTGTGGAGGAAACCGCACGGCTCACCGAGGCTCGACTGGAAATGTCGGAGGATAAGAAGCAAATGCTGGACGAAAAGCTACGCCTACTGCTGGAGACCTCCGACCGCCCGGTCTCCGTTTGCATTACGTATTTCGTACCGGATGCCCATAAGGCCGGAGGCGCATACGTGACGGTTATCGGTCGTATCCGTGAAATAGATGCCTTTGGAAAATCCTTGATCCTGACGGATCAGCGAACGATCCCTTTGGCAGATCTATGGGAAATAGAGTGGTAATCGCTATAATTTCTCTTGACTTTTTTGGATAATAATGCTATAATGAAAGAAAGATAAATTTGGGAGGTGCAGAACATGGCAAACCATCTGAAAGTAATGTCCTTTAATCTTCGCGTTGATTCCAAAGGCGATGGAATCAATTATTTCTTCAATCGTTTTGATCGCGTAATGGATGTTCTGGAAAAGGAGAAGCCCGACGTGGTTGGCTTTCAGGAGGTAACGGATTCCATGCGTGCCGCCCTTCGCGACCGTCTGCCCGACTACGCCGTTTTGGGATGTGGCCGCGAAACGGATTGCCACGGAGAATCCATGCTCATCGCGTACCGTAAGAATCTCGTGGAGGTCATGTCTGTGGAGAATATCTGGCTTTCTTTGACTCCGCAGATTCCCGGTAGTCGCTACGGCGGTGACCAGAGCGGTTGCCCACGTATGTTTACCGCTGTCAAGCTCAAGCATGACAGCGTGAAGGAACCCTTCTATTTCATCAATACCCATTTTGATCATGAAGGAAAAATGGCTCGCTACCTGGCGGCAGTCCAGTTGATCCAGTATATGTCTCTGCATAATGAGCATTTTGTTCTGACGGGTGATCTCAACGCTACGCCGGATTCTCCCGAGATCAAGCTTCTTTCCGAGTCTCTCGGGTTCCGAGGCGGCAAGGATTGTACTGCCACCCTGGAGGGAACCTTTCATGGCTTTGGACGTATTCCGGCTGAAAAGCAACCCAAGATTGATTACATCTTCTCGGATGCTCTCTGCATGAAGAGCTATAAGGTAGAGGATCTCCCTGTAGAGGGGAAGTATTACTCGGATCACAACGCCGTTTGCGCCATTCTGGAAATGGAGTAAGCAGAAAGTAAAGGAAACGAATTATGGCACAGGAAAAGAAAAATTCTCCCGCGATGGATGGGGTGAAAAAGGGTCTGGGGAAGGCGGCGGATATCGCATCGCTGAAGTTCAAGCTGAGTCAGGCAAAGACGAAACGGAAAAATGCGTACACCCGCTTGGGTGAATTGTCCTACTCCAAGTACCGCCCCCGTAACGGCGACGTTCCGGAGGATATTGAGAACGCCATTGCCGCTACAATCACCGAGATCACGGAGCTGACCCACACCATTGTGGAGCTGGAGCTGCGGGTGAAGCTGATGAAGGCCGGAGCCTGAAAATATAAGGGTACCTTGAAGAATTCAACGCACGAAAATCAGCATAATGCTTTCGGCTACCCGCCTTGTGGGCGTATCAAAAATCCCTTCACGTAGGATCTCCTACGCGAAGGGATTTTTTGCATCTTGAATAATTACCGATGTTTGCACGCTGACGATTCAGAGCTTTCTATAAGTGATTAATCTGCCCGGTTTTCTACCTCACGGTTCAGCTTATCCCAACGGCGCTCCACCCAGGAGACCAGGAAATTTACGTGCTCCTCATAGCTCTTCAGCTTGACCGAGACCTGATCAGAGGGGTAGATGGAAAATTTTACACCATACACGTTCCATCGTGCGTGATTCAAATCAGCGGCGGGCTTCAGAATGGGCATCATGCGGTTGATCTCCGTCAAGGTTTTATCTACCATGGGGGCAACCTCTTCCATGCGCTCTGAAACAATCTGCATGAACCAGGGTTGAGTCGTGAGGAATTCGAACCAAGGATGGGATTGAACGCCCTCACCGTCAGCAACCAGACCGGAGGTGGTTTGGGATACGCTATAGGTGCCCATGGCGAAATCAAAATCCCAGGGCGCGGTCAGACAAAGCTTTCCGCCGGTATCCCGTTGCATGTAAAAGCTGGAGCAACCCGCATCGGGGTTTTTGGATAACTCTTGAAGAATGAACATATCCACGAAGGCATCCATATCGACCAGAGCCTCCATGCGACCCTTGTCCCCGCTCAAAATGGCTTCGTTGCAGGCGATGATATGCTCCCGTATGGCGGCGGTGACATCCTCGTTGTATACCTCGCTTTGAATGCTCCAGGCAAAGGTTTCGTCAAGACCGGGAACGTAAAAGTAGGTAAGGCCTTCTTTCGCGCCTGATTGGTAAGCACCGCGAAGATCGTATTCCAACAGATATCCCACGGTATTGGGGTCGGTGGAAGGGCTCTCGTCAATATCTACGCGATCCGAGGCAACCTCAATCACCTCGACCAGAGTATACATCCCACGGAAGTCTCCGTTTACGTATAGATTGACCCATGTAAAAGAGGGGACGTAGGGAATGGTGCCCATTTGCTCGGCCAGGTGCCATACCAAATAGTTCCGCATGGCGGAAATATCGTATTTGCAGGAAATAAGCGCCCAATCCTTGTCTGAGGTTTCTCCAACGCCCAGCAGGTTGACCTTCTGCGACAGCTTAATGCGGTAGGAATTCTTGCTGGCGTAGTCGGTTTGGGGGGCTTTCCCATCAAAGGAGGAGTGTCCCCGTCCTCGAATCTGGGTATCCAGGGTCAGATTGTGGTGGGCGTATTTCGCGCCCGAAACGGATAGGGTCGCGTTCTTATACCGAGAGCCCGAGGTGATGGGTTGGCCATCCTCGGTCTCAATAGAAATGCAGGGGAGGGAGGAGTCAGCCGGGTTAAAGACGGGAAGCGAGGAATCACTCGTGGTATCTTCGGGGGATAGTCCGGTGTCCGGGAATTCGGTGGAATCCGACCCGGAGGGAGAAAAACGACAGCCCGACAGCAGGACTGCCAGGATAAGGCTGCAGAAAAGCAGACGAAGGGAACCTTGTTTTTTCATATACTGTATCCTTATATGCAGAATGATGGAGAACGAACGGCATGTGTCAAAGCATACACAAATTCATTATAACACAACTGTGGAAAAAAAGCAAGTTTTTTTAAAAATGTTTACGAATGTAGGAGAATTTCTTTGTAAATCCATATTTTTTCGCCGTATCCCCTTGCAAAAATGCAGGAAGCATGATATGATATAAGGGTATCTCTAAAGGGAACCTCTAAAAACACCTACAACCGAAAGGAAACAGCCATGCTCCAAGAAACCACCCTCAAGCATATTCGTATCTCTATGACCTCCGAGAGATACGAGGTCGCCGCATCCCTCTTTGATTCGGTCTTCGGTGACCTGGCCGACCAAGTCCCCCAGCCCGTATCCTCCGCTGAGGAGATGCTCATGGGCATTTTTACCGACGACCAAAGTGAGGAAGGCTATTTTGTCAAGCCTGCTGACCCCTCTGTTCTCCGTGCCAAAAAGCAGGGGGAGGAGAACGAGTCCATCGAGAAGATCGACCTCATCACCGAGGGGATCTTGACCATTACCCCCGACGGCGGTTTCACCGAGGAGCCCTCCTACACCGTTGCCATCAGCTACGACGAGACCGAGCTGACCGGTATGGCGGGCACTCGATCCACCATTACCTACCGCACCGCCGACAGAGGCCTGGTCACCATGCTCCGCACAGGCATGGTCTCCACCGCCATGACCTTCAAGGCCCACCACCGCGCCATCTGCACCTACGACACACCCTATATGCCCTTCTTCATCGGCATTCACGCCCTGACTGTAGATAACCGCCTGGACACCGAGGGGGAGCTGAAGCTGGACTATATCATCGAGATCCGCGGAGCGAGAGCCGAGCGGTGTGAGATGACTATGAAGATCGTGGAGAATGCCGAGAACTAAAACGTAAAAGGAGCGTCCGTCAATCAGATGCTCCTTTTCAAGTGCGGTATGGCGACTGGTATTAAACACGAAACTGATTCTTGGAAAAGGAAGCCATAGCTTCCTTGGCCTGCTTGTCCATGGCGATGAACACGGATTCTCGGGGGTTCAAGCATAAGAACGAGCGATTTTCGGGGATTTTTCCCCAACAAATGATATCCTCTCGCTTATAAGGAATCAGGCTACGATAGGGAATGGGAACCTCGATGATTTTGTAGTCCTCCATCTCGTCCCAAGTAAACCCGATGTATTTATTTCGGATACCGTTTTCATCAATGGTTACACGGGAAAAGGCGTTACGCCATAATATAAGGGGAACAGCGGTGAAGACAATGAGCGGTAGCGGCACAAGAACCCAGGATTTTGGTGAAAAAAACACAATAATACCCATAATTACCGTTACGACCAAACCGGAGGTGAAATCACGGCGTATGCATTGGGGATAAGCGAATCGGGTCATGGCAGAACTCCTTTCAAATATGTCGTTACCGTCATTATATCATTTTATTTCCTTTCTGTCAATATTTTTTATATGGAAAATCCAAAAAACGCTTGACAAATCACGCAAAATGTGCTATGATATAACACATATTTGTAAAAAACCTATGACGAAGAATAGTACCGCACCCCCTCCGATACAGAGACCCGCCGATGCTGGAAACGCGGGACGGAGCCTGCGGGAATGGACTTCCGAGGGCGGACCGAGCCGAGGCGGATTGCTTCGGGGTAGTCTCTGACGGCCGCGCACCGTTATGCGTAAAGAGGAGGGAAGCACCGATCTGGGATGTCCCTCAATCGTGGGTGGTACCGCGGATTTTTGTAAATTCGTCCCCGACAGTATTCTGTCGGGGACTTTTAATTTTGATAAAAAAGTGAGGATATTATCATGTTTCAGAACACACCCGTTTCTTTTTCAGGCGTTCAGCCCAGCGGTAATTTGACCATTGGCAACTACCTGGGCGCCATCAAGAATTTCTCCGCCTACTCCGAGAAGTATAAGTGCTTCTACTGCGTGGTGGATGAGCATGCCATCACGGTCCGCCAGGTCCCCGCCGACCTCCGCCGCCGCACCTACGAGACCCTGGCTCTCTACATGGCATGCGGCCTGGACCCCGAGAAGAATACCCTCTACGTCCAGTCCCACGTCAAGGAGCATGCCGAGCTGGCTTGGTTGCTCAACTGCTTCACCGGCTTCGGTGAGCTGTCCCGCATGACCCAGTTTAAGGATAAGTCGGCCAAGCACGCCGACAACATCAACGCAGGACTCTTTACCTACCCCGTGCTGATGGCCGCCGACATCCTGCTCTACCAGACCGACGTGGTGCCCGTGGGTATCGATCAGAAGCAGCACGTGGAGCTTTGCCGCGACATTGCCACCCGCTTCAACCAGCTCTACCCCGATACCTTCACCATCCCCGAGCCCATCATGGCCAAGAGCGGTGCCAAGATCATGTCCCTCGCCGATCCCACCAAGAAGATGAGCAAGTCCGACGAGAACACCAACGCCGTGGTCTATATCCTGGACGACCGCGATACCATCATCCGTAAATTCAAGCGTGCTGTCACCGATTCGGATACCTGCATCCGCTACGCCGAGGGCAAGGACGGCATCAACAACCTCATGACCATCTACTCGGTATTCACGGGCAAGACCCTGGACGAGATCGAGCGTGAGTTTGAGGGCAAGGGCTACGGCGACTTCAAGATGGCCGTGGGCGAGGTTTGCGCCGACGCCCTGGCACCCGTCCAGGAGAAGTTCAAGTGCTATATGTCCGACAAGGCCCAGCTGGAGGCCCAAATGAAGAAGGGCGCCGAGGAGGCCTCCTACGTAGCCCGCAGAACCCTGTCCAAGGTCCAGAAGAAGCTGGGCTTCGTCCAGATCCGATAAAACGTGAATATTCTGTAAATTCCTCTTTTTCAGCGTAAGATTTGCATTTCTTTGCTGTCTATATAAGTGAAAGACGTATTTCACCTCGAAAGGAGACCGCAAAACCATGAAATTCTTGTGCGCCCTGACCTCGACCAAGCCGACCGCCCCCTTTTCGGTCAAAGCCCTGATCTACGCCGTGCTGTGTACCCTGTTCGGGACGGCGTGCCTTCACTGCGGGATATGGATCATGGGCACCAACGGGGCGTTCTTTGGAGACGTATATCATCGCCCTTACGAGTTACCCGCCATAGGAATCGTTATGATGGTGTCAATGATCCTGCTGTGTGTCGCGGCGGCTCTGTGGTTCTGTACGGTAGCCAATGCCCGACGCAGGTGGCTCAACCTGCTGATTGCCGTGGCGGTGGTCATCCTCTGCCTCCTGCCTTGCTGGATACTGGTGGCGTATATGCACCGTTACGGCGAGCAGCTCGGGCAGTTGATCCTGTACGGACGTGAACATGTGTATCAGCATACTTGATACTAATCCTTTATTAAATTCTTGAATAATCTGCGTTCCCCACACCAATGGGGGAGGGGCCCCATGGGGGATTCCGAGTCCTACCTTTCCTTCGGGAAGTGCCCCAAATTTCATTTGTGATAAAGTCTTTGGAGTTCCAAGAACCTTTCTACAGAAAGGTTCTTGGCCGCCGGAGGCACGCTCTCCTATTCAATGTTTTGTTTAAGGATTAGTATGAGGCTCGAAAAAGGAACCGACCCGTGGGAATTGTCTCACGGGTCGTGATATTTTCGGTCAAAAAATTCCCCATAGGGCCAACCGCTCCTCAACCCCTGTTAGAATTTTTCTCCCCAAATAAGTTATTGATTTCCTCCCGAAATGTGCTATAATAGAACCAGGATAAGCGCTGATCCAAAAACAATTTGGAGGAACTACCATGATTAGACTTGGAGAAAAGATCAAAACACTCAGAAAACAGAAAAACATATCCCAGGAGGTGCTTGCAAGCTACCTCGGCGTGTCGTTTCAAGCCGTTTCCAAATGGGAGAACGGAAGCACCATGCCCGACGTCATCCTGATCCCCGCCATCGCATCCTTTTTCGGGGTCTCCACCGACGAGCTTTTCGACTTCAATCTGTATGAGACCGAAAAACAGGTCGAAGAAATTTGCCATGAGGCTTGGAAATACCGATATACCGACCCGACCAGGTCCGAGACCATCCTGCGGGAGGGCTTGCGGAGATTTCCGGGGAACCATATCATATTGAACAACCTGCTCTATACCTTGGATTATCAGACACGGGCCGACGAGGTGGTCAGCCTGTGCACGACACTGATCGAATCCACCAAGGACGACGAGGTAAAATATGATGCCTGCCGTATTCTGGCCCTGTGCTATAAGGAAAACGGACGGAGTGATCTCATCAAGCCCACGCTTGAAAAGATTCCCGAGATCTATTTTACGAAATTGGAATTGATGGCTACCCTTTTGGACGGTGAGGATAGCTACAAAGCCGCCCATATGCAGAAAAACTTGTCTGCGGAAACCTTGATTGACATGCTCATCATCATCGGTAAGCACCTGAAGGAGCAGGGAGAGCCCGAAAAAGCCGCCCTGCAATTCAGGATCGCCCAAAAGGTCATGGATGCCTTTGAGGAAGATTTCCTTGAAACCAAGTGGTTCAAGGAGACCGTATACGAATATACGAGCGACCAAAGAAAAGAACTCGCAACCCTCTTGAACCCATAATTTTTGCCCCGACCCGTGGGAATTTTCTCACGGGTCGGGGCTTTTTGGGGAAAATCCTTGCCATTTGCAAAAATCCTCTTGCATAAATCTCCCGTCTGTGTTATAATAAATACATTAAATAAACCCACCAAAGGAGAAAAACAATGCAGATCACAAAAGATATTTTCTACGTCGGCGTGAATGACCACCAGGTTGACCTGTTTGAGGGCCAGTACGTCGTCCCCAACGGGATGTCCTACAACTCCTACGTCATTATGGACGACCTCATCGCCGTCATGGATACGGTAGACGTCAATTTCACTCACGAGTGGCTGGATAATATCCAGAACACCCTGGGCGGCCGCAAGCCCAACTTCCTCATCGTCCAGCACATGGAGCCCGATCACTCGGCCAACATCGTCAACTTCCTCAAGGCCTACCCCGATACCGTGGTGGTCTCCTCCGCCAAGGCCTTCACCATGATGAAGAACTTCTTCGGCAAGGATTTCGCTGAGAACGGCATGACCGTGGGCGAGGGCGACACCCTCTGCCTGGGTAAGCACACCCTCACCTTCGTTACCGCACCCATGGTTCACTGGCCCGAGGTTATTGTGACCTACGATTCCACCGACAAGGTTCTGTTCTCAGCCGACGGCTTCGGTAAGTTCGGTGCCCTGGACGTGGAGGAGGACTGGGCCTGCGAGGCTCGCCGTTACTACATCGGTATCGTAGGGAAGTATGGCGCTCAGGTCCAGGCCCTGCTTAAGAAGGCCGCAGGCCTGGATATTCAGACCATCTGCCCCCTCCACGGCCCCATCCTCACCGAGAATCTGGGCTACTACCTGAACCTCTATAACACCTGGTCCTCCTACCAGCCTGAGGAGGAGGGCATCGTCATCGCCTACACCTCGGTCTACGGTAACACCAAAAAGGCTGTCCTCAAACTGGCGGACAAGCTGAAGGCCAACGGCTGCCCCAAGGTCGTGGTCAACGATCTGGCCCGCTGTGATATGGCCGAGGCCGTCGAGGATGCCTTCCGCTACTCCAAGCTGGTGCTGGCAACCACCACCTACAACGCCGAGATCTTCCCCTTCATGCGGGAATTCATCAATCACCTCACCGAGCGCAATTTCTCTAACCGTACCGTCGCCTTCATCGAAAACGGCTCCTGGGCTCCCCAGGCCACCAAGGTCATGAAGGGGATGCTGGAGAAGTCCAAGAATCTCACTTACACTGAGAACACCGTCAAGATCATGTCCGCCCTGAACGATGACAGCACCGCCCAGCTGAACGCCCTGGCCGACGAGCTTTGCCGCGAGTACCTGGCCATGCAGGATGAGACCGCCAACAAGAGTGACATGACCGCTCTCTTCAAGATCGGCTACGGCCTCTACGTAGTCACCTGCAACGACGGCAAGAAGGATAACGGCCTCATCGTGAATACGGTTACCCAGGTCACCAACACACCCAACCGCATCGCCGTGACCATCAATAAGGAGAACTACTCCCACCATGTCATCAAGCAGACCGGCAAAATGAATATCAACTGCCTTACCGTGGACGCCCCCTTCAAGGTCTTTGAGACCTTCGGATTCCAAAGCGGCCGCAACGTGGACAAGTTTGCCGACTGCACACCCCTCCGTTCCGATAACGGTCTGGTCTTCCTGCCTCGCTATATCAACGCCTTCATGTCCCTGACGGTTGACCAGTACGTGGACCTCGACACTCACGGTATGTTCATCTGCTCGGTCACCGAGGCCCGCGTCATCTCGGACGCCGAAACCATGACCTACGCCTACTACCACGCCAACGTCAAGCCCAAGCCCGAGACCGAGGGCAAGAAGGGCTACGTCTGCAAGATCTGCGGCTACGTCTATGAGGGCGACGAGCTCCCCGAGGACATCGTCTGCCCCCTCTGCAAGCACGGTGCGGCAGATTTTGAGGAGATCAAGTAAGAACGGGAGAGCATCCCTCCGGCGCCCCAAGAACCTTTTTGAAAAAAGGTTCTTGGGGATCTCCCAAAACCTTCAAAAAAGTATTTGGCTTATGTTCTGAAGGTTTTAGGGATTCTTAAGGGACTTGCGGACTTCGCCGCAGACGAATTTGCCCCGAACAAAGCAAGGAGGTTTCCCAAAGACCCTTAAACCACCGGAGGCACGCTCTCCGTAAAAAAATACGCCAAAAAGGGCTATCTCAATAGGGACGTACCCGAAAGGACAGCTTTGGAGTACATTACCTACCGACAGGAAAAGCAGAAAACGCAGATTGATTTTCTGCGTTTTTTTGTGCTATAATATAGGTGAGAGCGAAGCTATATAAGTTTGTTAAAGGTTACGAATTCTTACGTCTTCAGCGTTGTAAGTGTAGGTATGACCTCCCGCAGAAACGAGTCTGTTTGCCGAGTCATAAGTACAGGTAATTGTACCGTTAGACAGCATATTGCCGTCAAGGTCATACGTTACTGTATTACCGTTATACGAGGTAAGTCTATTGGTTGTATCATAAACAAGGCTCGTATCAGTAGAAGCGCCTGTAATATTACTTGCGGCATCATACGTGAACGTCTCAGTAGAAATTACAGAATCATCATCAAGATTCTTAATGGTTCTTGATGTTACTCTACTGAGGCCGTCATAAGTATAACACATTTTGGTCGAATTTGCAAGTACCAAGAAAAAACAGCCGCACCCGAAAGTGCGGCTGAACAGTTGTGTTTTTAAATAATTCCGTTGTCAGAAAGAATTTTCAAGAATTCATCTGATGGAATCCATATTTCTTGAGAATCAGAATAACGTATATACCATTTCTCATCAACAAACGATAGTACTAAAGAGGTTTTTATACGAGGATATTGTTTTGAGTATAGAGTTACTGCAATTGGGTTCGAAAATTGAACATCGTTTTTTTCGCTACTAAAAATATCTTTCCAAATGATCTCGGCACATGTTTCTTCTACTACGAAAGTATCAGTTGAATATTCATAGTCTTCTCTAAGATACACGCTTGTATCACTGCCGATTGTGTATATAAAAATTGGGCTTTCCAAGTTTTCGGAATAAAACCGAGTAGAAAATGGGCAACTGTAATACCAACCTAATTCGGTGTCATTTTCGTTTTTTATTCCATAATTTTTTGTTACGTTAAAAATGGGGGTTTCATAATACTTTTTGTCTTGATACAATAAATATTCTTCGCCATCATTTTCAATGAAAGTAATATTTTTGTAAGTTGTACAAGAACTGAAAAGACACAGAAAAATGCACGTTATACCAAAAGCAATAATTTTTTTCATTAATCCGCATGCCTCCTTATAATTGACTGTTTTCATCTATGTTTTTGCAATATTGAATTATTATCTAAAAGCTTTAATCCCAAAAAGAAATCCACTCCCAAGCGGCTTGAGCCCCGTCGGCAATAGCATTGGTTACTGTTGCTACAACATCCTTAACATCATCAACAAATTCACCGGCGACACCGGTTACAACATCTATCGCGTCACCAACAAAGTTGGTAGCACCGTCGATAAAGTTTCCGGTTCCGACCAAAGCAGATCCTACAACATCCCCGACAATGTTTGAACCTTTCATTGAATTTCCAAGATCAACGAGACCGTCACTCGCCCATTCGATGCCCGAATCTACTGCATCTGAAACGGAGAGTTCAATTTCCCTTAATACCGGAATCGATATTGGTTTTGATGGGAAAGTGATTCCTTCACTAAGTATTTGGCTTGACATCCCATCAATGTTAGCTACATCCAAGAGCTCATTCGTATAATCGGCGCAGTTATGGAATAAGAAGTTATATCTCCCAAAGCCATTAGACTTATAAGCTTCTGCTAATGCAACACTATCATTAAAATTACCAGTTAAAACGACATAATTGATCCCGTCAATATCTTTGTTGCATTGACCTGTCGTGACGTCGTACATTGGAGGAGCGGCTTCCTTAAAAATGACCTTTGCAGTTGATTTGTCTGAACCAGTAAATTCTGTGATATACCATTTTTTATTATTGTCATCCCAAAAATAAAGTTGTGTGTGTCCAGTAATGTTGATCGGAAACAGATAATTAAAATTGGAAACGAATACTGCCTGTGTATAATTAGGAGAAGGAGTGTTTGATTCTACGTTTCTTTCCGCACTCAAACCGAACGGATCCACCAAGGAAACCGGATTGCCGTTAGCATAAGCAAAACGGTTAAGGGTTACTGCATTAGACAGTCTGCCGGGAATAATATCCGCATTGATGAATCGTTTCATCTCAGGCGAGTAATAACGTGCTCTCATATAAATGAGACCGTTATCATCGGTTACAACTCCATCTCTGCCGTTATAGCCGAAGATTACCTCTCAGAGAAAACGATTGTAGAATTTCCATTCGATGATCTTCAGCCGCTCAAGGTAGTCTCCGAGCTCACTCAATTTTTCAAATCGGGGACAACCTATCGAGAAAGCCCTTTTCGGTCGTTAAGACCGTTGGAATACCTTTTTGATCAATGTGTCGATCTGCTTCTGAGCAGGCTTGGCATAGGATTGATAGTAGGAAGTAATGTTGGGTTTTTTGTCTTGTATACAGAAATAGAACGTATAGATCAGCGGATAGATGGAACCCGTTTCGCTTCCGCCTGCATGGGCATAGACCATGCCGGGGTCGTAGACGATGGTATTGTAGATCAGCTCCACCATATCGCGGTCGTCGGGTGCTTCGGAGACCCGGAGCTGAAGCACCTCGTCGTAGTATTTCTCTCGCACCATAGTGCCGCTGTAAAAGCTCATCAGCTCCAGCACCTGACCCACCATATCCCGGTTCTTGACCGTGGTTGGAACTAAAATCTCGTCGCCCCAGTTGACGTGGGAGTAGTTTTCCTGGGCAACATCATACTTGGGCATGGGTAGGATACCCAGCTTGAAATCCACGCTCAGATACTTGGTGCCCAGGGTGCTGCCGTGTAGATAGACCTGGTTGCTTGCGAAGTCCACCGAATCACCCTCGGGCGCACCATAGAACCAGATTCGGACACTCTCATCCTGCGTCCAGGCGAATACTTTTTCGTAAAATTCCGCTGTGCGGTCGCTGTAAAGTGTCAGATCAAAACCACCGTCGGAATTTTTTGAGGCCACGAAGGTATCGGCGGCTTGGGGGAGGACGGCACCCCAGTCGGCCCAGCTTCCCGCGAAGCCGTAGATGTCCTTATTGTTCTGTTGGCCGTCACCGTCGTCTACGTAGAGGTTGGCGGTCATGGCGGTCAACGCATCGAAGGTCCATTCGCCGTTGCGAACTTGATCGTAGGGCATTTTGATATTGGCGGTGGCCATCAAGTCCTTGTTGGTGTAGATCATGTGGATCTCGCTTTGGCAGATGTCGCCCACAGCCACGTAGACGTGGTCGTTGATGCTCAATTCTTCAATGGTATCACCGTTCCAGTAAAACTGGCTGAAATCCAACGCGTCCAGCTCGTTCATATCTATGACAAAATTTCGGCTGATGTAGGGAGCCACTTCAAAATAGGCGTGTTGCACGAGGGCTTGATAGATATCATCGCCGGACATGATCGCGGTTTCCACGGGGACACCGGCTGATTTACCGCTCACCAGCTCTACGTTTAAATGATCCTCAATCAAGGTGTTCATCTCATAGATGGTATTGTTGAGCACATGGATATTTCCGTCGGAGGCCTTATATTCGTCAGCCAAGTACCAATCGCCTCCTCCGCCGGTGCCGGCCATGCAAAAGGTTTCTCCATGGTAGTCCTGCTTTTCAACGTTGGGGAAAAACTCGGAGTCGTTTTCGGAATCAGCGGTCGTGAAGATGCCATTAGTTTCTCTTGACGGATCGTTTCCATTGGCGCAGGCCACGCAGGGAAGGATCAGCAACGCCGAGAGCAGCACGGCCAGAATGCGTTTTTCTTGGAACATAATAAAACCTCCGATGCTTTTGTTGAACAAAATCCCCATTCTTCGTGTGGTGGCCGGAGAATGGGGATAGGTTTACGAATTCGTTTTTACAATGGATGCGGCATTTTCGGTACAAATCTCCCGTCGCTCGATTACGGCGCCCAGCGCTTGAAGCTTTCCGATAAGATTGTCGTATCCACGATCAATATACTCAGGATGGGAAATCTCAGTGATGCCGTCGGCCATGAGTCCCGCAATGACCATAGCCGCTCCGCCACGCAGATCGGTAGCGGCTACTGAGGAGCCGAAAAGCTTTTGATTCCCGGGAAACCAGGCGGTGCTGGAGGTGCGGGAAACGGTAATGCCCATGCGCACCAGCTCGTCAAGGTAGGCAAAGCGGTTATCCCAAATCTTCTCATTGATGGTACTCATACCCTGCGCCACGCAGAGCAGAACACCAAACTGAGGCTGCATATCCGTGGGAAAACCGGGATAGATGGCTGTGGTGATCTGAGTTCCCTTCAACACACCGTTGGATGAGATGCGGAGGGTGTCCTCTCCAATCTCAATGTCGGCGCCCATTTCAGAAAGCTTGCTGATGATGGATTCCAGGTGTTTGGGAATCACATCTGTTAAGGTCACACATCCGCCTGTGCCCGCCACGGCACACATATAGGTACCTGCCTCGATCATGTCGGGTATTATGGTGTAGGTACAGCCGTGAAGCTTGCGGACACCATCAATACGGATTTCCGAGGTGCCGGCGCCCAGGATTTTACCGCCGCACATGTTGAGGAAGTTTGCCAAAGCGACGATGTGAGGCTCCCGTGCTGCGTTCCCGATGATGGTCGTGCCGGGAGTCAGAGTTGCCGCCAGGATAATATTGATGGTCGCACCTACCGAGGCCATATCCAAAATAATCTTGCCCTCGTGAAGACCGCCGGGCGCTTCGCCATAGAAGCCCTGACCGGATACCTCCATTTCTGCGCCCATGATCTCAAAGGCGCGGGTATGGTAGTTCAGGGGGCGGGCCGAGCCGAACTTACAACCGCCCGGATAGGCGATGCGTGTTTTGCCCTCGCGGCCCAATTCTACGCCCATGAGGTAAGAGGAGGCGCGAATTTTTTCGACCAAACGGTCGGGAGAGGTGCCAACGCGAAAGTTCGCTCCGTTGATCTCCACGGAGTTCGGGCCGAGATGACGGATTTCACAACCCATAGCCGCCAGGATCTCCAGGGTATTTGCAATGTCGCTGACATCGGGAACATTGTGAATGGTGCAGGGCTCACAGCACAATCCGCAGGCGAACAGAATGGGAAGCGCGGCGTTTTTCATGCCGCTGATTGAAATGGAGCCGCTTAAACGGCGGCCGCCTTGGACAAACAATTTTTCCATGTTCTATATTCGTTGTGAACGCCGCGAAGGACGGACACAAATCGATCTTTCTATGTAGTAAAAGGGCGATGAATGTCGGATCTGTACAACACAAAAACCGAAAGGCGAGCCATGGAACCGAGGGGGCATGTAAGATCGGTCAAGAGATTCGTTTTTTCGGCATAAACAAACAATAATGTACCAAAAATAGATGAATTTGTGGGTTTATATCACTATAATCATAACATATTTGTATATTTTTGGCAAGTAGAAGAACAAAGTATTAACAAAATATTTACATTGAAAAAGACTGAAGAAGAGGAAAAACGTTTGCGCGGTCCTTCAGTCTTTTTTGTTGTCGGGATTCCGTCACCCTCGGGAAATATGCCTTGCACGATAAGCCGAAGGTGCCGTTTCCTTCATTTGTTCGGGAGCTTGTAATAAGCAACTGCCAGGTCCACGACCATGCCGTAGCTTTTGGTTCCGGGCGTTCCTTGGCTTTGCAGGTAGGAATTGTTGATGCTCCCGGATACCTGGCTGACGGTGGATTCCCGATACTTGTCATAGAACCGGTTGTAGGCGGTCATTTCGGATTTGACCTCGCTATGGAGGTGGGCAACGGCCTTGTAGTATAATTCCCGATCTGCTTTATACAGGGCGTTTGCCACGTATTCATAAACATTCAGGTAGCCGCTATAGCGGATATAGGGATCCTCCGACCCGATACAGACAAGGAACGCCACGAAATTTGCCTCGTCCTCTCTTGCGATACCCCGTTGGTGTGCTAACTCGTGGGCGGCGGTGTAGGGAATGGTGTAGTCAGGAAAATTGACGTTGATATTTGCCTCTCCCGTGAAGAAAGAATAGACGCCCGTGATGTGCATATAGGACATCACTTCGCTGGCCATAACGGGCTTTACACGGCTGTTCACATGGGTGATGAATCTATGCTGCTCGGCAAAATTTCCGTATGCCGCGGCTAATTTGTCGTTCATTTCGGCCAACGAGTAGGGCATGACGGAAAAATCCTCGGGTCGAAAATCGATTTCGGCGGTGACTCCGTTGATGGCATCGATCATGATCACGGCCGTATCGTAAAGCTCCTCGGCCGAAACCTTTTGCCGATCCAGCTCCAGCTTTTGGTCCAGGGAGCTACCTCGATATCCTGCGGCAAAATTCAGCACGAATACCGAGAATAGGGTCACAACGGCGGAAAGCAGCATGAGTACGTATACGACCGCTGCACGCCAAGTATCGCAACGGTGGCGGATGGCATGGCGCAATACCAAAAACAGGATCAAGGGGAGCATCCAAAGGGTCATTTCGCCCAGCGAAAAGGGAAGCCAATCGGTAAGCGTGGCGAAAAGAACCCGCAAGGCGGCGCTGACTGTTTCGTTGAACCAATCGGCAAAGGCAGTGCTGTTCATCATGGCAATATAAAGGATGATGCAGAGCGCGGCAATGCCGTACAGAATGATGCAGATCAGCGGCAGACGCTCATATTTGGCGTCTACGGGGCGGTAGGCCGACTTTTGGTCAGATGGGAGTGCGGCGAATTCAGCGGCGGAAATGCAGGCCTTCGGCGGCCGTGGGGCATTCTCGGAGGGAACGTTGTTTTTTTGATTCATAACGTTTTTTTTCATAAAAATTGTAAGGGCTTTGTTTGTGTTTCTGTGGGAGTCGGTGATACGGATCAATTAGCTATGGGATAAAGGCAGAGCAGATTACGAACGGTCGGATGTTCCTTGGGAATGGGGGCGGTGGGGAAGAATTGATCCAGCAGGAGGGCCATGTCATCGGGCAAGGGCGCCCACGTGTGGAGATAGCCGTCGGGGGTGGGAAGATTCAGAGGATGTTCAGGGCACGCTCCGGTGAGGGGGGCAGGAGTATCCTCTCGCGCGGCATCCATGAGGGAAAAGGGAAGCGGGAAGGAGAGGGAGAGGGCGTGCAGGGCGTGACGGTTGATCAAGGGAGAAGTCATTCCGTAGATGTCGTCACCCAAAATGGGGTAGCCCAGGTAGGAAAAATGTGCGCGAAGCTGGTGAGTCCGTCCCGTTACGGGCTGACAGAGAACCAGGGTGTGTCCTCCCCCTACCGCCAGAACCCGGTACAGGGTTTTGGCGTATACGGCACTCTCTGTGCCCGGCTCTGCAACGGTTCGGCGGATCCCGGTATCGGTGGGATGGAGAAGGGGAGCCTCCAGGGTATGCGTCAATCCGTCGAGAGGCATTTCTCCTTGCAGAATGGCTACGTAGCGTTTGGTCACGTTCCCATTTTTGAGAGAACGGCCGAGACAACCCGAGGCAGCCCTTGTTTTGCCTGCAATCACGATACCGCTGGTGTTTCGATCCAACCGTCCCAAGGGGCGGAACACGAAGGGCTCCGAGGCTTCGGCATACCGATAGGCCAAGGCGTTGGCCAGCGTATCGCATAAGTGACCATGGGAGGGATGGGTCGGCATATCGGCAGGCTTATTCAATACGATGACGTGGTCGTCCTCGTAGAGAACGGACAGAGGAAGGCGGCAGGGGATGACGTGATCGGTTGCATTTTCTTCGGTATCCCGATCCTGCAGCTCCAGCAAATCTCCCGCCCTCAGAACATAGCGAACGGTCACGCGACGCCCATTGACGAGGATACCCTGCTCGTTATTTTTTAGTGATGCCAGTACGGCTGTAGAAAGCCCCAGGGTCAATTTTAAGTAGGATCGGAGTAGTCTGCCGTCGTATTCAGCGGGGATGCGGATGGTCATATACGGAATCCTTTCTTTTCGGGAAGCCTGTAAAATAGCTCAGAGCTTGTTTGAAAAATAACAGCATGACCCAAAGCGAGAAATTATTTCACAGAACAAGCCGATTTTTCGCAGGAATACAGGCCGTATTTCAAGAAAAAACGGCACGGTTATGCGGAAAAAGATCCGCTTTTTGGGCATCCCGAAGGAAGGCTGTTTTTTCAAACAAGCCCTGGTATATAGCATAACCGGAAAATGCTTTTTTTACTACCCTGCCACTCAAATTCTATGCGGAGGATATGCATCTGGTTCGGGATGATCTCAAAAATACCAAAGGACGGGATTCAACCCGTCCTTTGAGGGGCTTTGATGGGCTTAATATTTTACCGTTCCTTATCCGGTGATGAGCTGGATCAGAAGGCTGATGATGAGGGTCACGCCGGAGCCCAGCATGAGGACACTGAGAACAATAGCCATAATGCGGGCGGCAAGCTTATTCTTGTTATTCATAGCGAATATCTCCTTTTAGGTATCGATTTTGATCTGTTGGATTTCAATGTTTTTTTCCTCAAGCAGCGTACCCGAGGCAGGGATCTTTAACTTTCGGTAGGACTTGACGTTTTGATAACGACCTTCAAAATCCGTGACGGCCTTGGCCAAGGTATGTCCCTTCTTGACGTTGACGTTCATGAGCTGAACACCGCCTGAGGTACGAGTGGTCTTGAGGGGAATGAGGGAGGACTTAATGAGAATGGCGCGGTCGGCCGAGGAGATCAGCAGAATGTCGGTGGGATGCTTGTCGGTATCCTTAAATATAGCGACCAGAGGAGACGCATCCGAGTAAGCACCGGTTAGCTTGCGGCGGTTACCCTTTGTGACGTAGGCGGTGACAGGAACGCGGACACCTTTACCGTTCTCAAACAGGAAAATATAGTTTTCTCCCTCGGGGTAGCTGTTTCGAAGCTCCATATAAACGGGACGCTCACCCTCGTCCATTTTGAGCTTGGTGGGGAGATAGTCACCCATAGCCGAGGATTTCAAAGCATCGAAGTCATTGACCGAGGAGCGGTATACCTGACATTTGTCGGTAAAGAAGACCAATTCATCCTTGTTTTCGGCATCCAGCACTTTGATAATGCTGTCGCCGTCCTTCATTTTCTGATCGTCAATAGAGAACTGCGTACGAGGAGTAACAGCAATCTTCTTGAAGTAGCCTTCGCTGGTAAACAGAAGCTTGACGGGGTAATTTTCTACCGATTCGTCTTCGTTATATACCTTGATCTCGCCTGCATCCATGATCTGGGTGATACGGGGCTTGCCGTATTTCTTCTTGATCTCGGTGAGTTGAGCGGCAATGTAGGCTTTGATCTTCAACTCGTCTCCCAAAATGTCCTCCAACTCGGCGATTTCACGGCGGAGATTTTCCATTTCCGCAATGCGGTTGAGGATGTACTCTCGGTTGAGGTGACGAAGCTTGATTTCAGCGATGTAGTTGGCTTGTACCTCGTCGATGTCGAAGCCCGTCATCAGAGAGGGAATGACCTCCTCCTCCTTCTCGGTCTTGCGGATGATGCGGATGGCCAGATCAATGTCCAGAAGCACCTTGGCCAAAGCCTCCAGAAGATGGAGCTTGTCCCGCTTCTTGCTCAGGTCAAAAGTCAGCTCACGCCGTACACATCCCATGCGGAAGAAGATCCACTCCCGCAGGATCTCGGCAATACCCATCTGACGGGGGGCCGAGTCAATGAGAATGTTGAAATTGCATTTGAAGCTGTCCTCCAGGGGAGTGACCTTGAAAAGCTTGGTCATGAGCTTGTCCGGATCCACGCCCTTGCGGAGATCCAGGGTCAGCTTGAAGCCCGACAGGTCGATCTCATCACGGAAGTCGGTGACCTCCTTGAGGGAGCCCGATTTGACCAGATCTGCGATCTTGTCGATGATCTGCTCGATAGTG
This sequence comes from Oscillospiraceae bacterium, assembly GCA_015064695.1. Classification (GTDB taxonomy): domain Bacteria; phylum Bacillota; class Clostridia; order Oscillospirales; family CAG-272; genus CAMEON01. Next base: position 48,783 of record SVRS01000003.1, on the reverse strand, counting down.
GTAGAGTAAGGTATCTGCAAAATATCAATGCAATTGGCTTCCTTGTCGTAGCGGTAGCGTGCGCGAAGCCGCACAGGGCCTACGCCCGTCTCAAAGACCTGTTTCATTTGGGTTCGGTCATAGATCAGGAGACCGCCTCCGGGAAAGTCGGGACCCTTGATCAGCTCCATGAGCCGCTCGGTTGAGATGCCGGGCTTTTTGAGCATGGCGATGGTGCCGTCGCAGACCTCGGCTAAGTTGAAGGGGCAGATGTTGGAGGCCATGCCTACGGCAATACCCATGTTGGGGGTTACCAGGACATTGGGGAAGGTGGTGGGGAGCAGGACCGGCTCCTGCATGGTGCCGTCATAATTGTCCACCATTTCTACGGCATCCTTATCGATGCCTTTGAATATCTCATTACAGAAGGATTCCAAACGCGCCTCGGTGTAACGAGGGGCGGAGGCCTTCATGTTGGAGGAATACTGTTTACCGAAAGCACCCTTGGAGTCCACGAAGGGGTGGAGCAGAGCCTCGTAGTCCCGCGTGAGGCGTACCATGGTCTCGTAAATACCCGCATCGCCGTGGGGATGAATGGCCATGGTACGACCTGCAATGGTGGCAGATTTGACCCGAGGCCCATTCATCAGACCCATCTTGTACATGGTATAAAGGAGCTTGCGGTGAGAGGGCTTAAACCCGTCGATCTCGGGAATGGCGCGGGAGACAATGACCGTCATGACGTAGGGCATGTAGTTGGTCTCCAGCGTCTCGGTGATGGGCTGATACCGAATCGGAGCCGGCGGTAATTCTTCGATCACAGATGCTTTCTTCTTCTTAGCCATATTCTAAAATCCTATTCTTAAATCTAAATCGAAACCAGTATACAAATTAAATAGGTTTTGCATTGCAAAACCTTCATCCGCCTTTGCCAAAGGCAAAGATTTCACTCGCGCATAGCGCGAATTTCACTTCTGCGAAGCGGAAATTTCACCCACGCATAGCGTGGATTTCACCCCATTCTTCAGATACCCCTTCAGGGCACCTGAAGAATGGTATGCGCCGCCGCCCGGATCATGCGGTTGTACAACGCAAGCCCCAATCCGTCGAGGGGGGGCAGATGGGCGTACATGATGGATGCGCCCGCCTTGTCAGCCTCGCGGAGGAGGGAAAACAGAGTATGGGCTTGGGTGGCGAGATCGTCCTTTCCGCCCACGGGGAAAAGATTCTCATGCTTCAGGTGGGGCATCTCCTCAAAATAGCAGAGAATGGCGCAGGATCTGTCTGCCTGCTCCTTCTGCAGAAATGCCAGTACGTCCTCGGGGGTGCCGTCCAGCAGCACCAGCGGAGTGGAGGGGGCGTAATGCTTGTACATCATGCCGGGGGACAGGGGGCGCTCACCTTCCTTGAGCTGCTCCAGAACGGCGGAGGCGATGACCACCCGCTCGCATACGCAGGTCAGCGCGTCGGCGGTGATGGCGCCGGGGCGGAGCAGGGTCAGATACTCCCCCTCATGATCGTGATCGATACTCACAATGGTGGATTCCAGACCGATGTCGCTCTCCCCGCCGTCGATGATCATGTCCACTCTGCCCGACAGATCGGTAATGACGTGCTCGGCTACGGTGGGGGAGGGCTTACCCGACAGGTTGGCCGAGGGAGCAGCCACGGGGAAGTCGCCGCATTCCTTCAGAAGGGCTTGGGCGATGGGATGGTCGGGACAGCGCACCGCTACGGTGTCAAGACCTCCCGTGGTGGCGTAGGGAATGCACTCTCTTTTGGGGAGGATCACCGTCAGAGGCCCCGGCATGAAGGCCGCCGCCAGACGGTCGTACAGGTCGCCCGCGTGGGCGTATTTGTCCGCCTCGGCGGGGTCGTGAACGTGAATGATGAGGGGATTGTTGGAGGGACGGCCCTTGGCGGCGTAGATCTTCTCCGCCGAGCTTTGGGACAGTCCGTTGCCGCCGAGACCGTATACCGTCTCGGTGGGAAACACCACCAGCCCTCCCTCACGGAGGATGCGGGCGGCTTCCTTGAGATCAGTAGCGGATTCCGCGGGATCCGTGATCTTGATAACCTTGGTCTGCATAGTCATTCTGTGTCCTGCTCTTTGAGTTTTTCTGCCGTATCGGCGGCGGTCAGCGCCTCGATCATGGGGGAGATGTTTCCGTTCATGAACCCGTCCAGATCGTAGATGGAAAAACCGATGCGGTGGTCGGTCACACGGCTTTGGGGGTAGTTGTAGGTACGGATCTTCTCACTGCGGTCTCCCGAACCTACCTGGGACTTGCGTGCCGAGGCCCGCGCCTCGTCTTGCTCGGCCTTTTTGATGTGGTAGAGCTTGGCCTTCAGCATCTCCAGCGCTTTATCCTTGTTTTGGAACTGCGACCGCTCCTGCTGACATTCAATGACGATGCCCGTAGGCTTGTGGGTCAGGCGGACGGCGGACTCGGTCTTGTTGATGTGCTGACCGCCCGCACCGCTCGACTTGCAGGATTCGTAGACCAGGTCGGAGTCCTTGATCTCAATCTCCACATCCTCTACCTCGGGAAGCACCGCCACGGTGGCGGCGGAGGTCTGTATCCGCCCCTGGGACTCGGTGGCGGGGACCCGTTGGACGCGGTGGACCCCCGACTCGAACTTGAAGCGGGAGTAAGCCCCCTTGCCCTCCACCAGGAAGGTCACCTCGCGGAAGCCTCCCAGCTCGGTCTCGGTGGCGGAGGTGATGTTGACCTTGAAGCCCTGGGCCTGGGCATACATGCTGTACATGCGGAACAAGTCTGCCGCGAACAGCGCCGCCTCCTCGCCTCCCGTTCCCGCGCGAAGCTCCACGATGACCGAGCAATCGTCCTCGGGGTCCTTGGGAATGAGCAGCTTCTGCAATTCCTCAGCTGCCTCCGCCAGCTTGCCCTTGAGCATCTCGGCCTCGTCTTGAGCCAAATCTCTCAGCTCGGGGTCGTCCGCCATGGTGGACAACTCCAAAGCCTCGGCGCGGGCATCCTCCAGTCCCCGATACAGGCGGTAGGCCTCCACAAGGGGAGTCAGATTGTGATATTCCTTGATCAGAGCCGTATAGACCGCAGGGTCAGAGGACGTCTCGGGCAGGGACAGACGAAATTCAATATCCTCAAATTTCGCAACGACGGGAATGAGTTTTTCAAACATAAGGGGGTCCTTTCGTGGGGAGATGGGAGAGCGGGGAAAGCGGGAAAAGCGGGGAGCGTGCCTCCGACGGCTTATGAACCCCGCACTGCAGGCAGTGCAGAAAAAGGGTTCTGAGAACTTCTAAAACTTTAAAACAATATAAGAACTTATTAAAAGTTTTGGGGATTCTCAAGGGACTTTTTCAAAGGTCCCTTGAGTGGGGTCAGGGGCAAAGCCCCTCGTCCTCTTACGCTCTGAAGAAAGCCTCGAAGGCCAGGTGAGCGGTGTAGAGGTCAGCCTTGGAGATGACCTCGTAGGGAGCGTGCATGGCGATGACGGGGACACCGAGGTCCACGGTCTCGATGTTGTGCTTGGCGATGAACTTGGCAACGGTTCCGCCGCCGCCTACGTCGGTCTTGCCCATATCGCCGGCCTGCCAGATGACACCGGCCTCAGCCATGATCTTGCGGATCCAGGCTACGTACTCGGCGGGAGCGTCGTTGGTGCCCACCTTGCCGCCGTGACCCGTGTACTTGGACATGGCCACACCGCAGTTGAGCATGGAGACGTTACGGCGGTCAAAGACCTCGGCAAAGTTGGGATCAAAGCAAGCGGTCACGTCGGAGGAGATGCACTTGGAGTTGGCCTTCACGGTGGCGAAGTTTCCGCCCAGGGCGCGGGTAATCTCCTCGATCAGATCGGTCATCAGCTCGCACTGCATACCCGTGTTGCCGTCGGAGCCAATCTCCTCCTTGTCGGCCAGAATGACCATGGAGGTGTGAGTCGAATCGTCGGTGCCGAACAGCGCGGTCATGGAGGGGTACGCGCAGACGCGGTCATCGTGACCGTACGCGCCGATCAGAGAACGGTCCAGTCCTACGTCACGGGCCTTGTCGGCAGGAACGGCAGACAGATCAGCCGACAGGAAATCCTCCTCGGTGATGCCGTACTTCTCGTTGAGCATGGACAGAATGTTCAAGCGAATGGCGTTGCCGCCCTCCAGACCGGGGTAGGGACGAGTGCCGAGGAGCAGATTCAGATTTTCGGCAGGGATCGCCTTACCCAGAGGCTTGGCTGATTGATCCTGTGCCAGGTGGGGGAGGAGATCGTTGATATAAATGACGGGGTCGGAGGGGGCTTCACCGATCACCACGTTGACCACCTCGCCGTCTGCCTTCACAACCACGCCGTGGAGTGCCAGAGGAATGGTCACCCACTGGTATTTGCGGATACCGCCGTAGTAGCGGGTCTTGAAGAAAGCCATGCCGCCATCCTCATAGAGGGGGGACTGCTTGACGTCGATGCGGGGATTGTCGATGTGGGCCGCCGCGATGCGTATGCCGTTGTTAATGGGCTCAGAGCCTACGCGGAACAGGTACAGGTTACGGCCTCGGTTGTTGTAGTAGTATTTCCCACCGACCTTCAGCTCCATGCCGAAGGTGTAGGGAATATAGCCCTCCTTTTCGGCCATGGCGATGGAAACCGTCACAGCCTCCCGCTCGGTCTTGGCATCGTCCAGATATTTCATATAGCCGGGAGCATAATCGTAGGCAGCTTTGATGGCGGCCTCGTCGGATTTTTCATAGAAATTGGTTTTTTTATAGCCCAGCTTGGTTTCCAGCTCGGTGGCAATATTGGTGTTCTCGGACATGTTTTTATCCTCTTTTCGTTATATTTTGTTCGCATGGAAGCAGCGGTTCAATCAGTTTCTTTCAGGGAGTCCTCGTTCTTTTCATACAGCCTCTCATACACCTCTCTCGCATCAGTTACCTTTTTGACGTATCGGCGTGTTTCGCGGAAGGGAATTTTCGAAAGTCCGCCCTCGCCGTCGGAATATGCGGGATCAGCTAACCATTCGTCCACGTTTCCGGGACCTCCGTTGTAAGCGGCCAAAGCGAGTTCCCAATCTCCGTAGCGATCATAGAGACGGGACAGGTAGTAAGTACCGTATTTGATGTTGGTTTCGGGATCGTAGAGCATGCCGGACTCCAAGTGATCGAACAAAATTTCATTGGTCAGCCAGGTGAAGGTGTCGGGCATGAGTTGCATGAGTCCGACGGCACCTGCTGAGGACACGACACCCGAATCAAAGCCGCTCTCAGTACGGATCACAGCGTATACCAGGGATTCCGGTACACCGTATGCTTCAGTATATGTCTCCACATACTCCGCGTAGTTTTGCGGGTAGGAGTTTTTCTCAAAGCAAGTGATGATGAAATCCGTCAGAAAGCCCAAGCCGATGGCAATAACCGCGAGAAGGGCAATCATGATGCCTCTTGAGGGATTTCTCCAATTCCATTTCATGAAAGCACCTCCCAGCAACGGAGCATCGCCTGTATTTGAACGTCCAAGGCGTGGATTTCTCCGTCATTCATCAGAATCACATCGGCATGCTGACGGAAGAAGTCGTCATCCTTTTGCGCGTCCATCCGCGCCGCAGCCCGTGCCTCGTCCAGCTCGTCCCGTGCTACGATACGGCTCAACCGCACGTCTCGCGGAGCCAGTACCGCCACCACGTAGTCGCACTCTGTATCAAACCCCGACTCGTACAGCTGGGGGGCATCCACCAGAACGGCGGCCTTGCCCTGGGCCTTGTATGCGGTCAGCTGTCTCCGTGCCTCGTCCAGCACGTGGCGATGGGTGATGCGGTTCAGATCAAGCAGGTCATTTTCATGCCCTGAGGCAAACACCACTGCCGCCAAGGCTTTGCGGTCCAGCCTGCCGTCAGCGGTCAGAACCGACTCTCCAAACCGCGCCACCAGCTCGTCCAGGCAGGCCGAGGGGGGGACGAGCAGGTCGTGATACACTGCGTCGGTGTCGATGGAGGGGACTCCGTAGCGAGCGAACAGGGAAGCAACCACCCCTTTGCCTGCTCCGCTGGGACCGGTTAGTCCCACGGTCAGCATAGTCGCACCTCCCGCCCCTCGCGGTCACTGCGGACGGCGGCCTCCAAAATGGCCTGTACGTAAGCTCCGTCTCCGAAGGAGGGCGCAAATTGCGTATGTCCCGCCACGGCGGACAGGAAGGCCGCCATGCTCCCGATGTGCCCGCGAAGCCACCCCTGGGGTGCCTTGATGGCAGGAAAGCCCGATGCGGGGAAGGGATACCGTCCCACGCACTCAATGCGGGTGTAGCCACGAACCCCACCCATGGGCGAGCCAACGGCGGTAGCGTCGTAGAAATTCAGAAAATTGGGGTCCATCAGGGAGAACGAAAGGGAACCACGCTCTCCGTTGATGGAAAAGGATAGTTCATCGTTGGCTCCCTGGGTCAGCTTGGATACCGTGATGGTGCCCATAGCCCCCTCGGGGGTGCCGCAAATGAGGTAGAAAGCCTCGTCTGCATCGGTCTGCCACACACTGCCGTCGGCCTTCAGATGGGTGGGATAGGCGATCTGGGACTTGCCTACCAGGAAGGACAGCTCCCCGCAGAGGTAGTGGCAGAGGTCCACCACGTGGGGACCCAGATCGTACCATGTGCCGCCGCCGCCCTCGGCAGTCTGCTTCCACCCCACCCGACGGTCGGGGTCGATGCAGGAATTATGCTTGTAGGAAAACTCAAAGCCCAATATCCGCCCCAGTTTCCCCTCGTCGATGAGCTGTCGCGCCCGCATGATGGGGGCGAGGAAACGGTTGTTGAATACCGTCCCGCAGACTATCCCGCGCTGTTCAGCCAGAGCGGCCAGCTCGTCCGCCTCGGCAGCGGTCAGCGTCAAGGGCTTCTCGCAAAGCACCGCCTTGCCTGCCAGGATAGCGGCCTTGGCCACCTCATAGTGGAGGGGATTGGGGGTGCATATGTCGATCACGTCAATATCAGGGTCCGAGATGATCTCCTCGGGGGTAGCCGCGGTGCGGGGAATGCCGTACTCGGCGGCAAAGGCCTGCGCCCGCTCCGGAGTGGACGCGCACACCACCGCGACCTCGGCTTCAAAGCCCAGCTCGGCGGTTTTATAGAAGAAGGGCAGATTCCGCACCGACCACAGGTGAGTCTTTCCCATGAATCCGATGCCGATGAGCCCGATACGCAGTTTTTTCACAGTTTGGCTCCTGTCTATAGAAATACATCTTATATTATATAACATTTTTGAGAAAAATGCAAGGGGTTATGAAAAAAAGACAGGGGAGAGGCGTGAATTTTTGGTGAATATGGGCAGTTTTTCTATATGGGTTGACAAATGGGGGGAGATATGGTATAATCAGAACAAGGGGGGCTTTGTCGCACCTCTGTTTGGTATAGAAATGCAAGGAACCGAACTTGAGCCGATAGCGCAACCGACACCTCAAACACCCCCCGCATACTCACGTCATCCTGCACAATAAAGGAGGAACTATCTTATGACGATTGAATTTGACAAACACCCATTCATAGTATTTAGTGGTCGCCCAACTGGCCAATGCAAAAAATTCGTGCAAAAAAGAGAGTCGAAATTGCTTTTATTTGCTTCGATTGGAGGTAGTTGTTTGATTGGAATTCCGACGATTATTGCCTTGACAATGTTCACTTCTATCGGGGTGCTTTGGACACTGGGGCTGTGTGTACCTGTTATTCTTTTATTTGTCTCATTTTGTGGGTTGTCTCCGTATATTAAGGGCGTCGAAAGTTCTATTTTGCCATCAAAAATTATAATTCACGATGATGGACACATGGAAAGTATAGGTGAAACTTTCCATTGGGTACAAATGATAGACGATGTTGAATATGTGATTGACTATGGCTTATGGTATCAAATCAATTTTATACATACTGAAAAAAATCTTCGTTTTATTTGTCAAAAAGATTTATTGGTACAAGGGACTATCGAAGATTTCGAAAAAATGTTTGATGGAAAACTGATTCGGAAGTAAGAATTGAAAGCATTTATTTGTAATATGTAATACTCGCAGTATTGTAGTCCTTATCAAGCATTTGTAACACGATGTTTAAGGAGAAATATGCAATGAAAAAAACTATATTTTATCTTATAAATTATGGCCTTATATCTTAGGTGGATATACGTTTATAGAGGTTTTGGTGTATCTATATAGTAGGTCTGTGATGGACGGCAATGGAGGAAAAGGTCCAATTGGAACGTATATGGCACTGGCATTACTATCGATGTTTGCACTTCCGATCTTTACTAATTGTGGTAAATAAAAGGCACGTAAACGAATTGAAGGACATGATCGATTCCCAAATTCAACCGAATGAGCGATAAACAACACCCCGGCTCAAAGCATCAAAAACACGATGCTCTGACCGGGGTGATTTTCTTATAAAATCAGTTCTTGGTAATATGCTTCAAATACGCGTTGATAAACCCGTCAATGCGTCCATCCATGACTGCATCCACGTTGCCGTCCTCGTAGCCGGTACGAGTGTCCTTGACCAGCGTATAGGGCATGAACACGTAGGAGCGGATCTGGGAGCCCCACTCGATGTTGTTCTTGTTACCCTGGACCTGCTCGATGGTGTCCAGACGCTCGCGGATCTTAATATCCATCAGCTTGGCCTTCAGCATACGCAGAGCCGTCTCCTTGTTCTGAAGCTGGGAGCGCTCGGTCTGACAAGCCACCACAATACCCGTGGCCTTGTGGGTGATACGGACCGCCGAGGAGACCTTGTTGATGTTCTGACCGCCCGCGCCGCTGGAGTGGTAGGCCATGAACTCGTACTCGTCCTCTCGAAGCTCCACCTCGTCCAGGTCGGGGAACTCGGGCATGACCTCGATGGAGGCGAAGGAGGTCTGCCGTCTGCCCGCCGCATCAAAGGGGGACACGCGGACCAGGCGGTGTACGCCATGCTCGCTCTTGAGGTAGCCGTAGGCGTGGGGACCCTCCACCGTGATGGTGGCGGATTTCAGACCGGCGGCATCGCCGTCCTGCCATTCCAAGAGCTTGACCTTGAAGCCGTTGCCCTCGGCCCAGCGGTTGATCATGCGGTAGAGCATCTGGCACCAGTCCTGTGCTTCAGTTCCGCCCGCGCCGGGGTGGAAGGAGACAATAGCGGTGCTGTCGTCGTATTCGCCGCACATCAGAACCTCAATGCGCTTATGCTCAGCCTCTGTCTTGATGGCCTCCAGCTCGGCCTGAATTTCCTCCAGGGAGCTTTCGTCATTTTCTTCAATGGACATCTCGCAGAGGGCGATGGCATCCTCCAAACGGGCAACCAAAGCATTGTAGCCGTCCACGGTGTCCTTGTACTGCTTGATGGTCTGCAGGATCTTGGAGGAATTACTCTGGTTGCTCCAAAAATCGGGGGCAAGAGTCTCCTGCTCCAGCTCCTCGGCCTTGGCGGCAAGAAACTCAACGCGGAGTGCTTGTCCCAGGTCCTCAATATCGGGTCTCATACCCGTCAGCTCATGCTTAGCTTCTTCCAACTGTACGATCACAATGTGTACCTCACAATATAAAAGTTTGAAATTGCATATTAACTTATACAGTATACCATATTTTTTGCGATATGGCAAGAGGGAATGTGAGAATTTTCTGTAAATCTTGCGAAAGAGAGCCATCTGCTTTTGGAGAAGGAACCTCATAGGTGAGCTTTGCCGAGATTTTAGGTAATAGAAAAATTCACAGAGAACCTTGAAATATTCTGCATCCAAAGAATTTCTCAGATGCTCCCTTTAGATAGTAATCGGTGACAGCACCCCCGCCCTCTTTTCCTCGCACGACGTTGCCATATCCCGCAGAGTCGCCAGGTCCAGAAGCAGGACTCCTTCATGCCAAATCGGAACCGACAATTCATCCACAGCCCGCCTGTCCCGTCCTTTTCCGCTCCCCCGCCGTCCCAGTGTCAGGGCATGGGGATGAGGATGGAACAGATACACGCGGATAACCCCCTCGGGAACATGGCTGAACACCCGCTCCACGGGACGAGGGAGGCACTTGCGATACCCAAGATCCAGCCGCAGGACTCCGTAGGGCATGGGCATTAGAAAATTCAGCTTGGTATGCCAGCGGTCCATGTCCCCGATGCTATATTCGGTCCCTTGCATGAGCGTAGGGATCAGCTTGACCGCCAGGGTGTGGGACACCCGCCCTGTTGCGGGGTCTTTGAGGTCAAGCAGAAGATCACAGCTCCCGCGCGGCCCCGCCAGCCACCACAGGGGACGGCAGGGGCGCAGGTTCACGATTCCCCTGCGGCTATCCCTTTTCAGCAGAATGCACAATCGTATCCGCTTAATGAGAAAACGGATCACCTGCACTACCAGAACCAGTGCCACCACGGCCGTCGGGATCAAGAGGAACCATAGCCAACTGTTCAGCGCGATCCAAAACTTGGTCACGGGGCTCACCTCCGATCCGATGAAGGGTTATAGACCACCAGAATCACGGGGGTCTTGCCCATGACCACATTGGGAATCAAGCCGTCCTCGGCCAGGACCTTCATGGTAGCGGGGATAAGACACCCGAGCGCGCCATCGTGGAGGTAGGCCTCACGGCCGTCCACATGGTCGGGAACGCGGTTGACGGTGCGCCGGACCAGGGCTTTGATGGGGGCAGAGATGGCCTCCATCATAGTCGGAACAAGCGCGTTCAATGCGGCCTCCCAACGGTCCCACTCGACAAAGGGCAGGGCAGGAATGTCAGGCTTGATCTCGCCGCTCTCGGCGCGGTGGAGGACACCCATGTCCTCAAATTCGGGGATCAGTTCATAGATACGGTCGTCCTCGGGCTTGACCTTATCGGTGAAAAGCGAGGCGTAGAACTTCAATATTCCTTGCAGGCCAAAGGAATATTTCATGGTGTTGTACCGCCAGTGGCCGTCTCCGAACAGGGACTGGTAATCCAGCATCATGGCTATTCGCTCGGGACGATCCCCTTCCTTTTTGGGGTAGGCTACGTGGTTAACCTTCACGGGCCCCGAGCCGCTGTACTTGTGCGTGTAGGGCTTCTGACCGTATTCATGCACCGTTCCCGTCGCCAGCCACCAACCGCCGTTGGGGCGGGCCATGGGGGTCACGTCGGGACTCCGCGTATCCATTTCGGGGTCGAAAATGACCTTCCCCAGCATCTGTTCCACCAGCATGAGTCGGAAAATGGCGGTCTGCTTGTCCGAAAAGGTCCGTGTGGCAGAGGTCTCGTCCTCCCACAGGGGTGCCAAATGCTCCTCCATCCTGCGCCACAGAATCGGCGCGATCTCGGCGGCCAATTTTTCCTGGGCCTCCACGTCGCCGTAACCGGCCTCGGGGGTCCGCATATAGATGCGGGTATAGATCAGTCCCCCCGTAGTCTTGCCCAGCAGTTCGCCGTCGATCAGTTTTTCCACTTCAAATTCCACGTAGGGCGTTGGGATGGCCAACGCCTCCGACAGGTCTCGGATGCTGATGGGTTTCTCATAAGCCAGCACCAGGATATTTTGCGCGATCAGAGAACGAAGGAAGCAGAAAGGCTCGCCGCGCCCTCCCTCGTTGCCCCAAATACCGATGGTCACGGTCTTGGGCGCATAGGACGCATCGGCATAAGGCCTTGTGTCGGCAGTTACGCTGTTTTTCTTTTGGTTCATAGTCTTCTTGACCGAATGGGTGTGGGTATCCTCCTCCAAATGGGCGGTAATGGTCTCCTTCATCTGCCCCCGCCCGTTGGACAGGCGGAACTTGACGGTCCCCACGGGGACTCCCAGGGCGGAGGCGATCTCCTCTACGCCCTGTCCCTTCATGTAGTGGCGGTAGACTACCTCTCGATAGATAGCGGCCAGCCGTCCGATGGCCTTGCGCACCGCCTCAGCCTCCCGCAGGGCGGTGGGAAGCTCCTCGGGGTCGCTCTCGTCAGGGATGTTGTCCAGGATGGTTCCATCGTCCCAAAGCTCTGCCTCTCGACGGTACTGCCGGCGGAGGCGGTCACTCAGCCGCCGCTCAAATACCCGATGCAGATACCCCGTCAGGTTGTCGATCTGCTTTCCGGCCCGCACGTCCTGTACCCAGGACAGTACGGTGTCCGACACCACCTCCTCAGCCTCCCCGCTGTTGCGGGTACGGGTGTAAGCATAGCGGGTCAGCTCCAGGTAGGCCTCGTCGAAGGACGGGTGATTGAGGATCTCCTCGGCAGATAATCGGTTTTTTTGATCGGTCATTCGGTCATATCTCCTTTCTGCCCTTACTGTCGCGCGGGGTGGGATTTGGTTGGGTGTTTTTTGAAACTTTTTAGAGGTCCCCCTAAATTAGTTAGCTGTGTTCGGTCTCCTATGCTCATTCCTCCACCAGTCTCACGCCCACGTCATACAGACGATCAATCATGGCGTCCGTCAGCCACTTTACGGGCGTGACCCCATCCATATTCTGCCCGGTATAGCACCCGTTGGCGAAGATGCAGTGCTTGACTCCGGGGGCGTACTTTTCCTTCTCAAAGTCGTGGATATACACAGAAAACCGAGGGGAGATGGCCTTGAGCTCACCGCACATCTGTCCCAGGGCATGGCGGAACATCTCGCAGTAGGTCTCGTCTTGTATGAACCGTCCGTCGTCCAGGTAGTGGCCGAAGGTGACCAGGGTCTCATCCTTGTGGCCGCAGGTGTAGAGGTAGCGGGGCTTGTCACCGTATTTTTCGTGGAGGGCGCGGAACCAATCCACCACGAAATTCTCGCTTTTGACGGCATCTGCGATATGGGGCGGGGCCTGCCAGATGTCGCGGACGGTTGCGGACCAGTCGTGGGACATGAGGGCACTGTCGCAGAGCAGGGTTACATCAGCACAGGCGGGGAAGGCATCCATCACGTCTCCCGAGACCGCCGCCACGCCGTACGCGCCGGCGCTTTCTCCGGCTACAAGCAGTTGCTCCACGGAAGGGAACAGCTCTCGGGTTAGCTTCAGAACCTTTTGGAGGTTGAGGTAGCCGTGGTGGTGGAGGATCCGCTCGCTTCCGTCGGCGGCGGTGAAGTGCAGGTCAGCCGTTCCCGTGTGGAAATCCCCCGTGGCGTAGCAGACGTAGACCATGCTCCAATTGGACAGGGGATTTTCCTCGGTGGTAGAGAGGAGGCCGCTCCAAGCGCCCGTTTGGATGGAGACGTTGTCGGGGTGTTCGTCGGCAATGACCGAGAACAGACCGGGGTGGTTGTAGACCTCCCTCGTCTCGGGAATGCCCGGCCATTTGGCGCTGTCTCTGTCCCAGGAGGCACCGCCGCCTTCCAGCCAGAACAGCAGACGGCGGGGATCGCCCCGACGGACGTGAATGCAGTAGGGGGCATCAAAGGCGCAGGTAGCCTCGGGGAGGTAGATCTTTTGCCATTGGTTTTGGGGAAGGGATTGAAATTTCATGAGGGAGCTCCTTCTTTATTGGTGGTGTATGATCATTTATGCTACGCCCATTATACCACAAATATCTCCCCGGGTCAAGTATGTCCCCATAACAAAAGCAAAAGGCAGAACGAATTCTGCCTTTTGCTGAAAATTATTCTTCGATGGTAATGCTCACCGTCGCCAGATAATCTCCCGAAGACCAGGGCTTGTCATTGGGAATCAGTGCGATGAGATACTCGCCTGCAGCAAACTCGCCGGTCTTTTCATCACCCGAAAGGGTCGCGGTCAGGTCGAAGGTGGTACCCGATCCCACCGAGGTGACATACCACCAACGCTCGGAGCTTTCGGAACCAACAGGGGCGATACCTACCCAGTCGGTGCCGCTGCCAACGGCGGATACCATGATGGATTCCCCTACCTTGTAAACAGTTTTGTCAACCGTCAGCAGGGTATTGTTTTCGGGATTCTCGGTCTCGGGTTCCTCTGTGGTTTCCTCCTCGGTCTCGGGTTCCTCTGTGGTTTCCTCCTCGGTCTCGGAAATCGGATAATCCGGCATGGACAGAGGTGCATCTGCAGCAAAGGTGGTGCCCCAGGCGCGGACGTACTGACCAAGACCGGCAATCAGGATCTCCTTGGTGCAATCCCAGGTCTCCATAGCCTTGCGCTCTTCCCAGTGACGGTCGGTTTGATCGTACAACCACAGGTCACAGGGATAGTACAGAATGGCGGCTTGGACCTTTTCGTAGAAGGACAGGGGCACGTCCTCCACGCCGTGGTGAGAGATCTGGCAGATGTCGCTCTTCAGGTAGTCGCCGTAGAGATTCAACATGATGTTAGCACCCTGCATGCCCACATCACCCGTGAACAGGGCGGAGTAACCCTCACCGGACAGGCGGGAAACGACGCTGGTATTGTTGAAGTTGCCCAGATCGTCTGTGGTCTTGTAGTGGCTTTCGGGGGCATAGAGGATCTCCATGTCCAGGTTGCAGAAGGTGAACTTCATACCCGTATGGGCAAATACCACCTTGGCTCCCGTGAATTTGGCCACGTCCTCGTAAAATTCGGTGCTGAGGTAGGGGTCGCGGTCATTGGGGTCGTTCATGAAATAGTTGTCCTCGTTCATGGGGGAGACGATGACATGCTCAATGATGAACTTCTCACCACGCTGGGTTCGCTTGGCAAACATCTGGAACACGGGGTAATGGTCGTTGTGGGAGTGGGTCAGCACCCAAGCGCGGATGATGGGCTTGCCCTCGCCCTTGTGGTTCTCGGTCAGATACCGTTCGATTTTGTTGGTTTGGCTGGAATAGGCACCGTCGTAGACGATGTAGGAGCCGTCCTTGAGTTGGATGATGTAGCCCATGCCGTTGACGTGCTCGGCATCCATCATCTGCACCACGGTGCACTCGTAGTCCCCGTCGGTCACGGCAGGGGTAGCAGGGGGCAGGGTAGCACCCGCCGTCTCGGAGAGGACAATGTTCAGCTCACCATTGGAGGGATGGTAGTAGATATGGGCCATAGCATCTCCCTTGACGTAGGTGCTGGAAAGGTTACCGCCCATGTCTGAGGTGTTGTACAGGCTATATCCCGCCTGGATGTAGTAGGAGCAGACTCCGGCAAAATCCTCAGCGGTCTTTTGCATGTAGGTGGAGAGAAGTGAGCCATCCTCGCACTCGTAGGTGATGGCGGCATTTCCAAAGGTAGCGGGATCCACGGGAGGAACCGAAGGCACGGGGGTTTCGGTGTCGGCCTCGGTGGTGACTTCGGGTTGAGTTTGTTCTTCCGTGGTTAGTTCAATGCGACTGGCATCGGTGGTTTCTTCATTAACATCCTTGACGGTGCAGGCAGGCAGAGCCAAGGAAGCAACCAATAGGGAAGCAAGGATCATGCGTAAAGATTGCTTTTTCATGACAGTATTCCTTTCGAAAAATGGCATTGCCAAAAATTCGGCAATGCCATTATAACATATAAACAGGATTTTGTCAACCCTAAAACAGGAGATTACTGACCGGATAGCGCCTGGAGATCAGCCTGAGTCAGCGCGCGGTCAAAGACCATGAGCTCGTCCACCACGCAGGTCATGGAGCCGTGGCCGTAGTGCCCGGTGCCGTCCTGGCCGATGACCAGCGCGCCAAGACCCTCGTAGGGGGCGTTGACAAGCTCGGCGGGGATGGATACCGTGTGGAACTCGCCGAAGTTGTAGCTGACCTTCATCTGGCGGGCGGTGCGGTCAATCACAAGGGTGTAGTGGACCCAGTTGCCAATGGCATCGGAGGGCAGGTCAGGCTTGATATCCACGCGGTGTCCGTAACCGTCGCCTATGTTGGCGTGAACGTTGGAATTTTCATTGATGCCCAAGGCAAAACCGGGGTTTCCGCCGCTGCTCCAGTCCTTGGTGGCAAACAGCGCGGGGTCGCCCGAGATGCTCTCTACCTTGGCCCAGACTGCAACGGTAAAGCTACCAGCACCGGGGTCGAAGCCGGGGATGGAGACGTAGCTTTCACCCAGCACGGCACCCTGGCCCTTGTAGCCCTCGGCGTAGGTGACGCTGCCGACCGTTGTAACGGCGGTACTGTTCATAGCATCCTCCGCACTGCCGTCAAAGGTGATGTGGACCGAGGGGGTCAGACCGCTATCTGCGGGCTGATCGTAGACGGTGTCGGTCACCGTGATCTCTACCGTGGCTGCAGGCTCGCCGGCGGACATGGTTTTGCCGTCCTCAACAAGGACGATGATGTACTCACCGGGGGTGAGCAATGCCGTGCCGTTTTCATTGGCAGGGATGCGGGTCGCGTCAAAGGCCTTGCCGTAGGCGGCGTGGAGGTGGTTCGCTGTGGGCACCAGATACCACCAGCGCAGAGGGGTTGTCTCACCCTTGCGTGCAATACCAACCCAGTCGGTGCCGTTTCCGTAGGCCGTTACCAGGATGGGCTCACCCTGCGCGTAAGCGATCTTATCGGTTGCCAAAAGGGCGGCTCCCTCGGGGATAACAAGGTCGTCCTCCACCTCGTTGCGGGCCGTGGGGATGTAATCGGGGATGGAAATGGGGGCATCTGCATCAAAGATCGTCCCCCACGCGCGGGCGTACTGACCGCACCCATGGATGAGAATTTCCTTGACGTACTCCCGTGTCTCCAGTGCGAGGTGGACATCGGGACTGTAGATGGAATCCATGCTATCATACAGCGCGTAGGAGGCGGGGTACCACATGATGGGAGCCTGTACCTTGTCGTATAGCTCCAGGATGTAGGTTCCCTCGACACCGTGGTGGGAGACCTGACACATATCACTCTTCAGATAATTCCCATTTCCGTAGGCCTTCAGAATGAAATCCACGCCCGTGTTGCTGACGTCACCCGTAAACAGGGCTGAATAATTCTCGGCATACAGGCGAGAGACTAGGGATGTGTTGTTGAAGTTACCCTTATCGCCGGAGTACTTGTACACGCTTTCGGGAGCATAGAGGATCTCCATATCCAGGTTGCAGAAGGTGAAATTCATGCCCGTGTGGGCGAATACCACCTTGGCACCGAACAGAGCGGCATCCTCATAGAGCTTGGTGCTGAGGTAGAATTCCTCAACGTCGTTCAAGCTGAAATTCGCATCGTTCAAAGGAGAAACGATGACATGCTCCAGAACGAGCTGCTCTCGGGAAGAACGCTTGTTGGCGATCTGCTCAAATGCGGGATAGTGATCGTTGTGAGAATGGGTCAGTACCCAAGCGCGGATGATGGGCTTATCCTCGCCCTTGTGAAGCCGTCGGATGGTACCGATGATCTTGGAGGCCTGATTGGCGAAGGAGCCGTCGTAGACGATAAAGGAGCCGTCCTTCAACTGAATGACGTAGCACATACCGATGAAATTCTGGGTATCCTGGATCTGGGTCACCGTGCATTCGAATTCCCCGTCGGTAACGGCGGGAGTCGCGGGAGGCAGAGTATCGGCGGCGGTGTCGGACAGAACAATGTTCAGCTCACCCTTATGAGCCGTCAGATATACGTGCGCCATAACCGACTGACCAACGAAGGTGGTTGACGTATTCTCGCCTTGGTTGATGGAGCTGTATACGGCAAAATCCAAACCGGCGTAGTAGGCGCAGGCGGCCTCGTAGTCTGCGGAGGTCTTTTGATTGAAGGTGTAAAGCACGGAGCCGTCATCGCAGACGTATTCCAGATCGGCAGTGGCATAGGCGGTGGGGAGAGCTACGGTGGTGGGCAGAGGCTTGGCAGACTGCGTCTCGCTTTCGGTTTCATCTTCTGTGTCCTTGTCGGGAGAGGTCTGCTCGCTCACTACGGCAGATGTTGTATCGGCGTCGGTCTCCCGGTTGGGATCCTTTGAGGTGCAGGCAAACATGGGAAGCGCCATAGAAGTAACCAGCAGGGAAGTTAGGAGAATGCGTAGTACGTGTTGTTTCATGTTTGGTATATCCTTTCGTCGGATGTTTGGGATTTTTCAAATTCACCTTGGCAATTTGAGAAGATCCGCTAAGTGTGATGGATACTTGCTGAGAGAGGCGAAATCAGAGCGTTAGAACCCGATCCTCCAAAATTTCTCCGTTACTGTCGTTAAACACGACACGGCAATGGTTCTCCTCCAGCACCAAAGCGCATCCGATGAAGCGTTCGCTCTCGGGGCGGGAGCCGCAGATTACAGGGCAGGCTTGTCCTCTGTGATCGAACTCGCAGCCCGGCATGGAAATACGGCATTGATGTACATGGCCGTGGAGGGAGAGCTGAGGCTTGATGTGTTCTCTCATCAAGTGAGCCCACTCGGAGAAGGTCTCGTTTTCAATGTCGAAGGGCGGCTCGTAGTCCTGAGTGAAGGGGTTGTGGGAGATGACCAGACGATTCTTTACGCCATCGGCCTCATATTCCGACTTGGCGTTTCGGATAATCTCCTTGATATATTCGGTTTCCCGGCGGCGGAAATCCGCGCAGCAGATGGTGTGGCCATACTCCACGTGATCATCGGGCTTGTCCTCACCGCAATCCAGCACTACCCCCCATAAAGAACCGAGACGGAAGGAAAAATAGGAATATCCGCCTCTCGTGGGCGTGTGATCTGCAATATTCTCGGCGTAGATCCCACGGGTATCGTGGTTGCCGCGAGAGAAAACTACGGGACGCTCACCGTCGGTGATCTCGGAAGCGATCTCGTGAATGGTAGCCAAAAAAGCAATCTCGCCGCTGTGATTGGGAATATCACCGTTGAGGATCAGCAGATCGGGCTTCTCACCGAAAAAGCGAGCTGCCGCCACGGGGGCTTCCACACGGTTGTGGGAGTCGGAGATATGATACACCTTCAGAGGGCCGTCAGCAGGAACTGCGTGGAACGGAGATTCATAATACTCAATCTCTTTCGTTTCAGAGCGATAGGGCTTTCGTTCGACCATGCGGCGGAAGCAGACGGTGTATCTGCCTGCCTTATCTAATTCTTCCATGGGAACGGTCATGCGGTGGGTGGTAACATTGGATCGCAGGATACCGTTGGAATCGTCATAATAGCATTGATTTCCCACCTGTACCCACATCAGAGTTTCGCAGGAAACGGGAACCATGATCTGATAGTCGTGTCCGACGGCATAAACTACGGGAGTGGTCAGGAAAGCGGTAGGAATTTGTTTCATGACAAAATCTCCTTTATTTGAAGACGAATTTGGATTTTTCAAGCGATCGGTCGCACCCGGCATTGGTGAGAATGCGGTTGGCGGCGGGATCCTTTTTGAGATTCTTCAAGGTGCGAAGAAGATGCGTATCCTTTTGATGCAGATCGCGCAGAACATCCAATCGATCCAGGGCGTTTTCCTTGTCGTCGGCGCGGTAGACCTCTCCGAGGTTTCCGCATGCTACGATGTAGTTGTTCTCGCACAGAATATGCCAAGCGGCTTGTCCTTCGGTGGAACCGGGCCAGGGTGCGTTTTGAATGTAGATGCGCGCGCTGTTCGTGCGGGCGGGGGTGTGGATCACGATATTGTCGTGGGTGTACCAGTTGGAGGAGGCTCCGTCGTGGTACAGAGAGCCGAAAAATCCGTTTTCGGGGCAGGTGTATTCATCCTCCACCACCACGTTGTCGTGCAGGTTGTTCATAAAGGAGGAAAATTTCACATCCACGTTGCCGCCGAGGGTGTAGATAGCGCCGCCGTCCCGCATGTTCGTGAGGAAGGAGCGGATATAGTTGTATCCGATGTCCACGTTTTCCAGATTGACCTGCTCACCGTATTCCCAGGTTCCCACATCCCACTTCCAGCCCACCGAAATGGCGGTATAGGAGGAACGGAGAATGGTATTGTGGTGAATCCGTGCGTTTTGCACCTTGGTGATGATCATGGAGCAGCTGTTTTCGTAGGTGAAACCGATGTCGTCCAGATAGTTATTCTCAATGCAGAGGTTGCGCGCCGTGTTTTCGTCCGAATAGGAGCCGAGGGGACGTCCGATACGGATGGCGGATGCGCCGACGTGGGTGAATCGGCTGTTGCGGATGGTCACGTTGAGAAGCTTTCCTACCATAGAGATACCGTCGCAGGGAAGCTCTGTGAAGTTGCAACGGTCCACTTCAAATCTACCGCAGTTCTGTACCCGCACCGCACCCGAATGGGGGAATCCTTCGGGGAACATATGGAGGCCATCCCGCCACCAGCCCGCTTGATCGGCGGCATAGTAGCCGGTTTGGGTCAAAACATCGTCCTCCACACCGGTGAAGGTCAGTCCTCGCAGTGTAACTGCATCAAAATTACGTAGGCTGAACAGCCCGGTCTGTAAGCCCAAGCCGAAGCTGCAGTCAGCCAAATCTCCCTCGGGATAGTAGTACAGAAGACCGTTTTCCCGCTCGTAGGCGTACCGTCCGGGGATGGTCAGCACGGACGTAGTGTTGGAGATGAAGAAGGAGCGGGGAGCTAAATGCAAGCAACCATTTCCACCCTTTTCCTCGTCTGTTCGAAGCTGGACGGCCACGTAAATTTGTCCGTCCCGCTCAATACGGTCATCCGTATCCACATGGTCGATGTGGTAGATTTTGAACTCCCACTCCACCCGAATGTGAAACTCAGCACCGCGGCAGTTTTCTTCCCCTGCCTCTTCGACTGCGGCCAAAGGAATGTAGAGGCGGTGGCGGTATTCTTTCTCCCATGTGTATTGCGTGGGGGTGTAGCCCTCAAAAGCGGGACAGGTGCGATGTTCGGCCGTGCGGGAAATCTCTGCAATGCGGCCATTTACGTACAGTGTCCGTAGGTTGGGATAATTCCCGTCGTTCTGCTTGTCCAGCTGATACACGAAGTAGGGCTTGCCTGCCACGGGAGCAAAAGCATCTGCGGGAATCTCGCGCAGGGAAGACAGGACGGGGCTTGTCCGTCCGCCGCCCAAAAGGCGGAGGTGTTTTTGTCCTTTCCATTCGGCGGCATCCCAGGAAATCAGCTCGGTCATGGTATAGTGTCCGCTGCCCAGTGCCAGCGTCACTTCAAGATCTCCGCTCTTTTCAAGGAGAGCGCGGGCTTTTGCGAGTCCCGCGGAAAAGTTCGCGGGGGTCAGATTCAAATGCATGTATTTCATAATGTTGATTCCTAATGATGTCTTAGTCTCGATAATGTTTAGTCCTGTTTCAATCCGTGGCCGTGCTGGCAAGGCTCTACGAAGAAGTCGGTGAGATCCACAAACCAACGGCCCTCCGAGGTTTTCGTGAAGCCGATAGACTTGATCATGCCCTCGCCCTCAAAGCCTTCGTCCTCAAAATAAGCGGTATGAACCCCGCACAGATCGATAAAATTCAAGGTTGCCCGACCCATTACGAACAGCGATTCGATTCGGTCGCGATCGGTGAACTGTACGTCTCGTACCATGGCCAGATCGTGAATATGGCCGCCCTCGCTATCCATGGTAAACTGGCAAACAGCGGTAAGATTGCCGTCTACCAGGGCGTGATAGGCCATGCAATCCGCCTTGTACGTAACGCCGCAACGGGCGCAGATTGCTTCCTGCTCCAGCTTGGTCTGAATGGGTAATACTTCCAGCATAATAATTCTCCTTTGGTGATGTTGCGTTTGGTGTTGTGATAATCGAAGGGGGCTTTGGGAAGTGCCGGAGGCCGTCCTCCGGTTCCTCTCATTGCATCAGCATGTGAAGCTCTTTGGCCGAGAGCTTTCGCCATTTACCCTCCTCCAGCTCGCCGAGCAGCAGGGGGCCCTCGGCTACGCGGGTCAGCTTGCGGACGTGAAGGCCCTCTCGCTCGCAGAGGCGGCGAACCTGCCGGTTTCGACCGTCATGAATGGTGACCTCCAAAGCGGTCTCAAATTGATTGTAAGCTGCCTTCCGTACCTGGGCAGGAGAGGTCATTTTTCCGTCGATCTCGATGGGATGGGTCATGCCTTCCATCTGCTCGGACGTAATGTGACCGTCTACGTAGGCCAGATAGACCTTGTTCACGTTGTGGGATGGATGAGCCAGCTTGTTGGCCAGATCACCGTCATTGGTCAAAATCAGCAGACCGTCGGAGTCCATATCCAACCGACCGACGGGGTACAGGCGTACACCGGCGTCCCGAACCAACTCGGCTACCGTGTGCCGTCCCTTGTCATCCGACAGCGTGGTTAAATATCCGCGGGGCTTGTTCAGCATGATGGTTATTTTGGCCGGAGTAGAGGGAGGAACAATTTTTTTGCCTCTCCATGTGATTACGTCCACGCCGGGGGTCACCTTCTGCCCCAGAACAGCGATCTCGCCGTTGATCTTGACCTCGCCATTTTCCACGGCGGCGTCTGCGGCTCTGCGGGACATAACACCGCAATCCGTAAAGTATTTTGAAATTCTGATGGGTTCCATAGATTTTCCTTCGTTTTAAAAGTTCGTAAAAACAGGATAATTGAATATTGGGTGGGAATATACCTGCAATCATTTCCGCAGACTGAGCAGCCAATCCATAAGGCCCTTCTTGTATTGAATTTCATCAGTGCCATAGGTCGCGTGTAAAGAGACCTCGCAAAGACGGATTCTCGTCCCATCGGGGCAGATTTCATAAAACACAAGCCGTCCCACTGCTTGCTTGCCGGCGATCGGAGCAAAGGCGAAGCGGGGAAGCTCAGCGACACAGGCAATGGGGCCGTGATCCCTGCGCAGGGTCATGGATCGGTCAGAGAAATTCTCGACCATGACGTATTCGCGTGTACCGGATATGATTGGCAGAGGTGCCGAAAAAAAGCCCTCCTTGCATAGCTGAACGGATTCGTAGATTCCGAAGCCGTAGTCCAGCATAGCGGCGTGATCCCTCCAATCGTCGGGGGCGTTCAGAGTCACGGCGATGAGTGTGACCCCATCCCGTTCGGCGGCAGAAACCAGGCAACGACCGGTTTTCTTGGTGAAACCGGTCTTGACACCAATGCACCCCGGATAAGCGGCTAAAAGCTTATTGTGGTTTACCAGAACGCGCGTGCCCTCGCTTCCGTTGAGGGGAATGGTATGACGTCGGGTAGAGCAAATTCTGCGAAAAGTGGGATTGGCCAAAGCCGCTTGGGTAATCTTGGCCAATTCAAGGGCGGTGGTATAATGCTCTTCATTGTCCAATCCGTGGGGATTGGTGAAATGTGTCTGAGTCAAGTCCAAATCCCGCGCCCTCCGGTTCATCAGCTCTGCAAATTCATCCACACCTCCGGCTACAGCAATGGCGATGGCTACGGCCGCATCATTGGCGGATTCCAAAAGGAGCGCGTACAGAAGCTGCTCCATGGTCAAGGTCTCCCCTTCTGTCAAGTAGATGGACGAGCCTTCAATGCCAACTGCATCAGCTGTGATGGTGACGGGTGTGTCGGAGGGCAGTTGTTCCAACGCCACCAGCGCCGTCATAATTTTCGTGGTGGATGCCATTGGCAAGCGCAGATTTTGCTGGTGGCCAAAGATCACGGTTCCTGTTTCGGCTTCCAAAAGTACAGCACCCTTTGCGGATACTCCCGTGAGCGCAGCTGCAGAAATGCCGTCTCCGCGGGGAATACAGACGTCTCCGCTCATGCAAGAGGTCCATGCCGCGGAAGATGCGAAGCTCGCCTGCGCCCCATGGAGAACCATGATCGAGGATGAGATGCATACGGCAATAGCGGTAATCACAGCAGTCGCGAAAAAAAACAAAGACAATCTCCGCTTCAGACGCAATGGCAAAATCTGATATATGAACATTCCCGTCCCTCCGTATGTATGCGAAATTACATTTCACTATACGGCTGGACGGGAAGTAATATGCTATTTGTCTGCAAAACAGACGAACGGGGCGGGAGATTATTCCTCGGTCTTATCCTTATCCTTGCCCAGCAGTGCCTTCACGCGAGAGATGATCTCGGGAGAGCGCTCGATGATATCAGCGATCTGCTCGATGGGATCGGAGGGGTTCTTAACGCCGACGTTCAGCATCTCGACGGTGCCTGCAGCATCGATTACGAGGAAGCCAATGGGCTGCATGGTCAGGCCGGTGCCGCCGCCTGCGCCGAAATTCTGGGGCTTTGCATTGGGATCGGTCTTACCGACGTAGTCCAAACCACCGGTGGCGTAAGCCATGGATACCTTGGAGACGGGGATGATCACGGTGCCCGAGGGATGGGTGTAGGGAGTACCGATGATGGTGTTGGTGTCGATGAGGGTCTTGATGTTTTGCAGAGAGGTTTGAATGACGTCCTGCAGCTTGGTTTCGTTGGTAGTAGACATGATGTTTTTCCTTTCTTTTTATGGTGTTTTTATTTTTTTAAAAAGGGAACTGTGGGAGGGATCACGCGCGGTGATCGGGAGCTTCGGGGCAGGGAATAGGCTCGGGCTTGGGGGCCTTGGGCGGCTTCGGGGCTTTGGGAGGGCGGTTCCCCTTGGGGTGCTCGGGATCCGGCTTGATCTTGATAAAGCCGACGAGGAAATGCCAGCCCGCCTTGAAGAGGGCACCCAGCACGTTGCCCAGGCTTACGCGTACGGTTACGTTGAATTCAAATTCAATCTTGTCCGAAAGAAAATCAGGCTCAATGCGAATGTCGGCGTTGCCGTAGCTCTTAACGGTACAGATCTTGCGAAGGAATTCCATGAAATACTGCACGGCCTGGTTGGCGATACCGTAAATAACGGCGGCCTGCATGGCATCTGATGCGCCTACGCGCACGTGGAGCATGGCGACCTTGATATGCAGCTTACCAAAGAAGCGGGAGAAGAAAAGTCCCAGAGTGTTACATGCCAGGGGGATGAGGTCGGTCAGTGCGGGGCGGGAAGCCTTCTTTTTCTCCTTGCGCTCGCGAAGCTCTTCCTTGGACAACTTGGCCAGCTCGGCCTTCTTCTCGGCTTTTTTCTGTTCCTTCTGTGCTTTCTTTTTCTTCTTGCTTTCGGCCTTTTTCAGAGCCTTTTGGGCGGCCTTGGCATCACGCTTACGAAT
Source organism: Oscillospiraceae bacterium (assembly GCA_015064695.1). Classification (GTDB taxonomy): domain Bacteria; phylum Bacillota; class Clostridia; order Oscillospirales; family CAG-272; genus CAMEON01. Next base: position 24,065 of record SVRS01000003.1, on the reverse strand, counting down.
TTTTTTCAGCGTGTATTTTTTGATGTTGTAGGTTTTCGGCTTTTTGGGAAGTATGCGGATGGGGATTCCAAGGACACGGATGGTCAATGCCATATCGTCAGCCATTTCAATGGTGATATAGGCATGAACCGTGAACAAGAATACGAAAAACAGAATGATACATCCGATTACAATAAATGGTATCATAGGCTGTCCTCCTTTTCTTCCGAATGATGATCAGATGCTTCTTGGGTGAAATCTTGCTCGTTGGATATAGTTGACTCTGCGGTTGCGTCCTCCGCGGAGGTATTTTCCTGAGCATGGGCGGCGGCGGTATCCAAGGCCTCGGTCTCGGGGAGATCGGCCAGGGAATTAAGTCCGAATACCCGCAAGAATTTGTCGGTAGTTCCGTAGAGCATGGGGCGGCCCGGCGCGTCCAACCGGCCGACTGCTTCGATCAGTCCCTTATCCAACAGAGATGTTACGGCGTAGGAGCTATCCACGCCACGGACGATATCCACATAGGAGCGGGTGACAGGCTGGTTGTAGGCTACAACAGCCAGTACCTCCAGGGAGGAGGCAGAGAGGTTGCCGCCACGCTTGATGCCCAGCGCTTCACGAATGTAAGGTGCGAAGACCTCCTTCGTGGTCAACTGGCAGGTGTCCGGGTAGAGAAGGAGCTGAATGCCGCGGTCCTTGTATTCCTTTGCCATAAGGGAGATCAGATTCCTCAGATCTCTCTGAGGCAGCCCGATCACCTCGGACAGCTTTTCGTACTTAACGGGATATCCTGCCGCAAACAGAATCGCTTCGATCGCTCTTTTTACGTCATCCACCGAGCCCAAAAGCTCTTGGGTCTCGGCCGAGTTATGAACGGTCGGCATAGGTCGTTACCTCCTCGTTATCAGAATCAGAGTCGCAGTATGCTTCCGAGATCAGGTCCTCGGAAGAGGGTGAATCCTCGGACACGGGATCCTCTCCCTTTAAAAATTCGGTTTTCATGCCGAAGACAGAGCCGTCAACGTCGTTTTCTATCAAGATGATCCGACGCATCTTGACAAGCTCCAGAACGCCCAAAAAGATGGCTATCATATCGGGTAGGGAAACGGAATCCTCCAACAGATCCGTCATGGATACCTGCTCCCGGGTCTCAAAGTGTCGCAGAATTCCTACGATCTTGGCCTCTACGGGGACGATGGGCTTAGCGATCATCGGTGTGAAGGTAACCTTGTCCGCCATGGGATGCTCCTCGCGATACGCGATGATGCGTCGCACGGCCAAACACAGAGAGGTAACCGATTGATCGGCCACAAATGTTTTGTCCACAGAGATCTCGTCGGTATCCTTGACCATTCGCCCGCTGAAAAGGGGATAGGCCTTGGCAAGCACGGCTGCGGCGATCTTGGCCTGCTGGAATTTGAGCAGCGCCTCAGCCAGGGCGGCCCGGGGATCTTCTTCCTCGGGCTCGGCCTTGGGAAGCAGCATTTTGCTCTTGATGAGCATCAACTCGGAGGCCATCACGATAAATTCAGCGGCCAGATCCATGTCCAACCGTTCAGCCTCGGTGATATACTCCATATATTGATCGCAGATCAGCGCGATGGGAATATCGGTGATCTCTACCTTGTTCTTTTGGATCAAGGAGAGCAGAAGGTCTAAAGGGCCGTCGAAGGATTCCAGATGGTAGGTCAGTGCTTCCACTTCCGCGCTCCTTTCATGAAAATTTTGTTTATGCGTACATGAGATTGCTCAGGTAACTGATCAGAGCGTTGAACACCCCAAGCTCGGCGGTGCCTCTGCCCATGCCCGTTACGGTAAAGAGACCGTTGATCATCCAGCTTTCCAAGGATGCTAAGGGATTTATGCCCAAACGGCTGAGGAGGAACAGAAAAATGATACAGCCGATCATGATGTACTGCTCGTACTTCATCACGCCGAAATACCATTTTGGCGGGAGAAAGGCGTAAAATATGCGGGAACCGTCAAAGGGAGGGATGGGAATCAGATTGAAGATAGCCAAAACGATATTCATGATCACCCCCATGTAGAGCAGGTAGACGATCAGGGAAAGGACGATCATCCAAAGCTCGGAGGTGATGCGCCCGCCGAGAACGGCATTGGTTATGAAGATCATAACGATTCGCAATATCGCCAAATGGATCAGGGCGAGACAAACGTTGGAAAGAGGGCCGGCGGCACCTGTAATGGCCATATCGCGGCGCGGTTTTTTGAAATAGCGTGCGTTAATGGGAACGGGCTTTGCCCAGCCGATGTGGAACACCAGCATGGACAAAAATCCGAACAGATCAAAGTGCTTGACAGGATTGAGGGTGATGCGCCCCAGGTTGCGGGCGGTGGGATCGCCCAGCTTATACGCCGCATAGCCGTGGGCAGATTCGTGTACCGAAAGGGCCATCAGCATGACGGGCATGGAGAGCAGCATCAACAGAATATCCGGAAGAAAATTCAAAGGGAATACCTCCTTTCGAGGTGGGGGAGAGAAGTGAACGCCGGTTTTCTCAGAACACGTCGTTGCGTACCAGATCCTCATAGGTCTCCCGTTTGACCGCTACGCGAGACATTCCGTCCTTGACCAGAATCACGGGGGGACGGGGCAGACGGTTGTAATTGGAGGCCATGGCGAAGTTGTACGCACCCGTGGTCAAAACAGCCAGAATATCGCCGCGGTGAGCCTCCTGCAGGGGCATATCCTCACCGATGAGGTCTCCCGATTCACAGCAACGGCCTGCGATGGTCACGCGACAGTCGCGGGGAGCGTCGGGACAGTTGGCGATCAGCGCGGTGTAGGTGGACTGATACAGAGCATAGCGGGGGTTGTCGGGCATTCCGCCGTCCACAGAAACGTAGGTGCGGAAGCCGGGAATTTCCTTGATCGAGCCCACGGTGTATAGGGTGATACCCGCAGCGGCTACCAGGGAGCGACCGGGCTCCAGAATGACCTTGGGCATCTTCACGCCGTGGGTGTCGCAGAAGCCGTGGACAATGGTTGCCATGTCCTTGATGGCGGCGGCGTAATCCACAGGACGGTCGAACTCAGTGTAGGGCACGCCCAGACCGCCACCCAGATTCAACTCCTCTACCTCGTAATCGCATTCGTCCTTCACCGATGCGATGAAGCGTACCATGATGTCGGCGGCCTCGGAGAAGGGATCGGTGTCGAAAATCTGAGAGCCGATATGGCAATGGAAGCCTGACAGATGGATGTGAGGCTGATCCAGCGCCAGCTTGACGATCTCCATGGCCTGTCCCGTCTCAATGGCGGAGCCGAACTTGGAATCTACCGAGCCGGTTACAATGGCCTTGTGGGTGTGAGGATCAATACCGGGAGTAATGCGGAGCAGGATGCGCTGGGTGATGCCTCGCTCTGCGGCGTGGGCCTCCAGGGTCAGAAGCTCGTCGATGTTATCCACCACGAAGGTGCCGACTCCCATATCCATGGCATCGCAAATATCTCGCTCGGTTTTGTTGTTGCCGTGGAAGTAGATGCGATCTGCGGGGAATCCCGCGGCTCTTGCGGTGTAAAGCTCACCGCCCGAAACGCAGTCAACGCCCATGCCCTCCTCGGCGGCGATGCGGTAAATACCCGTAAAGCACAGCGCCTTGGAAGCATACAAGGGAAGTGCATCAGCGCCGAAATAAGCGTGAGCGGCATCCAGATAGGTGCGCATCATGGCGCGGATAGCATTCTCGTCCATGATGTAGGCGGGCGTGCCGTATTCCCGAGCCAGCTCAACGGTATCCATCCCGCCGATGGCGAGATGGCCTTTCTCATTGACGGATAAATGGTTGTACAAAAGGTTCATGATTGTGTCCCTCAAATTTATTCTTTTCCGTAGGGGCGAACCGCGTTCGCCCATTCTTCGCCGGAAAAGATATGATGATTCTACGATTCAAGCGGGCGAACACGGCTCGCCCCTACAGGGGAAACGGGCGATCGAGTCATTTGGTCATACGAACACCGGTCATCATGCCGATCTGACGGAGCACCTCCTCCCGCCCCTCATTCTTGAGGGAGGAGAAGGGAATGACCACGGTTCCATCGTCCAGAACGGGGTCAGCAGCGATGGCGGCCAGATTGTTCTTGCGCTCGGTGGCGTTAAGCTTGTCTACCTTGGTGGCGATAACGAAGTAGGGAATACCCGCGGCGCGGAGGTAGTCCACCATGGCACTGTCGTCCTCGGTCAGCCCGATGCGGCTGTCCACCAGCTGGGCCACAGCAGCCAGACGGTCGATGTTGGGATTCTTGGTGAAGAATCCGTCGGTCAGGGTCTGCCACTTGATCTGATCCTCCTTGGGCCGTTTGGCAAAGCCGTAGCCGGGGAGATCCACCAGAAAGAGCTTTTTGTCGATCTCGTAGAAATTTACGGTGATGGTCTTGCCGGGAGCGGAGCTGACACGCGCCAAGGATTTTCGACCCAGGATGGAATTGATCAGCGAGCTTTTGCCCACGTTGGAGCGGCCCGACAGAGCGATCTGCGGAATGGGGTCAGAGGGGAATTGACGGATCTCGCCTGCCGTCATGCGGAGAGCTACGTTTTGCAGATTGATGGGATTGGCCATGGGTAGCCTCCTTTACAGCGATTGGGAAGGCTGTACCGTTACGGTGGTCAGCATCCCCTCGGGGATCTCGGTCACGGGTGTGGCTTCTGCGTCACGGACGGGGAGTGCGAGTGCGGCGGCCAGTACCTCAGATGCGCGGCGGCAGGGAATGAAGGTCAGATTCTCGCGCGCGATAGGATCGATTTCGTCAAGATCTCCCACGTTGTCGGCGGGGATGCAGACCGTCTTTACGCCGGCGGCGTATGCGGCCATGGTCTTCTCCTTCAGCCCACCGATGGGTAGGACGTTGCCTCGCAGGGTTACCTCTCCCGTCATGGCCACGTCGCGGCGAACGGGGATATTGGCCAAAGCCGAGAGCAATGCGGTGGTCATGGTCACACCGGCAGAAGGACCGTCCTTGGGAATCGCACCCTCGGGAACGTGAATGTGAATATCCTTCTTTTGGTAGAAGTCGGAGGGAATGTTGTACTGGGCGGCAATGCTGCGAACGAAGGTCAAGGCTGTTTTGGCGGATTCCTTCATGACGTCGCCCAGGGATCCTGTCAGCTCAATCTTTCCGGTTCCGTCCAGAATTGCTACTTCAACGCGGAGCATGTCGCCGCCTGACTCGGTGTAAGCCAAGCCGTTGACCACGCCGACCTCGTCCTCGGGAGAAATATGCTCGGGGCGCATTTTGCGGGCACCCAGGTAGGCTTTGACGTCTTCGGCATCAATGGTGACACGCTTGAGCCCTTCCTCCTCGACCAACCGTTTAGCAGCCTTTCGGCAGAGGGCGGCCATGGAGCGCTCCAAATTACGCACGCCCGCTTCACGGGTGTAGTAGTCGATGACCTCGGAGACAGCCTCATTGGTGATCTTGAAAGTTCGCTTAGTCAAACCATGCTTTTTGAGCTGCTTGGGAATGAGGTGATTGACAGCGATGCTGATCTTTTCATTCTTTGTATAGGAGGGAAGCTGAATGATCTCCATACGGTCGATCAAGGGCTTCGGAATGGTATCCAGGGAATTGGCGGTGGCGATGAACAGACAATCCGAAAGGTCGAAGGGCATTTCCACAAAGTGATCGCGGAAGAACTTGTTCTGCTCGGGATCCAGAACCTCCAAAAGAGCGGAGGAGGGGTCGCCGTGGGCGTCGCGGGTGAGCTTGTCGATTTCGTCCAAAAGCATGAGAGGATTTCGGACTCCCACCTGGGACAGAGCGGTAACGATACGGCCGGGCATTGCGCCGATGTAGGTTTTTCTGTGGCCGCGGATATCCGATTCATCTCGTACGCCGCCCAAGGATACGCGAACATACTTGCGCTTCATGGCGCGGGCAATGGAGGCGGCGATGGAGGTCTTACCTACGCCGGGAGGGCCGACGAGACAAATAATCTGATTTTTCAGCTCAGGGGCAATTTGTTTGACTGCCATGAATTCCAGGATGCGCTCCTTGATCTTCTCCATGCCGTCATGATCGGCATCCAGTATCTTACGGGCGGCGACCACATCTACACGGTCGCGAGAGGATTTTGTCCAGGGAAGCTCCAGGCAAACGTCCAGGTAATTGGAGATTACCGAGGACTCAGCCGAGCCGAAAGGAAGACGAGCCAGCTTGCTGTTCTCCTTGAGCAATTTTTCCTCGATCTCCTCAGGGAGCTTAGCCTCCAGAATGCGGTTGTAGAACTCGTCGGGATCGCCACCTCCCTCACCCAACTCATCCTGAATGACCTTCATCTCCTCGCGGAGGTAGAATTCTCTTTGATGGCGGTTGAGTCTTGCGCGAACGCGGCGGTTGATCTCGTTCTCTGTGGAGAGCAGCTCGCCTTCGTGGCGCATGATGAGAATCAGGGTATCGATCCGCACCATGGGCTCAAAGCATTCCAGGATGGCCTGCTTATCCTCGTAACGAACCAGAATGTTTGCCGCCACGAAATCAGCGTAAAGGCCGGGGTTCTTGATGGTGCTGACGTGGGTCAGGATATCGTCGGCCACGGCAGGAATGAAGCGCACGATGCTCTGCAGGACCTTGTTTGCCTCTCTGAGGTAGGCTTCTCCCTCGATGCCGCCGTTATCATCGGTCATGATAGCCTTGGAAATGACGTTGGCCACCGTGAATTTCCCCAGAGGAATGATGGAGGAGAGTTGAGCGCGGCAGGTGCCCTCCGCAATGAGGCGAGTGTCGCCATCGGGGGTGCGGATGAGCTGTTTGATGCGGGCTACGGTGCCCACGGGGCAAAGCTTTGTGATATCGGGTTCACCGGTGTCGGGCTCGGAAATATCCAGAAGGGATGCCAGTACCACCAGCTCTCCGCCGGATGCGGCTGACTGCGCGGCGGCGGCAGACTTGAAACTGTCCTTGGGAATGTCACAGTTGACGGTCATTCCGGGAAAGGCCACTACACCCCGCAGAACTACGAGGGGCAGGGTCTGGTTTTCGGCTTTTTCAATATAAGTAGGCATGATAATGAGGGGATCCTTTCAAATAGGGCAAGCTTTATGGATAAAACTTATGGGATAAATAGGAATCTTGGATTGAATACAATCATCCATTATAGTTTCTCTATATTATAGCACACTTTTGCGAAAATTTCCATAGGAATTTAAGAATATTTACAAATTTATTTTTGGGGGGTTATATTTGGTAAATAAAATAAATAAATCAACTTTTAGTTGCATCAAATTCAACTAATCGTCTATTGACATTGTGTAATAGTAGATGTATAATATAACCGGAAAGCAGGGAAGATTTTTTCTGTCTGCGATCGATTCACAGCATTATGGAAAGGTTCAATTACAGGTATGAAAAAGAATTTGAACGACGGAACCCGTTACTACCATCAAAAGGACGTCATTCGTCCGATTGGTATGGTCCTTTTACCTCTCGGCTTGGTTATGTTATTTTTGCGTATGGGATTTATATCCTATATATTGGCTACTGTTTTCATTCCCGTTGGATTGGTTTTGTTCCTGGTCGGCGGCTCGAAGCTGGTATCCGATAACGACGTTCTCGAGCAGATCGAGCACGCTATGTTGAATTACGATAAATCCGTTACGGATATGAACGGGTACGAGCGCATTGTCCTGAAGCAGCCTGCTCCCGTGGAGATGGCATCCTATCGGTTTGACGAGCAGGCCAAGTATTTCAAGCGCGGAAAGAACAGCACGCCCATTTCGGACGTGTACACCCGCACCCATCTGTTCTTCACCAAGGATACGATTATGGTGGTGAGCCGTACATTGACGATCTCGGAGCTGAACGAGGCGGAGGGAAAGGGAATCACCGACGTATCCGAACAGTTGAGCTTTTCAGGAATCAAAAAGGCTTATCTGGATGAGCATAGCACGCAGATTACGTTGACCAATACGGGTAAGCCCTTGACCGTAAAATGGTGCGAGATGGTCATCGAGGGTGCCGACGAGGAGTTGATGCGCATCCCTACCAAGAATGATATGGATGCCTCCGGCTTAGTCGAAAGCATAAACCGTCGTTGCGGCGGCTGATCCTCCGAGAGAATATTAAAACGAGGGCATCGCGTTCTCTCTGCATTCTTAACGGAGAAATGGCAGTCACAAAATTTCGGCAGAGAACTTGTTTTCTCTGCCGATTTGTGATATAATGGAGCTAACGAAAAGCCTCTCCCTTCGGGAGAGGTGGCGGCGAAGCCGACGGAGAGGGTTAGATTATGGAATGAAACTCCCTCTCACCCGCTATCGCGTGCCGAACTTGTTCGGCGGCGCTCCCAAAGGGAGAGCCTTTGGATGCTCGCAACCTTAGGGGTATGGGCTTTGCCCTAAGCCTTTGTAATACAAAGGCGAAACTGGCGATAAAACAGAACAATAAATAAGAATTTGACGGAGGGAAGTTATGTTATATCATGTATCACCAGTTGCTGGTCTAAAAACTCTTCAACCGAGAGTTTCAACACATAAAGTTGGATATGTATATGCAATAGAAAATTTGGTAACGGGTCTTCTATTTGGAGCAAAATGGGATGATTTTGACTTTATTCTGTCTACTGATAAAAATGGAAATCCTGTTATTTGCGAATGTTATCCAGATGCTTTCAAATCTGTATACCAAGGCAAGACTTGCTCAGTATATTTTTTGAATGATGAAGGGTTCCAAAGAAATAAAACATCTTGGAGCGAAGAACTTGTAAGTGAAAACAAAGTGCAGGTTGTTGAGGAACATGTAATCACTGACTTGTACAATCGGCTATTAGATGAAGAACAAAATAATAAACTGATTGTCCATCGTTATGAGTATTGTACTGAATACCGAAAAACCATTTCTAATCATATTGTTGATAGGCTCATAAGATTTGAGATAGATTTAAGCAACATAAGCGAGTCAGATAACAGGTTTTCAAAGTACTATAGAGCAATTGTTACTGAACTTATACAAATTACCGATGGGCATTTATTACCATAATTTAGTTCAGCCAATTCCAATTTATCGAACAGAATAAACAACCCCCGACAGACATTAAAATCTGTCGGGGTTAATCTTTGCTTTCTGCATATCAAATTTCGCTTATCCGTAGGAGCGTTCAAAGAACGCCCCTACGAGTTTATAGATGTTTCAAGATTTTGTATCAGTTAGCCCTGGGTGACAGGAACCAATAGGAAGTTATCCACGGTAAAGGCAGTATTCATCCACACGGGAATGTGGAGATAGCGCCAGCTCTCACCGTTCGGCTGGTAGACGAACTCGAAATGCAGGCGATACCAACCGTCATCCTGTAACGTCCAGGTGGCTACGGACGAGTAGCCGCATTGGTGGAGATAGTATCCGTCGGTTGCGTTGTAGCGGAGATACAAGAGATCCGCGTTTCCTCCCGTGTTTCTGGGGAAGAAAATGGGCATGAGCAGATCCTGTAGGCTGCTGCTTCCGTCCACGGTGTAGTCGAATTTCATATCGAAGGTCACCGAGTAGGTCTGCCCCGTCACGAAGTCAAAGGGAGTGCTTGGATTGTCGATCTCAAACAGTGTTCCGTTTCCGACAACGTGGGCACCGCGCCCGTTGCGGCCGTCAACCGTATCCCAGTTAAAGCTTCCACCCGTGGTGGTAAAGCTGTCGAAGTTGACCACGTACACCTCCGAGGGCTCCATCCCGATGACCACAAAGCAGTCCGCGCAGGTATTCTTGGCGCCGTACAGAAGGATCTCGTAGGCCCCCTCCTCCAGGGTAGACAGGTAATTCTTCGAAATCAGAAGAGTAGTTCCCGTGCAGGTGTAGGCCGTTGCAGGCAGAGCCTCGCCGTTCAGCGTGACGCGTTCCACCAGACCGGAGCCAAAGTCTACCGAGAAAGTCACGTCCTCACCGTCAAATTTCTTGATCTTCTCATCATCGGTGAACAGGACACCCTCTCGCACAACGGTGAGTGTGAAGGAGGTCGAGCCACCGCTGGTGGTAATCGTAAAAATATGCTTGCCCACGGGCAGATACTTGATGTAATCCTTTTTCAGAGTCAGGCGGTCCAGGAAACGGGTGTAACTCTCCTGCGCCACAGGCTCACCGTTGAGGGTCAGGGTGAAGCCCGTACCGTTGTTGTTGTCCACCGTGAAAACCACGTTGGAGGAAATCACGTCTGCATCCACGGTATGTACCGCAGGAGTCACAGAAGGAGCGCCTGCGGGAGCGGAGGCGTTGTCCTTCGCTTCTACGATCCGATTGTCGCGAGTGATGTGGTAGGTCCTGTCGGCGGGAAGCTTGACCACGTACACGCCGTTTTCCTCGGTCATAGAGGGCTCGGTCACATTCCTGTTGATCTCGATGGAGTAAACCCTGCCGTTGTAGTGGTACTCCCGTATACCTGCGTAGGACATATCCGAGGGCAGGCAAGGCTTGATTCGCAGACCCTCGACATCGGGCAATGCACCGATGATATGGGTCAGGAAACTGGCGGGTACCAGCCCCGATTCGGGGAACTCACCGTTGATGCTCACCAGGTAGGGGCCCCACTGGGTGCGAGGATCTCGGCGCAAGGAGTCCTTGTGGAATTCCTCCATGATGACGTTGAAACGATCTATGGCCAAATCTCCCGACAGGAAGGTTCTACCCAGCACGTCGTAGTAGGAGGTGTAGAAGATGGTACCGCCGTTCTGCATCTGCTGACCGTATACACCCCAGTGTCCGGGAAGCACGTCGTTGAAGCCGTGACCGTTGTACCACCAGTAATGGAGGCCGTCCTCCTCAATGGTCTCCACTGCCACCGTGTTGGTGCGGGCAGATACGCGGAAGTGATAAATATCCTCGCCCGTGGAGTTGTCTCCTTCGATGATGCGCTTTCCGTCTACCCAATCGTAGATCAACTGAGCCTGCTCGGGAGAAGCAAGACCGGCGGCTACAGCCATGAAATTGACCATAGTCAGACCAAAGTCCAGCACGTCACCCTTGACGTTCACCGCGGTGATGTAGCGCCCCTTTACGGGGTCCCAGAAATACTCGTTGAAGCGGGTCTTGACCCGTTCGGCGATGGATGCGTAGTATGCGGCTTCCTCCGTATTGCCCAGGTAGGTCTCAATATCCACCATGGCCAGTACGGCCTCGTAGAAGAAGATGTTCTCGTAGGAGGAATTGTAGCCGAAGAAGTTTAGGCTGTCCCAGTAGTTGGAGGACAGACCGCGGACCGTACCGTCGTTGCGGGGATCGTAGATGGTCATGAGGCCCGACTGGCCGTTCAATGTGACCAGCATATAGTCCATAGCCTTGCGGATCTTGTCCAGCATGACCTGTCCCCATCCGTTGGCACTGGCCAGGAATGCCTCTACCTTTTCGGGCTCCTCGATCAGAATGTAATCGCGTGCGGCAATGATAAACGTGGAGTTGTTGGTGTAGTGATTTTGAGCATCCAGATGCTGAGGAGCGCCACCTGTGGCCCAAATAAAGCCGTCGTTGCGGGGATTGCCGTTGTACTCTGACTCATCCACCACGTACTTTCCGGTGGCCTCATCGTAGTACCAGCCGTCGCCGCCGTAAACCGCGCCCTTCAGGGCGGGAACGTGGTTATTGTACAGCAGGTTATCCCCTGTCCAAATCACCTGAGTGCTGCTCCAGGAGGCCCACTCCAGGGAGCCGGTAGCAATGCCCAATCCGGCGCGGAAGGGCTCGCCATACACGTAGGGCTCGGTTTTTGCCAGACCGAAAATGGTGTTCATGTTGGTGAGATCGGCGTTGTAGGTATCCCCGTAGGAGGAGTAGAACAGGGTTGTCTTTTCGCCGTATACCCGCATCTCAGACACACCGAAATAACGTCCCGAGCGTCCGTAGGAAACCGCCTTCAAGCGAACACCGTTGGCGCAAATGTTTTCCATGGGCAGGACGAGAGTTGCGCCCAAGGGGTTGGGGAAGGACATTGTACAGCTATAAATACCCTCTGAATTGGGCAGAAGGTAGTAGTAGTGGGGAAGCATGTACCAGGTTTTTCCATGGTCCGTCGTGTACTCTACACTAATGTTCATGGGAAATCCCTCTACGTCCGTGGGGAACTTGATCTCCAGCATGTCCAGGGTGTAGGCGCCGTCAAACAGATAGCCGATATATTCGTTAGGGTTGGCGGCGGAAGCAGAGATTTGGCTCTGCCATTTCGTGGTGTTGTCACCATCGGCAATATTGGCGAAATCGAATTCCTCGCCCGCTACAGATCCGCCGACGGGAAGTACGCCCTTAATCATGTTGTCGGGGGTATAATCCTCGCCGCTTACTACTAAGGTCTGCGCCTCGGTCCAGCCCTTACGCCGTCCCGCAGCCAAGTTGATGGCACAGCCCTTTACCTCGTAGGTGCCCGCCTTTTTATAGGTATGGTAGGCCTCGCCCCGCTGGTTGGAGGAGTAGGGCCCGTTGTAGCTCCAGGTACCGTCGCCCCAATCTACGATGAAGTAATTGTAGTCCTCTAAGGTTTCGGTCAGATTCAGGTAAGCCGTCAAGGACCGGCCTGTTACTGCCGTTTCGGAGGCAGGGAGAGTCAGCGTGACGCCGTCCCCCTGCTTCTGCTGGTTTTGGGTCATCTCGTAAACGATTTCCTCCATATCGATGGGCTCGATGACAAGACCGTCATCATTCTCGATCGTTTCGGTCACCGTATCGGTCTCTCGATCCGACGTTTCTTCATAGCGTTCCGTGTCTGATTCCCGATAAGTGCTTTCGGAATCCGGACCGTTAGGCGTTTTTTTGTTGCATCCGACAGCTCCTAAAAGGGTGACTGCCGAAAGAAGACAGCAAAGGACTCTTGTATTCTGTTTCATGTTTTCCTCCGATCTATTTGGTGCGCATACAAGGGGAATTTTTCAATCCCGGAAACGCAGGGCCGAGAGTAGTCCTGTAAATGCGATTGTCCAAATTGTCATAATATTCTATATAATTATAACACAAACAGGCGAGGATGTCAATAAAAAGCGAAAAATTAGTGGAGAACAATCAATGATGTCCTTGTTCCATGAAAGACGGAGATTCGCAAAACCTATTGACAAACTTGCTTGCATAGGGTACACTATGTATGATCGGAATACTTCTGAAAAGTTTCTATGGAAAAGACAGATAACCGATGAGACAAAGGAAACGACCGAACGGACAAAAGCCGACATTTCTTCCTACCTATGTGCTATAATGAGATGCATAAGGAATCCCAAAGGAGGAAGACATGATTCAAGCTATTCAAACGAAAGAACTGGTCAAGCGGTATAAAAGCATAACGGCCGTGGATCGGCTCAATATGGAGATCCGGCAAGGCGAATTGTTCGCGCTGCTCGGTGTCAACGGTGCAGGGAAGACTACGACGATCAAAATGTTGTCCGGTCTGACCAAGCCCACGGAGGGAGAAGTGTTTGTGGGCGGACATGATATAATAAAGGAAACGGAACAGGTCAAGCGGCTGATCGGTGTTTCTCCTCAGGAGACGGCGGTAGCACCCAATCTTTCCACGAAGGAAAATCTGGAGCTGATCTGTGGCATCCATGGATTTCCCAAGGACAAAACACAGGCAAGGATCAGGGCGCTTTCGGATGAGCTTGGACTGGATTCCGTTTTGCCGAGAAAGGCCGGCAAGCTATCCGGCGGTTGGCAACGACGTATCAGCATCGCTATGGCGCTTATCAGCGAGCCCAAGATCCTGTTTTTGGATGAGCCGACCCTGGGTCTGGACGTCCTGGCCAGGCACGAGCTTTGGAAAACTATTCGCGCATTGAAGGGAAGCGCAACGATCATTCTGACGACTCACTACATGGAAGAAGCGCGGGAGCTTTCGGATCGAATTGGAATCATGAGGGATGGGCGGCTTCTTGCGGTAGGAACCGTAGAGGAATTGAAGGCAATGGCAAATACGGATGATTTTGAAACGGCATTCGTTTCTATCGTGCAGGAGGGTGTCGTATGAGAATGATGACGTTTGCCAAGCGATGTGCAAGGGAGATCCTGCGCGATCCCATTAACTTGGGCTTTGGACTGGGATTTCCACTGGTCCTTCTGCTGCTTTTGAGTACAATTCAAGCCAATATTCCCGTGAGCCTCTTTGAAATCGATACGTTGACCCCCGGTATCACCGTGTTTGGCCTGTCGTTTATGACCCTGTTTGCCGCCACGCTGATAGCTAAGGACAGGGAGAGCGCCCTTCTGCAGAGATTGTATACCACACCTCTGCGTGGACTTGATTTTATTTTGGGTTATATGCTTCCGCTTTTACCCATTTCCCTCGGACAGACCGCAATCTGCTACCTAACTGCGATCCCATTGGGATTGACTGTCCGTATACAGATTCTGTATGCGGTTCTCGGTACGATTCCCATGGCGATTTTCCATATTGCTCTGGGACTTCTGTGCGGAAGTCTCTTGGGGGTCAAGCAAGTCGGCGGTATTTGCGGAGCATTGTTGACCAATCTCTCGGCATATCTTTCGGGTGTGTGGTTTGATTTGGCACTGGTAGGAGGAGCCTTCCAAAAAGCAGCCAATGTTCTTCCGTTTGTACATGCGGTGGAAATGGAAAAAGCATTGTTTCACGGAGATTTCAGAGCATCGGCAATCCATGCGCTGCCGATCGTTCTGTACGGTACAGTTATAACAGCAGTTGCCGTGCATTGCTTTCTCAGACAAATGAAAAAACAGTAAGGATTTAAAATAATGAAATACAAGCTCGTGATTGATAAGGATGCCGAGGAAGAGATCATCGCTATCGTTCATACGCCGTCTTCTTTGACCCGTCAAATTGAAAATCTCGTGTGTCGCTTTTCCGGTGCGGACTATGTGATGGGATATAGGGATGGTGAAATCAGAAAATTAACGTTTGATGAAATAGAATGCATTACCGTCCTGGAACGAAAGGTGACGGCCATCGATGCAAAAGGGAATCACTATCGCCTCCAGGATAGGCTTCGTGACCTGGAAGGGATTCTGCCCGCCTATTTCATTCGCATCAACAAATCCACGCTGGCTAACGAGCATCGAATATTTAGATTTGATGCAACGTTTAACGGCGGAGTAGATGCCGTTTTTAAATGCGGATATAAGGAGTATGTGTCAAGACGATGCTTTTCAGAGATCAGAAGGAGATATGAAACGAAATGAAAAGGAATGTATTGGAATTTATACGACGTGGCATGATGGCATGCGGATTAGGTCCGATAATATTAGCCGTGCTATATCTGATATTACATCATCGATGTAATCTTGATACGCTGACTGTTGAACAGGTCAGCATGGGGATTTTTTCCATATCTGCTCTTGCTTTTGTCGCAGGCGGAATGAACGCGATCTATCAGATCGAGCGACTGCCTTTGATGGCGGCCATTTCGATTCACGGTGGAATTTTATACGTGAGCTACCTGATCACATACTTGCTCAACGATTGGCTGAAATGGGGCGTACTTCCTGTCCTGGTCTTCTCGTGTATTTTCGTAATAGGCTATTTGGTGATTTGGGTGGCTATATATGTCATTATCAAGCGAAATACCGCCAGCCTCAACGAAAAGCTGAGACAAAAGCAGCATAACGAAGAGGATATGTAGGAGGGCATGGGATGGCTGAGAAAGCTGATCCGCTTATCGGTAGCTTGCGGAGCTCGGCATCAATCTGCACCGACCGAGAGGGAAGGGGAACATTGATCGGCAGATTGAAGGGATCCCATACCGAAACGAATGATCAAACAGAAAAGCATCCGAACTTATGCTCGGATGCTTCTCTGTTTGGTGACCCGTACGGGATAACGACCGCCGAGCAAGCTCGGCATCAATCTGCACCGACCGAGAGGGAAGGGACGCTTTAATCGGCAGATTGAAGGGATCTCATACCGAAGCGGATGATCAAACACAAAAGGCACTGCTATTGCAGTGCCTTTTGTGTTTGGTGACCCGTACGGGAATCGAACCCATGTTTCCAGCGTGAGAGGCTAGCGTCTTGACCGCTTGACCAACGGGCCTTGTCTTGACGACTTGCTTATTATAGCACAACTCGACGCGTTTGTCAAGGGTTTTACAAAAAATAATTTAAAAAATTTTGCGTTATAATACAAATATTTTGATGGCCTTGATGGCGGTTCCGTTTTCGTATTCGCCGACCTCGCCCAAGGCGAAAAAGTGTCCTTGGTGATCACACAGACGGACGCGTGTTCCTGTGGGGTGGTCCGTGCCGATCTTACTTTGATAGATCTCACATCCGTTCCGACAAAGAGTACGGTAAAAGTCGGGAAGGTGTACGGCATCCAAATTTGAAAACAGTTCCTCGACGGGAAGAAGAAGCTTTAAACGTGAATCGGGCTCCATGTCTTGCAAGGCATCCGGGGTTGTGCAGGAGTCAATGGAGAATCCGCCGGCTTCCATTCTGCGGAGAGAGGCCATGACACCGCCGCATCCCAACGCCGCACCGATGTCGGCGCACAACGTGCGGATATAGGTGCCTCCGGAACAACGGACGGTCAATTCGTAGTCGGTCGGCGAGTCGGTGGGGGAGAGGGTCAATTCCTTAATTTCAACCGGTCGTGCCTCTCGCTCGACGGTCTCTCCGGCTCGCGCCAGATCACAGAGCTTGCGGCCGTTTACCTTCAGCGCGCTGTACATGGGAGGTACCTGCAGAATATTTCCGCGGAAGTGGGGAAGGATCTCCTCTACCTGCGCGGGAGAGGGAATGTTTTCCGACACGGATAACGGAGCGCCCGTTACGTCTTCGGTATCGGTGGTGAGACCTAAGCGGAGAATAGCCTTGTATAACTTCTCGTCATGGGATACGTATTCACAGGCCTTGGCAGACCGGCCAAGAAGCACAACCAGAACACCGGTAGCCATGGGATCCAAAGTTCCCGTGTGGCCCACCTTTTTGGTTCCGAAAAGCTTACGTACCTTCCACACGACGTCATGAGAGGTCATTCCCGCAGGCTTGTCAATGAGCAGGATACCATCGGGCTCGGTCACATTTTTTTTTGTAATATCAGAGGCCATAAAAACTCCTTACCTAACAAATATGCTTCATTATACCACAAAACTGCGATTTTGTAAATCCCAAAATTTGCGTTTCATTCATAAAATCCCAACATAATTCCCGAAAAGCTGTGCTATAATAATTCAATCCAACCTAAAGGAGATTCTCATGATACAGCCAACCATCATTGATTTTCATACCCACGCATTCCCCGACAGCCTTGCCCCCCGAGCCATCGCCCAACTGACCATCAACGCCGCCGCCAGCGGGTATACCCCCCTGACCGACGGCACCGTGGGCGGACTTATCGCCTCCATGGACAACGCGGGGATTACAAAATCAGTCATCTGCAACATCGCCACCAATGCCCGCCAAATGACGAAAGTCAATGATTTCGCCATATCCTGCACCCGAAATCCCCGCCTCATCCCCCTTGGCTCCCTTCATCCTGACGCCGACGGCGCGGCCATGGACGCAGAGCTGGACCGCCTCACCGCCGCAGGCATTGCAGGCATCAAGATCCACCCCGACTACGTCCACACCGAGATCGACGCCCCCAACTTCGAGCCCATCCTGGCCCGTTGCGAGGCCCGCGGTATGCTGGTGGTCACCCACGCAGGCTTTGATCCCGTGGCCCCCGACCACTTCCATTGTACCCCCGATATGATCCTTCGGGTGATGGAGCGCCATCCGGCTTTGAAGCTTGTGGTCGCCCATACGGGAGGCTTTGATTGCGAGATGGAGGTGATGGAAAAGCTGTGCGGTACCAACGTATATCTGGATACCTCTCTTTCTGCCATTCGACGGGCTCGCTCTGCCGCCCAAGGGAAAGCATGTGGGGATATTCTTCGCGCCCATAATCCCACCCGCATCCTGTTTGCCACCGATACCCCCTGGTCCGACCCTGCCGCCGAGATCGCCTTCGTGCGAAGCGCGGGCCTGCCCGAGGAGATCACCGAGATGGTCCTCCACAAGAACGCCGAGGCGTTGCTGGCATCCTGTATTTCATAATATCCTCACGGCGGCCATTGGGTCGCCGTTTCCTTGTTTGGAAACACTTGACAAAATACCGGGTATATGTTATAATAGAATCGTACCGACAGCATTGTAAATACCTACAATCCTTTCCGATACCGCGGATACTACTACGATTATGAAACCAGCATGTACTATCTGCAATCGAGATATTATGTTCCTGCTTGGGGACGGTTCTTGAATGCGGATGGATATGTGAATGCTAATGGGGATCTCATTGGATTCAATATGTATGCGTATTGTAGTAATAATCCAGTGATGTATACGGATGAAAGTGGAGAGTCACTGATAGGCACAATGCTCGCGGGTGCATTAATAAGCGTTGGTATCGAATTAATATTTCAACTAATTGAAAGTGATGGAGAACTTTCAGCAATTAATACCGGGGATTTATGGAAGGCAGGTTTTAATGGAGCACTTTCTAGTGGTTTAGGAGCCGGCTTTAGTGCTGTGGCAACTGCATTTTCTCAGTATTTTACAAACCAATCGCTTCAATTTGCTATTCAAGTTGTTGGAAATATGATGGGTGATGGCGTTGCAGATGTAATGGCGGGAATCGCAACAAAAGATATTACAAGCATTTCGCAAGCCATAGATTCTTTCGCCAATGGTGCTATGCTCAGTTTCATCGGGCAAGGAATAAATCTCAAGGTTGTGCAACTTAAAGAATATAGATTTAATGGATTTGAGTTAGACAAACAAAGAAGTATATTAACTCATACAGTTTTTAAAGATGGTAATTTTTATAAGAATTGGTCCTGGAATACATTCAGAAACACCGATCAATTCAACTCTTACTTGAATTCTTGGACTCCTGCAATAGAAAATATTTGGAATGTTGCAACGGGAATTTTATCTCATTGATATCAGGAGAAAATTCATATGAATCGAGAATCTGTTCTAAAAAAATACCTGAGGTCTGCATTGATATTGGGTGTATTTGAAATGCTTCTGGTTGTGGGAAGCATTTGGTTGATTTTTTTCGCTTACACAGCACATTCGGAATCTAGTTACTGGATAAAGAGGCGAATCATAAGTATATTCGTCGGTGTAATAGGTCTGTATGTATCACTTCCCTGTGTTATTGCTATTGTGAAAAATGTGATTTTTCTTTCGCTTGATTTACATCGTAAAGAAGATATTGTAAAAAGCATCCACATAAACAAGGGCATGGTATTTCATCTTCCCGGACACACATTTCATATTTTCAGTAATTTTTCATCGATTCCCAAGCACAGTTTTCCTTTTGATGTATATTGGAGCTTTGCATTTACAAGGTCACATTATCTAATGGATGCTTCGTTAATGTATCAAAAAAGACGAATTCACAATAGAGTTGGTACAAAAGTTGTATTAACAAAATACGCGCATGTTGTTTTATCTATAGAATCTTGAGTCATGATATCATTTGCATTGCCCAAGCATAGTAAAAAACAGATTTATCTACCATTAATTGGATTCCGTCGCACTTCCCCTCACCGAGCATCGGTAACACGATGTTTGGTGGGGGCGGTCAGATCAACCGAGATGTTGTTTGAAACAAGAAACCGCACGCTCGGCAGTGATGACGGACAGCACCTCTAAAACCATTGTATCCACTTTCAACCCCCGCTCTAATATCGTTAACTCGGTGTTGGGGCGTTTTTTATATGCCCGCGGAAAAGTAAAAACCGCGATTTTTTGATAGTCACTTGAAGCTCGGTTCATACTAATCGTATATAATAAGTAAAAAGCCAACAAGAAAGGAGGCACCCCATGCCCAACGTATTCGATTACCTGGAATGGCGGGGAGACCTGACCTTTGAGGAGACCCCCGTAAACGAGGTGGATAACCTCATCTTCTGCCTGCTCTCCTACGTGGACCTGGACGGCATCGTCCCCGCTGAACCCCAAAAAGGTCGTGTAACCATCCGCCGGGCCGCCGCTGAATACTTTTTTACTCACGAAGATATCCAGGACCGCCCCTTGGGGCTCATCGTCCCCGCCGATATCCTCACTCTGTTCCGCCGCATGGCCCACGCCCGCCGCTTCCGCGACCTGGAGCTGACGGGCTATACCAATACCGTCTGCGAGGTGCGGGAGATGCAGTTCTCCGCCCTCACCATCCGCCTGCCGGGGGAGCAGATGTTCGTAGCCTTTCGCGGCACCGACGATACCATCGTGGGCTGGCGGGAGGATTTCAACCTCTCCCACATGGAGGAGGTTCCGTCTCAGCGCATGGCGGCGGATTATCTGAATACTTTGGATGTGACCCCGGATACGAGGCTTTACGTGGGCGGACATTCCAAGGGGGGAAATCTGGCCGTGTGGGGGGCGGTTCATGCGAAGGAAGAGATTCGTGACCGTATGGTGCAGATTTATTCCAACGATGGTCCGGGCTTCTCTGCCGGAACCGTAGATTCTGAGGCATATCGAGCCTTGTCGGATCGGATCCGTATCATTCTCCCCGAGGATTCCCTGGTGGGGCTCCTGCTGGAGCATGATGAGCGATACACCGTGATCAAAAGCAACCGAAGGGGCGTATACCAGCACGACGGTCTCTCCTGGGAAATCCTGGGCGGAAGCTTTATTTGCTCCGAGGGCCTTTCTCCCAAAGGCATTCGGCACGATACCCTCGTGCGAGATCGGATTGATGCCATGACACGGGAAGAACGGAAGCACTTTACCCGCTTGATGTTTAACCTTTTGGAGTCCACAGGCGCTAAGACGTTGACCGATCTCCATCGCGGTGGCCCCAAGGTTCTGATAACCATGGTCAAGGCCTTTCGCGATCTTCCTGCAGAGGATCAGGAAACCGCAGAGTACCTGTGGGATAAGCTTTTTTCAGCAAGACCCGATGAAAAGGGAAAAGAATCTTCCGAAAAAATGCAACCTACAGCAAGGTCTCCCAAACGCATGAAGGGAAAAATCCGCATATCCTGGTTTCCGCTGCTTTTGCCTTGAAGGTCGAAGTCGATTTTCAAAAATGTAATTTTAAAATAATTTTGCAAACCCACTTGACAATTTTCGAAATTCGTACTATAATATAGGATGTTTGAGAAAATGAGAAAACGCGATGAAAGGGAATGCTCCCGCCGCGTCCGCAAAGAGAGCCGTGGGTTGGTGTAACACGGCGGGACAGGCGATGAAGAGCTCTCACCCCCGAGCGGCTTACCGAAACGGCACCCACCCAAGCACGCCGCGTAGGGAAGGACGGCTACCCACCGTTAGAGGGACGTAAGCGGGCGTAGAGGACTCCTCGCGCCAAGCAGAGTGGTACCGCGGAAATATCCGTCTCTGTCATGCAGGGACGGCTTTTTATTTTGAAATATATAACCCTTGAAAGGATACAACCATGAAGTATGATTTTTCCGCCATTGAAAAGAAATGGCAAGACAAGTGGGACGAGGCGCAGATCTTCGCCGCCGAGGACCATAGCGACAAGCCCAAGTTCTATGGCCTTGTCGAGTTTCCTTACCCCTCGGGCGTAGGTATGCACGTGGGCCACATCAAGGCCTACTCCGGCCTGGAGGTCATCGGCAGAAAGCGCCGTATGCAGGGCTACAACGTCCTGTTCCCCATCGGGTTTGACGCCTTCGGTCTGCCTACCGAGAACTCCGCCATCAAGACGGGCATCCACCCCCGTGAACTCACCGATCGCAATATCAATAAGTTCTCCTCCCAGCTTCGCCGCGTAGGCTTCTCCTTCGATTGGAACCGCGTTATCGACACTACCGAGGAGGACTACTATAAGTGGACCCAGTTCATCTTCCTCAAAATGTTCGAAAAGGGCCTGGCCTTCCGCGATACCGCTATGGTAAACTATTGCCCTCATTGTAAGGTGGTTCTCTCCAATGAGGACTCCCAGGGCGGTAAGTGCGATATCTGCCACTCCGACATCGTCCAGAAGTCCAAGGACGTTTGGTACCTCCGCATCACCGAGTACGCCGATAAGCTCCTGCAGGGTCTGGACGGCGTAGACTATCTTCCTAACATCAAGATGCAGCAGGTCAACTGGATCGGTAAGTCCCGCGGTGCCTTCGTCAACTTCGGCCTGACCGACACCGACGAGACTCTTCGCATCTATACCACCCGCCCCGATACCCTGTTCGGCGTGACCTTCATGGTCATCGCCCCCGAGCATCCCATCATCGAGAAGATGATGGATCGCATCGAGAACATGGCCGAGGTAGAGGCTTACCAGGTGGAATGCACCAAGAAAACCGAGTTCGAGCGTACCCAGCTTGTCAAGGACAAGACCGGCGTATGCCTGAAGGGTCTCAAGGGCATCAACCCCGTCAACGGTAAGGAAATCCCCATCTATATTGCCGACTACGTCATGATGGGCTACGGTACGGGTGCCATCATGGCCGTCCCTGCCCACGACGAGCGCGACTATGACTTCGCCAAGAAGTTCGGCATTGACATCATCGAGGTCATCCGGGGCGGCAACATCGAGGAGGCCGCCTACACCGGCGACGGCCCTATGGTCAACTCCGACTTCCTCAATGCTTATGACAATAAGGCGGATTCCATCGCAGCCATGATCGACTGGCTCCAGAATAAGGGCATCGGCGAGGGCGGTGTCCAGTTCAAGATGAAGGACTGGGCCTTCAACCGTCAGAGATATTGGGGTGAGCCCATCCCGATCGTCCATTGCCCCTGCTGTGGTATGGTCCCCGTTCCTTACGAGGAGCTCCCCCTGCGCCTGCCCCCCGTAACCGAGTTTGAGCCCGGTCAGGGCGGTGAGTCCCCTCTGGCTAAGCTGGACTACTTCGTCAACTGCAAGTGCCCCAAGTGCGGCGGCGACGCCAAGCGTGAGACCGACACCATGCCTCAGTGGGCCGGTTCCTCCTGGTACTTCCTCCGCTACATCGACCCCAAGAACGGGGAAGCACTGGCCGATATGGACAAGCTCCGCTACTGGATGCCTGTTGACTGGTACAACGGCGGTATGGAGCATGTCACCCGCCACCTGATCTACTCCCGCTTCTGGCACCACTTCCTCTATGACCTCGGCCTGGTTCCCACCGCTGAGCCCTACGCCAAGCGTACCGCCCAGGGTCTGATCCTGGGTCCCGACGGTGAGAAGATGTCCAAGTCCCGCGGTAACGTGGTAGACCCCAACGACGTCGTGGACGATATGGGTGCCGACGTTCTCCGTGTATACATTCTGTTCATGGGTGATTACGGCGCCGCCGCCCCCTGGTCGGATAACTCCATGAGAGGCTGTAAGCGCTTCCTGGAGCGTGTGGCTGACCTGCCCTCCCTGGTCAAGGGCGGCGAGCCCAACGCCAAACTGGAGTCCTCCTTCCACAAGACCCTCAAGAAGGTCACCTCTGACATCGAGGAGATGAAGTTCAATACCGCCATCGCCGCCATGATGGGCTTGCTCAACGAGGTCTTTGAGGTTGGCACCATCTCCAAGGATCAGCTCTCCATGTTCGTCCGTATGCTCTGTCCCTTCGCACCTCACCTCTGTGAGGAGATGTGGGAGAATATGGGCGGTAAGGGCTTCGCATCCCTCGCCCGGTGGCCTGAGTACGACGAGGCCAAGACCATCGACGCCACCGCCGAGCTGGCCGTCCAGATCAACGGTAAGGTCAGAGGTAAGGTCACCCTGCCCATGAACGCCGATAAGGACACCGCCCTCGCCGCCGTACGCGCCGACGAGAAGCTCTTTGCCCTCATCGACGGTAAGACCGTGGTTAAGGAGATCGTGGTTCCCAATAAGATCATCAATATCGTGGTAAAGTAATCATCCAATCAGACAGCCGCAGGACCCGAGAGTCCTGCGGCTGTTCTTTGGGGGAGACCTGTGCGTACATTGTGCGTCGCAGGCTCTTTTTATTTAGTTGTTTTGCGAAGCCGCATATCCCTTCGCGCTTACGCCGTAGTTATAGAGTGCCTTTGCGAGATTTACCATCTTTTCATCGGTCGAGCTTTGGCTGATAGCATAGAGGTAATCGTTAACGCTAACCACAACAGTACCGTAAACATCTCCCATAGGATTGGTGCTTCTCACCACGAATTCCCATTCTTTATCGAAATCAGTGGCAGCAATATTCGTTACCTTGTACAATGGGCTGTTGGGACTGGGGAAATT
>SVRS01000081.1 GCA_015064695.1 Oscillospiraceae bacterium | reverse complement strand
CGGACAGGGGATAGGATTCTTAAGGAAAGTACCTGGGTACTTTCCTTAAGTGGCGATTCTTTTGGTACTTTTCTTTCGCCACGGAAAGAAAAGTACACAATCCCAACGCCCCGATAAACCCAAATTTAGTGCGCTTCAAACCAGTTTGCGCCGATGTTGGCCTCCACGTCCAGGGGGACGGAGAGGGTGACGGCGTTCTCCATCTCCTCGCAGAGGAGAGCCATGGCGGCCTCGGCGTCGGCGGCGGAGGCCTCCAGGATCAGCTCATCGTGAACCTGGAGAATGAGCTTGGCGTCCAGGCCGCTCTTTGCCAGTCGGTCGTGAACGCGGATCATAGCAATCTTCATGATGTCGGCGGCGGTACCCTGAATGGGGGAATTCATGGCCACCCGCTCACCGAACTTCTTGCGCATCTTGTTGGACTCCGCCAGCTCGGGGATAAAACGGCGGCGACCCAGCTTGGTGGTCACAAAGCCCTGCTCGTAAGCGGTCTTGATGACCTCGTCCAGGTAGCGACTGATGTCGGGGTAGCTGTTCAGATAGCTGTCAATATAGGATTTGGCTTCGGCGCGGGAAATATGCAGATCCTCGGAGAGAGAATGCTCCCCCATGCCGTACATGATACCGAAATTGATGGCCTTGGCCTTCTTGCGAAGCTCCACGGTCACGTGATCCTTGTCCACTCCGAACACACGGGACGCGGTATCGGTGTGGATGTCAAAGCCCGACACGAAGGCCTCCCGCATGGCGGTATCCCCCGCAATATCAGCCAGGAGACGTAGCTCGATCTGGGAGTAGTCCGCATCAATGAGAACACGCCCCTCGGCGGTGGGAATAAAGAACTTGCGCAGCTCTCTGCCCAACTCGGTGCGGATGGGAATGTTCTGCAGGTTGGGCTCGGCAGAGGACAGACGCCCCGTGGCGGTGCCCGTCTGCTTGAAGGTGGTATGCACGAAGCCCTGCTCGTCGGCCACCTTGAGCAGCCCGTCCACGTAGGTGGACTTCAGCTTGGTGACCTGACGGTACTCCAGAATATCCTCAATGATGGGATGGTACTTTTTCAGCTTATCCAGCACCTCGGCAGAGGTGGAATAGCCCGTCTTGGTCTTCTTATCGGTGGGGAGCATGAGGGTCTCGAACAGGATCTCACCCAGCTGCTTGGGAGAATTGATATTGAAGGGCTTCCCCGAATAGGTGAAGATGCGTGATTCCAGATCGGCGGCGTAGGTGTCCAGCACCTGACCGTACTTGTAGATGGATTCACGATCCACCTTGAAGCCCATGCGCTCCATGTCGAACAGAACGGCGCACAGGGGCATTTCCACGTCACGGAACACCGCCATCTGCTGTGATTTTTCCAGCTCGGCGGTGAGGGTATCGCACAGAGGCTCGAAGCAACGAATGGCCTCGGCGGGGGGCGTGTTCCCCAGATAGGTTACGGAAATACGGTCAAGGTCAAAGTTGCCCATGCCCGAATTGAGGGCGTAGGCCGCCAGCATGACGTCGAAATCCACGGCGGTACAGTCTATTCCGTCGGCAAACAGGCTATGATACAAATGCTTGGCGTCGTAGGTAATGAAGGAGTTGCCCTCGTCCTTCAAAAAGGCGGTGACAGCCGCGGTATCGGCGGGGCAGGTGTAGAGCTTCCCTTCCTTGCAGAGGGTCACCACGCCGTCCCCGTAGGTTATGGCGTAGCGGCCACGGGGCAGGGTCGCCAGGTCGGCAGGGGTGATGGCCAGGGTGGATTCCTCCACGGCGGAGGTGGTCGCAGGGGATCCCTCATCCCAGGGAAGATCCTCCACCACGTCGAACAGGGTAAGCTCCACGGGGGCAACGGGAGCGACGGGCTCCTCGGTCAGGCCGAATCGCTTGATGAAGCCCGAAAACTCGTAGCGGATGAACAACTCGCGGGCGCGAGATTTGTCCATGGGATTGGTTTTCACGTCCTCCAGGGTCAGCCCCAGAGGCACCTCGCGATAAATGCGGGCCAGGTCACGGGACAGGTAGGCGCTCTCCCTGCCTTCGGTGAGCTTTTTCAGCACAGAGGGGGTGTGCTTGGCCGTGCCCAGTTGCTCGTAGATCCCGTCCAGGGAGCCGAACTCGGAGATGAGCTTCAGGGCGGTCTTCTCGCCGATACCCGGCACACCGGGAATGTTGTCCGAGTTATCACCCATGAGAGCCTTCACGTCCACGAACTGATCGGGACGGACACCGTACCGCTCCATGAAGGCGGCCTCGTCGGTGTCGGTGGTGGCGGCGTTGCCTGCCAGCAGGACGTGAACGCGGGGGGAGATGAGCTGGAGGGAGTCCTTATCTCCCGTCAGAAGGTAGGCCATGCATTCCTCGGGGTCGGCCTCGGCCATGGCGGCCAGGGTACCCAAAATATCATCGGCCTCGTAGCCCTCCATGTCCAGGATGTGCAGACCCAGCATCTCGGCAAACTCACGGGACACGGGCATCTGGGCGCGCAGCTCGTCGGGCATGGCGTGGCGGCCGGCCTTGTAGGCGTCGTACATTTTATGGCGGAAGGTGGGAGCCTTCAGGTCGTAGGCAATGACGGCGTAATCCGGCTTCAAAGCCTCCAGCTCACGGGAGATGACGTTCACCAGACCGTAGAGGGCGTTGGTGGGAAATCCGTCTTTGGTGGTGAGCAGGCGGATGCCGTAGAAGGAGCGGTTGAGGATGCTGTTTCCGTCTATGCAGAGGAGCTTTTTCATGGCTGTACTCCGTTTCTATGAAGGATAAATTATTTCTATTATTATACCATTTTTAGGGGGCTATGTCAAGGGAATGGGGAAAGTTTGGGAAAGATCTGTACCCCGCCCGACAGTCAAGACCACCGGCCGTGCCGGTGGCTTGCACAAGCCCCCTTAGGGCATGTCATAGGCTGAGCCTATAGGCTCGTCGAAAAATCCGCCACTTGCGGTAATTGCCCCACCGCCACAGATGTGGCAATCACTTAAAAGTTGCCTTCCCCAGTGGGGGAAGGTGGCAGCCGTAGGCTGACGGATGAGGTGTTCCTAACGCAATGCAACTCCTCATCCACCACTACCGTGGTCCCCCTTCTCCCGCAGGAGAAGGCTTCTTGCTTCCTCGCTTCGCTCGGATAAATTAGCTGGGCAAAGCTAAAGCTTTTTGGAACCACCAGCAGTGCTGGTGGTTTTCAGAATACAA
>SVRS01000080.1 GCA_015064695.1 Oscillospiraceae bacterium | reverse complement strand
ATCATGATCGACGGTCTGGAGGACATCACCATCGACACCATCCGTGATCTGCTGACCGTGGACGTAGAGTCCTGGCTGGCTGACATCGACAACATCAAGGAGTTCTACGCTCAGGTTGGCGACCACGTACCCAACACCATGTACGACGAGCTGGCCGCTCTGGAGGCTAGACTCCAGGCTGCCAAGGCTTGATTGCTTGATCGTTTGATCGGCTGAAATCCAATAAAAATATCCCCGTCTCATGTGAGACGGGGATATTTTTACGTTAAAGAGATTGCCCCAAAATCTTGGCCGATCGGACCAGCCGCTTGGAGCGGATCCATTTGTCCGTTCCGGGGCAGAGGCGGTAAAGACCGAGGGTAGCCAGGATATACCAGGCCGATGTGGTGCCGTTGTCCTCGTCGCCGGGATACCCGTCCGAGGTGGCAGCAAAGGTCTCCTTAGCCAGCCTCTCAACCCAGTAATTCGTTTTGTCCTGCACCCCAAGAGCGGCATACAGATAGGGGAGATGGAAGGAGGGCTGATTGGATATCGCCATTTGACCGAAATCAATCAACGCCATTTCGGTCATTTCGTGAATCTCCCCTCCGTACCCGAACACGCGGTAGCAAGGAGGCTCGGCAAAGAGCATATCCAGCTTTTCGATCAGCCCTTCCCGTCCGCCGTACAGCTCGGCCAAGCCATCCACGTCGTGAGGCACAGCGAAGGAGCTTTGCCATGCGGAGCCCTCGGTATACTCACCGCCCCAGGCAACGGGATCGAAAAATACGGCCATGTTCCCTTCCTTGTCGCGGCCTCTCATGAAGCCGGTATCGGGATCAAACAGTTTTTTGTAATTTTTAGCTCGCTCGCAGTATTCATCCACCAGCTCCTCCCGTCCGAGAGTGCGGGCAACCTGGGCGATGCACCAGTCGCCGTAGGCAAAGTCCAAGGTCAGATTCACGGATTCCCGATGCTCCTCACGCGGAACGTAACCGTATTTGAGATAGGAGCGGACACCGTTTCGGCCGTATCTCGCCTCTGGCGCCTCGTTGTTGGCATGGTTGAGCATACCCTCCAAGGCCTTTTCCAGGGTCTCGCGGCTACCGATGCCGTTCACCGCTGCCTCAGCAATCACGGCGTCGATCAAGGTACTGGGCATACATCCCACCTCTCCGATGGAAAGCCACCGAGGCAACCAACCGCCATCCAGATAATCGTTTACAAAGCCGTCCAGCATTTCGGCAAATTCATCCCGGGCGATCAGCGTATAAAGAGGGTATACTGTGCGGTAGGTATCCCAAAAGCCGTTATCGGTGTAGCGAACGCCGGGCCGCACCTTGCCGTCGAAGGGACAGTAATGGACGGCCTCGCCTTTTTTATCCATCTCGTAGGCCTTACGGGGGAATAGGAATACACGGTACAGGCAGGAATAAAAGGTTTTCAGCTGCTCGTTTCCGTCAGAGGGATCCTGCGCCTCGATCTCGATACGGCCCAGCTTCTCATTCCATGCCAGGGCGGCGGCCTCACGGATCTCCTCAAAGGAGCTGTCACCGCACTCGCGCTCCAACGCCTCCCGGGCCATTTCCTCGCTGATATAGGAAATGCTCATCCGAGCCTCCAGCGTACGGCCGGTCAGAGCGACGTGAATCCCACAGCTTCTTCCCTCTCCCACGCAGTAAGTCCGGGCGGCATCGACCTCACCGTCTCCGAAGCGCACGACGAAATGCATGGTAAAATTTTCTGCGGCATCGTGATTATGCCCGTCGGTCGTGCCGTACAAGGTAGAGGTTTCGGCATCGTAGCGATAGGTATACTGCCCCTGCACCGGGAGAAATGACAAAAAGGACGGGCGATCGTCACCAAAGGTAAGGCGAATGGCGGCGCAACGCTCGGTGGGAGTCAATTCAAAGCGACAGTTGGAGCGGAGAAAGGTCAAGGCAAGATAGTCCGGGGCTTCCAGGGTGTCTTGGAGGCGGCGCCCCGACCAGGCGCGTTCGCAGTCATTGGCAATCACGTCGTTTTGAGGCACCATCAGAACCGTTCCGAAATCTCCGATCCAGGGACTGGGCTGATGGGTCAGGCGCACACCCTCGGCGTATTCATGCTCGGGATGATAGAACCAGGACGAGCCGCCGTCGGTTTGGATGCAGAAGGATGCCATTCCGAACGGAAGCTGTGTCAGCGGAAGCGTATTACCGTGAGAGCGGCGGGGAATGGATTTGGTTCCCATTTGCACGTTCACGTATGGGAGATAATTCATATACGAGTCCTCCTTTTTCTCCCCGGATGGGGATAATTGCGCAAGTAGTATAAAGCCGTACGATTCTTGCTTGGGGCTTTTCTCACTGAATATTCAAAATCCCCTTTCTGTCAATTGTACCATAAATTACCGATGTAGTAAACACATGAAATGTAAACATTTGATCCAATCGGAATTCTCCATTCACTTTTTCAAAAATCGCCCGGTTGTCTTAGCAGACCACCGAGCGATTTTTACGTTTATGATTCTAACGTAACAGAGCCGTATCATCTCTTGCGCTTTTTGAGCTTCTCCAGCCACCGAAAAGCCTTTTTCAGTTGAATATTAACTTCATCGCAAATCATTTTTGCCGTATCTTCCTGAAATTCCTGTACAAGCTTATACCCTTTTGGTGCAACAAAGTTTTCTTTTTGTTTCTCGCTTACTGAAAGAAAGTTCTTTCCCAAGCCCATGATCCGTTTTGCATACAGATCGTGATAGTAAAACCAACCGTCGTACATACCTTTCAAGCGATAGCGTTCGTTTGTGTTCCACACGTTCAACCGGTCCGCAATCAGACCTTCATACATAACGAAATTCTTGTTATCCCGATTCGGGAAAACAGCAGACACCTCAACCGTAAACGAACCACCATATTTATTGGTTTGAAACGTGATGAGCTCGATACAATCATCATCCTCTTTTCTGAAATGCGGATATTTTCCTGTAAATCCTCGGTATAAAAGCGGTTGAATCACCTTTGCTTCTAAATGCTTTTTCATGATTTGTGCATTGGTCATATGCCATACTCTGCTCCAATCGTTTTTCTTTTGCAAGGACAAAAGTGCGCCATACCGTACGTAACCGGCTTCATTTATGCTCGCATCAACCGAAGCTTGCATATGTGTCCTCATCCTAGTGCGGGTGTACAAGGGGTGTATATATCTTAAAGTAAAACTAAAAAATCACTCTTGAACAGTTTTTATACGCCATACATAGAGTCCGTCATTTTTTATCTCTC
>SVRS01000039.1 GCA_015064695.1 Oscillospiraceae bacterium | reverse complement strand
CGGTGTCGATGAAGATGATCGCATCTTCCCGATCAGTAAATCCTATCTGCATCACGAAATGGATCGTGGATGTGCGGCAACCGGAGTAAAGAAAATCAGAATCCATGACATTCGACATTCTCATGTAGTCTGCATTCTATACAGCATCACTTCGGATCATTCCTTATCGCCTATCTTGACGTTGGTTGCCGGCATTTTGCTTTGCGCCGTTGGATGTGTAGTGTATAGTTTGCAAACAAAAAGAGCAGGAGCGAGCAATGAAAAAGTGTAATTTGTGTCATTCCGTTGTGAACGACAAAGACGAGTGCCATATCTGTCATAACACTCTTACGTATGAACCTGAATGTCAAGAAAGCGAAGAACATTATGTTTGGAATAAGTACTATCTTGTATATTTGATCAAGAATATTTGGTTTTCTTTATTTTGCTGTGTTTTCGGGATTGTAAGCCTCGCTATCAACAAATTTGTTTTGAGCGAGGTACTGATTGCGGCGATCATTTGCGCTCTGACATCTCTTGCTGTGTCCATATTTCAGGGCGGCTTGAAAAAAGCAATTACGTGGAAATATTCGGACTCTTATGCACCATTCAAAATTGGGCTTTGGAAATATTTGATCGGAGCAATTTCGGTTCTGTTCTTCATAGTTGGATAAAAAACACCGATCATTCGACGACTACCACAAGGAAAGGGGTAAACATGAAACGAATATTATTGGCAATCTTTGCGATCATCCTATGCTTCATGGCTTTTTCGGGGTGCTCGCAAAACAAAACATATACCATAACGGAAATCACCGACATTAAGGAGCAATATCCCGTAACTATAACCGTAACTTTTAATGACGAATATAAAGGAAGTTGTGTTATAACTGATTCTGAAACTATTATCAAAATTGTTGACCTACTCAAAGCGCGTGAATACACATTCACAAAATATTCACCTGCACCCGGCAGTAGTAGATCTCTCACACTAACATACGAAACCGGGGAAACAGTAGAGATTAGTACCCGGATAATATGTCAGAATGGCGGATACTATATCCCATCTAATGATTCCATAGATAGTATTGTTAAAGAATATGGGATTGAAAGTGGAGATGTAGTTCCTCGTTAAACAGCCGCCAATCATTCGACGACTACCACAAGGAAAGGTGTATTATATGGAACAACGTAAAATAAACAAACTCATCATTCGGGATTCGTTAATAGCCATTCCAACTCTACTTTTTACCGGAGCTTGGCTGTTTGTGGTGTTGAATCCGAATATCGAAATATACTCCGGCGCAAATTACGGTTTATCAGTTTTTCTCAACTTGTTGCTTCCGTTGACGATAATTGCTATTGCAGAAACTCTATATGCAGTGCTTTTGATTGTGGAGTGCATTAAATCACAAGGAAAAACAACAACGGAAAAGGTATTCAGTTGTATCGGCGTATGGTTTGCGGTAACGTATCTATTTCTTGGCGTATACATCTATAGACTTGTTCGTCTTACTCTTTTGAAGAAAAAAAAGAATAACAACACACAACTCACATAGAACCCGTCGCGCATTCAACGATTTCCCAAGGAAAGGGGTAAATTATATGGAAAAGATACCTCTTGGATGCTGATTCAGAAATAACCCCTCTTGCTTGAACGCAGACGTTCGGCAGGAGGGGCTGTTTTTCTTTTGGAAAGCCGCTTCCTTTTGGAAGCCGCTTCCTTTCGGAAGTCGCTTTGGGGTCTGCGGGAAGCATTCCGCGGGAATATCCTTAAGCCATATAGCGCAGAATGGCTTTGCGGGATGCAAGTCCTTCCGTTTCGGCGGTGGCGCTTCCGGCCGCGATGCCTAATTTCAACGCGTACTCGTACCCCCGCGCTGCGCCGGCCAGGAAACCGGCTACCATAGAGTCCCCAGCGCCGACGGTGCTAACGGGGCGAATGGAGAAGGCAGCAGCGCGATGGAAGCACCCCTCCTCGTCCAGAAGAAGTGCGCCTTGCTCACCTAAGGATACCAGCACGTTTCGTGCGCCGGCGCATTGCAGTGAACGCGCGGCATCCCGCAGAGCATCCTCCGTGGAAAGAGGCTCACCGATCAGGCTTTCCAGTTCAGTACGGTTTGGCTTGATCAGGTATGGGTGGAAGGGAAGGGTAGACCGCAGACTTTCCCCTTCGGCATCCACCACGAAGCGAGTACTGCTCGCGCCGGCTCTTGCCATGATGCGGGCGTACAGGTCTACAGGGAGAGTCGGCGGAACACTTCCCGCCAGAATAACCGTATCGGTTGAGGTTGCACCGCATAGCTTTTCCGACAGAGCCTGTAGGGCATCTGAAGGAATCCTCGGTCCCGGGGCATTGATCTCGGTTTCGTCTGCGGCTGTGTTGAGCTTGATGTTAATTCGCGTCATACCATCGGGGAGAAAAATGAAGTCCGATGGAATACCGAGAGCGGCCAGGTGATCCGCCAGCGCTATCCCCGTAAAGCCGCCGATAAAGCCCAAGGCGGTGCTTTCAACCCCCAATTCTCGAAGCACCAGGGAGACGTTGATTCCCTTGCCGCCAAAGCGGATCGAAGCGGAGGATGCCCGATTGGTTTCCCCTTCCCGTAGCTCGGGCAGGCGCACTACGTAATCAACGGCGGGATTCAGAGTAAGCGTATAGATCATAGTAAAGTCTCCTTTGCAGATAGAGAGGAGCGTTAAAAATCGGTGGGGGAAATTTCCTGAAAGAAATTTCCCCCACGTCTTTTTCAGAAGCCTTGAAAACAGGAAAAGTTTTCTTGAACGGTCTTAAAAGGTCTTAAAAGGTTCTCGGCATGCACGAGATCAGTAGTTGTCCCGAATGCGTTTGCGCACACCCAGGAAGGTGCCGCCTCCGATGAGGACGGCCAGGATCCCACCGCAGATGACGTAGATGGGAAGCCCCACCTCGATATCCGATTTCAGCTCCTCCCACAGATCGTTGAGCATGATCAGCTTTTCGCCGCTGAGGTTTTTGTAAGAGGAGGTTTTTACCGTATCGGTGCCGTACATCAGATCGTAACCGCCGTCCTTAATGGTGTTCATGTACTCCCTGTACTCCGCATTTTCCCGTACCACCTTGTTGGGAGAGGCGTAGTAGGTGTACTCCGCGTTGGCTACGGCGGGGGCCTCTGTCAGCATGAAATCGATGTACCGCTCGGCGACTTCCTTGTTGCGGGAGGCCTTGGGAATACACATGGCATCCACGTAGAGGTTGGTGCCCTCCTTGGGATAGAAGAACTCCAGGTCCTCGTTGTTCTCGTACATGGCCAGGAAATCACCTGCATAGTACGCTGCGATGGCGGCAGAGCCGTTCTCCATTTTGTTGAAGATCTCGTCCATGACGTATCCCTGTAGAACCGGCTTCTGCTCCTTGAGCTTTTCCAGCGCAAGCCGCCAATCGGCCTCGCTGTCGGAATTCACGTCCAGACCCAGGAAATACTGGGCGGTGCCAAAGGCGTCGCGAGAGTTATTGAACTGCAGGATGTTGCCGTTATGACGCTCATCCCACATGAGCTGCCAGGAGCCCAGGGAGGGATCGTCGGCCTCTACCATGGTCGTGTTGTAGATGATGCCGATCATGCCGTACATGTAAGGAACGGCATACTTATTGTCGGGATCGTAGTAATCGTACTTGGCGTCCTCTCCGAAGAAGTCCTCGTGTATGTTTCCGATGTGGGGGATGTTCTCAAAGTTCAGCTCGGCCAGCATATCCTCTTCGATCATGCGCTCGATCATGTAGTCCGAGGGGACCACCACGTCGTAATTCACAGAACCCGAGGAGAGCTTGGCGTACATACTCTCGTTGCTGGAATAGGTGGAGTAGTTGACCTTGACACGCACACCGTAGGTGTTATAGTACCACTCCTCAAAGAGGGCGTTGCTGTCAACAGAGTCCTCAGAGCCGTCGGAGATATACTCACCCCAGTTGTAGACGTACAGGGTGATGACCTCTCCCTTATCCCGAGTGCAGGCGGTCAGGCCGCATACCAGGGGGAGCAGAAGAAGAACGGATGCCAAAATGACGATTGCGCGAATGGAAGCTTTCATATCAGCGGCCTCCCTTCTTGTTCTTGCGGTCAGCCGCCGAGCCGGCAAAGTTAACGATCAGCAGAATGACCAGGATTACCGCTACGATCAGAGCAGACAAAGCGTACATACTGAACTTAACGTTGTGCGCCGTTTGATTGTAAACGTAGAGGGGAAGCGTTTGGAAGTTGGGGGAGCTGACGAAATGGCTGATGACGAAGTCATCCAGGGACAGGGTGAAGCTCATCATGAGACCCGAGATAATACCGGGAACGATCTCGGGCAGCTCGACCATAAAGAAGGCCCGGGAGGGGGTACAGCCCAGATCCTGCGCCGCCTCGGACAGGGACTTGTCCAGTTGCTTGAAGCGGGGCATGACCGACAACATCACGTAAGGAATGTTGAAGGTGATGTGGGCGATGAGCAGGGTGGCAAAGCCGAACAGCTCATGAGTCTTCAAGAAGGCAGCCACGGCCACGAACAAAAGCATCATGGACACACCGGTTACGATATCGGGGTTCATCATAGGAATGTTGGTGACGGTGGTGATGGCCTGTTTGACGTAGCGGTTTCTCATTCGGTGCAGACCCAGGGCGCCGAAGGTACCCAGGATGGTGGCGATGAGGGAGGAGATGATCGCCAGGATCAGCGAGTTCCGCAGGGCGGAGAAGGCCTCCTGATCGTGGAACAGCTCTTCGTACCAAGTGAAGGAAAAGCCGGAAAATTCAGCCAGACTTCCCGATTCGTTGAAGGAGAAGATGATCAGCACCACGATGGGAATGTAGAGCAGGAAGAAGATGAGGCCAATGTAACATCTGGAAAGAAAGTTTTTCAAGGAACCATACCTCCTTCCTCGTCGGAGAATTTGTTCATGACGGCCAGGGATACGATAATGAGAATCATCATGACGAGGGACATGGCCGCGCCTA
Source organism: Oscillospiraceae bacterium (assembly GCA_015064695.1). Taxonomy (GTDB): domain Bacteria; phylum Bacillota; class Clostridia; order Oscillospirales; family CAG-272; genus CAMEON01. The sequence goes on along the minus strand of SVRS01000039.1, from coordinate 20,487 downwards.
CGTTGTAGGTGGAGGCGTTCTGGAACAGGCGCTCGATGGTGTCACCCACCAGGTCGATCTTACCTGCGCCCAGCTTTTGGGAAATGTAGAAGGTGCTGATGGAGGGAACGAATACCATGGTCACGCCCGATACAACGCCCGACAGGGTCAGGGGCATGATGACCTTGGTCATGGTCTGCCAGGAATTGCACCCCAGATCCGAGGAGGCCTCGATATAGCGCTTATCCAGCTTGGTCATGGCGGTGAAGATGGGCAACACCATGTAGGGCAGGAAGTCATAGACCATTCCCAGAATGACACCGAAATAGGAGCCTACGATGGGCAAGGGCTCCAGGCCCAGCTTACCCAGCAGGGAGTTGAGCAGACCGCCGTTGTCCAGCAGTGCCATCAGCGCATAGGTACGGATGAGCAGATTGCACCACATGGGGAGCATGATCAGCACCATCAGAATCTTCTGTGCCCGTTCAGATTGGCGGGACATGAAGTAGGCCAAGGGGTATCCGATGAGCAGGCAGACCACCGTGGCGATCAGCGCGAAGGCGATGGAGAGGATGAAGACGTTGGTGTACTGGGAGAGGTGTACGATGTTGGCAATGGAGAAACGCCCCTCTGCATCGGTGAAGGCAAAATAGAATACGAAAAGCATGGGTGCCACGATGAACATGACTGTCCATACAACGTGAGGAACTGCGGCAAAACGCTGAAAAAAGTTTCTGTGAGTGTTCTTGGATTTGCGAGGTGCCTGGGGAGGATGCTCTGCTTGCGGGAGGGCTTGATGCTTCATTCTTCTTCCTCCTCGGAAATATCCGACAGGTGATCCATTTCATCACTGAAGGAGGAATAGTCACCAAATTGACCCGAGAACTCGGACTTCTTCATGACGTGAATGGCCTCGGGCTCAATGTACAGGCCGATGGTGGTCTCGGGAGCGGCGTAGTCGGAGGTCTCCAGCATCCACTTGAAGCCCTGGACGTCTACGATGATCTCGTAGTAGTCGCCCTTGAAGGTAACAGAGGACACCACCCCGGTCAGCATACCCTTGTCGGCGGGAACAACGTCCACGTCCTCGGGGCGTACCACCACGTCAACCGGCTCGTTCTTAGCGAAGCCGCCGTCCAGGCAATCAAAGGTGTGACCCGAGAAACGCACTCGCTTGTCGGCCAACATGAAGCCGTCGATGATGTTGGATTCACCGATGAAGTCGGCCACAAAGGCGTTGACGGGCTCGTTGTAGATATCCACAGGGGAGCCGATCTGCTGGATGTGACCGCCCGACATGACCACCACTACGTCGGACATGGAGAGCGCCTCCTCCTGGTCGTGGGTGACGTAGATGAAGGTGATGCCGGTCTGCCGCTGGATCTTTTTCAGCTCGGTCTGCATATCCTTGCGGAGCTTGAGGTCCAGGGCACCCAGGGGCTCGTCCAGAAGAAGCACACGGGGGTGGTTGACCAGGGCGCGGGCGATGGCCACACGCTGCTGCTGACCGCCCGAGAGGGTGGTGACGCGGCGGCGTTCAAAGCCCTTCAGGTTGACCATGGCCAGCATCTCCTGGACTTTTTGCTTGATCTCCTCCTCGGGAGTCTTTTTCAAACGCAGGCCGAAGGCTACGTTTTCATAAACGTTCAAATGGGGAAACAGCGCGTACTTCTGAAAAACCGTGTTGACAAGACGGCGGTAGGGAGGGACCTGACTGATTTCCTTACCATCGAAAAAAACCTCTCCGCTGTCAGCAGTTTCAAAACCGCCGATGATACGGAGGGTGGTCGTTTTACCACACCCTGACGGTCCAAGCAAAGTTACGAATTCTTTGTCGTGGATATCAAGGCTTACGTTATCGAGAATGGTCTCGCCGTCAAACGCCTTAGATACCCCACGCAGTGAAATGAGGATCTCTTTTTCCATGTCGCATAAAATCTCCTTTATAAAGAGGTTTATTTTTTGCGCGTTTCCCGTCACACGGAAGGCCAATCGACGTTTCTGCAAGCACCCCGCGGGGTGTGGGTAAGCGTCTATCCTTGGTCGTATGCATACTGACCGCAAAATCAGTATTATTGTAGCAGAAAACTCCCGAAATTGCAATATCTTTTGCACAATTTTTCGAGATTTTCCGAAAATTCGTCATTTAATCCAATTTTACGGGGGGATTTCACTGTTTTTATCAAAAAATATGGAATTTCGACTGAAATGGGGTGGATTTGTGCCGATTTTGAAGGGTTTTTCGCCGCTTTGGAGGAGAAAAATTTTGAAAGCGCAAAATTGTAAATAAAAAGGCAAAAGGTATTGACAAACGCTTCCCGCTATGGTAAAATGAACCTACGGGGAACTACCGCCCCGGGGGACGGCACCCATCACAAAAAACGGGCAAACAGGTACAGGGTACGGCATACCGCGCCGGTACTGCAACATGAAATAGGGGGAGACACCCATTGGAAAAAAACGGAAATCGAGAAACCGAGGCATCCGCACCGCAGAAATGCGTGCAGGTGACGGATGAAGCCGGCAATCGGTATGAAGCGACCTACCCGAAGCGAGCGAAAGGGCTCGTCAAGCACGGCAGGGCACGCTTTACTGACGAGAGTCAGACCGAAATTATTTTGACGTGTCCGCCGAATCAAAATTTGATTTTGGAGGATCATACCATGACTGAACAGACGAACAATACCCAAGTGACCGAAAACGAGAACGTTGTAATCGAAAAGCGTGTACCTCAGTTGACTGCCAAGGAGATCTTTGATCAGATCGTTGCTTTGCAGAATTCGATACCGAATGAGTATACGGATCCGGTGCGCGAGCAAACCTACCAGCAGATGTTAAACATGTATCGACATATGTACGACGATCTTTACAGTAACCAAAAGACCGAGCAGACCTGTGATAAGATTGAAATGATTTCTCGTGTATTCAAGGATCATGCGGCCTTTATCAGAGATTCTGACATGGATACAGGTGACAAATGCGAGGCTTTGTGTGACATTTCAAACAAGCTTGCCGAGTTGATCAGTTCCGTTCTGTAAATGACATAAGCCCCCGCCATCCGGCGGGGGCTTCCATGTTTCTCCGCCCACAAAATTCAAAAACCCTCTTGCATAATGCAGCATAATATGCTATAATACCACTATATCTTCATCTCATTGACAAAGGAGAATTTCCTATGCACATCACCATTACGGGCAAGCTGGGCAGCGGTAAATCCACGGTTGCCAAGAAGCTGGTCGAGCTGTACGGCTTTGAGATCTTTTCCACGGGTGCCATCCTGCGCGCCGCCGCCGCCGAGCGGGGCATGGACGTTCTGGAGCTGAACAAGGAGCTGAGCGCCAAGCTGGATTCCGACCGCAGCATGGACGACCTCATCGACAACACCACCATTCGCGTGGCCTCCGAGCGCAAGGATGACAAGCTCATTTTCGACTCCCGCATGGCCTGGCACTTCGTCCCCGATTCCTTCAAGGTGTTTGTCACCGTGGAGCCTCGCGTGGCCGCCGAGCGGGTCATGAAGGACCCCCGCCCCGGTGAGCCTGCCGAGGACGTGGATGAGCTTTGCGCCGAGCTGGTCGAGCGCAGTAAGGTGGAGCAGTCCCGCTTCATGCAGCTCTACGGCGTGGATTACTACGATTACAACAACTTCAACCTGGTGGTGGATTCCTCCCGCCGCACTCCCGACGAGATCGTCACCCTGATCTGGGAGGGCTTTAACGCCTATATGCAGGACCCCGCGGGGTATGGGCATAAGGAAATTCTGTGATTTTTTATATGTAAGCAAGTTGCGAAAAAAGCATGATGCCGCGGCATCATGCTTTTCGTTGTATTTTTTTTCGAGTAGGATGTTTTTCCGTTGCAGGCTTCGATAAGTGGAGTAACGGATTCAAGACTCCCCTGCATCGTTTGAGGTGTTTTCCTTCTTTTCTTCTCGCTTTCGCAGAAAGCGCCGATAGATCCATAGGCCAAGACCGCTGACGGAGGCCGTCACCGCTACGAAGACGAGAGCCAGCGCATAGTCCCGTGTTCCCATGGCGTTTCCGCTGAGGGTGGACAGGATTACAGATGGGAAGCGGGCAGCGGTGGTCAGAAGGATGTAGAGGGGGATGCTCATATCCGTCAGACCGATGGCGTAGGTGAACAGGTCCTTGGGCGTTCCGGGAATGGCGAAGAGAATCAAGGTTAACAGATTTCGCTTGGGAGGATCGTTTATGATGGGCAGGGCGTCAATTTTTTCCTTGGGGTAGAAGGCGTACACGAAGCGGCTGCCGAACCGTCGTACCAGCAGAATGGTGGTGCAGCTGCCCAGCACGATGCCCAAGAGGCAGAGCAGGGAACCAATCCAGCTTCCGAAGCAGTATCCCGCCGCTATTTCCACGAATTCACCGGGAATCAACGCTACGGTGACCTGGATAGCGGAAATGAGGATTGTGGCAAGAGCGCCTGCCCAGTAATGCTCGCCGATCTTTTCCCGCACAAGCTGGGGATCCGCCAGGTATCGGCGCATGAGCCAGATCCCCAGTACGCTCAAGGCGATGAACAGAACGGAGATCACGCTCAGAACAATGGCGGCGCGGGATTTTTTTATGGAGGGCTTCGGTGAAGGAGCTTCTCGTTTTGGATTGTGCATGACGGTCTGCTCCTTTCTGTGCGACGGTCGTTCGGATGTGGGGGATGGGGGAGGTCCGGCACTACCGCGTGGTCATCTCAGGGATTCCCGCCGGAGGGCGAATTGCTTCCGGAGACGGTTGTGGGAAGAGTTACGGTGAAGATGCTCCCCATTCCGGGGGAGCTTTTGAGTTGGATGGAGCCGCCGCAAAGCACGAGAATGCGGCCCACGATGGTGAGACCGATGCCGTTGCCTTCTCCTGCGTGGGAGGGATCGCCTTGATAGAATTTTTCGAATATATGCTTTTGGGTGATTTCATCCATGCCGCTACCCGTGTCCGCAATGGTGACGGTCACGCGGGAGGCATCAGCCCGCAGGGTGCAGGAGACGGTTCCGTTTGGCGGCGTGAATTTGATGGCGTTGCCCAAAAGGTTCATCCATACGTGGGAAAGCATGGTTTCATTAAAGCAGTATTTTACCTCATCCAGGTCAATATTCAGATCGATGTTTTTGGATGCCCATTGCTTTTCCAGAAGCAGAAGACAGGTGCGAATCTGCTCGTCCAGGTAAAATTCCGTCTTTTCGGTGACGATGGCCTGGTTCTCCAGCTTGGAGAGCAGCAGAATATTGGTGGACATTCGGGCCAAGCGATCGGATTCGTCCGCTATGATACGAATGTACTCCCGCTCCTCCTCGTGGCTCAGGCCGCCCGCCTTAAGCTGATGGGCGAAGCCCTGGATGGATACGATGGGCGTTTTGAATTCGTGGGAGAAATTGTTGATGAAATCGTTGCGGAACATTTCGATGCCGTCCAGCTCCCTTGCCATGTGGTTGAAGGAGCGCTGCAAGCGGCCCAGATCGGAGTCCTCGGTAAAGGTCTCCTGGATATGGACCTTGAAATCTCCCTTGGCGATCCGTTCGGTAGCGGTGATCATTTCCTGCAGAGGGTGCAAAAACCATTTGGCGAAAATGGCTGCTACGCCCGTGCCGATGATGGTACAGGAAATGAGAACGGCGGCGCAGGAGGCCACGGTGTTGAACTGACCGAGGGCAGGGAAAATGAGGTTCAGAATGGCGTAGGCTCCCACGATAAAGACCGAGGTGAGAAACATGAGAATGAAAATAATGAGGATCATTTCCATGCGGAAGGATTTGATCTTCAATCGGCCTCTCAATCCAAATTTTGGGAGTGTGGGTCGGTTGATTTTGGGCTTTTTCACAGACTTCATTTCAGATATACCGCCTTGTAGCCCAGTCCCCGTACCGTGATGATCTCAAAATCCGTGTTCCCGCGGAAGCGTTCCCGTACGCGGCTGATGTGAACGTCCACGGTACGCTCGTCACTTTCGGATTCCATATCCCAAATTTCGTCCATGAGCTGACGACGTGTGAAGATTTTGTTTGGGTAGGAGAGGAGTTTGAAGAGGAGCAGGAATTCCTTTTGAGGAAGCTCCAGACCACCGGGGGCGCCCACGGCCTCTCCGTCGGAGCGAACTGTCAGAGAATCGTAGTACAGAACCGTGGAGCCCACGGTCAGCTTTCGTTCGCTGACGATGCGGGAGCGGCGGAGCAGGGCGGCGATGCGCAGGATCATTTCTTCCTCGTCCACGGGCTTGGTCATGTAGTCGTCCGTGCCGATGATGAAGCCCCGATGCTTGTCCGCGGGGGTCTCCTTGGCGGTGACCATGAGAATTGGCAGAGTATTGCCGCCCTCCCGCAGAACGCGGGTGAATTCGTATCCGCCCATACGGGGCATCATGATGTCCAGAATGACCAGGTCTACGTGTTTTTTATCCATTTGCTCCAGCGCGTCCACCCCGTCTGTGGCGGGAATGGGGTTGTAGCCGTACCGTTCCAGAACGGCACACATGAGCCGCCGGGTATTGAAGTCGTCTTCGACAACCAGAATATTAAACATAATCGATTTCCTTTCGCATTGATACAAGGGATGCTTTTTTAACTTCGTGGCTATTATACTACGAAATTGCAAACTCAGTATGAATGGCAGGGGAACATTGTTTGAAATGCTTGACAGATGGAAATTTTTCGTGTATAATAAATTTTGTATATTCGTCCGACGGATCGCGATCCCTCTTTCAAGAGGCGATGCCGTCCATTCATAAAGGAGTCAGAACCATGATACGTTTTACGAAAAAAGACGTGTTGACCCGGCTCAAGGCCGCGTTTGACCGTGAAAAGACCTTTTGCCGGGCAATCGCCGCCTGGTGCCTGTATGCCATGCTCAATCTGCTGACGGCAGACGGAAATTTCTATGACCTCTCCTTCGCGCAGGATGCCTCCACCGGGGCTATGATTCTGTGGATCCTGCTGTTCTTTGGAATCATGACGGCCGTTTCCATGCTGGTGCCCGCCTTTGAGACCGATTCCTGGTTTTTGTTCGGCGGCGCAACGGTTTGCGTTTTTCGGTGGCTCGCTGCCTTTGAAAACGACATTTCCTATAAGGTGAACATCACGGATCAAAGCACGATGACCATGAACTCGGATCATACCCTGTTTCTGCTGGCGGTGATCGTGGCCTACTCCTTCTTTCTGTTCTATTTTCTGCAGAAGAATGATCTTTTGATTGATTCGTTGAAGATCCACTCTCGCGTTGTGTGGATCGTCATGACGGTGCTGGGGCTTGTAGGATGCGCGGTGATCGCCGTGACGACCTGCCTTCGCTATCTCACCTTTACCTCTCCCAACTTTGATTTCGGCCTGTTCGTGAATATGTTCCACAATATGACCGAAACGGGTCTCCCCATCATTTCCTGTGAACGGGACGTGCTTCTGTCCCACTTCGCGGTCCACCTGTCTCCCATCTACTACGTTCTTTTGCCCGTCTATGCGATTTTCCCCTCTCCGATGACTCTGCAGATTGCCCAGGCGGTGCTGGTGGCCAGTGGCATCGTTCCCATGGTGCTTTTGGCCCGCCATATGAAGCTGTCCGAGCGTGCGCAGATCGTGGTGGCACTGATCTACGCGCTCTACCCCGCTACGGCCATGGGATGCTTCTACGATTTCCATGAGAACTGCTTCCTCCTGCCCCTTTTGCTTTGGATGTTCTACTTTTTTGAGCGGGAGAAATACGTTCCCATGTATGTGTTCGCCGCCTTGACCCTGCTGGTGAAGGAGGATGCGGCGGTTTATGTCATTCTCTTCGCGCTGTACGTCATCATTTCCCGCAGAAAATATCTCCACGGCATCGTGCTGGCGGCAGGTGCGGCGGCTTACTTCGCAGGTGCCTTGACGTTCCTCAACGAGACTGCGGCGTACTGGGCAGAGTACTATCAAAACGATACGCCCAAGCCCTCCATTGCGGGCCCCATGATCAATCGCTTTGATAATCTGATCTTCAATCCGGAGGACGGTCTTTTGGGCGTGATCATGACCGCTCTGAAGAATCCGGGCTACCTCATTGAGCAGCTGTTCTCCACCCAGAAGGTGACGTTGGATTCCTGGTTTATTGAGCGAAGCCCTTGGGCCAAGGTGGTGTATCTGCTCCACATGCTTCTGCCCGTGGGTCTGATCCCTTTCTTTACCAAGAAGCAATCCCGTTGGCTGCTGGTGGCACCCATTCTTCTCAATGTGCTGACGACTTACAAATATCAGTATAGCATCAACTTTCAGTATCACTTCGGTATCACGGCGTTTCTGATGTATGCCATGGTGCTGAATCTGCCCGATCTTCAGCCCGTGTCCCGCAGACGGCTCCTTTCCTTCGGAGCGGCGGCCTGTTGCTGTATGTACGTTTTCATTGTCCTGCCCAAATATGGCGGTTACGTGGAGCAGTGGGAGCAGAACAAGGACTACTATGGGTACGTGGAGGATATTCTGGACACCGTGCCCGAGGATGCGACGTTGTGCGTGCCCTCCTCCTACCTGGCCCACGTAGCGAACCGTCACGAGGTGTACGATCTCTCCTATCATGCCCCCGATAAATCCCACATCAAGGAACACGACGTGGAGTACGTGGTGCTTCGCCGTCAGGCGGACAATAAGTACCGCAAGATTTTTGAATCCTGCGGCTATACCGTTTGGGCGGAGTATGACGATCACCTCATTCTCAAGAGTCCTCACGTGGAGTGATTGTAGCCTCTGAAAGAAAGGAATCCCCCTGCGTAGCATGATAGGCTGATCGGAGTATCACACTATGCTGTGATTGGCTCTGCCAAGCTATCATCCACAGGGACAATCCGATCGAAATGCATAACTCTTAACTCGAAACCGAAAAGCAGAAAAGATAGAGTATTACGGATTTTGCTTCCGTGATACTCTATCTCTTTTTTATCGTCGATTTCGCATTTGTGTGACAAACGCATGGGGCTATGCCTATACCCCTATTTTATTTCTTCGAAAATAGGGCGCATCGTTATGCTCAATCCGAAGGCTCGTCGGGATCAGCATACAGAAACGGAGCGTACTCTCGGTGAAGGTTTTCTATGACGGCCAGATCGTGGTTGGTCAGAAGCTTCGCGGAGTAGGCCTCAGGCAGGGTATAGAAGGTATCCTGGCAGAAGAACAGAATACGGTTTCCGTCCGTGTACCGAATATCGGCTACGCCCACCTGCTCGCTCCAGAGGGCATCCGTATGATCCAGACCGTTCATCATCACCGCAATCCCCCCTGAGGAAAGCTCGCCGTAATAGCTTGCAATCGAAACGTAGGCTGGATTCACATGACAATAATCGGCGTATGCGTTACAGAGAAGCGCGGTTGTGGTTGGATCGGGAGTCGGATGGACAATAGGGGTAGAGGGAGGAGCGGCCTCCTCCACCGTCAGCACGCCGCGGAATACCTGCCGGCTACTTTGGTAGCCCAGCACCAGATCGTAAACGCCAATGGCGGCACCCTCCGGAACCCGGAAATGGATGTCGGTGGATCCTTTATCTCCGGGCTGCACAAGGATGGTGACCTCGTCATCATTGTAAAAACGAGTACCGCGAAGAGATATGCTCTCGTCGCTCTGCAGTACGAGCCATGCATCGGGGCCGAAGTCCGAGGAGGAACCCGTGTAGGAGAAGGGGGCGCCCCGATTGATCACGGTGCCGGCTATGATCAAGGAATATCCGGGGGAAACGGTGGCGGTCAGAGAGGCCTCGGGGTTGAGTAGCTCGCCGTCCCCGTTGCGTACGTTGAAGATCGAATAGTCAAAGCCGAAGGAATCGGTGGCGGTAGGGTCGGAGTCCGTTGTCACGGTCAAAACCCCTGCGAAAACCTCCTGTTCGCCGTCGTAGGACAGAACCAGATCATACACGCCGGGGTGGGTATTTTCGTATATAGTAAACCAGTAGGTGCCGTGCCCCTTCTCACCCGTCTTGACAGGGAAGGTCCCGATGTCAGCGGTGTGTATGATGGAACCGGAGAGAATAACGGTCTCGTCGCCCTGCAGGACAAGCTGGGCGTGGGCGCAATACTCGGTGGAGGCACCCGTGTAAAAAAAGGGGAGTCCGCGGTTGATGATGGTGGTGTCTACGTACACGTTGACTCCCGGACGGACGGAACCGCTCCAGGCAGAGCCGTCGGCGTTCCGAATTTCATAGTAGAAGTCGAAGCGCGGGGAGGACGAGGAGCCTGGGCCGCCCGGTTGTCCCCAGTGTGCCATGCCCACCAGGGTGGCCACAGCCACGATGAAGCAGATGCAGGCCACACCCCACCCACTGCTGAGGAAGCGGGCAAGGGCGGTTTCCTGTCTTTCCCTGCGGGGATTTCCATAAGCGTCTCCCAGGGCCGCCTCGGATATGTATTCGTCCGCAATATCCGTCATCTTTTCAAATAGAATTTCGCCTCTCACGGTGTGTACCCCCTTTCAATCAGAAATGCTCGCAAGCCCTCGCGGGTGCGGGAAATGCGCTTGGTAACGGCGTTGGCGGACAGCCCGTAGTGCTTGGCCATCTGCTTGATGCCGTAGCCGTACCAGTACCGTCCCACGAACAACCGACGGTCGGTCGGGGAAAGCGTTTCCAGGTATTCGTTCAGCCACATGCAAACGAAACGGCTTTCGGTCTCGTCCGGGGCAGGGAAGCAATCCTCCAACTCCTCAAAGGCTACGGTCAGACGGATATCCCGCCGCTCCCGACGGAGGGATTTGAGACGGTTGAGGGAAAGGTTGCGCGTGAGCTTGCCCAGGTATGCGCGGAGGCTGAGGGGCTTTTGCGGGGGCATGGAATTCCATGCCGCCAGCCAGGTATCATTGACGCATTCATCGGCGTCGGCTGTGCTGTTCAGAATATTCATAGCCACGGTTTGGCAGTAAGGTCCATACTGCCGTTGGCTATGCTCAATGGCCTTCTCGTCACGGGCGTGGTAAAGGGCGACGATCTCGTGGTCTTGCAGGAACATAGCGTTCTCCTTTCTGTAGGTTTTTGATCTCCTTCACCTATAAAGACAACGCGGAGAGAGAAAATCTGCCGGAATTCTCCGTTTTTTTATTATTATATCAGAATTGCCAGCTTTTTTCAATGGAAAATGCAGATCGTTGATATATTCACCAAAGCTTCACAAAACGTGTAAAAAAAGGACGAATCCGCTTGACAATCGCCGATATCTGTGCTATAATACCGCGTGTTGTTTCCCGTGATGGTGGCGGAATCTGCCGAGACCGCCATCGGAGGAGTTCTGGAGAATCTCGCCCCGTGCGAGTGCCGAAGGTGCAAGGCGAATGCTTTATTCGCTGAATCTCTCAGGCAAAAGGACAGAGCAAACAGGTATGAATGGTTGTGTCTGTGCGTTTTTTTCGGAGCTGTCGGGATCTCGGCAGCATTTTTTGTTTTTATGGAGAGAGAATCATGGACAAAATCTCAGAATTTCTTTTGCCCATCGTGCAGAAAATCAACGCCTACCTGTCGGACTACATCCTTATTTTCCTGCTCGTAGGCATCGGCCTTTTCTACACCATTCGCACTCGCTTCGTGCAGGTTCGCTGCTTTGGCGAGGGTATGAAAACGGTGTTCGGCAGCATTTCCTTCCGCGGGAGCAAGAACAAGAGCGGCCTCTCCTCCTTCCAGGCTCTGGCTACCGCCATCGCCGCCCAGGTCGGCACGGGTAACATCGTGGGAGCCTGCGGTGCCATCCTGATCGGCGGTCCCGGCGCCATCTTCTGGATGTGGGTCATCGCTTTCTTCGGTATGGCTACCATCTATGCTGAGGCAGTTCTGGCTCAAGAGACCAGGATCGTCCAGGCGGACGGCTCGGTGCTGGGTGGTCCCGTGTACTACATCCGCCGCGCCTTCAAGGGTGCATTCGGTAAGTTCCTGGCAGCCTTCTTCTCAGTTGCCCTTATCCTGGCTTTGGGCTTCATGGGCACCATGGTCCAATCCAACTCCATTTCCGAGGCAATCCATACCGCGATTCCCGCAATCCCCACGTGGACCGTTGGTCTGGCACTGGCTGCTATCTGCACCTTCATCTTCATTGGTGGTATCCAGCGTATCGCCTCTGTTGCAGAGAAGATCGTTCCCCTCATGGCCGCTCTCTACATCATCACCGCGTTGGTGGTTCTGTGCATCAACATCACCCGTATCCCCGAGACCTTCGGTATGATATTTAAGTACGCCTTTATGCCCCAGGCCATCATCGGCGGTAGTGTTGGTATCGCTATCAAGAATGCCATATCCCAGGGCGCCAAGCGCGGTCTGTTCTCCAACGAGGCGGGTATGGGTTCTACCCCTCACGCTCATGCACAGGCCAACGTCAAGACCCCCCACGAGCAGGGCGTGGTCGCTATGATCGGTGTGTTCATCGATACCTTCGTGGTTCTGACCTTGACCGCGCTGGTGGTTATCTCCACCTTGTATGCCGGTGACGGTATCCTTTCCAATCCCTTGGGTCTCGTACTCTCCGGATTGTCCAAGGCAAATCTCATGCAGACTGCCGTGGGTACTGCCCTGGGAAGCCAGACCGCCGGCAACATCATCATCGCCACCTGTCTGACCTTTTTCGCCTTCACCACCATCATCGGCTGGAACTTCTTCGGTAAGCAGAACGTCCGGTACCTCTTTGGCAAGAAGGCCACCGTGGTCTATTCCATCCTGGCCATCGCCTTCATCTTCCTGGGCTCCATGTTCCCCAATGACCTGGTCTGGGAGCTGGCTGATATGTTCAACAACATCATGGTCATCCCCAACGTCATCGCCCTGGCCGCCCTGTCGGGTATCGTGGTTCTGGCGGCTCGTAAGAAGAAGCAGAATCAGAACGATAAGAAGTAAATCGTCAGACCCATAACCAAAGAAAATCCACAGTCACCAAAACGGCGGCTGTGGATTTTGTGTTTGTATAGGTTTTTATATGCAGAGCACAAGGTTCCGCTCTCCGAATATACCGGTGGGCAGGGCCATGCGGTGGATGCCAGGATCCATTCGGGTGTCAGTAAGTCAAAACACAAAACAAATATCTACGGAAAGTTTTAGGAGTTCCAGGAACCCTTTTTTAAAAGGGTTCCCGGCGAAGGTAGCGAAGCGGCATCGCGGCAGTGAACGACTACCGGTGGCCGTCAGAGCCGCGGCGTGACAAAGCCGCAGCGAGACCGGGGCAGAGCTCCTCGTTTTCCTTACGCCTCAAACTGACTATTATACAATTCTGCGTAAAATCCATTATGAGCCAGCAGGGTCTTGTGATCGCCTTGCTCGATGATGCGGCCGTCCTTCATGACCAGGATGATGTCGGCCTTCTTGACAGTGGAGAGGCGGTGGGCTACGATGAAGGAGGTTCGGCCCATCATGAGGGTGGCGAAGGCGTTCTGAATTTTCAGCTCGGTGCGAGTGTCGATGGAGGAGGTGGCCTCGTCCAGAATCAGCATGGGCGGCAGACACAGAAACAGACGGGAGATGCAGAGAAGCTGCTTCTGACCCTGGGACAGAGAGCCACCGTCCTCACCGATGACCGTGTCATATCCGTTGGGCAAGCGCTTGATAAAGCTGTGAGCATGGGCAGCCTTGGCGGCGGCAACAATCTCCTCGTCGGTGGCATCGGGACGGCCGTAGGCGATGTTGTCCCGCACCGTCCCTGCCGCCAGCCAGGTCTCTTGAAGCACCATGCCGTAGTTTTCCCGCAGGGAACGGCGAGTCATGTCCCGAATGTCGGTGCCGCTGACCTTGATGGAGCCCCCGTCTACGTCGTAGAAGCGCATGAGAAGGTTGATCAGTGTGGTTTTTCCACAGCCCGTAGGACCGACAATGGCCACTCGCTGGCCGTTTTCCAAAGCCAGATTCAGATGGCGGATCAGCTCCTTGTCGGGCACGTAGGAGAAGGATACGTCGGATAATTCTACCCGACCGTCAACCCCGGTCAGAGCTACTGCGTCGGGGGCATCGGGAACCTCGGTGTCAGCCTCGATCAGCTCAAAGAGTCGGGCTGCGCAGGCGGTGGCGTTTTGCAGCTCGGTAACCACGCCCGAGATCTCGTTAAAGGGCTTGGTATATTGGTTGGCGTAGGTCAGGAAGGCCGACAGACCGCCCACCGTCAGGGTCAGACTGCCCGTGGCAGACAGGCAGATCAGCGCGCCGATGAGGGCTACACCCGCGTAGACCAGGTTGTTCACGAAACGGGTGGAGGGGTTGACCAGGGAGGAGAAGAACACCGCGCGGCGGGAGACCGACTCCAAACGGCCGTTGATCTCGTCGAAATCCCGCAGAGCCTCGTCCTCGTGGGAGAAGGCCACCACTGCCTTGTGGGAGCCAATCATCTCGTCAATGAGAGCGGTCTGCTCGGCGCGGGTTTCGGATTGCTTCTTGAACAGATGATGGGTGCGGCGGGCGATGAAGGAGGCCACGAACAGGGACAGGGGCGTGGCCACCACCACCCATACCGTCATGGGCAGGTTCAGGGTCAGCATGAAGCAAAGGGTCCCCAAGATGGTCAGAATACCCGTAAAGAACTGGGAAAATCCCATGAGCAGACCATCGGTGAACTGGTCTGCATCCGCGATGACGCGGCTGACGATGTCACCTACAGGCCGCTTGTCCAGATAGGACAGGGGGAGGGATTGGATGCGTACAAAGGCATCGTGGCGCAGACGGCGTACCACGCCGAAGGTGATGCGGTTGTTGCAGATGTTCATGAGCCACTGGCACAGAGCCGTGACCGCGATGATGACCGCACCCTTCGCAAGCAGGGGAGCCAGTCCCTCGAAATCCACCTGCCCGGGGGCTACGATGAGGTCAATGGCATCACCCGTCAGAATGGGGAAGTACAGGGTCAGCCCTACCACAACCACCGCCAGAAGCAGGGACAGGGCAAAGAGCAGACGGTAGTGCTTCAGATATCGAAGCACCTTGCGGAGGGTGGCGGCAGTATTGACGTTTTTGGCAGAAGAATTCTTCTTTTTCATTGTGCCTCGCCTCCTTTGAACTGGGATTCGTGAATTTCTCGGTAGACCTCGCAGGTGGCCAGCAGGTCGTCGTGACGGCCCTGGCCGACTATGTAGCCGTCATCCATGACCAGGATCAGATCGGCGGCGCGGATGGAGGAGGTGCGCTGGGAGATGATGAAGGTGGTGGGACGGCCGGGCAGACTCCGCAGAGCCTTGCGCAGGCGGGCGTCGGTGGCGAAGTCCAGAGCCGATGCGCTGTCGTCCAGAATCAGAATGTCGGGCTGGCCCACCAGGGCGCGGGCGATGGTGAGGCGTTGCCGCTGGCCTCCCGAGAGGTTGCGGCCCTTCTGCTCCACGGGAGCATCCAACTGTCCTTCTTTTTCGCGGACAAAATCGGCGGCCTGGGCGGCCTCCAGAGCGGCCCACAGCTCGTCATCGGTGGCATTCTCCTTGCCCCAGCAGAGGTTGGAGCGAATGGTGCCCTTGAACAGCTCGGCTTTCTGGGGGACGACACCCACACGGGTGCGGAGGTCTGCGGGATCAAAGGTCCGCACGTCGCGGCCCAGGACGGTGACGGTGCCCTCGGTAGCATCGTAGAAGCGGGGAATGAGGTTTACGAGGGAGGATTTACCCGATCCCGTACCACCGATGATGCCCACGGTCTGGCCGCGGGCGGCCGAGAAGGAAATCTCGTGCAGGGAGGGGGCACCGTTTTGCCCGTAGGTCAGTGATACGCCGTCAAAGACCACGGCGGGGGTATTTTCGGCAGGCTTGAGGGTATCGTCGGGGGAGGGGGTCACCTCCATGCCCGCAGGCGTCTCCAGCACCGCGCCGATGCGGTTGCCGCAGGCTACGGCCTTGGTGACGGTGAAGATGGAGTTGGCCAGCTTGACCAGTTCTACCAGAATTTGGCCCATGTAGTTGACCAGTGCCACCACCTGGCCCTGGGTGATGCTCCCGCCGTCTACCGCGACGGCACCTCCGCGGATGAGCAGGATCACGGCGACGTTGACCATGACGTAGGTTACGGGGTTCATAATGGCTGTAAGGATGCCTGCCTTATTTTGCAGGCTGGTCTGCTCCCGGTTGGCGGCGGAGAAGCGGTCGATTTCCTCTCCCTCCTTGCAGAAGGCGCGGATGGGACGCACGCCCGACAGGTTCTCGCGGGTCACGGCGGTCACTCTGTCCAGGCGGTTCTGTACCCGACGGTACAGCGGCACGCCCCCCAAAAGGACTCCGAAGACCACCGCAGCCAAAAGAGGAATGGCGGCCGCGAAAATGAGAGCCAGCTTCACGTCAATGGTAAAGGCCATGATCATGGCACCGAAAACAATGATGGGGGAGCGGAGCAGCAGCCGCAGGGTAATGTTGACACCCGATTGGAGTTGATTTATGTCGCTGGTCATGCGGGTGATCATGGAGGATGTGCCCATTTTGTCGGTCTGGGCGTAGGTAAAGGATTGCATGTGGGCGAACAGCTCACGGCGGATGCGGGCGGCCGAGCCCACGGCGGCCTTGGCCGAGAAGTACTGGGCCGTGACCGCCCAGCCCAGGCCCACGAAGGCAAGAAGAACCAGCACACCGCACATCTGCCAGACAAAGGCATTGTCGTATCCGCCTATGCCTCGGTCAATGATGGCGGCGATCACCAGGGGCACGCAGAGGTCAAAGCAGGCCTCCAACAGCTTGAACAGGGGAGCCAGGATGCTCTCACGGGGGTACATGCGCAAACAGCGTAGGAAAATCTTCATGGAAATGCTCCTTGCATGATTGATATACAAATATACAGTATAGCATATTTTGGGGGATTTTGCAAGGGGGGACGGCAAAAAAACGGCACAGGCAGGGAAGGGCTGTACCGTTTGGAAATTTTCAAATTTTATCTCTTTTGCCTCGCAGGTGTTTCACGATCACCCTCACGGTCACGCCGATGCAGAAGGCGGTGTAGAGGACCCACAGAATGACAAAAATGCCCCAAAATGTCATTATGACCAAACTGTTTCGGATGGCAATCTGAATAAAAACGAGCAGGAAGAGCGGGGCGCCTATCATAAGCCACAATGTTAAGGTGAATATTCCCCATGCTGTCCACATAGCGGTGAACAGACGATTCCGTTTTAGCAACAGAAATTCTAACGAAAAAGCCAACGCAATGGCGGTGAGGATAAATAATACGTAGGCATCTTCATTCATGAACAGGGCGATCATGGCGAAAATGAATAGAATTAGGCTAACGCCCAAAAGTACCCATCCCGCAGGACGGGTGTTCAGAGGGGGCTTGACGGGTGCCTCCGTTTGCCATGAAGTCTCATACTCCGTATTTGACGGGGACAGCATGGAGGGCGGGACAGAAGTTTTTTCGATCTCCGTGCGCTCTGTGCGCTCAATATTCTCCTTTTCGGGCCGAATCAAATAATCCGCCGTCACCCCGAACAGATCACAGAGCTTGCAGAGATAGTCAAGGTCGGGCGCGGACGTGTCCAGCTCCCATTTGGAAATGGTCTGACGGGTGACGCCGATGGCCTCGGAAAGCTCCTCCTGGGTCATCCCCCGCGCCTTGCGCAGGGCGGTCAGCTTTTGACCTATGGTCATGGTGGTTCCTCCTTTGGGGTTTTTGATGGCCCTATGATAGCGTATTTTCGGCCAAAAATCAAGCGACGGACGTTGGAATTTGCGCAACGAACCGTTGCATTACGCCAAGATCCCGAAAAAAACCGCCGTTGGGGGAAAAATCCCTCTGACGGCGGCTGTATGGGTCACTTCTGTGGGTCCAGATACTTCCACATACCGATGAAGTAATTGACACCCGACCACACGGTAAAGATCAGAGTCAGACCTCCCGTCAGATAGGACAGGGGAGGATTGGCAACCCACCATGCAGGCAGGGCATCACCGAGGGCAGGGATGGCGTACAACGCGGGCTCGATGAACACCACGCTGATGAAGACGATCTGCATGACGGTCTTGATCTTGCCCAGCATGTTGGCGGCGACTACCGCTCCCGCCGAGGTGGAGGCCACCAGGCGCAGGGAGGTCACAGCCAGCTCGCGGAAGATGACCACCAGGAGTACCAGGGTGAAGAACAGGCGGGAGGCGTGGGAGTTGGCGCGGTAGACGATGACCGTTAAGGCGCCGATGACCATGAATTTATCGGCCAAGGGGTCCATCAGCTTGCCAAAATCGGTGACGAGGCCGTACTTGCGGGCGATCTTACCGTCCAGCATATCGGTCACCGAGGCGGCGATGAACAGGGCCACACCGAAGAGTCCGCTGATGATGGGGTCCAGCACCGAGGCCGGGAGCATCATCACCACAATGAATACGGGAACCATGCAGATACGAAGAACTGTCAGCTTGTTGGGCAGATTCATGCCCGTTTTCTTACCATTTGCCATGGAATTTCACCTCTTTCGGACAATTTTCTCTTGTTTAAGGTTTGGGGGATTTCCGGGAACTTTTGCAAAAGTCCCCGGACCGGGGGGGCAGGGGCAGAACCCCGCGTTTTCCTTACACAGTCTCAGGCTTCAAGGCAAAGCCGTAAACGTCATAATCCACGACCTCGCGGACCTTGACCTTGACCATAGAGCCGGGCATGATGCGTTCCTCTCCGTTGTAGCGGAAGAAGACCTTGCCATCGATGTCGGGAGCATCCTCGGAGGAACGTCCGTAGTAGCACTCGTTGACGGGGTCGTAGGCCTCGCAGAGGACGGTGATGACCGAGCCGATGCGTGACTCGTTGCGGGCGGTGTTGATGAGCATCTGAGTGCGCATGAGGATGTCCAGACGGTCCTGCTTAACCTGCTCGTCGATTTGATCGGGGAAGTCGTAAGCGGGGGTGCCCTCCTCACGAGAGTAGGTGAAGACACCGGCGTGCTCGAATTTGGCCTCGGTGATGAAGTCAGCCAGCTCGTTGAAATCCTCCTCGGTCTCGCCGGGGAAGCCTACGATGAAGGTGGTGCGGATGACCATGCCCTCCACGGTGCGGAGCTTGGCGATGACCTCACGGATCATGGCGCTGTCGCCGTGGCGGTTCATGGCCTTCAGCATACGGTCGCTGATGTGCTGGAGGGGCAGGTCGATGTACTTGACCAGACGAGGATTGGTCTTGAATTCCTCAATCAGCTCGTCTGTGATCTTGTCGGGGTAGCAGTACAGCACACGGATCCAGGGAATATTGGTCTCCTCGGTGATCTTGTGGATCAGCTCGGCCAAAGCGTAACGGCCGTACAAGTCCTTACCGTATCGGGTGGTGTCCTGCGCCACCAGGGTCAGCTCCTTGATGCCCAGCGCATCCATATCCTTGGCCTCGGCTACCACGTCCTCTATGGGGCGGGAGCGGAACTTACCGCGAATGGAGGGAATGGCGCAGTAGGTGCATCGGTTATCACAGCCCTCGGCGATCTTGAGGTAGGCGGCGTAATCGGGGGTAGTCAGCACGCGGTCGCCGCCCAGACGAACCGTGTTCTTGTCCTCGAAGGATCGGTATTTTTCGGCGGCGGGTACCTTTTGGCGCTTGCTCTGCTCCTCTACGGCCTTGATGGCTTCCACGATGTTGTGGATACTGCCCACGCCCAGGAGGGCATCCACCTCGGGCATCTCCTCCAGGATCTGCTCGCGGTAGCGCTCGGCCAGGCAGCCCGTGACGATGATGCCCTTGAGGGTGCGGTTTTCCTTGAGCCAGGCCTCGTCCAGGATGTTGTCAATGGCCTCCTGCTTAGCGCTCTCGATGAAGGCGCAGGTGTTGATGATGATGATGTCCGCGTCGATGTCCTCGGAGGTCAGCTCATAGCCTGCGGCTACGACCTCGTGGAGCATGACCTCGGTGTCCAGCTGATTCTTGGGGCAGCCGAGGGAGATGAATCCGATTTTCATGATATTTCAGCCTTTCTTTTGGATGTGCGTATCTATATAGAATTAATGATACCACAAAATCAAGGAAATGTCAAGGTGGTGCAGGAAAGTTTCACATATACAACGGGAAAACTTGAAAAAAACCCAATTGAAAACGGGAAAAATTCACAAATCCTATTGCCAAGAAGGACGAATTGTGCTATACTATACCCAATTCTGAACCGCTTGGGAGGTTTTATATATGAAAGATCACATTCTCACAATAAATGCCCCCGTCCGGGAAACTCCGAATCAGGCCCTCCCCGACGGCGCCATTACGGGTAACGGCGACGTAACCGTGGTATTGGGCGGTACGGCTGATTGCGTGCGGCTCCACGTCGGCAAGGCCGATTTCTGGAAGGCTGACGGGCGGGTATACGTGGAGAATCGGGGCGGTATCGCCCCCTTGGCTACGGTGCAGATCCTGCTGCCCCACCTGGCCAACGCCGACTACGAGGCCGTCCAGGATATGGACAACGGGCAGATTCGCCTGGCCTTGACGGCGGGGAAGCAGTCCGCCCATCTGACCATCACCGTTTGCGCCAAGGAAAACACCATCCTCATGGAGCTGGAGCGCTCGTATCCTGCGGTGTCGGCCTCGGTCACCCTCACCCCCCGTGAGGGCAGTGACGCTATTTGTGAGACGGGAACCGACGGGGACGTGACCTACGCCATCCGTGGCTTCGATAGCCCGGAGTAC
>SVRS01000038.1 GCA_015064695.1 Oscillospiraceae bacterium | reverse complement strand
GATAGGTTGGCGGGAACAACCGTCAGCCGCGCTACCCTCCACAATCTGGATTTCATCCGCGAGCGGGATATTCACCTGGGTGACTACGTCACGGTGCAGAAGGCAGGCGACATCATCCCCGAGGTGGTCTGCGCCCATCCCGATCGTCGGGATGGCACCGAGAAGCTCTTTGAGATGCCCACCGTTTGCCCCTCCTGCGGGGAGCCCGTGTTCCGAGAGGAAGGCGAGGCCGCCGTCCGTTGCACCAACGGCGCCTGCCCCGCTCAGCTCTCCCGGGGCATCGAGCATTTCGCCTCCAAGGATGCCATGGACATCGACGGTCTGGGGCCTCAGATCGTGGAGTCCCTCATCCGCGCTGAGCTGATCCGCGACCCCGCCGATCTCTATGCGCTTACGGTGGAGCGGGTGGCGGTACTGGAGCGCATGGGTGAGAAATCGGCGCAGAATCTCATTGCGGCCATTGACAATTCCCGAAAGGCGGGGCTGGAGAGACTGCTCTACGCCCTGGGCATCCGCAACATCGGTGCGGTGGCCGCCGCCGCCCTGGCAGCCCGCTACGGGACGCTGGAGGCGACCATGAGCGCTACGGTGGAGGAGCTTTGCGCCATTCCTGATTTTGGTGAGATCACCGCCCTCTGCGTGGTCAACTACTTTTCCCATGAGCCCAACCGCGCCCTCTGCCGCCGTCTGACTGAGGCGGGGCTGGTGACCGCCTCCACCGCCGCCCCCACGGGGGATCGCTACGCGGGCAAGACCTTCGTTCTCACGGGCACCCTCCCCACCCTCACCCGCGACGAGGCCGCGGCCATGATCAAGGCCCAGGGCGGCAAGGTGTCCGGCTCGGTCTCCAAGAAGACCGACTTCGTGGTGGCAGGAGAGGCCGCAGGCTCCAAGCTGACCAAGGCCAACGAGCTGGGGATCAAGGTCATCGATGAGGCGGCCTTGAGGGAGATGATGGAATAATGCCAAATATTATGTATCGCGAATCTTGTTAATATATCAGAAGCATATACGAGAATCCATGCAATATCATTTCCCGAAAGAGCTACCTGGTCATGGAGCCTGTCTTTGACCAGCTGTGGGATATGGCCGAGGAGCTGGCGGGCGACCGTCTGAGCTATGTTCAGCGCTCCCGTCTCCAATGGCAGTATAGCAAGCTGATCGTGGTTTGGCTGATACGCACTTCCCCGAAACGCCCATGAGCATGACAAAAGCCGAGGTGATCCTCGGCTTTTGTCATGCTTTCGTATGAATATGCAGGGCACCTATTTCAGAATCCAATGACAGGGAAGTCCGTCTGCGTATGCGGGATAGAGCTCTCCCTTGATGAGGGGAAGCAGGTAGATGAGACAGCGGTCGGTGACGTGGTTGCCCCGCTCGTTGATGAACTCGTCGGGGACGTACTTGGTCTGATTGGCGATCTCAAAGATATCCTCGTGGCCGATCGTAAAGGCGTAGGGCTCGGTGGAGACACGCTGAATGGTCATCATCTCACGGCTGACACCCGAGACGGCGGCTGCAACGGCGCTGCGTCCGACCTCCAGAGATTCCTCAATATCCGTGGCCGATACCAAGTGGCCGGCGCACCGCTGGGGCAGATTCAACTCAATGGAGCGTACCTTACAGCCAAACTCGGCCTTGATGGCCAGCTCCAGAGCCTTGCCGGTCCCCGCCAGGTAGCGGTGGCCGAATGCGTCCACGGCACCGCTCTGGGTCCCCTCGCCAACGAAGGTGCCGTCGGCCAGGTGGATACCCTCGGAAACGGCTACTACCACGTTGGGATGACGGGAGAGAGCCTCCTTCAGATCGGCGTAGAATTCCTCGTAGGAGAAAGCCCGCTCGGGAAGATAGATCAGATCCGGCTCAAAGCCGGTAACGAGGCGGCCCAGGGCCGAGGAGGCGGTCAGCCAGCCTGCATCACGACCCATGATCTCCACGATGGTGACGGCAGGAACGGTGTAGACCGCGGTATCCCGCAGGATCTCCTGCACGGTCACGGCGATGTACTTGGCTGCCGAGCCGAAGCCGGGGGTGTGATCGGTGCCGATCAGGTCGTTGTCAATGGTCTTGGGTACGCCTACGACGCGAATGGGGTAATTCTTCTTCTCCGCGTATGCCGAGATCTTGGCTACGGTGTCCATGGAATCGTTGCCTCCAATGTAGAAGAAGTAGCGAACGTCGTATTTTTCGAGGATGGCAAAGAGCTTGTCCATGACCTCTGCCTCGTTCTCGGTATCTGCGGCGGGAAGCTTCCTGCGGCAGGAGCCCAGGGCGGCGGCGGGAGTCAGGGCGAGACGGTCCAGGGCGGCGGGATCCTCGGCAAAGAGGGCGTCCAGCTCCACGATCTCCTCCCGTAAAAGCCCGTCTACACCGTTTCTCATGCCGTACAGGCGGGCAATAGCTCCCCCTGCGGCGATCTCATCCAGCGCACCGCGGATCACACCGGCCAAGGTTGCGTTGATCGCCGCCGTAGGGCCGCCGGACTGGCCGACGATGGCATTTCCGTGTAGAATTTTCATGGAGTCTCCTTTTTTCAGTTGACGAATTCGGCGATTACGCCGTAGTGATCTGATACGTAGCCGTCGTAACCCTTGGAAATGATCTCGTAGCGGATGGGGGTGGTATGGTTATTGTGGAAGATGAAGTCGATCTCTCCGCCGCCCGTTTCCTTGTAGGCGTGGTAGGTACGGGTCTCGGTGGACAGGTCGGTCCAGGTGGTCTTGTGGGAATCCTGCAGGCGCTCCGTGACGGTGGCGTAGGGAGGGTCATTCGTATAGCAATTGAAATCACCCGTGAGGTAGAAGGGGTACTGACCTATGCGGTCGGCCAGGTAGTCCATGAGGATGGTCATCTGCTGACTCCGCACCTCGTCGGTGCCGTGATCCAGGTGGGTGTTGGCGAAGAGGACGGTTTCCCCCGTTCGCTTATCCTTGAGGAGTGCCCAGGTGCAGATGCGCTTGCAGAGGGAGCCCTCCACGGCACTGGCCTCGTTGGGGGTGTAGGACAGCCAGGTGGTGTCGCTATCCAGTAGCTCAAAGCGATCCTTGCGGTAGAGGATGGTATTCCACTCGCCGTCTGTGGCGTCGCGGCCCTCGCGGGAGCAGCCAACCATGCCGTACTCCCCCAGGTCGGTGTACCGATCCAGGTACTTGATCATGGTCGAGAATTTTTGGTTCCAATCGGCGGTGGTCTCCTGGGTGCCCACCAGGTCGGGGCAGTATTCCATCATGAGCTGACGGAAGCGGAAAGCGCGCTCGCTGACGGAATTTCCGTTTGCATCGTCCTTATAACGAATATTTTGGGACAGGACACGGATCGAGGTATCCTGTCTCGTGGTCAATCCGTTCAGCTCGGCCACGCGGCTCTCGGCCAGGGAAAGGACGCCTGCCGTCCGCAGACCGAAATCGGGGGTGAGCCAGGCCTCCAGCAGGGCCTCTGCGGCGAAGTACAGGGTGGTGGAGTCCGAGGCCTCCAGGCGGAGGGTCTGCTCCTCGACGGTGAAGGCATAGCTTCTTTCGCTGTCAAAGGAACGGATCGCCAGAGCCAGGACGGGCCCGTTGGCGGCGCCGTCCTCATCGGCGCTTACGACCGCGAGGGTTATGCCCGCCTTCTCCGCGATGGTGGCGGCCATCCTATCGGCGGCGTTACGGGTGATCTCGTCGGCATCGGCGGGGATGACGATCCGGGTGGTGGCGTCAAAGGTAAGGCCAACGAAGGGGGGCTCGGTTTCAGTCTCGGCCTCAGACACCGTGGCGGTTGCTTTTTCGGTGTCGGTGGTCTCCGATGAATCGGTGAACTCCGACGAATCGGTGGTCGCGGGAGGATTCGATGAGGGGGAGGCCGTACAGGCGGCGAAGGCGGCCGCGCAGACAGCGGTTGCCAGTAACAGAGCTATGGTACGGTGGAGCTTTCTCATACAAATATCCTTTCTTCGTTTCGAATGATCAGTTTCACGGTATAGTATACCATACAATTTCGAATCCGTCATTTTTTAGAGGTTCCCTTAATTCAACGCAATCGCCAGAGCCTCGAAATTCGCCTTGATCTCAACCTCCGCAAAGCCGTCTGCCAGCACCACGGAATTGCCCTCCGTGCAAAGTATGTCGGCCACAGCCTCCGCGTTTACGGGAATGCGCACCCGCTCAGGCAGTCTCCCGCCAAAGGTGTGAACCACCAGCAAGGTTTCTCCCGTCTCCTCGTCGTACCGCGACACGGCCTGCCAGCCCTCGGGCTCCAGGTAGCTGACGTTGGTTACCCCGTAGAAGGAGGACACGCCCCGCTTGATGATGGGGGAGTACCGCTTGTAGAAGCGGATGGCGCGATCGACCCGTGACCACTGCTCATCCGACAGATCGTACACGTCGCCCGAGAGGCACATGACGCCAAGGAGGGTATTGACCAAGGAATAGTTGAGACGCCGCAAGGAGTCGTTCTTTCGCAGAACTGCCCAGATCTGGCTCTTGGAGGGAGCGATCAAACGGTGCAGATTGGCGGCGATGATGGGGATATGCACGCACTCGTGGGCGTCTGAGAAGGAGGCCATGTCGCAAAGCTCCATCATGGAGGGCTCCAATCTGTGGCCGCCGGAGGCGCAGTTCTCAATGACCAGGCCGGGCACCTCGCGGCGAAGCTCGGCGAAAAGGTCCTGAGTCGCCAGCATATTCTGCCGAAGTCCTTCGCCAAGTCCGTCGGGGTGGTCACAACCCACACCGATGGAGTCGTTGTAATCG
The DNA here is from genome assembly GCA_015064695.1 of Oscillospiraceae bacterium. GTDB lineage: Bacteria > Bacillota > Clostridia > Oscillospirales > CAG-272 > CAMEON01. The sequence continues at coordinate 20,732 of SVRS01000038.1, read as the reverse complement.
ATCTTGATATAGCGGAAGCCGTATTCCTTCAAAAAATCCATCACTCGCTCCCGCAGATAATCCCGTACCTCGGGCAGACTCAGGTTCAGGAAATACCGTCCCGTAAAGATGGGCGTGCCGTTTCGATGAAGCATCAGCTCGCTCCGCTTGGACATACGGCTTCCGGGGGCGCAGTTCTCGGCCTCAAACCAGATGCCCGGCTTTATGCCCGCATCGCAGATGCGCTGAACCGTGGTCTGAAGCCCCGAGGGGAACATGGATTCGTTCAAGGTCCAATCGCCGATGTCGCGCACCCAGTTGCCGTTGCCGAACCAGCCGCAATCGATGACGAAGTAATCCACTCCGCGGCCGCGAAGCTTGTCCAGAATGCGGGCGATGTTCTCCTCGCTCGGGTTGCCCCAGGTGGTGCAGAACTCGTTGAAAACCACGGGGAGTGCATCTCCCTCCATTATGTCGCAGGTGGAGTGGAGATCCAGCAACCGCTGGGAAACCGCATCAAGCCCGCCTGTGCCCACGGTCAGATAGGCCACGGGGCTTTCCAGCGTGTCTCCGGGCTGCAACGTCTTGGACCAATGGCCGAAATCGAAGTCCGCCACACCGCCTGAGATGGCCAGCCTGTCCGCTGACCGCCGCAGCTCCATCTGCCAGGAGGAGGGGCATCCCACCTGAAAGGCCCAGGTTGCTCCTGCGGCCGTATCCTCCAGGGCGGCAAAGGGGAAGTAGCCGCGCACGGGAAGGGAACCGATCTGCCCGAATTTCTCCACTCGTCCGCCGTGACCCGTCCAGGAGCGCTCAAGGTGCATATCCTCCAACACCTCGGTCACCATGCGGCCCTCGGCGCTCCACCAGCTCCTGGCACGGTGCAGCTTCATGCGGTCGGTCTCACCCTTGCCGCCGAAGGGGGTCAGCCCACCCAGTGAGAAGGCGGTCAGAAGCTCCAGGGTGACGGGGGCTTCCGAGCCGTTTTCGAACACCGTTTGCACCGACACGGCGCGGGCCCCCTCACGGTGAGTCAGAATATGGACCGCGCGATGGCCGCGGTCATTCATCAGGGTCGTGCGGATCACGGTGATACCGTTATCCGACTCAACGGATTGGTTTTGGTAGACGAAGCCCCACGAGGAGGCCCCCCAGGCCAGGGTGCATCCGTTCAGCGCGCCTTCGGGAAGGTGGTCGCCGCGGATGTGAAGCTGAACCAGATTTTCGGAGAATCCGTTTCCGTCCTGCAGCTCATGTGCGAGGGAAGTGGGGATCATGCGCAGACCCACGTGGCCGTCCTGGGTTATAAGATAGGCAAGCTCCATATCACCCGCGATATACCGATATAAAACAGGAGAAAATTCCATGATGAGTACCTCCTGGGCTCAAGTTGATACCATTATAGCATACCCCCGATTGGATGTCAACCTGCACACATGAAAAAAAGAGGGCTTTTTTTTCAAATCTCCCCGAAACTCCGTGACTTGCGGTTGACTTGTCCGGGATTTTGTGATATAATGAGATGATAGATGATTTCTCGTAAAAAGATGCCACAGATCCACGCGAATCGGAAAGGAGCCCCCATGACACAGTTTTGGGTACTGCAAGATCGAAAAGCCCCTGCCCGGATCACCCTCACCGAGGATAAGCTGATCCTGGAGAACCGCTATATCAAGCGTGTCATTGACCGCACCGCAGGTGTTACCGTCTCCATCACCGACGGTGACGGCACCGAGGCCCTGGCCTCCTCCACCCGCGAGGGTGAGATCTCGGTGGACGGCACCGTTTATACCCTGGCAGGGGATTGCGACATCCGCCTGCGGGAAGGGAATTTCACCGAAAAGAAATTCGAGTATATCCCCAAGCCCTACAATACCCACCCCTATCCCTACCCCGCCCCCGGCAAGGTCGCGGACCTGGTCTATCACCGCGGGAAGCTTGAGATCATCTTGACCTACGAGATCTTCGACGATATGCCGGTCATCCGCAAAACCCTGTACGTCCGAAACAACAGTAGCCGTACCGTGGTGGTGGACACCGCTGAGACCGAGGCCCTGTGCCTCACCGACGCAGGACAGCTGCGCTACTACCTGGAATCGGATTACACCGGCAGCAACGGTGAAGGCTATCGCTGGAACACCTCCATCTTCCGCGACGGGCATACCGCCTCCGCCCACTTCGACATGGGCCCCGACTACGACCTCCCCGCCGGTGAGACCTTCCGCGGTATGCAAATTTACGAGCTTTACTGCCAGACCACCGGCTTTGAGCATCGCATGAACGAGGTGCAGAATATGTACCGCCGCGTGGCTCCCTGGGTCTGCGAGGCCCCCCTGTTCATCCACCTCATCTCGGACGACAGCAAGACTCTCCGCGATACCGCCGATATTCTGGCCGACGTGGGCTACGATATGATCATCCAATCCTTCGGCTCGGGCATCAACGTGGAGAGCGAGGACGAGGACTACATCGCCCGGGTCAAGGCGGATTACGACTACATCCACGAAAAGGGAATCACGGTCGGCGGCTACACCCTGGCCATCATTCGCGATTATCAGCCCATGAACCATGATTGCGCCATCAACGGTGACCATAATCATATCGCCCGCTGCCTCTGTACCAAGTGGTCGGAGGGCTACTGGAACCGCATCCTCTCCTTCATGGAGAAGACGGGCACCGACTTCATCGAGATCGACGGTCCTTACCACTTCTACACCTGTACGGGCAACCGCGAGGGGCAGAACGAGCATCTCCATAAGGGACTTGCCGACAGCCGCTATACCCAGTGGCTGAAATCCACCGTGCAGGTCACCGCCCGCATGAAGGAGCTGGGGGTCTACATCAACGCCCCCGACTGGCTCTACCTGTCAGGCACCAACCGATGCGGCGTGGGCTACGAGGAGATCGCCTTCAGCCAGCCCCGCCTGACCCAGCTCCTCATGAACCGCATCTACAACTACAAGGGCACCTACCATAAGATCCCCTCCATGGGCTGGGGCTTCCTCCCCGTCGAGGAGTACCACGGCGGCGGCGCGACCGCGAAATTCGAGCCTCTGACCGAGAACCTGGCCGAATACGATTGGGCCTTGGCCCAGGCGGCGGCCTCGGGCGTGTGGCCCTGCGTGCGGGGCAAGCGGCTCTACGATAGTGAGACCTGCCGCGACGTGGTCCAATACTGGACCTCGGTTATGCGCCGCCACAAGACCCTGCTGAATTCCAATACCGTCCACGCCTATCCCCCCAAGGCTACCGAGGATCTGAACTTTGCCGAGGATATGGATGTGATCCTGCAGGAAAATCACACGACTCCCGACAAGCTGTTCCTCATGGTCTGCAACCAGACCCGAGAGACCCGCACCAAGACCTTCATCCTCCCCGCCTACTTCACGGGTCTGACCAACCTGGAGCGTCCTCATACCGCCCCCGCGTCGGGTAGCTTTGACAGCGTGGAGATTCCCAGCTTCGGCTCCTGGCCGCCCGTCTACCCCAAGAATCTGGAAAACGAGCTGGAGGATGTACAGCCCGCCGAGGACAGCGGCATCCGCATGGCCCTCTACGAGCACGACCTCCCCGAGAACCGCACCGAGGTGAGCATCGACATCAACGGCAGCTTCACCCTGACGGTCACCCTCCCCCCCATGAGCTATACCTACTACGTTGGCTACGCCGCAGACAACGCACCCGTCGATCCCATCCCCGTCCCCGCAGGGAAGCCCTTCGGCTGTAAGGTCCCCGAGGCTGAGGTGCTGGTTGCCGAGGAGATCCGCAGGATCGACTTTGAGGCGATCAAGCGCGCCAACTCCACGTGGGACGTGGTGGTTGCCCTGGGACTGGGCAAGGAACCCTTCAACGGCAACCGCGCGGTGCTTCGCAAGAGTACCTATGCCCGTATCCACGATATGCTCTACGAGTATAACCCCGATAACGCCGTCAACATCATGTTTGCCCTGGCCGATGTGGGACTCCATACCACCTTCGATCCGGCAGTAGGGGAGGACGAGGTCTGGCTCCTGGAAGGATGGAAACGGTAAGCGTCATGATCATACTCGGCATTGACCCCGGTTTGGCCATCGTGGGCTGGGGTGTCCTGGAATACCAAAATACCCGCTTCCGCCCCCTGGCCTTCGGAAGCATCAATACCCCCGCCGACCTGGAGACGGCGGAGCGGCTGGCTCTTATCCATAAGCACCTGAACACCATCATCGACAAGTTCCATCCGACCCAGATGGCGGTGGAGGAGCTGTTCTTCACCAAGAACATCACTACGGGTATCCGCGTAGCCGAGGCCCGCGGCGTTATCCTCATGACGGGACGGGAGCGGGGCCTGGAGCTGGCCGAATATACCCCCATGCAGGTCAAGCAGGCCGTGGTGGGCTATGGAGGTGCCGATAAGAAGCAGGTTATTTCGATGGTGACCCGCATCTTAAGCCTCCCCGAGCCCCCGAAGCCCGACGATACCGCCGATGCCCTGGCCATCGCCATCTGCCACGCCCACAGCGGATGCTCGCGGCTTGGTGGGTTCTATAACCAAATGCAGTAGGAAGAATCGGCTTCTACCGACGACCAAGCTTCTGAAAAGCATCCGTTCACAATATCTATATCATGACTAAGGTAGGGAGCGCCTGCGTGTGCGCCCGAACACCGAGCGAAGGAGAAAAAACACTATGTGGTGTGCCGATAACTGGAAAGATTACGAACTCATTGATACCTCCGACGGAGAGCGCCTGGAGCGCTGGGGAAAGCATGTCCTGGTCCGTCCCGACCCCCAGATCATCTGGAAGGGATGCGCAGCCTCTCCTCTGTGGAAGCGCGCAGACGGCGTGTACCGCCGTTCCAGCACGGGCGGCGGTGCCTGGGTCAAAAACGATCTCCCCGCCCAGTGGCATATCAGCTACGGCGAGGGAGAGGAGAAGCTGACCTTCGTTCTCCGTCCCATGGGCTTTAAGCACACCGGCCTGTTTCCCGAGCAGGCCGCCAACTGGGATTGGTTTTCGGGCATCATCCGCCGCGCTAAGGCTGAGAGCCCGGAAAGACAGATCAAGATCCTGAACCTCTTCGCCTATACGGGCGGCGCCACCATGGCCGCCGCCAAGGCGGGAGCCGCCGTGGTCCACGTGGACGCCGCTAAGGGCATCGTGGCCCAGGCCAAGGAGAACGCTCAGCTCTGCGGTCTCTCGGATGCTCCCATCCGCTACATCGTGGACGATTGTAAGAAGTTTGTGGAGCGGGAGATCCGCCGCGGCAATCAGTACGACGGCATCATCATGGACCCCCCCTCCTACGGCCGAGGCCCCGGCGGCGAGGTCTGGAAGCTGGAGGACAGCGTGGACGAGCTGGTAGGCTTGGCCGCTCAGCTGGTATCCGATGACGCTCTGTTCTTCCTCATTAACTCCTACACCACGGGTCTCTCTCCCCTGACTATGACCTACCTGTTGGATCTGAAGGTCAAAAAGCACCACGGCGGCCGTACCGAGGCAGGCGAGCTTGGCCTGCGTGTCACCGCCACGGGCTCGGTCCTGCCCTGCGGCGCCAGTGCCCGTTGGCAGAGAGAATGATCCTTCTATCTCCCGAAAGGAGCCTTCCATGGAACAAACCGAAAAGAAACCCTTTATCCATATCGAAAATCTCTCCTACTCCTACGTAGGCGATGACGAGCAGCCTGTTCCCGTTCTGAAGAATATTTCCTTAGATATCCGGGAGGGGGAGTACGTGGTGATCCTGGGTCACAACGGCTCGGGGAAATCCACCCTGGCCAAGCTGCTCAATTTGGTCATCGACGATTACACCTACGCCGATGGAACCATTCTGGTGGACGGAGTGGACGTGATGTCCCCGGATTTGACCGAGGAGGATATTCTGAATCTTCGCAAGAACGTAGGCATGGTGTTCCAAAACCCCGATAACCAGCTGGTTGCTACGGTGGTGGAGGAGGACGTGGCCTTCGGGCCGGAGAATCTGGGCGTCCCCCATCCCGAGCTGCGGGAGCGGGTGGACCGCGCGCTGGAAACCGTGGGAATGTCCGCCTTTGCAACCCACGAGCCCCATCGCCTGTCGGGCGGTCAGAAGCAGCGCGTCGCCATCGCAGGCATCATCGCCATGATGCCCCGTTGCATGATCTTTGACGAGTCTACCGCCATGCTGGATCCCGTAGGCCGCCGCGAGGTCATTGAAACCATTGAAATGCTGAACCGTGAGCGGGGAATTACCGTCCTGTCCATTACCCACTACATGGACGAGGCCGCCCGCGCCGACCGCGTCATCGTCCTCTCGGACGGTAAGCTCATGCTGGATGGTACCCCCGGTGAGGTCTTTACCCACAGCGATACCCTCCGCAAAGCGGGTCTCGACCTCCCCCAGTGTACCGCCGTCTCCCAATACCTCATCACGCAAAATCTCCCCGTCCACGGCGAGATCAACACCCCCGAGCAATGCGCCGAAGCAATTTTGAAGGCTTGGAAGGGGATATAAGAGAACGAGGGGCTCTGCCCCCGGCCCCGCCAAGAACCCTTTTAAAAAAGGGCTCTTGGAACTCCTAAAACCTTAAGGGAACCTCTAAAAATTCATCGCATGGAGAATCGGCGGAATCTTTTCCGTTTGCCCACGAAGTGGGCGCTTCACCAAAAATCCTTCGCGTAGACTCCACTACGCGCGCGGACTTTTGTTGCGTCTGACAAAAAATCTTCTCGCCGCCGAGTTCACTCGGCTCTCTCCGCACGCTGAATATTTAGAGGTCCCCTTAATAAAGGCATTGATATATAGGCATATAATTGGTTGATATATTCTTGCTTTCTGCAGGGATCGGCGTCCTCGACGGTCCCCAATCCCAAGGTCAAAACCATATAGAGGAGCCATTATGAAAAAGAAAAAAAATACCTGCCCGAACCCGGATGCGGTCGGGACAGAGAAGGGAACGCCTGCGGGCGGACCCATTATGAATCAGACCGATAACCCCAAGATCCGCTTGGAGGGAATCACCTATATCTACGGCAAGAACTCACCCTTCGAGGTCCGCGCTCTGGACGGCGTATCCCTGGATATCCACGCCGGGAAGCTCACGGGCATCATCGGCCATACGGGATCGGGTAAATCCACCATGATCCAGCTTTTCAACGGACTGACCCGCGCCGAGCAGGGACGGGTACTTTTGGACGGCGAGGATATCTGGGCCCGCCCCAAGGACATCGGCAGGATCCGCTATCGGGTGGGATTGGTCATGCAGTATCCCGAGTATCAGCTGTTTGAGGAAACCGTATACGCCGATATTGCCTATGGCCCCCGGAATATGAAGCTCTCCGAGGAGGAGATTCGGGAGCGGGTGGCCGAGTCCGCCGAGTTCGTGGGCTTGCAGCCCGAGGTCATGGAGAAATCTCCCTTCGACCTGTCGGGCGGTCAGAAGCGTCGCGTCGCTATCGCGGGCATCATGGCCATGCGCCCCGAGGTGTTGGTGCTGGATGAGCCCGCCGCCGGACTGGATCCCCAGGGGCGGCACACCATATTCCGCGGCATCCGCGAGTACAACCGCCGTACGGGATGCACGGTCATCATCGTCAGCCACAGCATGGAGGATATGGCCCAGTACTGCGACGACGTGGTGGTCATGGCCCATGCCAAGGCACTGATGGCGGGAAGCCGCGACGAGGTGTTCGCCCGCGCCGACGAGCTGGAGGCGGTGGGACTGGATATTCCGCAGATCACCAAGCTGATGCTCTTGCTTCGGGAGGGAGGAATGCCCGTCCCCTCCGGACTCTACACCTCGGAATCCGCCGAGGAGGCGCTTATGAAAATATTCAACGAGGCGAAGCGCGAGAAGGAAGGGAGGAGACGTACATGAGAGGCTTTACCTTTGGTCAGTTTTATCCCGGCAGCTCGGTGCTTCACCGCCTGGATCCCCGTACCAAGGTCGTGGCGGCCGTTGTCTACATTGTGGCATCCTTCCTGTGTCGGAACACGGTCTCCTTTGCCGTACTGCTCCTGTCGGGCCTGGTGCTGATTTTGATCTCCGGAATTCCCATGAAGGTGGTTCTGCGCTCGGTTCGGGCCTTGATCTTTATCATGCTGTTCACCGCTCTGCTCAATATTTTCTGGGTCGTGGACAACTCGGTCGGTGCAACGCCCCTGTTGGAGTTCTACTTTATTACGATCTACGCCAAGGGCATCTATCACGCCGTCTTTATTCTGATTCGCATTCTGGTCATGGTGGTGGGAACGGGATTGTTTTTGACCTATACCACGACTCCCATCGCGTTGACCGGCGCTTTGGAGAGTCTGCTCCGTCCGCTGGCCAAAATTAAGGTGCCCGTTCATACCTTCGCCATGATGATGACCATAGCCCTGCGATTCATCCCCACCATCATGGAGGAAACGGATAAGATCATGACCGCCCAAAAGGCGAGGGGCGCGGATTTTACCACGGGATCCCTGGTGCAGAGAGCCAAGGCTCTGATTCCCATCATCGTTCCCCTGTTCGTTTCGGTGTTCCGTCGGGCAGAGGAATTGGCGACGGCTATGGAGTGCCGCTGCTATCACGGCGGGGAAGGACGCACCAAGCTACGGGTGCTCAAGTACCGTGCCCGGGACGTGATTGCGCTTCTTTTGATGCTCTTGTTCGTGGGCGGCATCGTAACGATCAATATCTGCGGCGCACGCTACGGATGGTTCTACACGATGTGAGATGTGATCTTTGACGAAAAAAATACGAAAAAAACAGGTATATCAACGGTTTTTGGCGTTTTCAGCATGATTTGCCCGTGAAAAACGGTTTGAAATTATTCACAAACTTTTCACAGTTTTTTTGGGGTAATATGCTAAAAGCAAGGATTTTTTTCGTCAAAACAAACAACAAGGCGGTCTTTGAATGTGTGTATTGTACACAATCAAAACCGCCTTTTCCTGTAAATAGCACTGTTTGACAATTTTTGTTGAAAATTTGCACTTGACATTATGCAAATTCATGATATAATATTACTATTAGGACAGAAACGCATGGTGTGGTTGCTTCCGCACTGCGGCTTCTGAACGGAAAAGGTGTGCGGTATGAAAGACTTTCATCCACGACAGGAGGGAACCCTCCCCCGCGCGGCCGATCCCGCCTTGCGAGAGCTTTTGCTGCAGGCGCAGGCTGGCAGTCGGGAGGCGCATTTGGCGCTTTGCGCGAAATATCGTCCTCTGCTGGAATCCTCGTTGGCTCATTTTGAGTCCTTTGAGCTGACAAAGCAGGAGCGAGCGGATATGCGCGAGGAGGCAGAGCGGGTCTTCTTGGGGGCTATATCCTCCTTTGATACCGAGCAGGAAGCAGTGGATTTTGGCTTGTACGCCAAGATTTGTCTGCGGAACGGCTTGATCTCCGAATGGCGTCATTTGAGTGTTCGCCGCCGCAATTCGGCCCTTTCTCTGGAGGATACCTTGGGGGAGGATGAGATCGCGGATACGGATGATCCCGCCGCCCACATGATCCGGGATGAGAATTTCCGCCAGCTTTGCCATACCGTCCGCGAAAGCCTCTCGGATTACGAGAACCGTGTGTGGTGGAAGTATGTGACGGGGGTTTCCGTGTCGGATATTGCCCGCGAGCTGGGCCGTGACGAGCGTTCTGTCCATAATGCCATTTACCGTATCCGTCATAAGCTGAGGGAGCGACTTTCCCCCCACGAGCCCTGACGGGAGCGGCTTACGTCCCGGTGGTACAATAGAGAACGCGGAATTCCGAGATGGCGGTGCGAGTCCGCCGCGGGGCAAAAACCATTTTAAGCGAGGTAAAAACCAATGTACGAAGATGAGATCATGGACGCGAACGTGGAGACTCCCGTTTACGAGGACGAGACCCTTGTCTGCAAGGAATGCGGCAATGAGTTCGTGTTCACGGCAGGTGAGCAGGCTTTCTATGCCGAGAAGGGCTTCCAGAACAAGCCCAAGACCTGCAAGGCTTGCCGCGACGCCAAGAAGAACGCCGGTAAGCCCGAGCGTCAGTATTTCGAAGCTACCTGCACCGATTGCGGAGCTATCGCGAAGCTGACCTTCCAGCCCAGCGCAGACAGACCTGTATACTGCAGTGCCTGCTTCGAGGCGAGAAGAAGAGACCGTTGATGAAGCCTCCTGAAAGCGGGATTCAATCGACTGTACGAACTATTCTTTGCACGAGAGTGTAAGTCGTCTGCATTCTGGTTTTTTGGATATTACGCGGCCGACAGGCGTCATTCTTTTGCAGAATGACGCCTGTTTCTTGGCTTGATTCCGCCGAACCGTCAGACGGTGATGGCTTCCGGGATCCCTTCGGCAGGAGGGATGCTCGGCTTGCAGGATCAACATTTTAAACTCTTTTTGTGGCTTTCACCGCCGAAGGGCGGTGATTTGGCTTTGTCCAAACGGCCTCAATTCCGCAAGATAAGAAAGGGAGCGTTCGCGAGGCGAACGCAATGGTCATTGACTATGAATCAAAGAACATATATCCGCCGCAGGACCGTCCTGGCCGCTCTGCTGGCTGCCGTTATCCTGGGGGGCGGACTGGTAGGCTGTCGAAAGGCGCCGGAGACCTCCGACGATACCGAAACACAGACAACCTCGGGTATGACGGCAGAGGGAAGCACCGCCCATACCCCCGCCACACCGACTCCTCCGGACGATTCGCTGGCGGGGAGATACGGTCCTCAGATCGAGGCGTTGGGTGGAAGCTATGCCAGCTACGGATTCCGTGAGGTGGAAGAGACGCCCCTGCTGGATATTTCCTTCGATACCTCGGAGGATCTGAGCCTGATTCCCAACCTGGGAAGCGCAGGCGGACAGGCAGGCGTTACGGGTGCCGAGGGCGCCGGGCTGATCCCCGGGCGCTTTGAGCTACGGAAGGCGCTGGAATTCACGACTCCGGGAGGCTATATCACGGCTCCCGACCTGGGAGAGCAGGATGCGCTGACCATTTCCATGTGGGTGAATCTCAAGGACATTTCCTCCCGCGAAAGCGAGAACGATACCCGCGTGACCACCCTGCTGGACACCCGGACGGGAACGGGCCGCGTCAAGCTGTCCTTCGTCCATACGGGCTCGACCCTCAATACCGACGAGTCGGGGGCGCTGGTCTCCAACCCCAAATCCACCAAGCTGGTCTTCTCGGTGGAGGGCAACGAGGGCGGTACCTTTGAGGGGAGCGGCCTGTATGCCAACAATACTCATTACAGCAACTTTGAATACACCATCCCCGAGGCCTACAACACCTGGATCGCCCACCCCGAGGGACATTGCTGGTTCCACATTGGCATCGTTTACAATCCCGCTACGGGGGAGGTTACCTTCTACCACGAAGGCAAGCTCGACTCGACCCAAAAATTCACCACCGCGGTAAAGCCCATGCTGAACGGTATTCGCATCGGTGCGGGCTACGAGGATGGACAGGGCCTGGACGGTAAGGTGGACGATATCCGCCTCTACGGTACGGCGCTGACCTCCGAGGACATGGAGATCCTGGCGGACTATGAGCGGGATATGTGGGTGTACCGTACCATCACCCGGTGGGAGGAGAGCGAGATCACCCTCTACGTGGACGGCGCGAAGGGAAGCGACGATAACCCCGGCACCAAGGAGGCCCCCTTTGCCACCGTTAAGAAGGGCGTGGAGTCCATCACGAAGGAGGGAACCCGCCTGGTCATCGCCCCCGGCTTGTACCGTGAGACAGGCATCAATTTGAACGTCAGCGGTACCGAGCTGAAGCCCATCATCATTGAGGCTGAGGTTCCCGGTGAGACGGTTATTTCGGGCTCTACGGTCATCAGCGATTGGGAGACCACCGAAGCTCCGGACGTGTACTGCCACGCCTGGAGCTACCAATTCCCCCGTCAGACGGGAACGCCCGGAAACGAATTCGTTGGCCGTACGGATATGCTGTGGGTGGACGGTGAGCCAACGCAGCCCGTCTTTTCCATGGAGGAGCTGACCCACAATACCTACTATCTGGACGAGGCCGCGGAAAAGATCTATTTCATGACCGACAAGCAGCCGAGCGAGTTCGTGTCCGAAATCCCGAATCTGGGCTTTGACCCCGAAACGGGAGCGGGCGCATATCTCCTGAAGAGTAACAGCAACCACTACTTTGTCCTGCGAGGTCTGACCTTCACCGGGGCAGGCACCAAGCTGTGGGATAACGCCATGGTGAGCCTGGGCTTCCCCCAGCATATTCTGGTGGAGGATTGTCAGTTCAATAATACCAATACCAGTGGCATCGGTTGGGAAAGCAGCTGGATCGGTCAGACGGCCGAGGATATTGTCATCCGCCGTTGCGGCTTTGATAACGTTGGTGCCAGCGGTATCAGCGCAGGCTTCCGCACCATGAACATGGTGGTGGAGCAGTGCGAATTTACCGACATCGGCTGGAAGATCAACTGGGGTAAGTACGACTCCCCCGACCCGGCAACCGTCAAGATGATGGTTTGCAAGAACATCCTCTACCGAGGCAATCGGTTCGACAACAATTACACCAACGACCTTTGGTTCGATAACTTCAACTGGAATATTGAGGTGGTGGATAACGTCTTTACCCGAAATTCCTCCGACGTGGGTGTCCATATTGAGATCGATGCTCACGGCGTTCTGCTCCGCAACAACGTCATCGAAGGAGGTGTCCGTTGGGCCAATGCTGAGGGCATGATCCTGGACGGTAATATCATGTACGGAGAGCGGGAGCTGATCTGTACCTGGGATTCGGGTAACGAGTTCCGCTTCGGTGAGATCGGCCCTGTGTATGGCTGGCAGGATATGGTTCTGACCAACAACGTTTTCTATTACACCGGCGAGAAGCTTGCCCCGATCATTGATTTTCCGAATTATGAGAGCGTGACCGATATCTATTCCGCAGGGAACCGGGTCTATATGGCAGGTCTGGCCGAAAGCAACAAGGCATTCCGTGCCGAAGGAAATATGTTAAGCTTTAAGGCCTTCAAGAATCGAATCGGTGACACCACATCCAAGGTTCTGACCGAAAATCCCTTCTTGGATGACGGCACGGCCACCGTAGCCTTCCGTGACCTCGCCTCGGAGGCACTTGGAAAGGGCCTGAGCAATCCGATCCCCGTTGTTCTCTCCAAGCCCTTGGATAAGGAGAGCCGTGTCTCCTACACCGTCTGGAGCTACGATACCAACGAGATCATCCGCACCGGCGTTCTGACCTTCGGCGCGTTTGAGAGTGAAAAGGCTATTTATATCGATGAGTATGATGAGAACGTGCTGATCGAGCTGACGGACTCCGAGAATATCCTCATCGGGGAAAAGAGCTTTCACTATCAGGCCAAGGCCGAATGACGGATCGAATGAATCTCTGAAACGGCATCTCTGAAATAACGGCTTGTTTCCCAAAAAGGGCTGTCTCCCTTGCGTTTTCGCCGGGGGGACAACCCTTTTTTGGCGTTATCCTTTAGGGGTTCCCTTCAGGGGACCTCTAAAAATTCATCGCACGGAGAATCGACGGAATCTTTTTCGTCATACTTCGCAAAAATCCTTCGCGTAGACTCCACTACGCGCGCGGACTTTTGTTGCGTCTGACAAAAAATCTTCTCGCCGCTCTCCGCACGCTGAATATTTAGAGGTCCCCTTTATTCATACAGCTCTGCAAGACGGCACATTTCCTCATAGGAATACGCGGGGATCCCGACCTCCAACGCCTGCTGCTCGGCCCGGGGAAGGGTCATGACGAAGACGTTGACCGTGCGGACCAGCTCGCCGGAGGCATCGAAAACGCCAATCATGCCGTTATGCTCGGTCAGAATATAGGCGGCCGCGGGAGCCTCGGTTTCGGGCTGGGTCTGGGTTTCGGGCGCCTGGTGGGTGGGGACGGTGACGGCCTCGGTCTGTACGTCCTCGGTTTCGGGCAGATTCTCCGCCGTGCCACCGACCGATTCGGCGGGAGGCTCGACGACTCCCATCAGAACGGAGGTCAGCTCGGATTCCAATTCGCGGACGCGGGTGCGCAGGTAGATGATGTCACTGCGGCTTTCCCTGCGCAGACGGGTAACCTCCTCGGATACGGTGTGGGTTTGGACGGTGGCCATGAGCAACCATACCAAAGCCACTACGGCGGCGGATGCGATCATCCCTCTGATCAGCTTTTTCATAAAAAACCTTCCTTTCCATGGAGGCAGTCCTGCGGTTGCAGGCTGTCTCTTTTTCGTCAAAATATGGTTGACGTGTCTCTATTATCATGTCCTGTCTGCGGTTATTTATGCGAAAAGGCGGCACAATAATTATGGACGTTTCAAAAAAAAAACGCGAAAGAAGCTGAAACGTCAAGATGATTTTGTCGGGGCTTTCCCGACAAGGGGAATCGGAAAGGAGAGACCATGGGGCGAGTGAGCATCCACGTAAGGAAAAGGCGGCGGGGCGCGGCTTGGGCGGGGATCGTCCTGCTTTTGGCCGCGGTTGCGGCGGTTGGGATCCTGTTTTTGCTTCCGTATGCAAGGGCGGAAATGGATATGACCCTTTTGGATACGGCGGAGCGGAGGACGCCCTCGGTGCTGTACGCCTACGATACGGCCGATCGGGTATCCCGAAAAGGGAAGCTGCATCCCGCACCCAATGCGGCTCTTCCCGACGATCGGCAGAGCTACACGCCCTACGACCAAATTCCCGAGGATCTGGTCAATGCCTTTGTCGCCATTGAGGATAAGCGGTTTTGGCGGCACGGTGGCGTGGATATCCTTCGCACGGTAAGGGCGGGGGCGGGTTATCTCACGGGTCGCTCCCGGTTCGGGGGATCCACCATCACTCAACAGCTCGTCAAGAATCTGACGGGGGATGACCGCCATACCCCGGAACGAAAGCTGACGGAGATCTTTCGGGCGATGGACCTGGAAAAGAAGGCGAGTAAGACCAAGATCCTCGAGGCTTACCTCAACGTCATCAATCTGGCAGAGGGCTGCTTTGGCGTGGGGGCGGCCTCCGAGCGGTATTTTTCCAAGCCGGTTTCGGAGCTGACGCTGGACGAATGCGCCGTGATCGCCGCCATTACCAACAATCCAACGCGCTACGATCCCCTGACTCATCCCGAGGAAAACAGGAAGCGTCGGGATCTGATCCTCCGGGAGATGGCATCCCAGGGGTATATCACCGAGGCAGAGCGGGATGAGGCCGCGGCACGAGAAATCCGCTTGACCCCAACGCCTCTGCCCGAGAGCGTCTCTCCCACCTCCTGGTACGCCGATCTGGTGGTGGCGGACGTTATTCGGGATCTTCGGGAGAGGCTGGGATACGGCTATGCGGCGGCATCCGCGTTGGTGTACGGGGGAGGCTTGACCATTGAGACCGCCATGGACGAGGAGCTGCAGAGGGTTGTGGAGACCTACTACGCAGATGTATCCCATTTTCCCGTGGGAGAGCAAGGGCGTCCTCAATCCTCCTTCATTCTGATGGATCCGCATACGGGGGATATCCTGGCCGTGGCGGGCGCGGTGGGGGAGAAGTGCGGAAACCGTCTGCAGAATTACGCAACCGATACCCGTCGCCCCTCGGGCTCCTGCATAAAGCCTCTGACCGTGTATGCGCCCGCCCTGGAGCAGGGGCGCATTACCTGGGCCAGCCTGTACGAGGATGAGCCCCTGGCCCTTATGAACGGTCGCGCCTGGCCGGCAAACGGGGATGGGAAATACCGAGGCACCGTGACCGTGGGGCGGGCGGTGGCGGAGTCTCTGAATCCCGTGGCGGTGCGGATCTTGAGGGAGGTTGGCGAGAAAAACGCCTTTACCTTCGCCCGCGACAGGCTGGGGATGGACAGCCTGATTCCTGCGGCGGGGGGCGCGGCCAATGACGAGACCACGGCATCCCTGGCTCTGGGTCAGCAGAGCCGCGGGGTGACGGTTCGGGAGCTGACGGCTGCTTATACCGCCTTCACCGACGGGATCTACCGCCGTCCCGTATCCTACCATCGGGTGCTGGACGAAACGGGACGGGTGCTTTTGGAGAACAAGCCTGCAGGGGAAGCCGAACGGGCGCTGAGTCCCGCCAACGCCGCTCTCATGACGAGACTTTTGGGGGAGGTAACCCGGAGGGGGACTGCTGCACGGTATCTGACCATCACACAAGACCCGGGGATACAGGCGGCGGGGAAAACGGGCACGACCCAGAATACCTGTGACCGATGGTTCGTGGGCTACACGCCTCGTCTGTTGGCAGGCGTGTGGATGGGATACGACTATCCGTCCGAGCTGAAGGGCATCCAAGGGAATCCCTGCGTGACCCTGTGGGATGATCTTATGAAGCGTTGCGAGGCGGTCTATGAGGGGAGCGCGCCGAGATCCGATTTCCCCCTCCCCGACGGGCTGATCTCGGTGCGCTTCTGCCCCCTGTCGGGGGAGCGATTGAACGAGTATTGCGAGGATCCCGTGGAGGGAATGCCCGGGGAGGAGGGATGGTTCATCCGGGGAAGCGAGCCGAGGGGGATCTGCGGTGTCCACACCGAGCCGCCGATCCGTCTGATCCCCGCCGATCCGGGGGATCCCGAACGGATTCCCCTGCTTCCCAACGATCTCTTGCCCGAGGCAGACACGCCTCAGAGCCGTGGACCTGCATCCCGCTCCTCCCGGTGGCGTCTCTTTCCCCGGGGCCGATTCATAGGCCGGGGAAGCGGGGAAGCATAACCCACGGAGGGTCTGCATAGAATGATGCAGACCCCAAGACAAAGGAGGGTGTTTCCGTGAAGCCTGCCCAATCTCCGTTCCGTTCCTGTCTGAAGCTCCCCGTTCTGGTGGGAGGGGGCGCGGCCACGTCCTGCGCCCTTCTGACCCGTCTGGCCGTGGGGGGGCCGCTTTCGGTGGTGCATAAGCTGGATGCCTACCTGCTCCTTCCGCCCCTGTGGCTGATGAGCCTTTTGTGGCTGGCTTCCTTTGCCCTGTTGGGCGGAGCGGCGGGCTACCTGTGGTCCCATCCCACGGGAGGACTCGAGGGGGAGGCGAGGCTGTGGCGGGGCGGAACCTTCATGGTGCTGGCGGTGGTGTTCTCTCTGGTGTGGTACACGCTCCTGTTCGGAAAGCTCTACCTGCTGATCTCCTGGTTCTGCCTGCTCCCGGCGGTGGCGGCGGCTTTGGCCTGTGCCTATGCCTGGTGGTGGATCGGAAAGGGAGCGGCAGCTCTTTGCGTGGCCTTCGGATTGTGGCAAATATGCCTGTTTTTTCTGCAGTTGGCCGCACTTTTGCACGCGTGATGGGGGATTATGCCCAAAAACGGAACATTCAAATTGGATAAAATGAGAAAATTTCAAATAAACCGTTGACAATTTCCTTCGGATGTAGTATAATGTTCTCGTACAATATTTTGTAGGAGGAATTCAAGATGAAAATCCTGAAGATTTTGGCTGTGATTATGGCCATCTGCCTGCTGGGCTCCGCATTTATTGCCTGCAATAAGGGCAACGGTGAGGACACCACCGCAGCGGATACTGCCGCAAAGGCTAAGACCGAGGTCAAGCTGGTCATCAAGGAAGGCTCTGTAACGAAGTACGAGGGTACTGTCAACTGCGACGGTACTTTGGGCAACGCTATTGAGATCTTCTGCGCAGGCGAGTTTGAGGAAGAGTTCACCATCTTCGACGCGAACGGTCTGCTGGAGACCATCGGTGAGCTTTCTGCCGGCGACGGTAAGAGCTGGAAGGCTTACTACGAGGATGAGGGCCAAAGCAATGCGTTCGATTCCATTAAGAATCAGGCTGTGACCGCCGGTAAAACCGTGGTCGTTGTGCTGGGTTGATCTGGCGTTTGCTTGGAAGATACCGACGGTTTCCATTAGCCGTCGGTATTTTCTCTCTCTGCAAAAAAAGAAAGGGGATACGCGTATGAAATATACAAGAAAAAAATGGATAGCGCTGATTTTAGCCGGGCTGATGCTCCTGCCCTTGGCCTCTTGCGCCAACGGCGATACCTCCGATAATCCCAAGGACACTGCCACCGGAACGGAGGGCGAGGAGGATACGGGGTACAAGCCGGATATCGAAAGGAAGGATTACGATTGTGATTTCGTCATTACGGGTGTCGGTGACGTTCGGGACTGGGCCCTGGCCGATGAGGATTCCGCAGGCGATCCCTTGGAGGATGCGATCTACGAGCGAAGCATCAAGATCAAGGATCATCTGGGCGTGACCATCACCGAGCTGGATGCGGGTGACTGGATCGCCTATGCCGGCAACGTCCTCATTTCCATTCAGGCGGGAGACGATGACTACCAGTTGGTGGCAACAAGCACCTATCAGGGTGTCGTAGAGCTGATGTCCTCGGGAGCTATGTATGATTTCGCAGAGTTTGAGGCGGTAGATCTGGAGGCTCCCTACTGGGCCTTTGAGTACATGGACGGTCTGACCATCCAGGACAAGTATTACCTGGGCTACAACGATTTTTGCCTGTCCAATACCTTCTGCATGGTTTTGAATAAGGATCTCATGGCTGAGTACAATCTGACCGAGCCCTACGAGGACGTGCGGAATAAGAAGTGGACGCTGGACAAGCTGACTTCCTACGTTTCCACCGTTTCCCGTGACAACGGAGATAACATATGGGACGAAAACGATACCTACGGTATTACGGGCTGGGGCTGGACCGACTTCATTGCCTTCGTGCAGGCCAGCGACCTGCGGATCGTGGATCGAGACGAGGACGACGTCTACCAAATCGCCTACGATATGAACCAGGAAAAAACGCTGAGTCTCCTGGATAAGGTGAGCAAGCTCTACAATGCGGACTACGGCTACTTCTGGACACCCTTCTCTGAGCGCGAGGGTAAGACCGTTTCCTTCGGAAGCGGACGGACCCTGATCCAAACCATGAACACCTCGGCTCTGCCCGGTCTGCGCGGTGAGACGGTTCGCTTCGGTGTGCTTCCGTATCCCCTGTATGACGAGCGGCAGGAGGCGTATAAGAATCTGAACTGGAACGGCAATATCATGGTGCCCAGCTCCATCAGGAATCCCGACATGGTGGGCGAGACCATTGAGCTGCTGGCCTACTACACCGCCCCTGTCAAGACCGCTTACTTTGAGGATCTTCTGGGCTCCAAGCTGGCTGAGGCTCCCGACGATGCGGAAATGCTGGACATCATCTGGGACTCCATCGTCAGCGATGCGGGAGTAATCACCTCAAACATCAGCGACAACGCCGTGGATTATTTCCTGTATCTGGTTCCCAAGGTGGTGCGCGACGGTACGGGTACCTATGCTTCCTACGTGAAAGCCAGATTGGCTGTCGCAAACAAGGGCTTGGATAAATTCTTCAATCCTCCCAACAAGCGATAAAACGAAATACGTGTCCCGATGCGGTCTGCAAGCCGCATCGGGACACGTTTTTGCGGGAGAGCTTATACGATTCCTCAACCAAAACCTTGCATACAATGGTTATTCCATACCAATGGGGTAGGGGCCCCATGGTGATGTTCACGATTATACCTGTTGTCCTCTTGTATAAGGTTTCGTATTAGGTCCGCTCGAATACGATCCGTTCGCCGTCTGTCCGCGCGGTTACGGAATCCCCCTCGCGGATTCGCTCTGCGAGCATTTCCTCGGCCAGGGGCTCCTCCACGAGACGAATGGCCGCTCGTCGCAAGGGCCGCGCACCGTAGAGGGGATCAAAGCCCTCGGAGGCGATCAAGGCAACGGCCTCCGGGGTGAAGGCCAGGGTAATGCCGAGTCGGCCTACCCGCTCCCGGAGGTCCTCCAGAAGCAGGGCCGCGATACGATGGATCTCAGCCTCCTCCAAACGGCGGAAATGCACGATCTCGTCCACGCGGTTGAGAAATTCCGGGCGGAACAGCTCCTTCAGGGATGCAACCGCCCGCTCTCTATCCCGCTGGTTCTGGGAGGCCGAGGCAAAGCCCACGGATTTATGTCCGGCTCCCCCGGCGCCTACGTTGGAGGTCATGATGACCACCGTATTCCGGAAATCCACCCGCCGCCCTTGGGAGTCCGTCAAGGAGCCGTCGTCCAGCACCTGGAGCAGAATATTGAAAATATCGGGATGAGCCTTTTCCAGCTCGTCGAAAAGGATGACCGAGTAGGGATGCCGCCGTACCCGCTCGGTGAGCTGACCGCCCTCCTCGTGCCCCACGTAGCCGGGAGGAGATCCGATGAGGCGGGAGACGCTGTGCTTTTCCATATACTCCGACATATCAAAGCGGAGCAGAGCCTTTTCGTTGCCGAATACGGCCTCTGCCAGGGCTCGGGTCAACTCGGTTTTCCCAACACCCGTCTGACCAAGGAAAATGAAGGAGCCGATGGGGCGGCGCGGATCCTTGATCCCCAGCCGACCCCGACGGATGGCACCGGAAACGGCGGCTACGGCCTCATCCTGGCCGATTACCCGTTCCTTCAGCTGATCCTCCAGGCGGAGCAGACGTTGACTCTCGCTTTCCAGCAGACGGGAGACGGGGATGCCCGTCCATTCGGTTACCACGTCGGCGATCTGTCGGGCCGTGACGGCGTAGCCCTCGTCGTCGGCGTGCTGAGGTCGCTGCTCCCAGGCGGTCTTGGCCTTCTCAAAATCGGCCTGCTTTTCCAGCTCCCGATCCCGTAGCTTGGCCGCACGCTCAAATTCCTGTGCCTTGATGGCCTCCTCCTTTTCCCGAGCCACGCAGGCCAGCTCCTCCTCCAAAAGCTTCAGATCGGGAGGCGCGGTCAGGCTGGATATGCGCAGAGCCGCCGCCGCTTCGTCCATAAGATCGATGGCCTTGTCGGGAAGGAAGCGATCGGGGATATACCGTACCGACAGCTCCACCGCCGCCTCCAGAGCCTCGGTACGGTATATCCC
>SVRS01000037.1 GCA_015064695.1 Oscillospiraceae bacterium | reverse complement strand
CACCATCCTCATGGAGCTGGAGCGCTCGTATCCTGCGGTGTCGGCCTCGGTCACCCTCACCCCCCGTGAGGGCAGTGACGCTATTTGTGAGACGGGAACCGACGGGGACGTGACCTACGCCATCCGCGGCTTCGATAGCCCGGAGTACCGTTTCCCCACCTACGGCATCTGCGCCATGCGCCCCGTATACCGCACCGTTTTGGAGGGGCGGGAGCGGGCACTGTGGGCGATCACCGTCCGCACCAATCACGACACCGCCGCCTACCGGCGGCAGGCCATTGAATTCGTCCGCATGCTGGACTCTGCGGCCTGCTGCAAGCTATTGAACGCCCACGGCCGCTTGTGGGCGGATTTCTGGGCGAAAAGCGGCGTGACCCTGCCCGACAAGACCCTGGAAAACTATTGGTACGCAGGGCTTTACGTGATGGCCTGCACCGCCCGCAATAAGAAATTTCCTCCCGGCCTGTGGGGGGCTTACGCCACGGCGGACGGCATGGGTTGGTTCGGCGACTACCACATGAACTACAACTATCAGGGCCCCTTCTACGCCCTGACCTCCTGCAACCACCCCGAGCTTATCGAGTGCTATTCGACGCCCTTGAACGATTTTCTGCCCATTTCCAAGATCTACGCCAAGGAATACCTGGGGGTTCGCGGCGCGTATTTCCCCGTGGGCATCGGACCTTTGGGGCTGGAGACCGATTACCGCCCCGACACCAAGGAGCATGGACACCTGTTCCTGGGTCAGAAGAGCAACGCCGCCTACGGCGCGGTGATCCACATGCTCCATTGGTACGGCACGCGGGACAAGGACTTTGCGCGGCGGGAATATTACGATTACCTGCTCTCGGTGGCGGAGTTTTGGGAGGACTACCTGGTTTTGGAGGACGGCGTCTATCAGAACTACAACGACGCGCTCCACGAGGTAGCCTGGTACGTAGGGCCGGACTATATGCCCGAAGGACAGGATGACAAAAATCCCCTGCTCTCTGCCTGCCTTATTCGTATGGTGATGAAGCTTGTGATCGACCTGTCTCGCGAGCTGGGAGAGAATTCCGACCGCATCCCCGTATGGCAGCACATCCTGGATCACCTTTCTCCCATCGAAACCTTTGAACAGGATGGCAATCCCCTTCTGCGCTGTAAGGATGGCGCGAGCTACCTGGATGAGTTGATCATGGAGTGTGTGTACCCCATGGGGCAGATCGGGCGGCTCATGACTCCCGTGCTCTATGAGGCGGCCCAAAATTCCCATCGCCGGCTGGCCATTTGGGACAGCCATAACCGCTTCTGCTCCTACTATCCTGCGGCGGCACGGCTGGGCATCCCTGCCGAGGAGATCATTGCCCATATCCACGAGGTCATCAAGAATCGAAGCTTGCCCAACGGCATGTTTCGCTACTTCGGCGGTGGCCTGGAGAATAGCTCGGCCATCCCCAGCACCGTCAATGAAATGCTTCTGCAAAGCTATGAGGGTATCATCCGCCTGTTCCCCGTGTGGGACAGAAGCCGCGATGCCTCCTTCCACGGGCTCCGTGCCCACGGCGCGTTCGTGGTGGACGGATGCCTGGAAAACGGCAGGATCCACGCAGAGATCCTCAGCGAGCAGGGAATGTCCCTGACGATGGAGGCCCCCGGCGAGGGATACGTCCTGATTATGGGCGACGGACGCAGGGTTCCCCTTACCGAGACATTCACCACCGTGGAGACCGCGAAGGGAGAGCGGCTGACGGTTTTGGCGGAGTGATCCGATTTTCATGACATGCAAAAAGCGGGGCCAAGTATCCATCTTGGCTCCGTTTTTATCCGACGGAACTCACGCAAACCGAGTAAAACTCTCTCAAAATGCGTTATTGCAATTTCCCGAAAAATATGGTATCATAAAGACACCGGGAAAACAACCTCCGCGCGGGGACACAATGAAAGGAACAAGGATTATGAAACTGAACGTTGGTGAAAACATCCGCCGCTTACGCCGAGCGGCGGATATGACCCAGGAGCAGCTTGCCGACAAGCTGGGCGTGGCCTACCAATCAGTGAGCCGCTGGGAGAATCAGACCACGTATCCCGACATTGAATTTCTGCCTGCGCTGGCGGGGATCTTCGGGGTGACGGTGGATGAGCTTTTGGGGTGTGAGGAGAGTCGGAAAAAGGAAGTACTGGACAAGCTGACGGAAAAGCTGGGGGCGCTGCTGGACAGCGATTCTCAGGACGTTGAATCGATTTTGTCCGTTGCACGGGAAATTCGCCGGGAGTGCGTGATGGCTCCGGTCTTGCGGAATGAATATCTGGCAGACATGGTCATAGGGATCGGCTGTAATTGGTGTGAAGCGTTCGAAAATTCTGCCGCTCTTTTGGCCGAGCTGCGCTTGGCTTCTGAGGAGATTCTCTCAAGTAACGCGCCCAGAGGAATGAAGGACAATATGATTCGCTATATGGCGTATGCCGAGGATGAGGCTCATATAACGGCGTATTTGAATCAAAATGCGACAAAATGGGATCTGAACAAAAATGCTTTGCTATACGAACGCTATCTTCATCGGAACTGCCGTGACAAATACGATTTTTTGCGCCAAAAGCTTCTTTTTACGGCGCTGGATGAGAGGGTGTTCGACCGCCGTATGTGGCGGATCGGAGACGGGCACGCGGACATTTACGAATGCCTGCACCGCAATAACATGCTGTTGACGTTTCTCCACAACCTCTGCTATATGACCCCCGATTCCCTTCACCCTGTTACGGGCGACGGCTCTGTGGATATGTTTGCAAACAAACGACTCGATCTGGGCATTCGACTTGCCTGCTTTCTGTCAGGTACCGGAGACTGCGAGGGTGCCTTCGTAGTCTTGGAGGATACGGTATCCTTGCTGGAGAAGCTCATGGTGTTGGAAAATGGTATGAAGATTGGCTGCACGAGTCCTTGGCTACGGGATTTACGTCTGAAAGTCAAATTTATTGATAATGAGGGGAGTCAGGCTGTGTTTTTGAATGATGACACCGACGATGGGGATTGTTACGGCTACATCGATAGAAAATGGGTTTTGTACCCCTTCACCGCTGACCACGGCTGGGAATGGTTCGATCCCATCCGCAGCGACCCCCGCTTTGCCGCCTACGTCGAGCGGGTCAATGCGGCATTCGCCCTCGAAAACGCAACCGAATAAACCCAAACACAGCGGAGGGTCACGGCCCCTCCGCTGTCCTCTTTCAATGCCCGTGATGGTGATGATGGTGGTGATGATGTCCCACAGCTTCCACCGTCTCCACGCGGCATTCCTTGGCCATACAGGCCTCCTCCGCCGTCTCCAGCTCAATGGTGGCGTGAACAATGCCCAATGCCAGTAGTTCGGACCGCACCGACTCCTTGACGGCGTGAGCCTCCCCGTCGGCTACGACGTGCAGGGTGGCATAGTGCCGCCCCCCGTCCAGACTCCTCACATGGATGTGGTGGACATCCTCCACCCCGTCCAACGCGGTCAAACGGGTGCGCATCTCGGAGATCTGAATGTCCCGGGGCGTTTTCTCCAGGAACAGGTCCAGTACCTCCCGCAGATTGCCCAGCGCATGGACCAGGATAAAGACGGCCACCCCGATGGACATGAGGGGGTCGAGGATGACCCAATCCGTAAACCGCATGACAACAGCCCCGGCCAGCACCACTGCCCAGCCCAGCACGTCCTCCAACAGATGGAGATTCACCGCCCGCTGGTTGAGGGACTCCCCGTGACGGGTCAGCATGGCTCCTGCAAGATTGACCAGCGTCCCCACCACGGCAAACAGGATCATGCCGTCGTAGTTGATCTCGGCGGGGGCGATCGCGCGCAGGACGGCGTTTACGATGACCGAGACCGAGCCAGCCAGCAGGATGACCGTGGTGATGAGCCCGCCCAGCACGGAGTAGCGGAGGTAGCCGTAGGTGTGGGTGTCATCGGGCTGCTTGCGGCTCTTTTTTTCCAGGAAAAAGGATAGCCCGAGGCTGGCCGCGTCACCCAGATCGTGGACGGCATCCGATAGAATGGCGACACTCCCCGTGAGCAGTCCGCCCATAAGCTCAAAAATTGAGAAGGCCAGATTGAGGATGAAGGCAAGCAGGATATTGGCGGCGGATGGATTGTGGTCGTGGTGATGATGACGGTGTTTCATAGACCCTCCTTACGGCTCTTGACTTTCACGAAAAAATGTGATACAATATATGCAGTATCAAACACTCTGTACGGTATCAGTATAGCACAGGAAGCGAGAATAATCAACAACCAAAACCGCACGACTGTATGATACCGAACAAAAACGTCAAATTGTTCGGAGGGACTCATGGACAGACGACAGCAAAAGACCCGAAAGGCCATATTTGAGGCGTTCCTCTATCTGCTGGAGCGCAAGCGTTACGATCATATCACGGTGCAGGAGATCATCGACGAGGCCGATGTGGGACGAAGTACCTTTTATGCCCATTTTGAAACCAAGGAAATGCTCTTGGAGGCACTTTGCACCGACTTGCTTTTTCATGTGTTCGGTGAGAACCCCTGCGCTTGGAACGGAGATGATGGGACGCTCTCGGGGCGGCTGACCCATATTCTGTGGCACGTCCGAGACAGTCAAAGCAACCTGTCTGCCATACTGCTTTCGGAGGGTAGTGAGGTGTTCATGGGCTATTTCAAGCAACATCTGCGAGCCTTGTTTGAAGCCCATCTGCACGAATTTACGCCCGATCTTCCGCGGGATTACCTGCTTCGCCAGCTTGCCGGAGGCTTTGCCGAGACGGTCAAGTGGTGGGTGAAGGGAAGGTTTCAAGAGCCTCCCGAGGCCGTGGCGGGATATTTCCTGAAATTGTACGCAGGGTCTTGCCAAACGAAGGAATTTGTGCTATAATGTGTTGCATACAAGTAAAATTGCAGATGAAGGAGAAAATATACCATGCTATCGTTTGCCAGTGACTACGTAGAGGGCGCCCATCCCGCCATTCTGCAGCGATTCATCGAAACCAATCTCGTCAAGCAGCCCGGATACGGCTCGGACGAGTACACCGCATCTGCCAAGGAGAAGATCAAGGCTGCCTGCGGCTGTCCCGAGGCCGACGTGTGGCTTTTGACGGGCGGAACTCAAACCAACCAGATCGTCATCGATTCGCTCCTTTGCAGCTATGAAGGGGTTGTTTCTGCCGTGACCGGCCACATTGCTGCCCACGAGGCGGGCGCCATTGAGTTTACCGGTCACAAGGTACTCACCGTCCCCCAGTACGCAGGGAAGATGAGGGCCGCCGACCTGTCTGCCTATCTGGCCGCCTACCATGCCGACGAGACAGCCGAGCATATCGTCCGTCCCGGCGCGGTCTACATCTCCCACCCCACCGAGTACGGCACTCTCTACACGAAGGACGAGCTGAAGGCCCTGCGCGTCGTTTGCGATGAGTACGACATTCCCTTGTTCCTGGACGGCGCACGCCTGGGCTACGGCCTGGCTGCTCCCGACACCGACGTGACTCTTCACGACCTCTGTGAGCTTTGCGACGTATTCTACATCGGCGGCACCAAGGTGGGTGCCCTCTGCGGGGAGGCGGTGGTATTCTCCCGCCGTAAGGCCCCCAAGCATTTCCTGTCCATCATCAAGCAGCACGGTGCCCTGGTGGCCAAGGGGCGATTGCTGGGCATCCAGTTCGATACTTTGTTTACCGACGATCTGTACATGAGGATCAGCCGCCACGCCATCGAGATGGCTGAGCTGATGCGGTCTGTTTTCCGTGAGAAGGGCTACGAGTTCTTCATGGAGACCACCACCAATCAGATTTTCATCACCCTGACCGATGAGCGTAAGGCTGAACTGGAAAAAGAGTGTGTGCTCAGCTTTTGGGAGAAGCCCGACGCAGAGCATACCGTGGTGCGCTTTGCCACCAGCTGGGCAACCCGTGAGGAGGACGTGCTGGCTCTGAGAGACCTCCTGTAACGGGTTATCGTTCGTATTGGAGGAACCTTTATATGAAGATCACCAAGGTCATGACCCCCGAAAATGCCTCTGCAATCCGTGCCGAGGTTCGTTCCGTGCTGTCCTCTCCCGAGCCGCCCGATGCCGTCCTTGTATCGGTGCAGAGCGGTGTGTATGATCCCGAAGCGTTCCGTTTTGCCGCCGAGGACTGCTCAGCCGTGACTCACGTTATCTACCAAGCAGAGCCGGGGACAGTCATTCACGGCGGCATCACGGTGGGTAGGGAAGCATGGCAGACTCCTGATGCCGATATGCTCGCCCGTATCCCCTCCGAGGCAAGGCCGCACGTGCGCATGATCCCGCTGACCGCTTACGGCTTGACCCGTGAGGACTGGGGGGAGGAGGTTCCTATCGGTGCATACCAGCAGTCCTTCCGCTACGATCGTGCCCCCGTCGGGTGCGGAAGCGAGTTCTTTTGCGGCAACCGCCGCATGATCAAGGCCCGCTACCCGAATCTTGGCTCGTACGGAAGGCTGGAGGCCATCGCGGACGTGGGAGAGGCCTACGAATTTCCTCCCCAGAATTTCCACCCCGAGCGGGGGGAGCTTCGCAATCTTCGGGGCGGGTGCTACATCGTGGATGCGGATACGGCAGACCGCATGAAGCGTTGGCAAGACCCCTCCACGGCGTGGATGTTCGGGTACTTCTTCTTCGATTGGGCGGATTCCTCCACCCCCATTACGGTCAAGCCCGAAAATCGGGAGATCTATCCCGATTTCGTTTCCTGCTACGGCGCACGGCCGGGCGGGACCTACTACCTGTATAACGTCCCCGAGGAGCTGGATGCCGAGGGTGAATGGTATCTGGACCGCGGAACGGGAAATCTGTATTTCTGGCCGTGGGACGGCGCGGAGGACGCGGATTTTTCCTTCGCAGAAGAACCGCTCATCCGCTGTGACACTACCCGTAATATGACGTTCTCGGGCTTCACGCTCCGGTGCGGCGTTGGTAGTGCGATCCTGGCTACGGGAGAGGACATGGTGTTTGAGCATTTCTGCATCC
Organism: Oscillospiraceae bacterium; assembly: GCA_015064695.1. Lineage (GTDB taxonomy): Bacteria > Bacillota > Clostridia > Oscillospirales > CAG-272 > CAMEON01. The sequence continues at coordinate 18,948 of SVRS01000037.1, read as the reverse complement.
GCAATATCCGCGATACGGCGGTGGTCCTGGACGGCAAAAATCTTGTGATCCGCAACAGTGAGTTGGGGTATCTCGGCGGGAAAGGAATCGCGCTTGGGGGCGGGGACAGAGCCACCCTGACCTGCGGAGGAAACCGCGCCGAAAATAACTACATCCATGATTTCGGGGAGATCAACCAAACCTATCACCCCGGGATCTCCATCTCGGGTGTCGGCCATACCGCCGCCCACAACGAGATCTGCAACGCCCCCCACAGCGCCATCCTGTACGCGGGGAACCTGCATTGCATCGAGTACAACGAGATACACGACGTGGTGCTTCTATCCTCTGACGCGGGAGCCATATACAGCGGGCGGGATTCGCTGGCCTACGGGACGGTGATCCGCTACAACCGCATCCGCCGCTGTGGGAGCGGGGAGTTCCGTCCTCAGGGCATCTACTGGGACGACGCCCTCAACGGTCAGACGGCATACGGAAACATCCTCATCGACGTGGGGAACTGGGGAGTTGAGGTCGGCGGAGGGCGCGATCACGTGGTGGAGAACAATATCATTGTCCGCACCGCCGGCGCGGCCCTGGAATACGACCAACGCCTGCGCGACGGTATGATGGTGCCGCGCGGTTGGTACAGCCATGGGGATATGCATATTGCGCAATTCCGCTCGCTGGAGCTTTCGGCGGAGCCCTGGGTGTCGCGGTATCCCCGCCTGTCCCGAGTGGTCGTGGACATCAACGCCGACCCGGATCATGCGGATGCCTTTTTCAATCCCTCCTACAGCTCGGTCCGAAACAATGTCGCCATTGAGGCGGGGAAGCTGTACGAGGTGGGGGACGCGGTGTACCGCTTCTCAGACGTAACGGATAATGTGCTTTATGCCGCCGCCTCAGAGGCCGGCTGGGATGAGGAGGCGGGAAATCTGTCCTCCGACAGCCCCGTGTTCCACGCCCTTCCCGGCTTTCGTGCCATTCCCGCAGAGAACATCGGAATTTTTCGGTGATCCTGCATAAACCACCTTGACAGGGACCAAAATATATGGTATAATATTCCACGGACGGAAACGTCCGTGGTATGCAAAAATTCAACGTACAGGAGGAAATTCCCATGAACAAATACGCCGGTACCCAGACCGAAAAGAACCTGGAGGCCGCCTTTGCAGGTGAGTCCCAGGCACGCAACAAGTACACCTATTTCGCATCCGTCGCCAAGAAGGAGGGCTACGAGCAGATCTCGGCTCTCTTCCAGAAGACCGCCGACAATGAGAAGGAGCACGCCAAGATGTGGTTCAAGGAGCTGGAGGGCATCGGTGACACCGCCGCCAACCTGGCCGCCGCCGCTGACGGTGAGAACTACGAGTGGACCGATATGTATGACGGCTTCGCCAAGACCGCCGAGGAGGAGGGCTTTACCGACCTGGCCCGCAAGTTCCGCCTGGTGGCCGCCATTGAGAAGCATCACGAGGAGCGTTACCGCGCTCTGCTGAAGAACGTGGAGACCGCCCAGGTCTTTGAGAAGAGCGAGATCAAGGTATGGGAGTGCCGCAACTGCGGTCACATCATCGTGGGCAAGAAGGCCCCCGAGATCTGCCCCACCTGCGCTCACCCCAAGGCTTACTTCGAGGTTCACGCAGAGAATTATTGATCTGTGGAATAGCGAATCCCCCACGGCTTTATGCCGTGGGGGATTTTTGTCCGTAGGCCCCCTCCCGGGGAAACGATGTTTAGATAGAATTTCGTAGGGGCGACCTGCGGCCGCCCGTCAAAAAACATATATCAATCAATTTCGGGCGAACACAGTTCGCCCCTGCGGAGTAAACATGAATAAATTATCATTTTCCCGGAGGGGGCCTTACGTGCGGGTTTACTCCCTGACCTTCCAATCCCCCGCCACGGGCTCAAGTTTAGCCAGGATGGCGGCAAATTCAGGGGTGTCGCGGAGGAAGTCGAAGATGGGGGAGGAGAGGTGATCCAACTCTTGTTTGGCACTGTTTTCTGTGTTGTTTGTGCTGAAATGTGCCGAACCGTCGCCGCGAAGCAGGAGGCATGTATAGTCACCGATGCCCTCGCTCCGGGTGAAGGCGATGGCGTGATCTGCGGCGCAGGACAAGTGATGAAGGGTATTTTCGGTGTTCTGTTTACCGGCGTAATACTGTGCCAGCTCCAAATGAATGTCCTTCAGGACGGTGTGATAGAAAACATAGTTACCGTCCTCAAACAGCAGTTCAAAGAAAGCCAGGCGTTTGTGGTGGAGCACGGCCATTTCGTCCTCGGTGTAGGCGCGGGTGCCGTCGTCTAACTTCCTATTTGCCCTAAGCTCTTGATCAAATAATTGAATAAGGAAATTGATCAGATGCAGATGTGCATCGTGCCCTGCGCTTCCGGGCAGTCCAGCCAGGAGAACTTCCTTTGAAACGATCATCGACGGAAGTTTTCTGGCAATCTCGCGGGCTTTGTCAAAATCGCCCTTGTTTTGATAGGCAAAACAAATAGTCTGCTTGGCGGAGTCACGGATACGATCTTCCGTACATCCTTCCAAAATACGGTTGCCCAAACGAATCACTTCGTCCCAGTTATTTTGATAGAATTTGACGTTCATCAAGGACTCCATGAGATCATAGCTGTCTGGATATTCCCGCAGCCCTTCCTCCAAAACTTTTTCTGCCTCGGTCATATAACCGCGGTCGCTGTAACGAGACGCATTCTCCACAATCTCGTCGATCTTCTCCTGCTTATGCTCCCGATCAATCCCCAAAAGCTCATCCGCCGAAATCCCGAACAGATTGCAGATGGCGGGGATAGCGGACAGGTCGGGGGCGGTCTTGCCGCTCTCCCACTGGGAGACGGCGGACACCGATACCCGCAGGTATTCTGCGAGCTGCTCCTGGGTCATGTCCCGCTCGCGGCGGTATTTCTTGATGATGGTTCCGATTTCCATGGTTTTCTCCTTGGATTTGAATTCAAAAGCGCTTTTGTACTTGTATTATACCATGCGGGGCGGATTTTGTAAAGAGAGCGTTTCTGCATAGAAAATGAAGCGGGACTGAAATTTTTTCAGTCCCGTTGATGTTTGGTATGGTAGATAGCCTATTGGAACCCGGCTACCCGGGTTGTGGGGATCGGCCTCCCGGACGGTCCGCATATTCTCCTCCGGTTTACGGACCGTCGGGGACGCCGATCCTTACAAAATGAGTCCCCTATATTCTCTCCACCTCCATCCCCGCAGGGAAGGTAGCTTTGAGCAGGGCATCGTACCCCTCAAAGGTGACCGCCTCCGCGTCCTCGGGGAAGGCCAGCAGTTCCATATCGTTTCCGTATATGAAGGCGCGCACTCCCGTTTCCACCATTCCTGCCGACAGGTAGAACGCCTTGCGGCGGACCCTCTGCTCGGGGTTGGGACAGGCATCCCGCGGGTCACAATAGGGGGCTGGTGTCTCGATTTCCAGGAAGAAATGTCCCTCGCACCTCCCGCGGATAAGAGGCAGAACGGCACGGCCGATGCCCCGCCCCCGCAGGTCGGGGGAGACGGCGAAGTAGTCCAGCATACAGAGCCCGCCGTGGGTCACGGTGATGACCATGCCCGCCACGGGATGGTCGGGGGTGGAGATGACCAGCACGTCGTAGGCCGAGGCGTGGGGGCCTTTTAGCATATAATCCAATTCCTTGCGCTCGGAGGCGGGAAAGGAGGCCTCGTAAAGGGCGGTGTAGGTAGACAGATCATGCTCGGTCAATGGCATAAGTTTGATGTTTGTCATAGCGATTCCTTTGTAAAAGTTCTTGAAAGAAGGGGTGCGGGGAGGAAAACCTCTTTCAAGAAGTTTTCCTCCCCGTATAAATCATTTCTTCGCGCCCAATCCCGCGAACCACTTGAAGGTCAAGGGCCAGAAGCCCGCCACCAGGACGGTGAGGAAGTAGCGGATGGTGTGGGCGACCCCGTGCCCGTCAAAAATGAGGTTCAAGAGAGGCTTGAAGCCCGACTTGACACCCAGCACGATGGCCAGGCCAATGAGCAGCTTGGGGATCTGCGCCCACCATTTGGCGGTCTTGGTCTCAAAGTGGATGAAGCGGGTATCGGCCTCGTAGATGATCCACATACCCAGAGCACAGCCCAGGAACTTGTAGGCGTTCTCCACGGCGTGGTTGAGGTTGTCGGCATCAATGTCGGCGGGGAAGGGGAACAGGGTAACGTAGAGCATGAACCCGATGCCCATGGCGGTCAATATTCCCATGAGGGGGTACATGAGCCTGCGCTCCGTACCGAATCTTTTGAACAGAGGCCACAGAGCAAAAATGAGGATAAGAGCCACCAGGATGGACACGCCGACGTCCAGGGGGGTGTGAACACCCAGGTACATACGGGTGAAGGGAATGAGCAGAGCCAGGATGACGGAGATGATCCGCACCCATTTTTCCTTGCGGCAGACGGCCAGGGCTCCGTAGCAGCCCACAGCGGTCTGGGTGTGTCCGCTGGGGAAGGAGTAGCCCGTAGCGGCCTCGCGGGCGGCCTCCACGATGGTGAAGCTGGGGTCCTGCACCCAAGGGCGGGGGACACGGCAGGTGATCTTCAAAAACTGGTTGATATACACGCCGAAAAAGCCGGTCAACAGAACGAAATAGCCTTGCTTTTTGTCAATGCACCAGAACATGATGAGTCCTGCTGCGATAAAAAGCAGCTCGTTGCCGAACTCGGTAAAGAGGAGCATGAGGGTGTCCAGGACGGGGTTGCGGATGGATTCGAGCCAATAGAGTAATTGCATGTTCAATCTCCTGTGGAATAGAATCGAGCGGGATTATTCGGGCCTTCCAATGCCGCAGAGAACCATCCGCCGGCCTTCCGTGATCCGCATGGCGTCCTCAAGCGAAACGGCGGGGGTGGGGGTGAAGTAGATGACCTGGTCCTCTCGTAGACCTTCAAAGTAAAGCTGCAGGTCATCCGCCGCTCGGTCGTTGACCTGCACCGCATGAAGATGCTTCATGTTGCGGAAGGTTTCAATGTGCTGGCTATGACTGCCGCAAAGGTGGATCATACCGGGATGGTCGTACACCTTCAGCACCGCCTCGTCGCAGGGAGCGATGAACTCATCGTATAGCTCCTTGGAGATGAGGTGGGTGGAGCAACCGCAGATCTGGCCGCATCCGACGGGCTGGGCACGGGTGCTGACAACGACGGGCTGGAGCTGTTCCGGAGGGAGTCGATCCTTGTAGTAGCGGTGGAGATCGCACAGAAGTTTCGTAATCACCGCTAAGTCGTGCTTGGCTGCCTCGGGCTCCTCCAGCATGGCACAGAGAAATTCCTGGCCGTAAAGATTGATCGCGATGTTCAGCGCCGACGCGATGACGGGCAGACCGAAGTAGGGAAGCTTGACGTCTGCATCCAGGAATGCCTGCAGGACACGCTTGGAATAGATCCAAAGGGGATGATTGTCCAGATCGGGGTATTCCAGCTCGCCCACGGGTGTGAGGAGATATTTGTTGTAGATCTGCCTGCCCCGGACAAAGATCTCTGCGCCGAACAGGCGATCCACGAAGTGCACGCCGTAGTGATGGTATTCCATGGTAAGGGGGCAGAACAGCGGATCGTTTTGATGAGTGCTGACGTGCCTGGCCAGCTCTTCCAAGGAATTCTTCACCCAAACCTCGGGCGGGAGAATCTCCGACTGCTCGTCGCAGAAGGCACCCGGCCACCATACTGAGACACCGGTGACGAAGGGAATATCGGACAGGGTATGGGGCGTATTGGGGCTTTGGAAAAAATTGGTCAGCTCCGTCATTCGTCTGTCTCGGACGGCGATGAAGGCAGGGTCATTCAGCGTTTGCTTGGCGAATGCGGACAACTCAATGGACATAGGAAGCCTCCTGTTACGCCAATTCCGCCTCGGCTACCCGCACCACCAGGTCGGATCCATAGGGGAAATGGGTGAAATTCACGGATAGCTTGTCACCGTTCTGAGTAAAGCTGAGTTTATGATCCGTATCGGTCCAGCGGATGGATTTGATCGTCCCGGGGATGCCCGTAAAGCACCCGGCAGAGTTGTTTTCGCCACGCTCCACCACCACGTTGCCGTCACCGGTGATGTGGAGGCCGTGGACGAAGAAATACAGCTTATTTCCGTCGCGGAGCGCGAAATCCTTGCCTCCGTCGTCGCAGATCACACCGCAGGGCTTGGCCTTATAGATGGCGTTGCCCGTAGCACGGATCCAATCGCCGATGCCGCGGAGAAGAGCCTCTTGCATGAGGGGGATCTCGCCCTCACCCGTGGGGCCGATGTTGAGCAGATAGTTGGCCCCCACCTTGCGGCAGGCGCACAGGGTTTCAATGAGGTGAGCCAGGGACTTATAGTTGCAATCGTGTGCGCCGAAGCCCCAGTGGTTGTTCATGGTGTGGCACATTTCGGCGGCCACGTATTTGGGGTGTCCCTCTCGGTCCATGGGAGTGGGGCGACCCTGCTCGAAGGTTACACTGTCGATCTCGGGATTGGTGATATATCCACGTTCGCTAAGTCCCGTGTTGTTGATGATCATTGCCTCGGGCTGATGCTTGCGGATGGTGGCGTAAAGGGCATCCTCCTCCCAATCTGCGCCGGGCTTGGACCAGTTGCCGTCGAACCAAAGGCCGCCGATCTTGCCGTAGCGAGTGCAGAGTACCTCTACCGAATCCCGCAAATATTGGAGATACTTGGGAAAATCGTCGTCGAAATCGGGATTATACCAATCCAGGGTGGTGTGGTAAAACATGGGAAGGATCCCTTCCTCGTTGCAGGCGTCCACGAACTCGCGGATGAGATCGCGGCCGCAGGGGGCGTGGGGGGCATCGTAATCGTTCAATCCACAGGTGTCGTAGAGGGAGAAGCCCTCGTGATGACGGGTGGTCAGGGTAATGTACTTGGCCCCGGCCGCCTTTGCTACACGGACGATGTGGCGGGCATCGAACTTAGATGCGGTGAAGGTGCTTTGGAGCTTTTGATATTCTTCCTTGGGGATGTTGTGGATATGTTGGATCCACTCGCCCTTGCCCAGCTGGGAGTACAGACCCCAGTGGATAAACATACCAAAGCCTAAATTTTCAAAATCAGCGATACGTTTCTCGGGAATCGGGATAGACATGATAAACCTCCTTTACATCGCGCGGATGGGGCTTATTTGTTGTTGCGGAATGCTTCGTACAGAGCGGCGACCTTCTCGTACTTGGGCTTGAATTCATCCCAGGTCAAGGGCTTTTCCCGATTCCATACGTTTTCGGTGAGGCAGAGGGCGCGCTCCTCCAGGAGGCGTTGCTCTTCGCGGACACCCTCTGCCAGGTCGGGGAAGCTGCCCATGATCCAGTCGCCCCAGGCCAAAAGCTGACCTCCCTCCACCTGCATGGTGGGCTCGATGGTCAGGGAGCTGCCCGCATAGGGGGAGCCGGGATGGACGGGGCTCCAGTAGTAGATGCTCCAGTTGTAGACCTCTTCGGGGGTCCAGTAGCACTTGGGGGTAACGACGTACATGGGCGCCCAGGAGCCGTTGAGGATGCGGAAGCCTGCCTTGAGAAGCTGAGGGGTGGTCTGGTAGTAGTTCTCCCAACTGACGATGACAGCCTCCCGAGGGATGAGGTGGTTCATGGTCTCGTGGAAGCCTTCCCAGACCACGGGGGTCTTGCCGCAGGCCAGGATAACCTCGCAGATGCGCTTGATGAAGGTCGCGTACATCAGCTCTGCCAGCTCGTGGCGGCTTTCGTCGCTCTCCAGGTGCTTGTCCACCTCTACGCCGGCATCGCGGAAGGCCTGTAGGCACTTGTCGCAGGAGGTCCAACGGTCGATGGCGGCCTCGTCACCGCCCATGTGGATGTAGTCGGAGTCGGCAAACAGCTCGCAAAGCTCGCAAAACAGGGTAGACATAGCCTCCAGGGATTCCTCGGACTGGCAGATGAGGCCGTCGGTGCCGAAGATGTCGCCGTAGGCGGCAGAGAAGGAGGATGCGTGGCCGGGCACGTCGATCTCGGGTACGATCTGCACCCCACGGGATTTGGCGTAGGCGATGAGCCCCTTCAGCTCCTCCTCCGTGTAGTGACGGCCCTCGGTGGAGAGCTTAGGGAAGGCCTTAGAGGGGAGGGTGTAGCTTTGATCGTCGGTGAAGTGGAGGTGGAGGTAACGGAGCTTGTAGAAGCAGCACATATCCACGTATTCGTAGAGAACGTGCAGCTCGTGCCAATCGCGGGCTAGATCCACCATGACGGCGCGCCAGGTACAGCGAGGCTCGTCCAGAATTTCGCCTGCGGGCAGGGTCAGCCCCTCGCCGTCCTTCTCCATGATCTGCACCAGGGTGACGGCGGCGTGCTGAGCCCCCTCAAAATCGGCGGCCTTGACGGCGGCACCCTCGGCTGTGACGGTCAGAATATAGCCTTCGGCGGGCAGGGAAGGATCGGTGGTGAATGTGATACCGCCCGTCCCTTGGGTCAGCGTGATCCCATGAACGCGGCGGGCATACTCCGTCATGGTGGCGGCGGCATCGGCGCACAGGACGTCGGCGGTGTAGACGGGGGCAATGGCGATACGTGCGTCGGCCATCGTTGATTTGCGCGGGGTAGGGATAAGACTCAGCATGATTACAATCCTCCGTAGATGTTTTGGGTGTGAAGGCAAAAATATCTTCGATACAGTATACCATATTTTTTTTTGTATGTCAACCACGCTTTCAAAAAAACGCCAAAAGGAGCAAGGGGAATTCGTATCTTTTCGGGAAATATTCACTATTGCAATTCAAGGGCAAGTGTGCTATAATGTACTATCCCATTTTGTATCCTTTCAGAAACGAGGTAATATACGATGAACAACGCAAAAATGAAGGTCGGCGTGGTTGGCGCGACCGGTATGGTCGGTCAGCGCTTTCTGACCCTGCTCCACGACCACCCCTATTTTGAGGTCGCCGCCCTGGCTGCCTCCCCCCGCTCCGCCGGTAAGACCTATGCCGAGGCCGTAGGCGCCCGCTGGAAGATGACCACTCCCATGCCCGAGGAATACAAGGACATGATCGTCATCGACGGCGAAAACGACATCGCTACCATGAAGGAACTCTGCTCCTTCGTATTCTGCGCCATTGATCTGAAAAAGGAAGAGGTCGCGGCCCTGGAGGAGAAGTATGCTAAGGCCGAGATCCCCGTGGTCTCCAACAACTCCGCTCACCGCTGGACCCCCGACGTGCCTATGGTCATTCCCGAGATCAACCCCGAGCATCTGGCCGTTATCGAGGCTCAGAAGGCTCGTCTGGGCACCAAGCGCGGCTTCATCGCCGTCAAGCCCAACTGCTCCATCCAGTCCTACGTTCCCGCTCTGACTCCCCTCTTGAAGTTCAAGCCCACCCTGGTCGTAGCTACCACCTACCAGGCCATCTCGGGTGCAGGTAAGACCTTCAAGGAGTGGCCCGAGATGATCGACAACGTCATCCCCTACATCGGCGGCGAGGAGGAGAAGTCCGAGCAGGAGCCTCTGCGCGTATGGGGTAAGGTGGAGGACGGCAAGGTCGTTAAGGCCGAGGCTCCCCTGATCACCACCCAGTGCATCCGCGTTCCCGTCACCGACGGTCACACCGCGGCTGTGTTCGTGAAGTTCGAGAACAAGCCCACCAAGGAGGAGATCCTCCAGGCTTGGGCCGAGTTCAAGGGCCTGCCCCAGGAGCTGGAGTTGCCCCACGCCCCCGCTCAGTTCATCACCTACTTTGAGGAGGATAACCGTCCTCAGGCCGCTCTGGACCGCGACATCTACGGCGGTATGGGCGTGACCCTGGGCCGTCTCCGCGAGGACAGCTACTTTGATTACAAGTTCGTGGGCCTGTCCCACAACACCCTCCGCGGTGCCGCAGGCGGCGCCGTGCTGATCGCCGAGCTGCTCTACAGACAGGGCTACTTTGACTGATATGGAGCGTCGTGAGTATCACGTTCCCGCCCTGCCTGCGGGGACCCAGTTCTGGGGCGTCAAGTGGGACGAGGTCCCCGTGGCTCCCGTGGATTGCTTCCGCTGGCTGGAGGGCTATGCCCCCAAGACGGGTGCCCAGCTTGCCTGGTCCGAGGGTGTGGGCTTCTTTCTGCGCATGACCTGCGAGGAGGAGAACCCCACGGCGATCTACCGCCGGTATAACGACCCCGTCTACAAGGATTCCTGCATGGAGTTTTTCTGCGATTTTCTGAACGATGGCCGCTACATCAACCTGGAGATGAACGTAAACGGCACCCTCCTCTCCTGCGTGGGCAAGGACCGCCACGAGCGTACTCCCATTACCGAGCTGACCGACGGCGGTATCTTCATCACCAAGGGCTGGCAGCAGAAGGGAATTTGGGAGATTTTGGCCCAGATCCCCTGCGAAATGCTGTGTAGTATCCTGGGCGTGGAGTCCCTCCCCTTCGGCCACGGCTATACCTTCCGCGGCAACTTCTACAAGTGCGGCGACGAAACACCTGTCCCCCACTTCGGTATGTGGAGTCCCGTGGAGACGGAGAATCCCGATTTCCACCGCCCCGAGTTCTTCGGCACTCTGGTCATTGATTGACGATTTTCACCCGCAACGGTCTTTCGTTGCGGGTGTTTTTCAAAATTTTGCAAAATATATTTCCCAAAAACCGAACCTTTCCCCCGTTTCGTTTGTCATATAGACAGAGCGCTCACAAAACACCACACAATACGATGAAAGAAAAGCGAGGAACTGCATGAGATCACCCTTGAATTACCGTGAACAGACCGACGAGATACTGGTGGCCCTGACTCTTATGCGGGACGAGTCCGCCTTTGAGGAGCTGGTCAAACGTCACCAGCGGGCCGCCCTGCTGGTTGCACAGAACGTGACGCGGAATCTCTACACCGCCGAGGACGCGGTGCAGGACGCCTTTCTCTGTGCCTGGCAGAGGCTGGATACCCTCAAGGATCCCGCGCGTTTTGGGGCCTGGGTCTGCCGTATCGCCAAGTACCGCGCCATCAACCTGGCCAAGCGTTACCGCGATTATATCCCCTTTGACGAGGTGGAGAATTATATCGAGGACGCCCGTGAGGATCTGTCGGGCTACTATGACAACGAATTGGAGACCGAGATCCTCCGAGGCTGTGTGGAGCGGCTGTCCGAGAAGATCGGGACGGTGATCCGTTTGCGCTATTTCGAGGGGCTTTCGATCAGTGACATCGCCAAACGAACCCGCCTTGCCGAGGGGACGGTCAAGAGTCGCCTGGCTGCGGGACGGGAGCAGATCAGAAAGGAATTGGGATATATGGATCAGAATAACAAGAACGAAACGTTGGTCGAGGCCGTCATGCGCCGTGTGGAGGAATTCAAGCAGTGGCGGCTGAAGAACAGCAAAAAGGGATTCGAGGAGGACTACAAGGACGTGCTGGCGCAGGTCGAGGGCCTCCCCGACTCCGAGAAGAAATTTTACGCCATGGCGGACGTGCTGAGGCTGGGCTACTGGTATCTTTCGGGCGACAAGACCGATGAGATGCGGGAAAAGCTCCGTGAGGCCGCCATCAAGGGGAATAACAAGGACGTGCTGGCTACGTGCTTCTATTATGACGTGGATAAGTATTCGGGTCAGGAGAGGGTCGAATACGTGTATCAGACCTTGATCCCCGAGCTGTTGCGGTACGGGCTGGACAAGGAGGTGGCCTACCATCACTACTGGCTGGGCCACGACCACTTTGACCGTAAGGAGTATGACAACGCCCGCAAGGAATTCAACCTGGCCATTGAGACGGGAGCCGAGAACCCCCTGTACGTTGCCTTGGCAAGATCCACCCTCGGAGTCATGGACGGGCTGGGGGATGCATTGACCGACAGAACCGGATACGTTATCCACACCGCTTCCGAGGAGCTTGTTCGGATGGGTGACAAGCTCATCTACAACGCCGAGCCCGGCTTTAGCCGAGGCCGTCTGCTGGACGTGCCTAACTATGTGGATCATAGCGATGCCCCCTTGTTTTACGCTGGCCGCACCGACAGCCTGGTGCTTGACGAATCCATGAAGCCGGGGGACTCGGTGACCGACAGCACGGGGAAGGTGACGCTGACCTGTGTTTCCCACGAGGCCACGGTGGAGACCCCCGCGGGCATCTTCCGCAACTGCGTGGAGATGCACACATCCGAGCCACTTGACTGGAGACCCGCGCCCATCTTCGTGGCGTGGTACAAGCGCAACATCGGTCTGGTGGCCTTTGGCTGGAAACAGCCTGACGGCGAGGTGTTCGGTCGGACGGTCCTCACGGCGTTTCACATTGAGGGAGGTCTGGGGTATATCCCCATGGCCGCAGGCAACCGTTGGGAGTACCACACCGAGGGGTGCGAGCACGAGCAGGTCAACCGGGTGGAGGTCACGGCGGTGGATGGCGACAAGTCCTATCTCTCCTACTGCTTCTACATCAAGGGCAATCCCTTCGACGAGAACTCCTGGAAGGCCAATATGCTGTACGCTCGTGAAAACTACTGGGAAGGTGAGAATTTGGCAGATGTTTCGGCCTACCACGCCCGCGCCGCCGAGTTGGCCTCCACTCCTTGGGAAAAGAAGATGACCGAGGTCTCCCGTACCGTCATGGAGCGCATTTTCGCAGGGGACCTGACCCTCCATCCCGAGGCCAAGCAGCAGGGAATTTGGAATTTCTTCGTCATGGAGAAGGTCCGCGAGGAGAAGGGGGTCATTACCCTGTACGACGACCGCGTGTTCTCCTTTGAGTGGAAGGACGGCGAGTTTCCCCGCGACTGGTCGGTGCTGCACAATTTTATCTACAACATCATGGAGAGCAGCATGGGCGGTATTTGGAATCCCGCGTGGCTGGACTACGCCGACCGCGACGAAAAATTCATCTTCCGCCGTCCCTGCAAGACCAAGGATTACGATGAGTTCGTGGGGGAGGCCGTTGTCAAAACGGGAGCCACCGTGGAGACACAGGCAGGGAAGTTTGAAAACTGCCTGCACATCTGCACCTTCTCGGACACCTACGAGCACGGCGGACTCAGCTACCAGTGCCACAAGAAGGACTACTACTTCGCTGATGGCATCGGTCTCGTTCGCGTCAAGACCTACGGCGGAGCTGACCCCGTCTACGATCTGGTGGCCTACGAGGGCACAGGCGAAGGCTACATGCCCGTCCGCGAGGGGCTGATGCGCCACTATGAGTACGTCGGTGACGAAGCCCGCATCCACGCGGGTGTGATCTACCACTACCTGAAGGACGACGACGGCAACCTCTGCGTGCTGTCCGATCAAATCGGCATGATCGACGTTTGAGAACCATATAAGGAACACCCGCAACCTGCGCGTTGCGGGTGTTTTAAGTTTTGAAGCCTCGTAATACGTTCAACCCGCGCTCCATCGGCCGCGGGCTTTTTTGTGATTACAAAAAAACAACCAACGGTTGACAATTCGGAGCAAGTGTGTTATAATGTAGAAAATACATCATCAGAGGGGAATGCTATCTATGAAAATTCTATCAAAAAAATTTCTGGCTGTCCTTTTGGCCGGCATGATGCTTCTGCCGCTTGCGGCCTGTGCCGAGACAGAAGATGACCCCGAGAATACCAAAGCATCCACCGATAGCAATACGGAGGTGGATACGTCGAATCAGGATTACGTTTGTGATCTGCCGGATGACCTGGATTTCAAAAATGTCACGGTTACCCTGCTCTACGTTAAGAGGGACGGCCGCTCCGATGAAATGCCCAGCGAAAAGCTCGGCTTGGGTACCATCTCGGATGCCGTGTATGAACGGAACGTCGCGGTAGAGAACCAGTTGAATGTGAAGCTGAGCTTCGTTGAGGAGGTTGATGATGCTACGGCGTCCTCCAGCCTCAAAACCATGGTGCAGGCCGGCGATAAGTCCGTCGAGCTCAGTACCATCGGCACCTACTTCGCCTTGGGTAATGCCATTGAGGGCTGTCATCTGGATATGAGCCGGCTGATGTACATGGATACCTCCAAGCACTATTGGTCTCAGGAGTATAACGAGATCGCTACCTTTACCTCGGATAATATGCAGTTCCTGGCAACCTCTCCTGCTGCTCTCTCCCTGTTCCGTCTGACCTACCTGACTATCTATAACCGTGAGCTGTTTGCGGAGCGGAATCTGCCGGATCTGTACAAGACTGTGGAGGAGGGCAAGTGGACACTGGATTGCCAGTACGGCCTGGTTGCCGATGAGTACGTGGACAAGGACGGCGACGGCTCCGTCAGCGAGGGCGACTTCTACGGCTTTATTACCGGTGATATCATCAGTGTGGATGCCTACACCGTGGCGTCGGGCATCCGCTTCATCGTTCGCGACGAGAACGGCGATTGGGTAAGCAACATGACCATGAGTGAGAACCTTCTCAATATGGCGGAAAAGGTCAGCGATCTGTATACGGCCCAAGGGAGCTACGTCTACAGGGGAACCAGCTACGATGATATCGGTAAATACAGCATCATCGAAAAGTTTGCCGCCGAGGGGGGCTTGATGGCTACCACCCAGTTCCTGTCCATCGAGAAGCGCATCGATGCGCTGGCGGATATCAGCTACGGCATCGTTCCTATGCCTAAGCTGAGCGTCGGCCAGGAAAAATACCATACCTACGTGCAGGATCAGCTGTCTGCATTCGGCATCTCGGCCGCCGTGGGCGATCAGGAACGCCAGGAGCTTCTGGGCGCCTTGATGGAGTCCATCGCGTACAATAGTTATCTGATCGTTCGTCCCGCCTACTACGATTCCACTCTCTCCCTCCGCTTCATGCAGGATCCTCAGTCGGGCGAAATTCTGGATATGATGTTTGAGACCATCTCCTTCGACCGTGCTTACCTGAACTTCTCTGTGGATATCAAGGGAACCATGCGTGATAAGCTACCCAGCAGCAATCCTGCCCTCTCCTCTCAGCTGAGAGCGTGGGAAAAGGGCATTCAGAACGCGCTGGCCAAGGAGCAGAGATCGCTGGACAAGTTGACGAAGTCCTGATTCTGAAAACAGAAAAGCGGAATGGGTGTTTTGCACAAATGACCGTTCCGCTTTTGAACATTTCGACCACAATACAGATAAAATTGAAAAAATGTCAAAAAAGCCCTTGACAAATCATATGGAGTGTGTTATAATAGGCGAGCGGTTTGAGAGAGGGCTTCTGCGAGTGTAGTTCAATGGTAGAATCCCAGCCTTCCAAGCTGGTCGCGTGGGTTCGATTCCCATCACTCGCTCCACTACGTGCCTTTAGCTCAGTTGGATAGAGCAACTGCCTTCTAAGCAGTAGGTCGGGGGTTCGAATCCCTCAAGGCACGCCATGCCTTGAATCGCAATCTAAATATGGTGGGTATAGCTCAGTTGGTTAGAGCGCCAGGTTGTGGCCCTGGAGGTCATGGGTTCGACTCCCACTACTCACCCCATAGAAAAAGCCCTTGCTGATGCAAGGGCTTTTTCAGTGAAATTCGTTCCTTCGGAACGAGTGAAATGGCCTACGGGCGTGAAATTGCCTTCGGCAGTGAAATACGCTGGCGCGTGTGAGGGAACGAATTTCATTTCACATCCTGCGAAGCAGGATATTTCACAATTCGCGAAGCGAATTATTTCACATTCGCCGTAAGGCGAATATTTCACTCAAACATAGCCTTTCCGTCTCCCATAGACATAGAAAAAGCCCTTGCTTATGCAAGGGCTTTTTCAGTGAAATTCGTTCCTGCGGAACGAGTGAAATGGCCTACGGGCGTGAAATTGCCTGCGGCAGTGAAATACGCCTACGGCGTGTGAAGGAACGAATTTTATTTCACATTGCGACCAAAGGGAGCCAAGCGGCTCCCTTTTCTATTGGTCGAAATCAATGGATAAGAAATCGCCTCAAGCTGCAAGCAACCTTCCCGTATCCGATTTTTGTCGAGAGTCTCTGAAAAATCTTGACAATTGCTCCCGTATCTGTTATAATGATATTCATAATACGATCTACGGAGGAGCTTCGCTATGATTGAAAAATTCCGAAATTTCCGAAATTGGGTGATCTATCAGATCTACCCCCGCAGTTTTCTGGACACCAACGGCGATGGCATCGGAGACCTGAACGGTGTGACCGCCAAGCTGGACTATCTGAAGGACCTGGGCGTGGATGCCATTTGGCTCTGCCCTTGCTACAAGAGCCCCAATGTGGATAACGGCTACGATATTGCCGATTACCGACAGATCATGGATGAGTTCGGCACCATTGAGGATGCCAAACGCTTGATCGCCGAGATCAAAAAGCGGGATATGAAGCTCATCATGGACCTGGTTCCCAACCACACCTCGGATCAGCACCGGTGGTTCATTGAGTCCCGCAAATCCAAGGATAATCCTTACAGTGATTTTTATTATTGGTTTGACGAGCCCATCAATGACTGGCGCGCCACCTTCGGCGGCAGTGCTTGGCAGTATGACGAGATGAGAGGCCAGTACTACCTCCACTCCTACGCCGTCCAGCAGCCCGACCTGAACTGGGACACCCCCAAGGTGGTCAAGGAAATGCAGGACGTGGTGGATTTCTGGATCGACCTTGGCGTGGACGGGTTCCGTTGCGACGTGATCGACCAGATTTCAAAGGACTTCGAGGGAGACAATAACTGCTTTGGCCCCAATCTGCACAAGTATATTCACGCGCTGTTCGGCCGAGAGAAGGCCGCGCATCTGTTCACCGTCGGTGAGTGCTGGGCGGGGGACATCGAGGAGATCTGCCGCCACACCAAGGCCGAGCGTGGGGAGCTTTCCACCCTGTTTCAGTTTGACCACCTGAATGAAACGGGCCGCTACGAAGGAAACAACCGCAACTGCAAGTGGAACGAAAAGCCCGGCGAGCTCCGCACGGCCCGTGATATCCTGACCAAGTGGCAGCTTCTGAACCAGGAGCATGATATCCTGCACACCCTCTTTACCGATAACCACGATAATAACTACTTCCTCTCCCGCGCCGCCAACGATACCGACCTGCGCTATGAGAGTGCCACCTGTATCGCCACCATGATTTACCTGATGAATGGTGTCCCGCTGATCTATCAAGGCCAGGAGATCGGCTGTTGCGGTTCCCACTACGACAGTCTCGACGATTTCGATGACATAGAGAGCATCAATCTGTATCACGAGTTGATCGGCGCAGGCAACAGCCATGCCGAGGCTATGAAGACCCTCAATTTCGGTGGCCGTGACAATGCCCGACGTCCCATGCCCTGGACTGCAGGAGAGAACGGCGGTTTTACCACGGGCAAGCCTTGGATCACCATGGCCAGCCGCTACAAGGAGATCAATCTGGAGACCGATCTGGCTTCTGAAAAGTCGGTGTTCAGGTTCTATAAGGAACTGTTCGCCCTTCGCAAATTCGAGGAAGTCCTGCGCCAGGGCACCTTCACCCCCCTGCACAAGGCCGAGGACAACTTCGCCGCCTATCTCCGTGAACTGGACGGCCGGCGAATCTGCGTGGTATGCAACTTTGACGAGACCAACAAGATCGAAATTCCTGAAGCTCACGGTGAAATTCTGCTGTCCAACTACGGAAGAACGCAGGGAGACGAGCGTGCGTTCCGTCCCTACGAGATCGCCGTGTATCGTATGCAGTGAGCCCGGAGCAACCCGCAAGAGATTCCGAAACACAATTTATGCAATAAGAGGGAATAGTCTTTCCGTCTCCCATAGACATAAGAAAACCCCTTGCGTAAAGGCTCGTTGTCATAAGGAAGTTTACAAGACAACCGATTGATAGAGCCGAGCAAAGAAAATCCGTCATGGACCAAAAGTCTATGACGGATTTTCTTTATGCTTCACTCTTCAAAATTTGCGACGGAGAAAACAAAGAATAAGCGAGGGAAAAAATAATTTATATTTTCGAAAAAGGTCTGGACTTATGGATTCTTTTGTGGTATTGTTGTGTGCTAACAGGAGGTACAGAAATATGGACATCATCAATGAACTATGGTACGGAAATGTATCGCCCTTCGAGCAATGCACTCGTGATGACAAACGGCTGAAAGAACTACTGAAGCTGGTTGCCAGGAACCGAGAGGAATTGGACGGTACACTCACAGATAAGCAAAAGGAGATTCTTGAAAAATTCGATGACTGCTACAATGAATTAACAGATATCAATGAACGTGAAATTTTCACGTATGCATTTACGCTTGGTGCCAAAATAGTATTTGAAATTTTGAGCAAACCGTAAATAACGGAATCAAATAGTCAAAAAAATAATTACACACAAATATTCTAATTTTATTTAGGGCGGTGGAATTGGTTCACCGCCCTAAGTGTATTTTGATAGATATTCTTGAGCTTGTATAATTTAACAATATGCAGATTGAATTATTATTGAAAATATGATATAATATAAAAAATGACTTTTAGGAGGTGAGCATAATGCCCATCTTTGAGCAAATACACTTCAAAGGAAAATTCAGAGACTATCAGCAACGCGTACTCGATAATGCTAATAAATATTTAAAAGACGGAAAAATTAATATCGTTGCAGCACCGGGTAGCGGAAAAACCGTCCTTGGTCTTGAGCTGATTCGTCGGTTGGCTTCACCTTGTATCATTTTATCCCCCACAACAGCAATTCGTCAGCAGTGGGGAGAAAGATTTAAGGATCTGTTCCTTGATGATGAGGAAGATTTCTCCTTACTCTTTTCAAATGACCTGCATCACATCAAACTTGTAAACTCGATAACATATCAAGCTCTATACACTGCGGTAGATAAGATATCCGCAACCGAAGATGAAGACATTGATTGCTCGGACGTTGATATTTTTGCTACTATGAGAGAATTCGGAATAAAAACCGTATGTCTTGATGAGGCGCATCATCTCAAGAATGAGTGGCAGAAAGCACTTGAAAAATTTATTTCCGCGCTTGATAAGGATGTAAAAATCATTTCTCTTACAGCTACACCGCCATATGATTCAGAAGGCTCGGAATGGAGCAGATATATGACTATCTGCGGAGAAATCGATGAAGAGATTTTCGTTCCCGAGCTCGTCG
>SVRS01000036.1 GCA_015064695.1 Oscillospiraceae bacterium | reverse complement strand
CGAGGTTATCTCCACCATTGCCATCGCCGTATCCAGCATCGTCACCACCCTCATCATTCTGGTCGGCGTTTTGTGCATCGTTCCCTTGACCCCCGTTCTGGAATCCCCCGTCCTGGAGCCTGCCTTCAATATGATCCTTCCCGCCCTGTTCGGCGGACTGGCCGTGGTATTCATATCCAAGAATCTTAAGCTCTCCATTGCCCCCATCGTTTTCATGCTGGCATTGTTCATTTTCGTTCCCGCCCTCAACGCATCCACGGTTGGCATCATGGTGCCCGTGGGCGTGGTCTTCACCGTTATCGTAGCGCGTATTCTCTATAAGAAGGGAGTTTTGTGATATGGATTGGTGGATTCTGATACCCATTGTCCCTGCGGCCGCCTTGGTGGTTTTCCTGGCTGTCATCCTGATCCGTGCCGCCGCCTTCAAGCCCAAGAACCAGCCCCGGCCGGACGATTCCCCCGAGGACGTCGACCGCGACCGCGCCGTGGAGGCTTTGGCCACCCTGGTACGGTGCAGGACGGTCTCCTACGCCGACCATTCCCTGGAGGATGATGCCGAATTTGACAAGCTTATAGACTCCCTCCCCGCTCTCTACCCCAACGTTTTTGAGACCTGCGAGCTTCAAAAGCTCCCCAACCGCGCCCTGCTCTTCCGCTGGAGAGGCAAGCACGAGGGGCAGCCTGCCGTCCTGATGGCCCACTATGACGTGGTACCCGTCAACGAAGAGGGCTGGGACGAGCCTGCTTTTGAGGGGCTCATCAAGGAGGGCTGTCTGTGGGGACGGGGCACCCTGGACACCAAGGCTACCTTCAACGGCATCCTCTTTTCTGCCGACACCCTGATTGCCCGAGGCTTTACCCCCGAGCATGACCTTTACTTCGCCTTCTCCGGCGGAGAGGAGATCAACGGTATGGGCGCTTCCCATATCGTGGATTATTTTGAGCAGCAGGGCATTGAGCCCGCCTTTGTGCTGGACGAGGGCGGCGCCGTGGTGGAGAACGTATTTCCCGGTGTCAAGGCTCCCTGCGGCTTGATCGGTATTGCTGAAAAGGGTATGATGAACGTGCGGTATACCGTCAAGTCGGAAGGCGGTCATGCCTCCGCACCCAAGCCGAATGCCCCTGTGGATCGCCTGTCCCGCGCCTGCCGCCGCGTGGTGGAGCATCCCTTTAAGGCCAAGCTTACACCTCCCGCCGCCCGTATGTTCGACACACTCGGCCGTCACTCCACCTTCCTCTATCGGGTGATCTTTGCCAACGTCCGCCTGTTCCTTCCCGTCCTGGACATAATCTGCAAGAAGGGCGGAGGTGAGCTGAACGCCCTCATGCGCACCACCGTAGCCTTCACCCAAATGGCCGGCTCCGCTGCCCCCAATGTCATTCCTCCCGAGGCGTCCATGGTATCCAACATCCGTCTGAATCCCGCCGACGATATGGACAGCGCTTTGGCGCGCCTCAAAAAGACGGTTGATGACGGCAACGTGGAGATCTCCCTGCTGGGAGGTATGAATCCCAGCCGCATCTCCACCACGGATTGCGAGGGATGGAATAAGGTCGCCTCGGCCGTTGCTTCCACATGGAGAGGCTGTATCATATCGCCCTACCTGATGGTGCAATGCTCCGACAGCCGCCACTACGGCCGCATTTCGGATCGCGTATTCCGTTTTTCCGCCATGGATCTCACCGCCGAGGAGCGGGCAACCATTCACGGGCATAACGAAAAGATCCGACTTGATGCCGTAGCGCGAACCGTCGAATTCTACCTGCGGCTCATGAAGCTCTGCTGATCCATACATGCCATATGAAAACCGCCGCCCGGACTTCCGGACGGCGGTTTCGTATTATGGTTTGGAAGCGGCGGTCAACACGAAGCCCCACACAGAGGCTCCAGCGCGCTCCAATATTTCACAGGAGGCATCCAAGGTCTCCGTATGGGAGCGGCCGCAACGCGCCACCAGAATATACCCGTCCATCTCCTCTGCGGGAATCGCCGCATCCACGCTCTCCCCGAGGCCGGGCAGGTCCAGCAGGATCACGTCGAACCGATTCCGCGCGAGGCGGAGCAGCTCCGACAAATCAGCCGAGGAAAGCAGCTCTGCAGAGCGGTGGGATGCACGCTCTCCGGCCATCACCGTCGGCCGGTCGGAATTTCCCGTCGGCCATCCTACGCGACCGCCCGAAGCCAAGCTCTCCAGCACATCCGCCAGGCCCGATCCCTTCGCCGTCCCATCAAAAAAGGTATGCAGGGTCGGATGCTTCAAATTGCCGTCCACCACCAGAACCCTCCGGTTCATCCTCGCCAATACCTCGGCCGTGTGGGCAACCGTAGCGGTCACACCTGCCCGCCTGCAATCCGAGGTAAATCCCATCACCCTGCAGGGCGATCCTTCTCCACCACGCAAAAGGATCGCCAGCCGTTCGATCTCCCGATCAGACCTCGCAGACGTATCTCCGACGGCTTTCTTTTCGCCCTGCACCTTGGAGGTGCGGCCGTCTGTCGTTGCGAAAACCGCTCCGATCACAGGCGCACGGTAGCATCGCCGCAGATCCTCCGCCGAGCGGACCGTGTCCTCACAGAGTGTCCAAACGAACAGTACTACGTAGGCAATCACCACGCCTCCGAAGAAGCCCACGAGGGCGCTGATACGCCAATCCGCGCGGTCTTGCACGAGGAAGGCAGCCTCCTGTCCCTCGCAGATGCGGGACAACGCCTCGGCTCTGCAGCCCGTGCTGCCGGGGGCACAGTCGGTATCCACACCCAGATAGTGTGCCGTTACATCGGGAACGGTATATTCCACGGCACGGGCCAGGGCCACAACGGTCTCCCGCTCCTTCCCCGTAACCGTCACCCGAAGAACAGGACCCTCCGCCGTCAGAGAAAGCATATCCTCCAGCGCTTCTCCATGAACGGCGTTCTGTCCCATCTCCGCAATCAGAGTATCCTTCGCGTACGCCTCACGGAGCAGAGCCATCAAGGTTTGCGCCGCATCCGCCGCGCCGGCCGTATCCGTGGCATCCGAAGCTATGGATACGTTCTCCCCATCCGCAGTCTGCTCCACCCGCGTGGTCCTGAGCAGAAAGCCCACCTCCACCGTATAGCTCGGACGTCTCACAAAAAAGCAGAGAAAGCCTGCAGCACACCCGAGTAAGAGTCCCGCCAGCACCAAGCAAATCCCATTCCGCCGGAATATACGCCATAAAAATACACCGTCCACACGGCGCTCGCGGCTCTCGGTCATGACGGATTCCCGTGCCGCGATTGCGGGTACTGCACTTGTCGTTGCCATCTCTCCACACTCCTTTTCCCTATTGTGGTTCAGTATACCATGAAACCACGGTGAAGTCAAGATGCTGCCGAAAAATTCTAACAAGCCCTTTTCGAGGCTCCCTCTCTGCGGAAGCCCACCGCATTTTTCATTGGTTTTTCCCCATTTTCTATTGCAATTCCCGCATTTGTATGTTATAATACAAACATCACAAAATGAACGATCCATTTATGGGCAAAACACCGACGAATCACAAATAGAAAGGAAGATAAGGCCATGAAGGAGTCTATACGTTCACGGCGTTTTTGCGCAATTTTGGCGGGATTGCTTTGCGCCGCCGGTCTGACCACGGCCTGCACCCCCGCGTCGGGTGACTCTTCTACCACCGCCGATACAACGAATTCCTTCACGGATACTCATACCAAGGAGGAGACTCATTCTATGACACAAGAACAGGAAACCAACCAAGCCACCACCCCCGATCCCGAAAGCGGTCTGCTGTTTCAGGACGCCTTCGACGGCACCGAGCTGGATGCCGCCAAATGGACCCGTATTCCCGAAGGACAGATTGGCGATTGGGGTCTTTCCTCCCACGATATGACCCATCTGGACGGTGAAGGCCACTTGATCATCCGCAGTGAATGGGACGAGACGACGGGCCGCATGAAAATCGGAGGAATATCCTCCGAGGGGCTGTTCGCCTACGGCTACGGCTACTATGAGGCCACCGTGAAATTCCCCTTCTCCTGCGGAGCGGACAGCAGCTTCCAGGTATTGGTGGGAGAGCAGAACGCCTCCTCTCCCTCGCAGGGCGTGGAGATCAACGTCATCCACACAAAGGACAGCTACGACGGAGACTACTCCCACACCCTGAGTTGGAAGCGTAACTATACCCCCAAGAACGAATCCAAGATCAATATTTACGACGGCCGCTTCCACACCTTCGGTGTTCTGCGGGATGAGACCGGCTTTACCTTCTATATCGACGGCGCGCAGAGCGGAGAAGCCGCCGGCTCCGGCCGCGCAGGTGCCTGCGCCGAAGAGGGCTTTTTACGGTTACTCTGGGAGGCTTGCGACGATCTGACCCCCGAAATCTGTGCAAAAATACAGCCCGCCGAGATGGTGGTGGATTCGGTTCGCGTCTATTCCTCCCTGCCCGACACCTTTGAAAAGGCCGAGAACTCCGCCTCAAAATACCTGGAGTATTTTTCCAACGCGCGGGTCGGTCTGTTCACCCATTATACCTACGCCACCTATGCCACCGATAAAGGAACGGATTGGGGCGGAACCCATTATTCCGCCGATAACCCGCGGGGTGCCGTATCCGCCGAGGAGGCCGCCGCCCTCTTTGACGGCCGGAAATTCGCCCAAACCGCCCATGACATGGGAGCGGAGTACGTGGTGTTCACCGTAGCGCACGCGGGCTTCAATCTTCTCTTCCCCTCCCAAACCATGAAGGAGGCAGGATGCCCGCACAAGTGTACCGAAAGCTCCGACGTGGTTCAGAAGCTCATTGACGGGCTGGCTGCTTACGATATACCTCTGGTGCTCTACATGCCCCCCAACGACGATCACGACATAAATGACGAGGATCTGAAAAAAATGGGCTGGTACCGGGATCCCGAGGGAAGAACCGATTTCCTGATTCGCCTCGTCAACGAGATCTATGACCGCTACGGAGACAAGATCGCAGGCTTCTGGTTCGATCAAGGCGGTCCGAGCGCCCGCGTATGCAGGGCCGTTAAGGAGCGGAATCCCGATGCAGTGGTATTCATCAACACGGGCGTGACCGCCAACGAGGAGCAGCACCGTCTCTCGGATTTTCTGGTATCCGAATATTACGGCTCTATCGAAAACTGCGATTCCGATACCCTTCCCGTCCACTATTCCCAGGTGAACCGTCAAATCGGGAACTGGTGGGCAACGGGCGGAAAAGCTCCTACCGATGCGCGGAACCTGTACCGCTATACCGTCCGCACCATCGCTGTCCGGGGGCAGCACAACGCCGGCATCGCCTGGTCCTGCGGTCCCTACTTGGATCAGACCTGGGAGACCGGGGTGCGGGATCTCCTTTCTGAGATGGGAGAACTGCTGAAATCCCACGACGGTATCTACGGAACGGTGCCGGGTATCTGCTACCCCACCGAGCCCAACTCCACCTTGTCCAAGGATCAATGGGGGGTCTCCACCGAGTCCCCGGACGGCGATACCGTCTACCTCCACGTACTGAATCAGCCCGAAGGCGGGATTTTGAAGCTCCCCTTCCCCGCCAACGGACGTGAGTTCACCTCGGCCCGCTTTGGCGACGAGACCTTGATGCTGACCAAGACCGCAGAGGGCTATGAAATCACCATGCCTCTTGAAGCCGACCCCATTGACACCGTCATCCGCCTACAATAATACCCAACAGAAAGGATCATAAAAATCATGAAAAAAATGAAGCTTTGTTCCATCCTGGCGGCACTTCTTTGCACCGCCGCATTGGCCGTTGCCTGCAATGACAAGCCCGGCCCGAATCCGGAGACCACCGCGGACGTGACCGCGGACGTAACCGCGGACGTGACCGCAGAGGTCACCAATTCTGACACGAAGGAAGAAACTCAAGCCATGACGGAGGAAAAAGTCACCACCGAAGAAACCACCGAGGCCGAGACCGAGTGCCATCTTCTCTTTGAGGACAACTTCGACGGGACCGAGCTGGACAACACCAAGTGGGAGCGGCTTTCCGAATCCGAAAGAGAAAACAAGCCCTCCGCCGAAAAGAGTGTCTGGAAGGACGATATGTCCTACACGGACGGGAACGGCCATCTGATCCTGAAAATACAATACGTCGAGGGTGAAGGTATCCTCTGCGGTGCCGTGCAGACCAAGACCCCCTTTGAATCGGGCTACGGCTATTACGAGGCCTCGGTCAAGTTCCCTCTGACCTACGGTATATCCAGCGCCTTCTCTCTGACGGGGGCGAGCGGCGAGCTGGACATTTTGCGAAGTGAGGCCTCCAACAACGGCGTGACCTACCGCCAGGGCGTAGCCGTGGGCGAGGGCGATCCTCAGACTCTGGAAGCATCTCCGCAGAATTTCCTCAATCTCTACGACGGACGCTTCCACGCCTTCGGTGTTCTGTCCGACGAGAGCGGCTATACCTTCTACATCGACGGCGTTGAATCGGGCCACGTGGAGGCCGCCGTCCTCGAAAACGGCAGTCTGACCCTGAGCAGTCTGGCTCCCAGAGCCCTGGGTGCGTCAACGACGGTCTGCCGCGACAATCTGTTACAGGCTCAGCAAATCGTCGTGGACTACGTCCGCGCCTGGTCCTCCCTGCCCGAGACGGTGGGAAAGGCGGTCAACACCGAGCCTCAGCTGCTTCTGACCGAGGACTTCGACGGCACCGAAATCGACTTCACCAAGTGGAAATACGCCCCCGAATGGACGAGAAACGACTACTGCTACTGGAGCAACGAAATGAGCGTTCTGGACGGTGAGGGTCATCTGGCCACCAAGATGGAGTGGGATAGCGAGGTAAACCGTCTCAAGAGCGGTGCCCTTTGGTCCGCCGCCGATTACGGTTACGGTTACTACGAGGCCTCCATCAAATTCCCCAAGGCCTACGGCACCTGGGGGGCGTTCTGGATGATGTGCGGTGACGTTTGGATGGAATCCGCCGCTGACGGCGTGGAGATCGACATTGTGGAGAGCATCAATAACCAGGACGGCTTGTACCAACATGCGTTGCATTCCAACTACGGCAATCTGAACAGTCTCGGCCCCACCAGACTGTTCACGACCGACATATACGACGGCGAGTTCCATACGTTCGGTGTTCTGCGCGCCGAAAACGGCTATTTCTTCTACGTGGACCGTAAGCTGTCCGCCATCGTTCCCTACTACCAGTACACCCCCTGCCCCGTCCCCGGGCGCATGGAGCTGACCGTGGAGGCCGCCGATTGGACCGGTGCGGGAACCCCCGAATGCCTGGCCCAGCTCCCCGCCCAAATGCTGACCGACTACGTCCGCGTCTGGGATTCCATGCCCGAATTTGATTAACCTTCCCGATTGATTGAAATCATTACATCAAAAAAGGAGTCATACCATGAATAAGAAGCGCAGTATCCTCGCCTCACTCCTCTCCGTCCTTCTACTGACGGGTTCGCTGGCCTCCTGCGCAACCATCTCCGATGAGCCCGCCGACACTCCGGCCTCCGACGAGGCCGCCACCGTCGAAAGCGAGACGGAGATCAAGGACAATCTCCCCGATAACCTGAACTACAAGAACGAGACGATCAATGTCATCAGCCGCGCACGATTGGGCTGGTTCCACGACGAGGTCCTGGTGGAGAAGCTGAACAACGATTCCGTCAATGATGCCGTCTACGAGCGCAACAAGCTGGTGGAAAGCCGTCTCAACATCAGGATCGTGAATATCGCCGACGATTCCATCGCCGCCGAAGCCGTCCCGGACAAGGTCAGCACCGCAGTCCAAGCGGGTACCGACGAATACCAGATCATGGTAGCCGCCGCATACACCACCGCAGACACCTCCTTGAGCGGAATCTTCGCCAACCTGGCAGGCACGCAATACATCGACCTGGAGCAACCCTGGTGGTCCGCGGGCTATAACAACGCCATGGTTTACGACGACGTCCAGTTCTCGGCCACGGGAGCTATGCTGCTCACCACCTACCGTCTGGCCTTCTCCACGGTATTCAACAAAAATCTCTTTGACGAGGCCAACCTGCCCTATCTGTACGACACCGTTGAGGCAGGAGAATGGACCCTGGACAAACAAATTTCTCTGATCCCTCTGTTCCACCGCGACAACGGCAACGGTATCCAGGACGAATCCGGCGATATTTACGGCTTCGTATCCAACGACTACATCAGCGTTGATCCCTACTGGAGTGCCTGCAGAATGGACTTCCTCGGTCGCGATGCCGACGGTCAATACGAGCTGATCATGGATACCGGTAAAATCCACGACGTGTCGGAAAAGATCCTCCACCTGTATTATAACACCGACGGCGGCTCCTATATCCTTCCTCACGAGGAAGCCGATCATGAGCAAGAGACCATGCGTGGAATGTTCGCAGAGGGTTTCAGCGCCATGGCCACCCTTCGCTTCATCGAGCTGGAAAATTCCGTCATGCGAAATACCGATCAGGAGTACGGCGTGGTCCCCATGCCCAAGTTCGACGAAAGCCAGAAGGACTACAGAACTCTGCTCCACGACCAGTTCTCGGTAGTCGCCGTTCCCACCACCGTAAAGGATGAACGCTTGGATATGGTCAGCGCCGTGATCGAGGCTATGGCCTCTGCCAGCTACAAGATCATCAAGCCCGTGTACTACGAGGAAACCCTCCGCACCAAGATTGCCCAGGATCCTCAATCCGCCGCCATGATGGATATCATCACCGAGAGTATCTACATTGACGCGGGTATGCTTTACAGCCGCAACTTTGAATACTTCCACTCTTCCCTCCGCGCGCTGATCAACAGCGGCGTCAACGACGCAACCTCCCGGTTCAAGACCATCCAAAAGAAATCCCAAACGAAGCTGAACAAGCTCAACCGAAAGCTGGATGAACTGCTCGCTCAAGAATAACCCCCGTCAAGCTCACCCCTACACCGCCGCAACCGAAATGACTTTATTATGGAAAGGAGATTCACCTTGAATATCGTACGTAACACTCTGAATATCGGACTTGGAAAAACCGTCCGCATCCTCCACGCCTCCGACACCCACCTCCCCCTGGCCGATGACCGCGACGAGGCGCGCAAGGTCGAGCTGGGCGAATCCCGCACCCGTGCTTTCCCCGAGGCGGAGCAGTGGCTCCGTGAGATGTCCCGCATCTCCCGCGAAATGGGTCTGCCCATTCTGCACACAGGCGACATCATTGATTTCGTATCGGTGGCCAATCTTGAAGCCGCCAAGGCCTTCACCGAGGAAAACGACCTCTTCATGGCCGCAGGCAACCACGAATTCGCCCAGTATCTCGGTGAGGCCCTGGAGGATGCCGCCTACCGCAACCAAAGCCTTGCCAAGGTTCAGGCCTGCTTCACAAACGACATCCGCATGGACTCCCGCATCATCGACGGCTTGAACTTCGTGGCTTTGGACAATGGCTACTACAAGTTTGACCCCGAGCATCTGGCATTTCTCAAGGAGCAGGTCGCCCTGGGGCTTCCCATCGTGCTGATGATCCACACCCCCCTCTACGAGCCGAATTTCTACAAGGATGCGATGGACCGCTTCTCCGATTCCGCTTACCTGGTCGGCGTCCCCGATGAATTGAGAGCCAATTACGCAAGCGACGGCCTCCGCGACTACCAGGCCGCCGATGCCGTTACCCTGGAGACCATGGATTACATCGCAAAGGAGCCCCTGGTCAAGGCCATTCTGACGGGCCATATGCACTACGATTTCGACAGCGTATTCGCAGACCGTCTCCCCCAGCTTTGCACCGATTGCGGCACCCTGCGAATCGTGGAATTCAAATAATACCAACGTAGAGCGTGCCTCCGGCGGCCAAAGGATCCTTTTACAAAAAGGTCCTTTGGAATCCCCAAAAATCCTATAACAAATGAATTTCGAGAAGCCTCACGAGGGACAGGCAGAACTCGGAATTCCTATCCCAGCGGCTCTCCACAGGAGCCGCTCACTTTTTTTCCCGCAAAGATTGACAATCCGTGTAACTTATGGTATAATGAAATAAGCGTATTCCACGAAAATCCATTTCGGAAAGGACATTACAATTATGCCAAATCTCAACCCCGTCAAGCTCTCCCCCGCCTTCAAGGACTATCTGTGGGGCGGAGTGCGTCTCAAAAGCGAATTCAACAAGCAGTGCGACCTGGACCGCGTGGCCGAAAGCTGGGAGCTTTCCGCCCACAAGGACGGTCAGAGCGTGGTCACCGACGGTGATTGCAAGGGTATGACCCTCACCGAGTACGTGGAAGCCATCAGCCGCGACGCTCTGGGCACGAACAGCGCCAAGTACGACTACTTCCCACTCCTCATCAAGCTCATCGATGCCAAGGGCGACCTGTCTGTGCAGGTACACCCCTCGGACTCCTACGCCCTGGAGCATGAGGGCGAGTACGGCAAGACCGAGATGTGGTACGTCCTGGACTGCGACGAGGGTGCGGCTCTCTACTACGGCTTCACCCGTGACGTGACCCGCGAGGAGTACGAGAATGCCATCAAGGAAGGTAAGCTGACCGACATTCTGAACCGCGTGGACGTCAAGCGCGGCGACGTGTTCTTCATCCCCTCCGGCACCGTCCACGCCATCGGCGCGGGCATCCTGATCTGCGAGATCCAGCAGAACTCCAACACCACCTACCGCGTCTACGACTACAACCGTCGCGACAAGGACGGCAATCTCCGCCCCCTCCACGTGGCCAAGGCTCTGGAGGTCTCCTGCCTGCAAAAGTCCCCCGACCTGCCCGCCACCCCCGACGGTGCCGACGTCCTGCTGGCCGCGTGCGAATACTTTGAGGTCCGCCGCCTCCGCGTAAACGGCGAAACCACCGTCACCGCCGACGAGTCCAGCTTCGTCTCCCTCATGGTCACCGACGGCGAGGGAACGCTGACCTACGCAGACGGCGAGTTGTCCTTCACCAAGGGCGACAGCCTCTTCATCCCCGCGCAGAACGCTGCCTTCACCATCACCGGTCAGTGCGAGCTGATTCAGTCGAAGGTGAACTGAGGAGAGCGTGCCTCCTGCGGCCAATGAGCCTCGCACTGCAAGCAGTGCAAAAAAGTTCTTGGAGCTCCAAAAACTTTAATAAGGGTATTTTTTGATAATTCCTTAATAATATTTGTAAATATTTCCTGTTGAAAGTTCTTGAAGAGAGTCCGGAGAGGAGCTTCTTTCAAGAAGCTCCTCTCCGGCGTTCTCCTAATACAATTAAAGAGAGGTAAAAATATGTATTACATCGGCATTGATCTGGGCGGCACCAATATTGCCGTCGGCTTGGTTGACGAGAACGGTAAGATTCTTCATAGCGACAGCGTTCCCACGCTGAAGGAGCGCCATTGGAGTGAGATCGTCAAGGATATGGCGGATCTGTCCCTGAAGGTGTTGGCCGAGAGCGGCCACACCCTGGATGAGATCAAGGCTGTGGGCATCGGTTGTCCCGGCTCCATTGACAAGAAGAACGGCGTGGTGGTCTATTCCAACAACATCGTCATGGATCACGTCCCCATGGCCGAGGAGATCCGCAAGTATATCGACCTGCCCGTATTCCTTGAGAACGATGCCAACGCAGCCGCGCTGGGCGAGTATGCAATCTACGGAGAGGGTGTGGAGAGCTACGTGTTTATGACCCTGGGCACGGGTGTCGGCGGCGGTATCATCCTGAACGGCAAGGTCTGGTCGGGCTTTAACGGCGCGGGCGCCGAGATCGGCCACCAGTCCCTCGTATTTGGCGGCAAGCCCTGCACCTGCGGCCGCCGCGGATGCCTGGAGGCATACGCTTCCGTGACCGCCCTCATCGCCCAGACCACCGAGGCCATCGAGCAGAATCCCGACTCCCTCATGGCACAGTACGCCAAGGAAAAGGGTAAGGTCAACGGCCGCACCTCCTTTGAGTGCGCCAAAATGGGTGACCCTGTGGCCATCGCCGTCCGCGATCGCTACATCGAGTACGTCGCCGAGGGTATCTGCTCCATCGTCAACGTTCTCCAGCCCGAGATCCTGGCTATCGGCGGCGGTATCAGCCGCGAGGGTGATACCTTGCTGAACCCCATCAAGGAATACTTCGCCACCAATGATTACAACAAGCACATGAAAAAGACCGATATCCGCATCGCCCGCCTGTTCGGGGATGCCGGCATCGTCGGTGCTGCCAAGGCAGCCGAGGCTGGTCTGGAGGGCTGATCGCCATGTCCGACACCATCATGCAAGGCGTACACGGCTGCAGCCGTGAGGATTCCTACGTCCAGCCCAAGGACCCGCTGGTCCGCGAGCGGATGGAGTGGTTCCGTGACCAAAAGCTGGCCCTCATGATGCACTACGGCCCCTATTCCCAGATCGGCATGGACGCGTCCTGGTCCCTCTCGGACGAGGATGCCTCCTGGTCTCGCAAAAACGTAGACTGGGAGGATGACTCTACGACTTATCGCAAGCAGTACGTCAACCTCTATAAGACCTTCAACCCCCTCCGCCTCCAGCCCGAAAAGTGGGCAGACTTTGCCTTCGAAAACGGCTTCCGCTATCTCATCTTCACCACCAAGCACCACGACGGCTTCTGTATGTGGGACACGAAATACACCGATTACCGCATCACCGCCGAGGATTGCCCCTTCCATACCCACAAGCACGCCGACATCGTTCGCTCGGTGTTCGATGCCTTCCGCAACCGCGACTTGGGCATCGCCGCTTACTTCTCCAAGCCCGATTGGAATTGTCCTTGGTACTGGGCCGAGGGCATGGACCGTTCCGTGGCCGCCGACCGCTATCCCACCTACGAGATCTCCGAGCATCCCGAGATTTGGGAGAGGTTCACCGAGTTCACCCATAACCAGATCATGGAGCTGATGACCAATTACGGCCACATCGACATCCTGTGGCTGGACGGCGGACAGGTCAACCCCAACATCCGCGGTATGGACATCCGCCTCAGCGAGGTGGTTGCCCGCGCCCGTAAGATCCAGCCCTGGCTCATCACGGCAGACCGCACCGTGGGTGGAGAGAACGAAAACTACATCACCCCCGAGCAGAGCATCCCCGACCGGGTCATCCGCGTGCCTTGGGAGAGCTGTGTGACCGTAGGCACCCAATGGGGCTTCCGCTTCGGTGACACCTACAAATCCTCTCGCTACCTGGTAAAAATGCTCATCCAGGTGGTCAGCCACGGAGGGAACCTGGCGCTGAACGTAGGTCCCCAGCCCGACGGCGAGCTGCCTCCTGAGGCTCTGCGGGAGCTTTCGGGGCTCGGCAGATGGTTAAAGCAGAACGGCGATGCCATCTATGGCACTCGTCCTTGGGATATAGCCTGCCGGGATGGCTTCTACTTCACCCGCAAGGGCTCCACACTCTATGCGCTGTCTCCCCTGGAAGCGGACGAATCGCTCCGTGATGCGGTAACGATTCCCACCGCTGTTCCGGTCCGCACGGTCTCGCTTCTTGAAACCGGAGAGAATCTGTCCTTCAGACAGAACGAAAATTCCGTTACCGTCACGCTTCCCCGCCCGATCCGCGGAGAAGATACTCCGGCAGTGGTTTTTTCGCTTACGCCTTCAATCTGATTCATCCGATCGAAAAACGGCTGTCCTTAAAGGACAGCCGTTTTTCACAGAAATATATCAGCCCGGTTTTACCGTCAATACATCCCCCAGTAGCTCGCAGCTTCTGGCATCCGGCTGGTGGCCACCAACGTACAGGGTAATGCCGCCATCCGGAACGACACGGGTACCGTCAGCCAGCACCGCCTTGAGCCAGTATTTGTGGATGGAAAGAGTCACGGTAGCCTGCTCACCGGCATCCAGCTTGACTGCCTGCAGACCGCAGAGCTGGAAAATGGGGGTGGGGGTTCTGGAATCCGTGTAGGATCCATATACCTGTACCTTCTCCACACCGGCCATGCATCCCGTATTCTCAAGAGTCACGGTCAGCTTGTAGGCATCGTCGCTCTCCTCGGTGATTTTGGCATCGGAATAGACAAAGGTGGTGTAGGAAAGACCGTAGCCGAAGGGGTAGCGGGGCTCACCCTTAAAGTACCGATAGGTGCGATCCGTCATATTGTAATCAGCATAGTCAGGCAGGTCCTCGGTGCTGCGGTAGAAGGTCACGGGGAGCTTGCCGCTGGGGCAGTATTGCCCCGCAATAAGCCGCGCCACCGCCAGACCGCCCACTGCGCCGGGGTACCAGCCGTGAATGACAGCGCGGGCCTTAGCGGTCAGCTCGTCGCCCAACTCCACGGCACTGCCTGCCAGCACGACCACGATGACGTTCTCGCAGACCTCACAGACCGCATGAGCCAGCTTCATCTGTGCGGGAGGTAACATCAGCTTCTTACGGTCGCCGCCGTCGAAGTAATCGTTTTCAAAATTCAATTCCTCCCCCTCGATGTTGCAATCCAGACCCAGCACCAACACGGTGGTATCCGCCGTCTTGGCATAGGCCACACCGTCTGAGAGCAGGTTGGCAAAGCCCATACCGTCATTCCGCTGGTCCAGCCAGATGTTACTGCCCTTGGCCACGCGAACCGAGGACTTGTCAAATACGCGGCGCATACCGTCGGCCACCGTAACGTATTCGGGGGACATGCCGTTGTAGTTCCCTTCCAACGCCACGGTAGACATGGCGTTGGGACCAATCACCGCGATCTTGTGCGGCTTGCCCGCATCCATGGGCAGGATGCCGTCGTTCTTAAGGAGAACCAGGCATTCCTCCGCAGCCTTGAGGTTCAACGCACGATGCTCGTCGCAATCCACCTTATCGATGAGGATATCGGAGTAGGGACGGACGTCCTCGAATTCACCCAGAAGGAACCGGATCTCGTACAGCTTGACCGCCGCCTCGGTGAGATCCTCCTCGGTGATGAGGTCCATCTCGTAGGCATCCATCAGATGGCGGAAGGCGTCGCCGCAGTTGAGCTGGCACCCCCGCTTCAACGCCAACGCCGCCGCCTCGGGAACCGAGTCGGTAACGTGGTGGTGATTGCAGATATCCAGAAGAGCCCAGCAGTCGGATACGTAGTAGCCGTCAAAGCCCCACTGCTCTCGCAGAATATCCTGCATGAGGGCCTTGCTGGCACAGCAGGGCTCACCGTTGGTGCGGTTGTAGGCCCCCATAACGCCCTTGACCCCGGCCTTGACCGTCCACTCGAAGGCAGGCAGGTAGGTCTCGTGCAGATCATGGGGATTGATCTGCGCATCAAAGGTGTGGCGAAGCTTCTCGGGGCCGGAGTGGCCGGCGAAATGCTTGGCGCAGGCGGCGGATTTCAAAAATTCCCCGTCACCCTGGAGACCGTGAATATACTCCACGCCCAGCATGGCGGTGAGATAGGGGTCCTCGCCGAAGGTCTCTTGACCGCGTCCCCAACGAGGATCGCGGAAAATGTTGATATTGGGTGTCCAGTAGGTAAGTCCCTTGAAAATATCACGGTCACCACAGGCCACGCTGTTGTTATACTTTGCGCGCGCCTCGGTGGAGACGGCGTCACCTACCTCCCCCAACAAAGCGGGGTTAAAGGTTGCCGCCAGGGCAATGGCATGGGGGAAAACCGTCGCCATACCGGCTCTTGCCACACCGTGGGACGCCTCGTTCCACCAGTTATGCTCGTTGATGCCCAGCCTTTCGATGGCGGGAGAGTTATACAGAAGCTGAGATGCCTTTTCCTCGACGGTCATCTGCTCCACGAGGGCTCGGGCACGGACGTTTGCTTGTTCCTTGGTCATGTGCGTATGTGCCTCCTTACGTATAGAGTGATCTTTTGACAAAACCATTTGTATTTTACCACATTCTTCCCCTCCCGTCAAGTACTACTGTGCATTTTCCCAGGAATCCTTCCCTATCCACGTCCGGCAGACCGACCCGACGTACCGGATCATCTATTTTGGAACAAATCACATTTTTTTATCAAAAGCTCTTGACAAATTGGTTCAACGGGTGTATAATATGCAAAAATCATTCACGAAGGAGGAATCAGCCATGACCGCAAGTAAGTTCTTTTATTACTTTTTTTACTTTGCTAAGGGCTGCCCGTCTTTTGTGAAATCCGAGTTATAAGGTTAGTGTATTCAAGCTACCGTCGGAAGCAAATAACGGACAGTCCGCATCTGCTATGCCTTAGAGGCATAATCGGAATGCGGATTTTTTGTTTTTTATGTAAGGCATCTCAGAAAAGAGGGAAATTATCATGATCGTTGACGTAAGCAAAAAAATACTCATTGTCGGTCTTGGACTTTTAGGCGGTAGCTACGCCAAGGCTCTGCGGCGGTTCGGCTTTCATATCAGTGCCGTCACCCTGGAGCAAAGCTCGATCGACTATGCACTCCGTGAGCATATCATTGACGAAGGCACAACCGAGCTTGACGTGAACATGATCGGCGAGGCGGATCTTGTGATCTTTGCATTATATCCTCACGTGTTCGTGGATTGGATTGAGAAAAACCAAGGCTTGCTTAAAAGCGGCGCACTGATTACAGACGTAACGGGTATCAAGAGAAGCATCGTATACCGGATCCAGGATATGCTTCGCCCTGACGTGGAATTCATTGCGGCACATCCGATGGCAGGGCGAGAAGTATCCGGGGTGGAAAACAGTACGGACAAGATGTTCATCGGCGCGAACTACATCGTCACGCCCACCGAAAAGAACACGCCGGAGGCTATACAAACCTGCATGGAGCTGGGCAGACTTCTCGGCTTTTCCAATGTGACAACACTCTCGCCCGAGGAACACGATGAAATGATCGGCTTCCTCTCCCAGCTCACCCACTGTATCGCCGTCACGCTGATGGTCTGCAATGACAAGGAAAACATGGAAAAGTTTACGGGCGACTCCTTTCGGGATCTGACTCGCATCGCAAGGATCAACGATCTGATGTGGAGCGAGCTGTTTGTAGACAATAAAGATATTCTGCTGGAGCAGATGAACCTGTTTATCGATAAATTTATTGAACTCAAGACCATGCTGGAGGCTGAGGATATCGCCGGAATGAGAGCGATGATGCGCCATTCTACCGAGAGACGGGCACTATTCGACAAACAGTAAATGACCGATGCAGCCTGCGGGCAATTCGGACGAGCTTCACTCCGCTCTGCAAGGTGCATCGATACACGGGCTTTTTATTTTCCAAACAATAAAAATCATCAGAAACGAGGTACAGAACAATGCAAATGAATTTCCACAGAAAGCTCCCCATCCCCCAGGAGGTTAAGAAGGAGTACCCCTTGACGCAGCGAATGACCGATATCAAGGCCGCCCGCGACGAAAGCATCCGCGCCGTATTTGACGGCCGCTCCGACAAGTTCATTCTGGTCATCGGCCCTTGCTCTGCCGACCACCAAGAGCCCGTGCTTGCCTATATATCCAGGCTCCGCAGACTTGAGGAGCAGGTTTCCGATAAGATCATCATCATCCCCCGCATTTACACCAATAAGCCCAGAACCACGGGTCAGGGCTACAAGGGCATGCTCCATCAGCCTGACCCCGAGGCCAAGCCCGATATGTACAAGGGTATCGTATCCATTCGCGAGCTGCATCTGGCCGCCCTGCGCGACTATGATTTCTCTTGCGCAGACGAGATGCTCTACCCCGAAAACTACCGCTACCTCTCGGATCTTCTGTCCTATGTGGCCGTCGGAGCCCGTTCCGTGGAAAATCAGGAGCATCGACTCGTGGCCAGCGGTCTTGAGGCTCCCGTCGGTATGAAGAATCCCACGGGCGGCGATCTCAGCGTGATGATGAACTCCATTGTCGCGGCTCAATCCAGCCATACCTTCCTCTACCGCGGCTGGGAGGTCACCAGCGACGGTAATCCCTACGCCCACGCCATTCTCCGCGGATATCTCGACTACGCGGGAAAGAGTGTATCCAACTACCACTACGAGGATCTCCTGCGCGTCAAGGAACTGTACGACAAGTCCTCTCTCGTGAATCCCTCGGTCATCGTGGATACCAACCACAACAACTCCGGGAAAAAATACATGGAGCAGGTGCGCATCGCTAAGGACGTCGTGCATAGCCGCAATCAGAACGCCGATATCAAGAGCCTCGTAAAGGGTCTCATGATCGAAAGCTACCTGGAGGACGGCGCCTGCAAGCCTGAGGAGCATATCTTCGGCAAGTCCATCACCGACCCCTGCCTTGGCTGGGAAAAGACCGAAAGATTGGTCCTCGACCTTGCCGATAAACTTTGATTAAAGGATGTACGAACATGTCAAGCAAATTGGAAGAAGCCAGAAAGATCATAAATGAAGTGGATGCGCAAATGGCTGAGCTGTTCGTCAAACGTATGCGAGCCGCCGAGATGATCTGTGAGCATAAAATGGAGTTCGGTCTTCCTATCCGGGATCAGAAGCGTGAGAATGCGGTCATTGAGCAGAATGCCGCACGTATCGATGACGAAGTCCTTACAGGATATTATATCGACTACCAAAAGAACCTGATGGCGATCTCCCGCGCCTACCAGTACCGCCTGCAAAGCGGCCTTAAGGTTGCATACAGCGGCGTGGAGGGTGCCTTCGCTCACATCGCTGCAGGACGGATCTTCCCCCAAGGGAATCGCGTTTCATACAGCGATTTCATGGCCGCCTACGATTCGGTCGTCAAGGGCGAGAGCGACGTAGCCGTGCTTCCCATCGAGAACAGCTACGCCGGCGAGGTGGGGCAGACCATGGATCTGATCTTCTCGGGAAGCCTGTTCATCAACGGCATCTACGAGCTGGAGATCCACCAGAATCTGCTGGGTCTCCCCGATACAACCGTGGAGGATATCAAAAAGGTCACCAGCCATCCCCAGGCCCTCAGCCAATGCCACGATTATATTGACATGCGCGGATTCGCGACCGAGGAAGCCAACAATACCGCCCTGGCCGCCAAGACCGTGGCCGAAGCGGGCGACAAATCCCTGGGAGCCATCGCCAGCGCGGAAACTGCGGAAATGTACGGACTAAAGATCATCGAAGCCAACATCAACAAGAGCGGTGAGAATACCACCCGTTTCGCGGTGCTATCCAAGGTAAAGGCCGCCGCCTCCACGCTGACCAGCACGGTTCTGATGTTCACCGTCAAGCACGAGGCAGGCTCCCTGGCAACCGCCATCGGCATCATCGGGCAATACGGATACAACATGACCGCTCTCCGCAGCCGCCCCATGAAAAAGCACTCCTGGCAGTATTATTTCTACGTGGAGATCGACGGCGCCACCGACACCGAGAACGGCACGCGTATGCTTGAGGAATTAAACAAGGTATGCGATCAGCTCAAGGTGGCGGGCACGTTCGCTCCCCACACCGAGATTTGAGAGGAAAGATATGACGATTCACATGAACCTGGGTACGGAGAGCTACGACATTCTCGTAGAACGCGGTATTCTCCGAAACGCACGTAACCACTTGAATTTGAACAGACGCGTCCTCGTCGTGACCGATTCGGGCGTTCCCGCGGAGTACGCAAGATCGGTCGCCGCCCAATGCAAGCACGCCGTCATCTGCACGGTAGAGCAGGGGGAGGCCTCCAAGAGCCTTCATACGCTCGAAAAGCTCCTGCAAACCATGCTCGACCACGGATTTTCGCGAAAGGACCTCGTGGTTGCCGTGGGCGGCGGCGTGGTCGGGGATCTTTCGGGCTTTGCGGCATCCATGTATATGAGAGGCATTGATTTCTACAATATCCCCACCACCCTCCTGTCCCAGATCGATTCCTCCATCGGTGGCAAGACCGCCATCAATTTCGGCGGTGTGAAGAATATCGTCGGCGCATTCTATCAACCGAAACGAGTGCTGATCGATCCCTCACTTTTGCAAACACTGCCTCCGAGACAGATCTCCAACGGCCTTGCCGAAGCCGTTAAAATGGCTCTCACCTCGGATAAGGAGCTGTTCGATATCCTTGAAAGCAAGGATATCGCGCACTGCATGGACGAGATCATTATCCGCTCTCTCTTGATCAAGAAGGACGTGGTGGAGCAGGACGAAAAGGAGGCGGGGCTTCGCAGGATCCTCAATTTCGGCCATACCATCGGCCACGGCATCGAGAGCAGCGAGGGGATGAGCGAGCTATACCACGGTGAGTGCGTAGCGCTCGGTATGATTCCCATGTGCGGAGAAGAGATCCGCCCGAGAGTGATCCGGGTGTTGAAGAAATGCAACCTCTATCGCACGCTTGCATACGATTGGGATCGAATCACCGAGGCGGCATTCCATGACAAAAAGGCGGACGGGGATACCGTAACCGTCACGACGGTTCGTGAGATCGGCAGCTTTCACATACGGACGATGCCCTGTGCGGAGTTGATCGAGCTGGCGAAGCAGGTATTGGAAGGTTTGAAATCATGAAGAAATACGGATGTATCGGAAAAAAACTGACCCATAGCTTTTCCAAGGAGATCCACGCCAGGCTGGCCGATTATGCGTACGATCTGATCGAGCTGTCCGAGGAAGAGGTTCCTCCCTTCCTTGAAAGAAAGGATTTCCAAGCCATTAACGTCACCATTCCCTATAAGCAGACCGTGATTCCCTACCTCGATTCGGTCAGCGATATCGCCCGCCGTATCGGCGCGGTCAATACCGTCGTGAACCGTGACGGCACGCTCTGCGGCTACAACACCGATTACTACGGCATGATGGCACTGATCCGGCACGCGGGACTCTGCCTCACGGACAAGAAGGTATTGGTGCTTGGCACGGGAGGAACGAGTAGGACGGCCCGTGTCGTTGCTCATGACATGGGTGCCTCCGAGATCCTCACGGTCAGCCGAAGCAAGACCGACAAGACCAAAGAGAATATTTCCTACGAGGAAGCGGTGACGCTCCATGCGGATGCGCAGATCATCATCAACACGACCCCCGTGGGTATGTATCCCGATTGTGACGCCAAGCCCATTGATATTTCCGCATTCGACCACCTTGAGGGTGTGATCGATGCAGTCTATAATCCCCTTTCCACGAATCTTGTGTTGGATGCACGGGAGAGAGGAATCCGATCCGAGGGCGGCTTGTATATGCTCGTGATGCAGGCGGTAGTCGCGGTGGAGAAATTCCTGGATACCGAGATTGACCGGGACATGGCAGACCGCACGTTCGCGGAGATTCTTGCCGCAAAGGAAAACATCGTTCTTACGGGTATGCCCGGAAGCGGGAAAAGTACCGTCGGCAAGCGGATCTATATGGACGGATACGAGTTTATCGACACCGATGCGGAGGTGGAAAAGGCTTGCGGATGCACCATCAAGGAATTGATCGCCGCCAAGGGTGAGGAATTTTTCCGCAATCTGGAGGCCGAGGTGATTCGTGACGTATCCTCCCGAAGCGGCCGCATCATATCCACGGGAGGAGGCGCAGTTCTGCGAGCGGAAAACGTACGCGCCCTCAAACGGAACGGCAAGCTTTTCTTCCTTGATGCAAAGCTCTCCAGACTCCGCGCCACCTCCGACAGACCGCTTTCGGATACCGAGGACAAGCTCGTCAAGCTCTATCACGAGCGTCTCGGCATCTACAAAGCCACCGCCGACGTAACCGTTCCCGATTTGGGAGAGGCGGACGCCGAGGCGGAATACATATTAGCAAAACGAATGGAATCGATACTATGATAGCCACATTCAAGCCGAGCACCCTGTGCGGTAGCATCGATGCCCCTCCTTCCAAGAGCATGGCCCACCGATACCTGATCGGCGCGGCCCTTTCGGGGCAAACGTGTACGCTGACAGGCGTTGATTACAGCGAGGATATCCTTGCGAGCATGGATTGTCTGCAAGCCCTGGGCGCAGACGTAACCCCGGATCGGGATACGGTCACCATTGATCCTCGGGGCTTTATGACGGCAGAAAATCCCGTACTGAACTGCCGCGAGAGCGGAAGCACCCTCCGCTTCTTTATTCCCCTTGCCCTGTGCCTCGGGCGGCCCGTGACACTTTGCGGCAGCGAACGGCTGTTCGAAAGACCCTTGGGCGTATACGAGGAGTTGTGCCGTGACATGGGTTTTTCCTTCTGCAAAAGCAAAAATTCCGTCACGCTTTGCGGTAGTCTGACCAGCGGAATCTTTCGAATTCGCGGCGATGTGAGCAGCCAGTTCATCACGGGGCTGATTCTGGCACTGGTATATCTGGGCAAGGACTCCACCGTTGAGATCATCCCCCCCTTTGAAAGCCGCGCATACGTTGAGCTGACGATTTCGGCCCTCACCTCCTTCGGCGCCAACGTGTTTTTTGCGGACGGACACCGTATAGAGATCAAGGCCTCCGGTCTGCACGCCTACTCGGGCAGAATCGAGGGGGACTATTCCAACGCCGCATTTTTGGAGGCCTTCAACCGCATCGGATCGAAGATCACGATCGGGAATCTGAAAGCCGACAGTCTCCAGGGTGACCGCGTATATGCGGATTATTTCGACCGGATCGAGAACGGTACACCCACCCTGAATATCTCGGATTGCCCCGATCTCGGCCCCGTCCTGTTTGCCCTCGCCGCCTTGAAGAACGGCGCGACCTTCACGGGAACGAATCGGCTTAAGGCCAAGGAGAGCGACCGAATCGCCGCTATGCAGGAAGAGCTTTCCCGGCTCGGCGGCGGGCTGATCCTCGGTGACAATACCGTGACCGTTCCCCAAGCAGACCTCCGATATAAAGGCGAGATCCTGGACGGCCATAACGACCACCGCATCGTCATGGCTCTGTCGGTGATCCTGTCCCAAACAGGCGGCGCTATCCGAGGTGCTGAAGCCGTCAAAAAGAGCTATCCCGGCTTTTTTGAGGATATTCGCAGACTCGGAGCAGAGCTGGATCTACTCAAATGAAGCTAAAAATCCGAACGCGTCTCAGAAAAAGATCGCGTTCGGATTTTTTTGGTCGGCGGTTCCCTCCATGCTTTTCACCATAGAATTTCGGGATACCCCCTATTTTTTTGCAAATGGGGATCTATTTCCACAACAGCTAAGAAAAGATACAAGATACGAGATGCAACGCAAGCTTTCCCTGTCTTGTATCTTCGTATCCTGTATCATCCGCTGCTTGCTCTTATGATGGTATGCTTTCTCCCCAATGCAAGGGGAGTGGACGTTTGTTTACCATTGGTCCTTCCGCTTCTTTTTGCTGACGAGGGCAACGGCCATAGTCACCGGCAGGATAGCGGCGGAGATGGCGGATCTGCAGCCCTCCCTCTTCGGGGGATTCGTCTCAGCGGGGGTCTCGGCGGGGATCTCGGTATCGGGCGCTGAGGGATCCGACTCGGCCGTATCCGTCTCGGTGTCGGAAGTCTGAGCGCCCACGGTGGTGAATTGATACTTGAAGCGAGCGCCGGGGGCTACGTCACCGTTTGTGTAGAAGTCCATAATGTCGCCCTCGGTCTGCATATTGTCGCTCCATTTGAAGTTCACGGTGAAGTCGCCCTCGCCAATGCCCAAAGCGGCGCGGGGAATAGTCACCACCATGGTATCACCCTCCACGGTGTAGGCCACCTCGGTCACCTTTTCCCAGCTCCAGCCTCCCGTGGATCTCTCCAGTGTCGCCTTGTCGGCGGTGGGAGTGGTACGGTTCAGGATATACTCGAAGGTCTCCCAGTTCTTTTGATCCGTTCCCTCCACATCGATGAGCAGGCGCATCCACGCGGGATCGGTATAGGGAGTAATGTTCTCGGCGGTCTTGACCATGAAGTAGAGGTTCTCCGCGTCATAGGTCACGCGGGACTCCACGAAGTCGTTTCTGCCCGTGGTGTTCTCGTAGTGGTAGCCCTTGTAGCCGTCATAGTCCCGGGTGACGGTATTGTGGGCGTAGGTGCGGTAGACAGGGGTAACGGCGCTCCAATCGATGTGATTCTTGTCGGTCACAGCGGGGGTAGCAGCCTCCTGCTTGGCCACGCCCTTGAAGCGGCGGATGTAGGAGACCATCTGATTATAGAAGTGATCCTTCAGCATGCCCGTCGAGGGCTCGATATCCCGGGAGTAGCCATCCAGGGCGTTGTCGGGAATGGCGTTGGGCTCGCCCCACATCTCCTCGTAGCGGCCTGCGACCCACTCGTTCCAGCCCGTGATGTAGATGAAATCGGGGTCCACCTTCAGGGCGTACTCCCATTGCTCGGCGATGTTCAGGCCCGCCATCACAGCCTCGTCGGAGGTGTTGACGCCGTATTTGTCGGTGTAGCCGCGGCCGAAAACGTGATCGCCTGCGTTCATGGGAGTCAGACCGACCTCAGAAGACCAGTTCTGGGCCACGCAGACGCACATCTGCTCCACCCTTCTGGTCTCCTTATTGACCATCTTCTTTTGGGGGTAGACCGAGATCCACTTCCACTGGGTGTAGCGCTCAAAGCCTGCCTCGGGGGAGAAACGGACAGGATCGGTGGTGTCGCTGTCCAGGATCAGATCGCGGTTTTTGGTGTAGCTGGGGTCGATGGGGCGGTAGGAGAAGAAGTCGAAAACATCCTCGCGGCCCATGTCCTTCAGCCTGTTGGGGTAGCCCAGCATGAGAGGCTTGCCCTCCCAGTAGAACCAGAGGTCCCGGTAGAGGCCCTTGGCGTAGATGGTATCATACAATTCAATGAGCTGCTTGGCGGTGTCGCCGTACTCGTACATATTGAGCATACAGGAGATCTGCGGGGTCTTGACACCGTCAGCCCGCGCCTCGGCCCAGACCTCACAGAGAGTTAAGATAGCCTGCATATAGTTTTCGGTGCCGTTGGTATTGTCGAAGAAGACCACGTCCACCCCCGCGTCAGCCAAAAGCTCCGCCTGCTTGCGGAGAACGTAGCGGTCCACGCCGTTGTTGTAGTAGCCGTAAACCGGCTGATTCCAGAAGCAGATGGAGGAATTTCCCCAGGCGGAGTGGTTGTAATCCTTGATAGCCTCAGGGTACTGCTTCACCAGCTCCGTGACGTTGACAAGCTGATTCCAGGCGTGACCCGCGTGCCAGGTGTGGTAAAAGATACCCACGTACTTCCCCTCGCGGACTCCGCCTGCCTGCTCGTAGGTAGTCAGATCGCGATCCAGACCGTCGGTGCCCACCCACGTGGAGGCATCGTAGGTGATGAAATCCTGGGCGATAGGCGTAGTGGGCGTTGTGAGGGTAGCCTGCCCCACCAGACGGGCGACGAGAGAAACTCCCGCCTTGGAGGTCTGCAGGTAGTGGTTGACCCGGTCGGCGGCAGCCTCCACCACGGCCACAGTCATACCCACGGTGCCGTCGCTCACCACAAACAGGTACTCACCCGCGGAAAAATCTCCCGCCAGGGTAGCCCAGTTGCTCCGGTTGACCCCCGTCAGAGTCTTGACGGCAACGGGAGCCGCCTTGACGGTTTCGCTGTAGTTGTCGTTCCACTTGTAGAGCGCCAGGGTCAGGGTATTAGCTCCCACGGGCACGGTGGGAATGTAGACCTCACAGCCACCGAAGGCCGCGTCAGTCCTGAACTGCACACCGTACTTGGACGTGGGATCCATTTTGTATTCGACGTATTCACCGGCAGGATACACATCGCCCTTCGTGGGTATGATTTCGGTGGCGTCGGGGCTGACCTTGCTAATGGGGGCAAAGGGATCGATCTCGTCGACACCGTATAGCAAAGACAGGGCGGGACAGAAATCCCCAACGGCGTGGTTCTTATAGACACGGACGTTTTCACGGGCGGCGGCGTAGCCCCAGTAGCCCACCTGCTCGGCGGCGTTACCCGTGATGTTCTCCATGTAGAGGAGATATTCCCCCGCCTCCACCTCGTCAAAGAGGAATTTGAGAGTCAGGTTATCCGCGAAGTCCACGAAATTCTCGATAGCCACAGGGGTACCGCTCAGGGTCTTGTTGTAGGAGGTGTCCCACCGAAAGAGAGACATACGGATGGAGCCCACGTTGTTGTTCCAGCTGG
The DNA here is from genome assembly GCA_015064695.1 of Oscillospiraceae bacterium. Taxonomy (GTDB): domain Bacteria; phylum Bacillota; class Clostridia; order Oscillospirales; family CAG-272; genus CAMEON01. Next base: position 1,044 of record SVRS01000036.1, on the reverse strand, counting down.
CCGAGGCCAGGGAGATGCCCGCAAAGGGGACGGTGGACTTGAACTGAACGGCGGAGGATTGCTCGATCTGCTGAGCACCGTGGGAGGAGGTCTCGTCACCCAGGGGGGCACGGTTGTTGGTACCGCCCCGGGACAGGGGCACATCCACGGGAGCAAGCTTCATGGAGTAGAGATTCGGTCCGTCACAGCCCATGGTGACGCGGAGGGTATGCTCCCCCGCCGAAAGGGGCATCTGCCCCTCAGAGGAGTCGGTCCAATCCCGCCAGCTGATACCCTTGACCGTGTTTTGCAGTTGGACGGGCTCACCGCCGTCCACGCTGACCGAGTAGGTACCCGTGGCATCCACCCAGCCGAAGGAGAAGCAGAAGTGGTAGTTCCCCGCCTTCTCCACGTTGATCCGAAACTCAAGCCAGTCCCCATTGCGGACGCCATCGAAGTAGACGGGGCCCTGGTTCTTTTCCAGGTAGAGATTGCCGCCAAAGCCGCTTCCCTTATCCGCGTCGGTGAAGATCTCGCCGAAGACGATCTGCGTGAGTTTCCCCTCTCCCACCGTAGCGGTATCCACCGCCGAGGCAGGGAGGCCGCAGAGGGTGCTGAGAGAGAGCAGGCAGGCCAGGGTGGCCGCCACGATACGCTGAAACAGTTTCATGATAAATTCCTTTCCCACAGTTTTGCCGAGTATGTCGAAAAAACGCAACCGAAACCGCATTTATTGGGGACCTCTAAAAATTCTTCGCAGAGGATAAACTCCGCGCGTGATTTTTGTTTAGGCTGACGAAAAATCTTCTCGCCGCCGAGCTCACTCGGCTCTCACCGCACGCTGAATATTTAGAGGCCCCCTATAGTCTATAATCCAAAAAAACCTTACTAATCCGTTCTCAATCCGTTTGGAATTACGAACATTCGAATTAGTAAGGTTTGGTCGAAGTGACAGGACTCGAACCTGCGATCTCATCGTCCCGAACAAATACGCCATCGTTTTTTGACTACTTTTGTTGACTTTTTGATGCTTTTTAGTCCAAAAACGATGCTTTCCGATGCTCT
>SVRS01000035.1 GCA_015064695.1 Oscillospiraceae bacterium | reverse complement strand
CTGTAGATCGCTTGTGGATGGAGAGCTTATCTGATCGTTTTACTAAAAGGCAAATTATTGACTATAATTCTCAATTAAACAAAAGAGGTTTGGATATCCGAGATGAATTAGAAAGAAATGTCAATAAACCTGTCTATTATTTGTTGTGCAATCCTATTGGTGGGTGGTTTGAATTTGAAAAGAATAACAAAAAATTAGAGTTTTGCCCTAAGTGTGGAGGGGAGCTTGTCAAATTGAATAATCCATATCCTTATGCTGACAAGGTATGTCATACTTGTCGCTTGGCTTTTGTTACTCACGAAGAGTAAAATATATGACTGTTTGATACACAAAAACACCCCGACAGACCTTGAAAATCTGTCGGGGTTAATCTTTGTTTTCTGCAATGCAATTATTGTAATGGACCGTCGAGGACGCCGGTCCCTACAAGAAATTGCTAACTTCCTTATGAGAACCAGCCCTATCACTCTGTCTTTTTTATACGCTATTTTACGTAGCTATGGCCTTGACCTTGGCGGCCAGCTCCAGCTCGCTTTGCTCGCGGGCAATGGGGTCATCGGTTTGCACAGGGCCTGTTTCCAGATTGACCACACCATCAAAACCAATCTCATGAAGAGCGCGGCCAAAATCCACCCAATCAACCACGCCTTCTCCGGGGCGCCAATGGTAGTCACTGCGACCATCGTTGTCGTGGACATGGAGTGTAGCCAGGTAATCCTTCCCGATCATGCGCACCATATCGGCGGGAGAATCTCCATACACGGCGGCATGGCCCGTATCCAGGCAGATTTTCATGGTAGGGGTGTTCATCATGCGGACGAACTCCAACACCTCGCTCGTACGGGACAGGGGAAGAGCGGTAAAGGGGAGATTTTCCAGGCAAAGAGTCACGCCGCAGTCCTCGGCCACTTTACAAAGCCTTTCGTAGTATTCGGCGTTCATCTCCCACAGCTCATCCCTGTGATCGGGGTTGTTCTCTCCAAAGGGCATGATGCAATGGATCACAAAGTAGGGAGCGCCCAGCAGGGCGGTACCGCGGATGCCCGTAACCATGGCAGCGAAGCGCTCGGCACGGTCATACTCCGAGGCGTCCCTCGCGGGGCATCGCCATGCGCCGTGGGTTTGGCCCACGAACAAACCGTTTGCCTCGATAAGCTCCCGTTCCCGGCAAAGAGTGGCCGCAAACTCGGAAGAGCTAACGTGGAAAATCGGGTTTTCGGTGTGAATAAAGGCGGAATAATCCAAAGCGTCGTAGCCATGGGCTTTCAAGCGGCGAAGGCCTTCCTCCAGCCCGTAGCGGCGGGTGTAGGAGCCCATGCCAATACCGATCTTCATCATGGCGGTGTGAATTTGTTTACTGAGCCACGTACAGGATACCGGCCACGGAGTTATCACGGAACACGATCTGCAGCTTGACACCGTCGGCGGTGTACACCAGGTTTCCGCCCACGGACTCGCCGGTCTTACCCTTCATGGCCGCCTCGGCATCGGTGCGGCTCATGCCAATGTAGACGCCCTCGGGGGTCTTAACGGAATCATCGGTCAACTCGATCTTGCAGACGATCTGGCCGTTCTTGGCAGGAGTGGTGGATACGCGGAAGCCCTTGTAGGTGTATACGTAGTCCTTTCCCTCAAAGCCGCCGCAGGAGGCGGAGCTGGTTTCAGAGATGGGCGTGCCCAACTGAGCGGTAACTACCTCATCGGTGTCACCGATGACGATCTTCACGCCGGAATTGGTTTGGAAGTAGTAGCCATCCTTCCCTCCGGAGGAGCAGGCAATCAAGCAGAGAGCCAGGGTGAGTACGGCCAGCAGGCCGGCAAAAATTCGAATCGAGTGTTTCATAGCGGTAATTTCCTTTCTGATGGTAAAATTAAAAATTAGGATTGCTTTTGGTTTTGCGCTTCCATGTCGGCTTTGCGTGCATGGTAGGTAATCACGCGGCTCCGCCACACGTCGCAAGCGGCATCATCGCTCCGACGGTCGGGAATTTCATGGATGTCGCGGAGGATGGCTCCGAAATAGCGGGAGAGCTTCTCGGCACCGTAGACGTTGAGGTGAATGCCTGCGTCATAGGTGTCCTTGGACATATCCAGACCGATGGCCTCCTTCTCGTCCATAAAGTTGTAGTAGGCCAGGCCGTGGGTTGCAGCGTAGTCCACGATCTGAGCATCCCACTCGTCGTACCAATGGTATCGGAAGTAGTTGGTGGGAGCCTTGATAAGAATCAACTCGATACCCTTTTCCTTGCAAAGGGCAGTCATGCGGTCCAGGTATCCCATTGCCGTTTCCGGGAGATTGGGGTCCAACAGAGGGCTGGGCGTGGGTTGATTCGCAAGATCCTCGGGCTCCACGGCGGTCTGCATCAGGTAACCACTGTCGGACACGGTGGGCTTTTCCCGGAATGCGTAGGTGAGATCCTCCCTCGTCAGCTCACTCCATCGGCTGTGGTAGCGGAAGAAGGGGAACAGGTAGGTGAGGAAGTCCTCCTCCTCGGTCATGGAGGCCTTAATGGCCTCCGCCTTCACGGACGACCATTCCATACCGTCCAGGGCCATGCGATTGTAGGCCTCCTTTTGGGGCTCACCGTACATGAGGGCAAGAACGTTAAAAACAACAGCCTTGGGAGTTTCGTATCGGAGGGTGTCCTCCAGCATGTAGTAGGAATGCCAAACAAGCTGCTGAGCATTTCCGCGGAGGTAGGAGGAAATGCCGTATTCCTCCCAAAGAACGGCGGGGACGAAGGATTCGTAGATCTCGCAATCTCCGATAAAGATCACGTCATGTCCTACCTCCTTGGCGGCGGCGTAGTATTCCTCCGTGAGGCTTCCCTCCTTGGATACCGTAACGTACTTTGGAACCAGAATGGGAGTCAGCATAGCCGGGAGCGCCGCCAGGATCAGCAATGCCAGAATCATGCAGAGGGCGCGAATGAATTTGATGTTGATGGTTTTCATGTCAGCCCCCTTAAAACGTTGTATAGATGAATGCGCCGGCATCGAAGCCAATACCGTAGCTGCCGAAGATCAGCACAACGAGGGCCAATCCCAGGCAGGCCAACGTCCATAGCACCGGGCGGGCGGACAAGCGGTCAGCCACGGGTGTTTCCTTCCCTGCACGGCTGATGAAGAAGATCAGGACGGTAGCCATACCCACCAATATCCACACGGGGAGGGTCAGTCCCAGCTTATCCATGAAGGAGCCGTCCAGCAGATCGCCCCAATGGCTGAAATCGTAGAACATGGAGCCAAAGGCTTTGAAGGTGACGGGCACGTCGCGGTAGCAGTCCAGAATGCGCACAGCACCCATAAGGAAGAAGGTACGGACACAGCAGAAGCCTCCGTAGAAGGGGGACGCGGTGAGCCTCGGGAATTTCTTGCGGAATTTTCCGTACAGCGGTTCCAGTTCCCGGGAGACCAGGATGATGACACCGTTGAGCAAGCCCCACACGATGAAGTTCCAGGATGCGCCGTGCCATAGACCCGTCAAGAACCAGGTAAACAGGGTTGCCAGGTACACGGGAAACCGCATCCCAATGGCCTTGCCCAGGTGGGCGCGGCTCCATTTGGTGAGCTTCTGCATGGAATTGCAGATAGAGAGAGGGTAGAAGACGTAATCGGTGAACCAGGAGCCCATGGTGATGTGCCAGCGGTTCCAGTATTCGGCGGTAGAGCGGGAGGAGAAGGGACGGTTGAAGTTTTCGGTCAGCCTCAGTCCCAGCATACGGGAAAGCCCTATGGTGATGTCAATGCCGCCCGTAAAGTCGCCATAGATGACCGCAGAATAGAGGATGATGAGCAGGAGGACGTACATCCCCCCGAAATCCTCGGGTGCGCTCACGATGGTCTTGACCGCGCCCATGAGGGTATCGGCCACCACCAGCTTCTTGAACATACCCCAAAGCACCCGCAAAAGGCCTGCGGAGAGATTGCTCCACTCCGGGGAGTGGGGAGTCTCAAGCTGCTCTGCCAGATCGTTATAGCGGCAGATGGGGCCTTGCATGACGGCGGGAAAGAAGGATATGAACAGGGCGTATTTGCCGAGATTCCCCGCCGCCCGGGCCTTACCGCGGTAGACGTCGATGAGGTACGCGGTAGAGCGGAAGGTATAGAAGGAAATACCCAAAGGCAGTATGAGGGAGGGGATATCCAGCCGTGACTCGGTAAAAAGTCCCATCACGTCATTGATCACGCTCACGGTGAAGCCGGTATATTTCAGCACCGCCAGGATGCCGAAATTAAGAACCAGCCCCCACACCAGCATACGAAAGCGCTTTTTCTTCCCTGCCGCCTTATAGGCCTTGCGCTCCTCCTTGGATAGCTCGGCTTTATGGGCGGCTATGTAGGCTTCATCCCGCCCCGCATGATTGGCGATCATCCGCGCTATGAGAAAGGTGGAAAGGATGGTCACCAAAATAAACGGCAGATACCAGCCTCCCGCCGCCCCGTAGAACAGGGTGCTGGCAGTAAGCAGAACCATCCACTGTCCTTTTTTCGGAACAAGATAGTAGACCAGCACCGTCACGGCGGCAAAGACGAGGAATGGAAATGAGGTCAAAGTCATGGTTGCGTATCAGTCCTCGTCCAGACGGGTAATCAGCGCCCACAGAGCCTCGGCCGAGTCAAAATTCTCGGGCATGATCTCCTCGGCGGGAATCTGAACGTCAAAGCGGTCGTTGATCTCGGTGATCAAGGTAACGATGTCCAGGGAATTGAGAATACCGTTCTCAACGAGACCGGTCTCGTTGGCAAAGTCCACGTCATCGTGAAGCTCGGTGAGGATTTGGATCAGTTCATTCATAGGTTTATTCTCCTGTTATAATATATTTGGCATCCATAATGATGTTTACTGCTTAGGCAGCGCAGGTTCATTCCGTTGCTTCCGCCCGCTCCCGCAGACCCTTACGGTCCACCTTGCCATTGGGGGTCAAGGGCATCGCGGCCAGCCTTTCGCAAAAGGCAGGGATCATGTAGCGGGGCAGGGTGGTTTTCAACGCCGCAGACAAAGCACTCTCCTCCACATCGCCCACATAGTACAGAGCAATCCGTTTGCCGGGGGCATCGTAGACGCAACAGGCGGCGCGGACTCCGTCGGCAGCCGCGGCGGCGGCCTCGATCTCCCCCAGCTCGATGCGATGACCCATATGCTTGATTTGCGCATCACGGCGGGAAATGAATACCAGCTCTCCGTGATCATTGAGCCGTCCGATATCACCGGTTCGGTAGATGATCTCGGGATAGAAGGGGTTGAGGGGATTCTGCACGAAGGCCTCAGCGGTCTTTTCGGGGTTGGCGTAGTAGCCCAGGGTCACGCAGGTGCCTCGCAGGCAAATTTCTCCTTCCTCCCCGATAGCGGCACGGCGGCCGTCGTCGGTCAGGAGCATGAGATCCGTATTACGGAAGGGCTTGCCCACGGGGATAGGCTCGTCGGGGGCGAGATCGCGGGCAGGCCAGTAGCAGGACATCCCCGTTGCCTCGGTGGGGCCGTAGAGGTTGAAGAATCTTGCCTCGGGGAGGGCCTGCCTCCAGAGGTCGTACTGCTTGCGGGGGAACACCTCACTGCCAAAGCAGACCGTTGTCAGGTACTTTGGGGGATTCTTATCCAAGGCTCCTAAAGACGAGATCATGGTCAGCGCCGACACCACCCAGCAGACGGTGTTGATGCGATGCTCGTTGAGGTAGTCGCAGAGCTTGACGGGGAACATGAACAGCATCTTGGGTACCAGGTAGGCGGTGGCACCGAACTTGATGGTGGGCATGATCTCCTTGAGGGGAGCATCGAAATACAGCGGCGTCTGGTTGGCAAATACGGTGTTCTCGTCAAAGCCAATGGCCTCGCACAGCGACTCGGTATAGTCGATGACCGACCGATGGCAGGCGGCGACACCCTTGGGAACCCCCGTAGAGCCCGAGGTAAAGACCACGTAAATGGGATCGGTGTCGATCTGATGCGCACGGACGTCAGCGAGGGCCGCTTCGTCGGCGGGGGTCAACTCCCCGCCCTTGGCGGCGCAAATGTCGTCCCAGCAGAGTAACTCACCGCCGAAAATGCCGTCCTCGACCAGCTTTCGCGCGGTCTTTTGATTCTTTTTGTCACAAATGAGCAAACGAGGCTTGAGGGTGTCCAGGATCAGTCCCATGCGGGCAGGAGGCATATCCCCGTCCAAGGCCGCGTAGTAGCACCCTGCGTAAAGAGCACCGAAGAAGGTAGCGATGGTATGGGGATGCTTGTCCATCAGCACCGCCACGGGCTCACGGGTATAGCCGCGGCGAAGCAGCTCCGCGCCGATGGTGCGAGCGTGAGTATGAAGCTCGAAGAAGGTCAGCCCCTCGGTACCCGTAGAAAAGGCCAGCTTGTCCGGCAAGCGCGGGGCGGTTTGTTCCAGATATTGAAGAATGTTGTTGAGCATGGTGGATTCCTTTATGTAACTTTATGTAAAATCAAAGAACTTTTTCGATCGTCGGTGCGTATTTGCGGCAGATTTCCAAGGCTACTCCGTGGGCGACGGCACTGCCAAATACGCAGGAAGATGGTGCGGAGAGGTTCAAGGACTCACCGGCAAAGCTGGTGGCCTTGCCTCCCGCCTCAGCGAGAATGACCGTACCGGCCGCAAAATCCCAGGGAGACAGGACAGGCTCACAGAAGGCATCCGAGCGGCCGCAGGCCACGTGGCAAATATCCAACGCGGCAGAGCCCGAACGGCGGAAATCGGCAAAGGCGGCGAACAGGTCGCCCGTCATGGAGAGCATAGTATCCGCCAGGGTATCCTTGCGGTAGGGAGCGGCACCGATGGCCACGATACCGCGGGATACGGGACGGTCGGAGACGTGGATAGGGGCACCGTTGCAGGTAGCTCCCTGCCCTCTCACCGCCGAGAAATACTCGTCGCGGTAGGGATCGTAGATGCCGCCGAAAATGGGCTCACCATCCAGGAGCAGGCCCACCGATACGGCGGAGGTATTATAGCCGCACATGAAATTGGTGGTGCCATCGATGGGGTCGATGATGAAGGTATAGCCTTCACCCAGCTGTCGGCAGCTCTCGCCGTCCTCCTCAGCAAAAAACTTGGCATCGGGAATCAGCTCCGACAGACCGTTTTTCAGAAACTCCTGAACCTTGACGTCGTAGGCCGTGACGAAGTTGGCGCTTCCCTCCTTGCAATCGGGATTGTTGCGGACTTCATCGGGAACACTCCGCATGATTTTTCCCGCCGCGCGGATCAAGGTCTCGATCTGTGCCTCGGGGACAAGGCCGCAGGAGGCAGGGGTACCTTGGATCTCATCCCGCAAAGCCAAGGCCAGCTTGGGGGTACGGGTGGTGATGTTGGTCAGCCCCAGCTTAAGGAAGCGTCGGAGATCTGCCTCGTTGCTGATGGTCCAGCCCGACAGGCCTACGCCCTGCTCGCGAAGGTAGGCGGCGTTCTCATCGGTGATGAGTCCCGCATTCGTGTTGATGGTCAGATTTTTCAGATAGCCGTACTTCTCGGCATGCTCATGCATGACGGTCTTGGGATCACCATCCCAGATGCCCACCCAAAGGTCAGCCCCAAGGCCCTCTGCCAGGAGGCCGTCCTCGTTGCAGGAGCCGGTAAACAGAATGCGCCACTCCTGGCCATATTTGCGGGCGATCTCCATGACGGGAGCCACCAGGCCCTCCTGCTTGACGTCGCAGTTGACCCGCAAAGCAGGAACGTCGGCAAGGATGCTCATGAAGGTCTCAAAGGAGACACAGGAGGAGGGGTCGTCCTTGGCATCGTGGTAGAGATAGAGGCGGTCGCCGTCCGAGCGGACGTCGATTTCCATCATCTCAGCCCCCGACTCGATGGCGGCAAGGATGTTCTCCAGGCTGTTGGCGGGAGTTCCTTCACAGCCCGCGTGGGCGGTAATAATGGTCAGACCGGCCTTGCGGACTTGCTCGGAAGTATAACGACATACGTTTTCCATATAAAAACTCCGTTTCAATAGAATTTTTCCAAATCGGGCGTGCGGGTGATGATGGTCTTATCCGAGGCCGGATAGGACGCCGCATCGTAGGCGTAGAACCCGGCACGGAAGCGATTGAAGGCCTTGATCTGAGTATCGGTCAGCAGACAGCCGCTATGTGAGAAGGAGGCACGGAGATGCGTGCAATCGAAATGATACCATCTGGGCTTTTCGTCGGTTCCGATATTGACCATGATCCAGAAATGGGTTCCCTCTGCGGCCCCCTTGGTTCGCTCGATCTCACGGTAGTCGATGCCCAAACGGCGGCAGAATGCAATAGAGGCCGAGAAGTAGTTGTAGCAATCTCCCGAGCCGGTCATAAATAAGCTGTCATAGGCCGCACGGATCCAATCGGACTTATCTGAATCCGAGGTATAGGCGATATGGTCGTACACGTAAGTGTATACGGCACGAAGCTGGGCTTCCTTATCCATATCCGGCGTGATGATCTGCGCGATCACCGCATCAATCTTCTCGTTCAGCTGCTCCTCGGTAACCTGGTTCTCATACACGTGTAGGGTCGTGGTCGCCCAGGACGTATTGCCCGAGGCGTCGGTTGCCGTAAAGCTGACAACGTAGTCACCGGGGGTATTGGGATCCACCGCTGAGGAATCCACCTGTACGTCCACCTCACCGCCGCAGTTATCCTTAACGATCAAGCCCTTGCGGTAAGCAATGGCCTCGCCTACAAAGGCGGAAAGCTCCGGAACGGATTCAAAAACCGGAGCCTCGTTATCCTCGATTACGGTCAGAATGGAATGAAGCTGCTTGGTTCGGTTACCGCTTGCATCCTCCACACGGAAGACCACGTCGTAATCACCGATCTGATCCATATTGGGCAGGTCGCATTCAAAGTATGCCTGATATTCATCCGCTTCGATAATGGTATTGATAAAGTCCAATGCATCGGGCACGCCAACGCCCTTGGCGTAGTAGACGTGCCGTGTCGTGACAACGGGCGCCTTACGGTCGCGCACGGTCAGCTTCAGCACGTACTTTTTTCCGCTTGCATCGGTCATGGGAATTTTATACGTTCCCGGACGGTTCACACAGGTTTCGTCAAAGCCCGCTACGTATGTCGCGCCATCAGCACCCACCAAGCGGTACGGACTGGGCAGATCGTTCCCCGCCTCCAGCGTATACGTAAGGGTCTTCGCGCAGCCCGTCATGGGGGCCAGCATGCCAACGCACAAAGACACCGTCGCCAGCACCCCTGCAAAAACGTGTTTCCCACAGGAACGTTGCTTCGAGACCGTTTTTTTCGCCACAATATCACCTCCTGTTCGGTATTCGAAATAGTATCCGTTATATTATAACAAATATGTATCGGGAAGTCAAGGGAATTTTCGTTTTTTTGCGAAAGATTAATCCAAAAATGCCTTATTTTTTCGTGTGTCCCCCGTATCAGAGCACTCCTCCGAATCCGTTTTTTTCAACAAAAAGAAAGCCGCCGAACTGTACATTTTGTCTCTTGACTTTTCAACATCCACCATGTATAATATTTTTGTCAAATTTTATATGACATATAATTAGAAAGGAACCTACTTATGAAGCACACTCGCATTTTATCCGCGCTGATTGCAGGTCTGCTGGCAACGTCCACTCTGGTCTCCGGGCTGACCGTCCATGCCGCAGCAGAGAGTGGCACCAAGGCCGCCGCCCAGACGTACGTTGCCGTCTCCCAGCCTACAACTCACATCGTCGGCGATATCGCCATGATTCGAGAAATCAATTCCAAGGCGGAGCTGGATGCCGTCTCCACCGCAAGCACCAAGCCCGCCACAACGTTGTACACCGTGAACAAGGATCTGAAGGTCCTCGGCACCGACGGAGCCCCCTTTGCCACGCTGGACGAGGTGCTTACCGCCCTCAATTATAAGATCCTGCCCGCATTCCGCATCAGCGACCAGGCTACGGCAGATGCCCTGATCACCTATCTGAAGGAGCTCAACTTCTTTGATTGCCTGCTGATCTCCGCCGATCAAACGCTCCTGAAAACCACCCGTGAGGCACTTCCCTACACCGTCGGTGTACTGGATTGCACCGAGACCTACAAGGATGCCGCCGCTCTTACCACTGAGCAGTGCCTGGATATCCGCCGCGCCACCAAGACCTATAATGCCAACGTGGCAATCCTGCCCGCTCACCTCTGCACCAAGGATACGGTTCAGTACCTCTTCGAGCATCAAGTCAACGTTTGGACGCAGATCTCCGATGAGCCCACCGTAACCGAGCAGTATCACGCCCTTTTGTCCGGTGCCGTCGGCGTGATCTCGGATGCCACCGACAGCCTCCTGGATATCGCCTGCAACAAGCTGGCAGAAAACACCTTGACCCGCACGCCCTTGAACGTCGGACACCGCGGCATTCCCACCCTTGCCCCCGAGTGCACCGTAGAGGGCTCTCTCCTGGCCTATGAAAACAGCGCTAACGTGGTAGAGATGGATGTGTTCCTCACCGCAGACGGTCACGTTGCCGCTATGCACGATATCACTACGGGAGACACCTGTAACGGGGATCTCCATATGGAGGATTGCACCCTGGCTGAGCTGAAGGAGCTGTACGTCAACCGCGGTTGGGAAAACGATCCTACGTATGGCCAGCTCCGCATCCCCACCCTGAACGAGTATATGGATGCATTCAAGGATAAGGATTGCATGCTCTTTATCGAGATCAAATCCCACAAGGAAGAAATCGTACCCATCATCCGCGACATGGTCAACGAATACGGTATGTACGATCAATGCACCGTCATCACCTTCAACGAGGATACCATGGGCTATATGAGAAAGCATTGGCCTGAGATGGCTCTGGGCGTTCTCTGTGAGGACTGGTACGGCTTCATGAACGGCTCCAATCCCGACGAGGATCTGCGCACCGTTATGGAATTCGCCGCACCTCACAACGGTACCGTTAACCCCGGCTGGGAGTCTTACAGCCCCCGCGAGATTCGCGCCTTCATGCTCCGCGGTATCAGCGTAAACCCCTGGACCTTCTACGGCGACAACGACTACAAGAATCATTTCCTGGACGGCTTCTCCAGCTTGACGGGCAACGATGCTCACGTCATCAAGCGTTTGACTCAGTACGTTTCCTATACGCCCGAAAGCACCCAACTTCTTCCCAATGATGTTCTTGCGCTGAACACTGCGGTAACCACCTACAACCGCAACACCTCCGCCAAGGCCCCCTCCTCCGTCACGGTTCTGGAGGGTGAGGAATTGATTTCAATCGACGGCAATCAGATGACCGTCGTGGGCGAGTCGGGTCAGATCTCCTTCATCCTGGGTGTGAAGGATCGTACCCTGGGCTACACCATTTATACCCAGCCCACCACCCTCAGCATCCAAGCCGAGGAGGAGACCACCGTAACCGAAACCGAGTCCCAGACTCTTGAAAACACCGCCACTACCGCTGAGCCCGGCACCTCCGCAGGCACGAGCTCCTCGAACGACGGCGGATGTGCTTCCACCGTAAGCGGCATCGTCCTGGTGCTTCCCGCCCTGGCCGCCGCCTGGGTTGCTTGCAAAAAGAAAGAGGACTAAATTCCGAATTCATTATGGGGAGAACCTCTAAAAGGAGGTTCTCCCCACACACTTTTTCAGGGCATAGAAATGCAACGAAAAAGATTCCGTCAATTTTCCGCCCCATAAATTTTCTGAATTTTCCTTGAAAAGCTTGCAACCAAATCTTCCCTTCGCACACTATATGATCGAAAGGAGTGAGGAACATGACCGACACCAAGCATCTCGCCGAGCTGTACGGGCAGGAGTACATGGGTAAAATATTCTACTACTGCCTCCGCAAGACCGGCGACTCCCACGAGGCCGAGGATTTAGCCTCTGACATCACGGTGCAGATCCTGACCGCCCTGCACGAGGGGGTGGACGTGGTGAATTTTCCCGCCTGGGTATGGCAGATCGCGCGCAACCGCTATGCCCTGTGGGCCAAAACACGCCGTAGTCGCGCAGAGGCGGAGTCCTTCATCGACCCCGACGAGCCCGAGACCGAGAATATCCTGACCGCGGGAGGATATAATACTTCCCCTTCTGTGGCCGAGGAATACGCCCACGCGGAGGAAATGGCCATCCTCCGCCGTGAGCTGGCCTTTCTGGGCCGAGACTACCGCGAGATCGTGGTGGCCTACTACATCGAGGACAGATCGGTTGGCGATATCGCCCGTGCCCTGGGTCAGCCCGAGGGGACGGTCAAATCCCGTCTGTTCCGCTCCCGTAATCTTCTCAAGGAGGGAATGAAAATGGCAAGAGAATTTGGACCCAAGAGTTATAAGCCCGAGGAGGTGCGCTTCGTATCCAGCGGAAGCCAGATCAGCGGTCTGCCCTGGTCAGCTGTTCAGCGTATGCTCCCCAAGAATATCCTGCTGGAAGCAGGCAACAACCCGTCCACCGCCGAGGAGCTGTCTGTAGCCGTAGGCGTGGCGATGCCCTACATGGAGGAGGAAATCGCCGCGCTGGTAGACGCGGGACTTCTCAAAGAGGTAGGAAACCGCTTTGTAACCAACTTTTTCATCGAAAGCCGGGATTTACAGGTAGCCATCCGCAACGAGCTGCTTCTTATGTCCCGCGACTGGGCGGAGCGGTACGACACAATCATGGAGAAAGCCATCCCCATCTACCGCAAGGGATGCTTCATCCCCGAGGCCATGACCGACGGAGATATGAAGTGGCACCTGGCCCTGGAGCTGCTGGATCAGATGGTCCACGGCTGTAAGGGCCACACCCACGATTTCCCCGTGAAGCACAAGCACCCCGAAGACAGCTGGGGCTTCATCGGCTACGAGGGCGAGGGCATCGAAGAGGAGTGGTTCGTGGGGCAGACCGGCTCCATGATGGAGACCGGCACCCAGTTCTGGAGCTACCAGATCGGCAAGTGGGATATGTGGAACCGCGCCGCCACCTGGAACTCCCCCGCCATCAAGCTCATCGGCGACATGATCCGCGAGGGGAGGCGGGCGGACACCCTGACCCCCACCGAGCGGGAGATCTTCGACCGCCGCAACCCCTACACCTTCTCCATCGGCGAGGACGGCCGCGTGATCCCCAACATCATCACCTTCCGGGGCAATGAAAAGGAGGCCATCCGCCGAGAGATCGCCGCCCTGCCCGAGTATGCTTCCCTGCAGGAGGCCGTCCAGACCGTCTTTGACCGCATGGTTGCCCTGCTCCGCCGCGAGGGACACGCCGTCCTGGAGGATCAGCTTCCCTACTGCGCCTCCTCCACCATGTGGAAGCTCCGCGGAATCCTGCTGGATTCCATGGTGGACAAGGGTATTCTGACTGTCCCTGCCGAGCCCGCCGTCAGTACCGTAGCCATGGCGCTGTACCTTAAGTAATCCATTCCCATAGCAAAACCCACCCGTTTTTCGCGGGTGGGTCATTTTTATGCCGTTTTTTTCCTTGCGCGGAGGTGCTTGACCCCCATCTGCCCGAGGTACACCGTCTCGTAGATCACAAAGGAGATCAAAAACACCGCAAGGGATTTCAGATACAGATTCTCCATCGCCACGAACCGCGAAAGCGTCACCGCCACCACCATGTGGAGTATGTAAACGTAAAACGGCGCGGATTTGCCGATCCACTTGTAGTAGAGCCCGCACTCGGCGCGGCGGATGCAGAGGAAGAACTGGAGCAGACACACGGCGGCGATGACACCGCTGACGTACATCTCGATCTTGCAGTTGGGGGTACGCCAGAGTGAGTCCTCCAAAATCTGCAGACCAAAGAAGACAGCACCCAGTCCCCCATAGATCACCTGCGCCAACCGCCCCCTTGGCCACTTGATCCCCGCAATCAGGTATCCGAGACCGAAGCAAGGCAGACCGAAGAACCAGGCGTTACGCATATACCGCATCTGCACGGAGGTCTCGGGCTGAAAGAAGTAGACCCCCGCCGTGAAGAAGAAGTAGCAGACAAAGCATACGGGAACCATCCATTTGTACCACCACAGTTTTCCGCTCCGCGCCAGCGTGTAATGCACCAGAGACAGAGTGAACAGGGCGATCAGAAACCACGTCTGCGCCCCAACGGTGTAGTAAGGAATAGGCGCATTCTCAAAGAAGAAGCGGAACCAGAATTTGGCGGGGTCGTCGTAGAACAGGGTGGTTAGCAGCCAGCCCACGCTGATGTCGTCCACGAGGAAGGCGATGACCTCATACACCGTATGGATGGCGATACCCACCGCCATGTAGGTGGCGCACCGACGGATAAAACCGGGGGCGCGGCTCTTGGCCTTTTCGGGGTCGGGGGTATAGAGAAAATACCCGCTGATCAAGAAAAACATAGGCACCGACAGGCGGTATAACGGATAGATGGGGTAGGCAGTCTGCACCAGATGGATGCAAATGACCATGTAGCAGAGGAAAAATTTGAAGAGATCGAGGTAGACGTTGCGCCCCGAGGGCTTGGTGGTCAAAGCAGACATATCATGGTTACGGGCATTTCCGAAGCATATCGGACGTACACTTCCGGCAAGCCCGGTTCTCCTTATACAAAAATGCGCCGCTCGGATCACTCATGCGGGAGACGATTCGGGCGGCGGTGTGGAATTGCGATGGGATTGCGGGGAATTCAATGGATGGAAAACACCTTTTGGGCGTTTTGGGACAGGATCATACGGTTCTCGGACTCAGAAAGCCCCATGTCGAAAAAGACCTTCAGATCGTCGGCCTGGGACCACATGGGGTAGTCCGTGCCGAACAGCACCTTCTCCGCGCCCCAGCGGCGGATCAGGCTTGCGGTGTGTTCAGGAGTAAGGGAGGTCACGTGAGGCTCAATGCCATACTCCTTTGCAGGGGTAGCCATGCTGGAGGAGGTGTCCACGTACAAGCTTTGGAAGTCGGATAGCCGCTCGCAGGCATAGCTCCAGTTCGCCCAGCCCCCCATGTGGGCACCCACCACCGTAAGGGTGGGGAAATCGGTCAGTACACGGTAGAGTCGGTCAGGATGAGAGTAGTCAAAGCGGGGATCCCCCATGTGCATGAGGATGGGAAGGTTGTTCTCCTCGCAAAGCTTATAGATGGGGTAGGCGCGCTCATCATCGATACAGAACTTCTGCATATCGGGATGGAGCTTGACCCCGTGGAGGCCGTGGGAGATCATGTCCTTCACCGCTCCCTTCAGGTCGGGATGGTCGGGGTGGAGTGTCCCCAGCCCCGTGAGTTTGCCGCCGTGTCCTTGACTCTCTGCCTCGGATATGGCGGTAGCGATGAAGCGATTGATGGACTCCACGTGGTGAGGGGTAGAGGCCACGGATTGGATCACGTAGCCGTCGCACCCCGCCGCCTCACCGACGGCCAGAAGGTCGGTAACGGTTCCCTGCCCGTGGGCGTGTGTATCGTAGAAATGATCGGTGGACTCCACTGCACGGGCCGCGATCTTTTCGGGGTACACGTGGCAGTGGGAGTCGATGATGGTGTAATTGTTTTTCATGATGGTTCTGGTTTTGGTATTTTCAAATTTGGGTTTATCGGTCTGGCGGAACAGAGTGGGCTGGGGTAGAGTGACTATTCATCCGTCACGCTTCGCGTGCCACCTTCCCTCACAAGGGAAGGCTTTCGTGGTGTGCCTTTCGTTTTCCTAAAGCCGAAAATATACTGATACCTAAAGGTTTTTCGCTTGACAAGAAACACACTGCATGAGCCTTCCCTTGTGAGGGAAGGTGGCACGCCCGAAGGGCGTGACGGATGAGTAGCCCCCGAGAAACATACTGATTTGTTCCGTCAAACAGTTCGACAAACCCCAATTTACTTCTTCAGCCCCAACCGCTCCGCGGCTTCCTCGCGCATCTTGTACTTGAGGATCTTGCCGGCGGCGTTCATGGGGAATTTTTCAACGAAGTCAATGTAGCGAGGCACCTTGTGGCGGGCCATGTGGTCGAGGATGTACTGCTTCATCTCCTCCACGGTCATGGTCTCGCCCTCCTTGAGGATGATGCAGGCCATGATCTCCTCGCCGTACTGCTGGTCGGGCACGCCGATGACCTGGACGTCACGGACCTTGGGATGGGTGTAGATGAACTCCTCGATCTCCTTGGGGTAAATGTTCTCACCGCCTCGGATGATCATGTCCTTGAGACGGCCCGTAATATTGTAATTTCCGTCGGGACGGCGGCAGGCCAGGTCACCCGTGTGGAGCCATCCGTCGGCATCGATGGTCTCGGCGGTGGCCTTGGGCATCTTGTAGTAGCCCTTCATGATGTTGTAGCCAC
This sequence comes from Oscillospiraceae bacterium, assembly GCA_015064695.1. Lineage (GTDB taxonomy): Bacteria > Bacillota > Clostridia > Oscillospirales > CAG-272 > CAMEON01. Next base: position 11,265 of record SVRS01000035.1, on the reverse strand, counting down.
GGGCGACGAACTCACCATTGACTCCGTCGGGGCAATCCAGACCCGTCTCGGGGTCGATAATCTTACACTCCACGTTGGCAAAGGCTGAGCCGACGGTCTCGGTGCGCACCTCCAGGCTATCATAGTAGCTGGACATGGTACAGCCGGGAGCGGCCTCGGTCTGACCGTAGACCGATACGATCTCCCTCATATTCATAACGTCGGGCTGTGCCGCCTTCTTCATGAGGTCGGCGGGGCAGTTGGCACCCGCCATGATACCGATCCGCATATAGGAGAAATCGGTCTTGGCAAAGTCCTCGTGCTGCATCATGGCGATGAACATGGTGGGCACGCCGTTGAAGGCGGTGATATGCTCGTTGTGAACGCAAGCCAGAGCAGGCTTGGGGGAGAAGTAGGGTAGGGGGTACATGGTGGCACCGTGGGTCATGGAGGCGGTCATGGACAGCACCATGCCGAAGCAGTGGAACATGGGCACCTGAATCATCATGCGGTCGGCGGTGGACAGCTCCATGTGGTCACCGATGTACTTACCGTTGTTGACCACATTGTAATGGGTCAGCATAACGCCCTTGGGGAAGCCTGTGGTACCCGAGGTATACTGCATGTTGCAGACGTCGTCCTTGTTGACGGCGGCGGCCATGCGGTGAACCTCCTCCAGAGGAACCTGCACCGAGCGGGCCACGGCCTCGTGCCACTCCATACATCCCTTCTGGCGGTAGCCTACGGTAATGACGTTGCGCAGGAAGGGCAACCGGCGGGCGTGGAGAGGCGTGCCGGGACGGAGCGTATCCAGCTCAGGACAAAGCTCAGCTACGATACGACCGTAGTGGCAATCCTTGGCGCCCTCGGTCATAATCAAGGTATGAGTATCCGACTGACGGAGCAGATACTCCACCTCGTGGATCTTGTAGGCGGTATTGACGGTCACCAGCACCGCGCCCAGCTTAACGGTCGCCCAGAAGGCGATGTACCACTGGGGTACGTTGGAGGCCCACACCGCCACGTGAGTCCCCGATTTAACGCCCATGGAAACCAGCGCACGGGCAAAGGTGTCCACGTCGTCGCGGAATTCGGAATAGGTGCGGGTGTAGTCCAGGGTAGTGTACTTGAATGCGTACTGATCGGGAAATTCCTCCACCATGCGGTCCAGCACCTGGGAGAAGGTCAGGTCAATGAGCTGGTCCTTTTCCCAGACATACTCACCCGTATGAGCGCGGTTGAAGTAAAGAGTACGGCGCTTGCGGGAGGGGTCGTCGAACTGCTTCATGAAGCTGGCGAACTGGGAGAGGATGATCTCCATATCGTCCAGCTCCTCGCACCAGCGGGGATCCCACACCAAGGAGATGTGGCCGTCGTAGTTGACCGAGCGGAGAGCCTGCATGATGTCGGCAATGGGAAGCTCGCCCTCACCGGCCAGACAGAATTCCAGACCGTCCCCGGTGCGGCGGGTGTCGCAGAAGTGAACGTGACGGACGTAGGCACCCAGGTTCTTGATGATCTCCTCAGGGGTTTCACCACCGCCAAAATTGGCGGCAGACAACTGCCACAGCGCGCCGAAGCTATCGCTGGCGAAGCGATCCAGCACGTCACGGAGCGTGGCGGACTTACAGAACAGACCTGAGGTCTCCATCAAAAGGCAAACGCCGCGGGATTCCGCCTCATGCAGTACGCGGGCAATGATGGAGGCGGTATTCTCAATGGCAGCGGGCGCATCCTCCTCAGAGGCGGCCGCCGTACGCAAACGGATATTCGGGATGCGCAAATTCCCGGCCACGTCCATGCAGTGCAGGATCTCGGCTACCGACTCATCGGCGCGGTTGGCATCCGAGGGATCGATGAGGCAGTCGATGCAGGGCACAGTCAGCTTCTTCTCGTAGAGGCGACGCAGAGTGGCCGCGGCGGCGTAATCGTAGAAGGCTCCGTCACGGTCGGTGAACATAGAGCCGTGGATATTGTGGATCTCCACGCCGGCAAAGCCTAACGAGGAGGCCATATCACAAAATTCATCAAAGGTGTGGTTGTGCCATCCCTTGGTAGAAAAAGAGAGTTTCATGATCTATACCTTCCTTACAAACGAAACACAGGGTCAGACGTCAAACGGCTTGCTCAAACACGATCTTGTTGACCGCCGCAATGAAAGCGCGGATGCTGGCGCCGATGATGTCGGTGGAAATACCCTTTCCTGCATACAGCTTACCGTCGGCGCGAAGCTTAACCAGAGCCGATCCCATGGCCTCCTTACCCTCGGTCACGGCCTGGATCTGGAAATCGTCCAGCTCAAAATGACAGCCAATGATCTGCTCCAAAGCCACGAATGCGGCATCGATGGGGCCGTCACCCATACAGATGCCTTGCAGCTGCTCTCCCTTCTTATCCAGCACGATTTGGGCGCTGGCAGACAGGGCGTTACCGCCGGAGCTGTTGACCATATAGCTGACCAGGGTATATGTGGGCGGCACCTGCATAGCCGCGCCCGAAACGATGGCCTCCAGCTCCTTGGGGCCAACGTTCTTCTTGACCGCTACACGCACGAACTCATTGTAGACCGCCTCGATGTCCTCGTCGGACAGGTCATAACCCAATTTGGCCACGGCAACAGCCACGGCGGCCTTATCGTCGCGAGCATCCAGGGTAAAGCCGGCCTCACACGCAGAGGCCACGTTCACGGCCGCATTGCGATCCACGCCTCTTCCGGCCACGATCCGGGAGATCTGGCGGACGATGCGGTGGTATTCGGTGAGTTGGATACCGGCGGAGAAGCCGTAATGATGACCGCAGTTCTTCACGATCCCGCAGAAGGCCTCCAATGATACGCCGGTACCGTCTACAGAGGTCTTGACGGTATCCGCGCCCGCGCGAACGGCCAGAATTGCCGAAGCGGCGGCCATGGCGTTCTGATCGTCGCAGGATACACCCACAGGCACGCTTACGGTCTTGGTCACGCTCTCCACGAAGGCGGCAAACGCGTCCGGCATTTTCTCGCCCGTGTTGTCGCAGACGGTCACAGAGGTTGCGCCCGCCTCCACAGCGGCGGCCAAAACTGCCTCCAGGAAGGAAGGCTCCGCGCGGGTCGCATCCACGGCGCAGAATTCCACGTCAGCGCAAGCGGTGCGCGCCTTTGCAACGGTGGCTGAAACCCACTCGATCATCTTGGGAGGCTTCTTACGCGCCGTATATTCCATCCCTACAGGAGACACGGGGACCTCTACCCGCAGGCGAGGCGCCTTTGCGGCGGAAATGGCCTGTACCGCCTGCTCAAAGCTCTCGGCGGTCATACCCACGCACACCGACAGCACGCAACCGCCCAGGAAGGAGGATGCTGTGCGGACGAACAGGATATCGGTCTTGGGATTTTCAATAGCGGGCAGCTCCACCACATCCACCTTCAGCTTTTCAAGCTGACGGCAGATTTCGATCTTTTCCTTGAAACTGAAGGTGCAGTTCTCCCTGCACAGGGTACGGTCTGCAATTCTCATAGGGATCTCCTTACTTAACACTGGATTTTTATCAGAAAACAAAAACCCCGGATGTATAAACATACATCCGAGGACGAAATTCATTCGCGGTACCACCTCGGTTACCTTTCCGAAAAAAGGTCACCTCTCAGAGCCAATCAGCTCCTCTGTCTTATAACGGGACAAACCGGAGACGCTTACTGCAAAACGGTTGGGCATCTCTGCTCGGGAACGAGACTTGCTTCATCCTCTGTATCGGCTCGCACCGCCCGCCGACTCTCTGAAAGCATACCGGATGAAGAATAATTCCTTCGTCGCATTTCTGTGATGTGGGCTATTATAGCATATTTTCTCGGATTTGTCAAGAGTTTTCCGAAAAGTTTTATCTCATGTTCTACAGTTCTTTTTTCCTGCGGGATGAACCTTCAGAGATTCCTCGGTCAACTCTCCTCCCGCATCACCCGTCCCAGCAGACACAGGGAAAAGGCGAACACCGAAAGCATGCTGTTTGCTCGCAAAAGAGCATAGGTCGCCCAAAGCCACAAAAGAGCCAGGCATAGCGCCGTCGTGCATCGAAGAAGCACGGCCGCCGTCCGATCCCCTGCCAAGAGAGCCACCGCGCTGCGCAGAATACGCCCGCCGTCCAAGCTCCAAGCAGGAAACAGGTTCAGTATACCAAAGGCTAAGGATACGTCCCCGAACAAGCGCCATCCTTCCCCGCATCCGCTCGCCCACATTGGATAGCCAATCGCCGCACACAGGAAGCTTGCCACAGGCCCTCCTGCCGCAACGAGGATCTCCTGCCCATAGGACAAAAGCCCCTCCAGGCATATCCGAGCACCCAAAAGATCCACACGAAGTCCCTTCACTCGCACCCCCGCCCCCCAGGCGGCAACGCCGTGTCCCAGCTCGTGCATTCCTGCCGACGCAAGGATCACACACCACGGACGCATTTCCATCGCCAGCTCCCACGCCGTCTTACCGGATCGCCATGCAGTCCATGCTCCCGTCATCAAAAGCGCAATCCAAAAGATCCAAGCACTCCGACTCACCCGCACACCCATCACTCCCTCGTCCTGTACTGATAGGAAATAATATGATAAAATTTGTAAATGATTCGCAAAAATTTTGATTTTGGTATTGACAATCGTTTGATTGTACGATATAATAAAAGCATAATTAAGAGGAGTCTGTACAGGCGACACGCCGTACAGGGCTCTTTGTACAGGGTCGATTCAACGTCGATCCTTATGATTACGGAGGTATTTTATGAATCTTGAAATTAACGACTCGTTGATCCCCGGCACCAAGCTGAAAAAAAGCGACATGGGCAACGTAACCGGTCTTGAGTTCCTGTCCAAGGTCTTCTTCATCAGCGAAGGTGTGATGCTTTCCCAAATCCGCGAGGTTTCGGGTATCGACGGCTCCACCTTGCAAAACTGGACCAAGCGGGGTTGGGTCGCCAACGCTCGCCTTAAGAAATACAACATCGATCAGGTTGCGCATATTCTCATCATCAATATGCTCCGTTCCTGCATCCAGCTGGACAAGATCGCCCTTCTGCTCTACTACATCAACGGTAAGATTGATGACAAAAGCGACGACATCATTCGTGATTCCGTCTTGTACGACTACATCTGCCGCATTCTGGACACCCTGATGCAGCAGGACGTTTGCTCCATGGCCTCCATCAAGGACGTCATCCGTGAGCAGATCTCCGACTACACGGAGGTTATGGACGGTGCGCGTGAGCGCCTGGCCAACGCCCTGGAAATCATCGTAGTCGCCTACTACGCCGCGCTGATCAAGCGCCGCTCCGACGAAATGCTCACCGATCTGATGAGCACCGCCTACTGATTCTTATGAAAATCAAAAACGTCGCGCTGAATTTCGGCGTATACTTTCTGTATTTTCTCGGCTCCTGCCTGCTGGTCATGCTGGCTGAGGCCTTGCTCGTCTCCATCGTGGAAAAATTCGTACTGCTTTCTTACCCCGTCCTGACCGTGATCCGTATCGTGATCTATACTGTGGGTGTCCCCGCCCTTATCGGCTTTTTGGGATATTTTGAAGGCTACCGCGAGGCAGAATGCAGTGTTTCCGAAACCATTGCCGGTTGTATACCCACCATCATACTGCATCTGCTTTTTGCCATGCTCTTTAAGTTCCAGGCGTTCATTTCGGGCTCCGTCCGCTTCACGGCAGGCCTCCTGCACAACGGTTGGAAAATCACCTATGACTCCCTCATCAACAAGACCCCCTACAGTCTGTTCCTTTTGACCTTCTTGGCCTATAGTGCGCTATACGTAGCCGTCCTGACCATTGCCAAGTACGTGGGGAGTCACAAGCGGATCATCGACCGCGCCGAGCTGCGGAAGGACGAGAGTTCTGCTCCGGAATATGATGTGTAACACCTCTTGCAGAATATTTTGCGTTCCCCTTAACTTGAACATTTAGAAAAGACCGCCGAGGGCCACCTGGCGGTCTTTTGCAAAAAAATCGGCCTACGGCCGATTTTTCCGAATTTTGTAGCCTCGTCTGTAAGCCGGGTTCTGTTTGCCTCCGCGAGCGGAAGCACGGCGCCCATCTATCTTCGCGTTCCGTCACCGAAACGCTTCACCGCTTTCACGGTGCGCCACCCAATGAGCCTTGCGGAGGTCGGGCCGACCCGCCCTGCGGCCTCATACGGTGTTGCATCGGATAGAGTTTACAGCAAATCCATGTTACCATGGAAGTGGGTGAGCTCTTACCTCGCCTTTCCATCCTTACCGTTCCAAGGAACGGCGGTCTATTTCTGTTGCCCTTTTCCGGCGGTTACCCGCGGCTGACGTTATCAGCTATCCTGCCCTGTGATGCCCGGACTTTCCTCACGGTACTACCTTTCGGCATGATACCGCGCGGCCGCCCAACGGAGCTACCCTTTTATTATATCATAGTCCACACCAAAAGTCAAGACATTTTTTCAAAGGATGACCGATATCCCATGACATACGAGCGTATCTGTCCTCAACCCTCCTCACGATCCTCCGCTTCTCAGCCTGCCAACGTCCGCGCCAAGAGCCGCCAAGCGGTGCTGTCTGCTTTGGAATACGAACACCCCATCTCTCAAAGCGGCATCGTTTCCCGAACCGATCTGTGTCCCAATACGGTACGCGCGGTTTGCCGTCGACTCATCCGCGACGGAATTTTGACCCGCCGACACGGGCGAGATCAAAGCAACCGACGCGCCGCCGAGCTGCTGGCCTTCGTCCCCTACCCCGTTTTGCCTATCCTGGACGTTTCAGACCGCGAATTGACTTGGTGCCTGTACGATACCTTGGGAGTCCCCGTGCTGTCCACCCGACGATACCGTCACAGCTTCCACACCCCCGAGGATGATCTGACCGCCTTGATGGGGCAAGTCTCCGCCTTGCTCCGTGTCCTTCCCCAAGGAGATGCATGCCGCGTGCCTCTGCAAGCTCCTGCTTTGCTGCTATCTCGATTCGATTCTCCTTGGCCCAAGCTATTCCGGCGCATAGAGAACACAGAGCCCTCCCTCGTCCTCCCGAAGGAGGAGGCCGTCGCTTCAGCGCTTCCCTATCATCCCATGCTCACCCAAGCTCACTCGGTCCTATATCTTTGCACGGACACCGCCGGCGAAGCCACCTTGTTCCTCCGAAGCACCTCTGCCCCCACCTTTTTCACAGCCCCCTGCACCGACAGCTTGACTGCGACTCTGCGTCAGGCCCTGGGGCAGACACTCGCCTATACCCCCGCATGGTGGAGCTTCTTTGAGCAGTATCTGTCTGACCTGCTTCGTTTTATCCGCCCCGGCGCCATTGTTTTAGAGATGCCCAACTCCGAGTCCCTGCCATCCTCGCTGACAGAAATGCTCTCAACGCTCCCCGCGACACTGTACGTCCCTCCGACGTCCCGGCTTCCCTCCCTCGCTCATTGCGGTGTATTGCGCCGGTTGCGCAACACCCTGTGGGATCATTGGGAAAGCCTCTCCCCCAAATCCCATCATTCTGAAAGGATATCCCCCTCATGATACTGCAACCAGGTATGAAGGCTCCCGATTTCACTCTGCAAGATCAAGACGGAACCCCCGTCTCCCTGTCGGATTTCGCAGGGAAAAGGGTCGTCCTGTACTTCTATCCCAAGGACAACACCCCCGGCTGTACCCGTCAAGCCTGCGGCTTTTCCGCCCTGTACGATGACTTTCGCCGTATCCATGCCGAGGTCATCGGCATCAGCAAGGACAGTACCTCCTCCCATGCCAAATTCGCTGAAAAGCACGGCTTGCCCTTTATCCTCTTATCGGATCCTGAACGAACCGCCATTGAGGCCTACGGCGTCTGGCAAGAGAAAAAGATGGCCGGCAAGGTCGGCATGGGTGTCGTCCGTACAACCTTCATCATCGACGAGAATGGCATCATCACTGCCATCATGCCCAAGGTAAAGCCCGACACCAACCCGGCCGAGGTCCTGCAGGCTCTTCTGTAACCCCCCTTTTTGCCATGTATCAAAAATACATCAAACGAATATGCGACGTCTGCACGGCGGCGGTGGCTTTGCTCCTGTTGGCGTTTCCCATGGCCATCGTGGCTGTCATCACCAAAATCGACTCCCCCGGTCCGGTCCTTTTCAAGCAGACCCGCTCGGGCACCTGCCGCAAGCCCTTCGTGATTCTGAAGTTCCGCAGCATGCCCACCTCCACCCCCGCCGATCTTCCCACCGATCAATTCTGCGGTGCGGATCAGCTGACACGCTGGCAGCGCCTGATCCGCCGCACGTCCTTGGACGAGCTTCCTCAACTCCTCAACGTTTTGATGGGGCACATGAGTTTCATCGGCCCGCGGCCGGCTCTGGAAAACCAAACCGAATTGCTCCGCGCAAGAGATGCCTGCGGTGCCAACGACGTTCGCCCTGGCCTCACAGGATGGGCACAGATCAACGGTCGGGACACACTGTCGGATATGGAAAAAGCCCGTCTGGACGGAGAATATGTCAGAACGTTAGGCAACGGAAGGTTCCGCGGTCTTCTCATGGATCTGCGTTGCTTTTTCGGCACCTTCGGTGTTGTTCTGCGCTCCAACGGCTTCTCCGAGGGCGGCCCCCATTCCTCTGAATCCAACGATTGAGGTTTCCATGAGTAAAATTCTTTTTCTGGTCAATCACGCCTCCACCCTTTCCCTTTTTCGCACCGAGCTGGTGGATGCTTGCCTGGAGATGGGACACACGGTGTACATTTCCTCTCCGCCCGATCCCGGGTTGGAAGCCTTCGCCCAAAAGGGTTGTATTCTTTGCCTCCTGCCCCTCTCCCGTCACGGCATCAATCCCTTACGTGAGCTGGCGGTCCTCCATCGCTACCGAGCCCTCCTGCGAAAGCTCCGTCCCGATTACGTATTCTCCTACACCATAAAGCCGAATCTTTACGGTGCCATGGCCTGCCACTCCCTCGGGATTCCCTTAATTGCTAATATCACGGGACTCGGGCGCGCCCTGGAAAACCGAGGCCCGCTCCGTTTCGCCGTGATCGGCTTGTATCGGTACGCCTTTCGGAATATCCATATGGTCTTTTTCCAGAATCACGCCAATCGGCAGTTCTTCATCGACCACAGGATTCCCTGCCCCCGCCACGTCATACTACCCGGTTCGGGTGTCAATCTGACCAGGTTTACCCCCTTGGATTACCCGCCGCCAACTCCTGTCCGCTTCCTGTTCGTAGGCCGCATCACCGAGTCAAAAGGAATCCGCGAGTATTTGGAGGCCGCCCGCACCGTAAAAAGGCAATATCCCCAAGCCGAGTTCCATATCTGCGGAGCCTGCGAGAAGGGATACGAAAATCTCCTCAAGGCTTACGAGGCGGATGCCACCGTTATTTTTCACGGGGAGGTATCCGATACCCGTCCCTTAATGAAAAACGTCCATTGCATCGTGCTTCCCTCCTACCACGAGGGCATGGCCAACGCCCTCCTGGAGGCCGCCGCCTGCGCGCGCCCCATTATTGCCTCCAATATTCCCGGTTGCCGGGAGACCTTTGATCCCGGCGTGTCAGGCATTGCCTGCGAGCCCCGATCCTCTGAATCCCTGGCACTCGCAATGATCCGCTTCCTGCAGCTCTCCAAGGAGGAAAAGCTCCGCATGGGCCTTGCAGGCCACCAAAAAATCCGGCAAAGCTTTGATCGACAGATCGTCATAGACGCCTACCTATCGGAGATCGCCCCTTGATTTCTCTGCCAAAATCCCGCCATCCTACAAATACGGAGATCGTTACCTATGAATCAATCCCAACCTCAAGACAAATTCAGGCGCACGCGCTTTGCCTGCTACACCGCCTACTTCACCATGTCCTCGATATTCTGCGTTCCTCCGCTCCTGTTCGTCACCCTGCGGGAACGCTTCGGCCTGTCCTACACCCTGCTGGGCTCGCTGGTTCTGATCAACTTCTGTACGCAGATGGGAATCGATCTGATCTTTACCCTGTTCACGAAACACTTCAACCCCAAAAAAGTCGTGCGGATCATGCCCCTCATCACCTCTGCAGGCCTGGCCTCCTACGCCTTGATTCCCTCCCTGTTCCCCAACCTTGCCTACCTCGGCTTGGTCATCGGAACCATCGTCTTTTCGGTGTCCGCAGGCCTCTCTGAGGTCCTGCTCAGCCCCACCATCGCCGCTATGCCGTCGGATAACCCCCAGCGGGATATGAGCTTTCTCCATTCTCTGTACGCCTTCGGCGTATGCACGATGGTGCTGTTCAGCACACTGTTTCTGCGATTGTTCGGCTCGGAAAATTGGGCGTATCTAATCCTCCTGCTGGCCACCCTTCCTGTCTTTTCCGCCATTCTCTTTATGATATCCCCCATGCCCGACATGGATACAACTCCGCCGGAGGCCGGCCAAAAAAGCTCCCGCGTGCGCAGCTTGGCCATGGCCCTGTGCGTTGGATGCATCTTTTTCGGAAGCTGTGCGGAAAACTCCATGAGCAACTGGATCTCAGGATACATGGAAAATGCCCTGCATATCCCGAAAATGCTGGGTGATATCCTGGGTGTCGCCATGTTTGCGATCCTGCTGGGCCTTGTCCGCATTCTCTACGCCAGATTTGGCAAAAATGTTTTCCGTATCCTGCTTCCCGGTATGCTGGGCTCCGCCATCTGCTATATCGTGGTCGGCTTGTCCCCTGCCGTCTTCCCCGCCTTTGTTGCCTGTATCCTGATCGGTGCTTGCACCGCGATGCTGTGGCCCGGAACATTGATTATGATGGAGGAAAATCTCCCTAACCCGGGCGTCGCGGCATACGCCCTCATGGCCGCCGGCGGCGATCTGGGTGCATCCTTCGCCCCCCAACTGATGGGCGTCGTCATCGACCGCGTATCCGCCACCCCCATCGCAGAGGAAATCGGCCACACGTTTGGCCTTTCACCCGAACAGATCGGTCTGAAAGCGGCCATGCTGGTCACCGCCCTCTTCCCTCTGTTCGGCACTCTGTTGTTGGTCGTCACCGTCCGCTTTTTCAAACGCAACCGCCACAATTTAGCGCTCTGACCCGCCCGCCTCTCGCGTGGCATTTTGCACAACGACCGGTCCGAAATTCGCCATTCATTTGTCAAAACTTTTTTTCAAAAAACGCTTGACATTTTTTGAACCTTGTGGTATAATAAGCAAGTCGTCAGGGAGAGGCACTTAGAGAGTTCCAAGCCCAAGACATCTGGGTGTGGCGCAGCTGGTAGCGCGCTACCTTGGGGTGGTAGAGGCCGCAAGTTCAAGTCTTGTCACTCAGACCAGCATTTTGAATAAAATGCACAAAAAAACGAGCTAAATCGAAGGA
>SVRS01000034.1 GCA_015064695.1 Oscillospiraceae bacterium | reverse complement strand
AATGATAATCAACACAAGGTCATCGAAAAATGGCCGGTTATATCAGGCGAGAAATTTGAAAATGTTTTTCCAAAGGATTGTTTTATCGGATGCACAGTTTTAGAGGAAAAATTCGAGTCATGTATTGTTACCACAGAACAGCCATGGTACATTGAAACTGAAGAAGGGAAAACAATTTTTGAAATCCATAAGAGTCTTTTGATTGAAATGAATGATTATTTTGATTGAAATGAATGATTATGAAAAGACAATCCCCCAACAGAAAAATCTGTTTGGGGATTCTATTTGTTTACTGCAGATTAAATAAGGTAATTTATGATTTCTCCGCTAAGAACATCACCCATTTCTGTGTGCTGATTTTTCAGAAATCCCCCATACAAACGAAAACGGTGGCTCAATCGGATTGAGCCACCGTTTTCGTTTGTGAACGTTTGCCGTCAAACCGTCCCTGCCGCTTCAGTAAGCGAACGAACGCCCCTACGGCCGTCAGCAGAAGCAGGAACAGAAATGCCAGGAACGGGATGAATAATCCAACCCCCATGTACCCCACCAGGAGGCTGAACAGGGGCGGAATCGCCATCAGGCCCAGATACGCCATAGCAGATTGCGTCCCCATAACGGATTGGGAGATCTCGCGACCAAAGTTACGGGGCGTGAGGTACACGAAATTCGGATACAAGGGACCGATACCCAAGCCCGCAAACAACAGCCCCACGCCCGACACGGCCGGCGGAAGAGGCAGAACGAACAAGATAAGCGAGAGCGGCCAGATCGCCAGACTCAAAGCAATGATGCGCCATGCCGAGAGCTTGTGGGACAGAAGCCCCGAAACGAATCGTCCTGCGGCCAGGCCAAGGTAGTACAGAGCGGTCATGGCAGCGGCCATGGACGGCCGCATCCCCCGTTGATTAACCAGGTAGGTACTGCCCCAGCTTCCGGCCAGCACCTCCAAGGTCACGGCAACGGTAAAGATCAGCCACACCCACCGGATACCGGGATGCTTGATCTGCTCGCGGAAGGGCATGATCCGCGTCGACTCCGTTTCGGATTCGGCGCTTGACGGTGTAGCCTTGGCGGCCGTCCTTCCCCACAGGGGCATGGCCAGCATGGAGACCAACGCGATCCCCAACTGGACGAATCCGGCCACACGATATCCGTTATGCCAATCCCCTCCCGCCAGGGCCAGGGACATAAAAACGGGGCTGACCGTCACACCCACGCCGTAAAAGCAGTGGAGGTAGCTGATGTGGGAGGCCTTGTAGTGGAGCGCCACATAATTGTTCAGTCCCGCATCCACTGCTCCTGCCCCCAGACCCAGGGGAATGGCAAACAAGAGAATGAACCAAATATTGGAAGAGAAGGAATAGCCCAAAAGTCCAATAGCGGTAAGCAGAGTGCTGACAGCGGTGACCCTTCCCGTTCCAAAGCGGTGAATGAGTCGGTCCGAAAAGAAGCTGGAGAGGGTAGAGCAAACGCAGAAGTAGGCGGTCAAGTATCCCGCAATGGATACAGGAAGGCCGAAATCCATCGACATAACAGGCCAGGCGGGGCCGAACAGGGAGTCGGGAATGCCAAGGCCGACAAAGCAGACGTAGATGACAATAAGCAGTAGAGTAGCCATAGATTACCTCATTCTGATAGAGAAATTGAATCCGTTTTCCCGCTCACTCGCAGGCTTCGCAAAAGCGCTTTTTTCTCTTGGTCGATGCGATAGCTCTCGCAAGCCTTCTGTATGGTCTTATTATGCACCCACACAGGTAAGCGGCCCCCGGTCACGTAGGGGAGCGTTTCGTCGAATTGAAAGGTCAGCGCCGTAGCAAAGAACCACGCCACCATCATACGAACGTAGTAATGCTCCCGCTCCACGACGGTCGAAGCAGCGGCCTCCTCAAGAAACGCAGGATCAAAATCCTCCCGCAGACCGTAGCGCATGAGCATCCCCAGCCCGAAGCGGCAGGTATAGGGCGCAGGATCCGCCATCCAGCGGCGAATATGAGGAAGAAGCTCGGAAAAACTCCCTCGGAACGCCTTGGGAGAGAGCTGATCGCAGGTAGCCCAGTTATCCACACAGGGGAGAAATCCGTCCACCGCCGTCACGGCCGCGCCAAAGTCGGAGATGGACTCGATGAGAAATGCGTGGAGCTGATTTTCCTCAAAATAAGCATGGGGGAGATCACCGAGAAATTTCTCTCCACCCTCGGTTCCATACAGGGATTTAGCCATCCTCCGCAAAATGGGGGTACGGACGCCCATGACCGTATCGGGGTTTACCGTAGGCATCAAGGATGCTTGGAAGGCCTTGTACGCCTCGTCCGCCTGCGCCAGAAGGGCCTCTCGGATGGTTTGAATCGAATCGACGGTCATAGGGGAATCACGTTGCTGTAAGCCACCCGCCCCTCGGTATCGGTAACCTCAGCACGGACAAAGGTTTCGCGGGGGTCAAGCTGATAAGTCCATTCGGTCAGATCCTCGCCGCGGCCTGCATGCCCCACAGCCCAGGGCAGGTTCGTGTTCAGCACAATCTTGACCGCAGGGGTGCAGATCACCCTCACAGCAGTGGGAGACACCCGCTCCAGATGTACCTCGGGCCCTTGGGATGCGTAGAAGCGCCCCCGGCGGATGGCTTCCACCATACCCAGCTCCTCCACGGCATCCGCCTCCACCATGACGAATCCGCGGCATGCATCGTCATCATAGTGATGGGTATCGTCGGTGGCCAGCAGAGGGAGATACTTCCCGTTCAAGGCCAGCTGGTCCACGATGACTCCCGAGTAGGGGCGATCCGACTCTCCGCATTCCGAGACCGCATTGTAGATCTCGGTGGCATCGAAATCCCAGCAATCCATGATCTGCTCAGGGGTGTTAATGCTCCATGCAGGATGTGCCAGCACCGCCAGCCCACCGGCCTTACGAATGGCGCAAACCAAAATACGGACCATATCGCGGATATAGCCGTCCTTGACGTTCATAGGGCCCGTCTGCAACAGGTCTTGGGGTATTTCGGGCTGATGGGCCATGCCCACGCCAACGATGTGATAGGTTTCCATGACTCCCGACTTGCGGTCGATCCCGCAGACGTTGTACTCACAGCCGGACAGAATGGTAAGTCCGCCGATCTCTCCGCCGGGATGGTACCTCCAATGGTCGGTGATGGCGATGGCATCGTAGCCTGCCGCCTTGTAAATGGCCACGGCCTCCTCGGGAGTCTTGCGGCCGTCGGAGAGGGTGGTGTGAGTGTGCAGACCCACCTTGAGACGGCGTTGGCCACAAAGATCAATAAACATAGTCATAACCTCTCTTTCGGGTTGATTCCCCCTATTATAGCACAAAATCGGCAGAGAGACAAGCCCTCTGCCGATTTTTGTTTTGGGGAATCTTCCAGAATCACTCCACGGCCGCCACGACCTCCACCTCAACCAACACCCCCTTGGGGAGGGCCTTCACCGCCACACAGGAACGGGCGGGATTAGAGGTAAAGTAGGCCGCATAGACCTCGTTGAACACGGCGAAATCCGCCATATCCGCCAGAAAGCAGGTGGTCTTGACGGCACTCGCGCAGGAGCTTCCCGCCGCTTCCAGCACCGCCTTCAGATTCTTCATGACCTGCTCGGCCTGGTCGCGGATGTTGTCCCCGACGACCGTACCCGTGGCCGGGTCCAGGGGGATCTGCCCCGAGGTAAAGACCATATTTCCGCAGACGATCGCCTGGGAATAGGGGCCGATGGCGGCGGGGGCGTTTTGGGTTTGAACGGTTTTTCTCATGATTTTTTCCTTTCCTCAATTCAATTCGATGACCTTAACCGACATGGGCTCAAGCTCCACGGTCATAGCCGCCTCGCAGTCCACGCCGTACTCCTCGGGATAGAGGTTCACGGTGGCGGTGGCAGCCTGCTCGGATACGTTGATCACGAACAGCACCGTCTTCCCACCGTCCTCGGACTGCCATACGCCCGAGATCACCTGGCGGTAGCCGTCCACGGGAGCCAATTCGGTTTCTACTACAGGGGGTCTCATGAGCTTGCCGTAATTGAAGATGTCGATGTACTTCATCCGCGCATCCACGACCTGCTTCATAAAATTGATCCGCGATTCGGGAGCCGACAGGAACTGGCTTGCTGAGCACCAGCCGGGCTGCTGACCGAACAGCATGGCCTCACCGAAATGGTAGCGGAAGGCATTCTCGGTACCCACCGCATCAGAGTTCCGCCCGACCATCTGGACGTAGCCCGCATAAACCATGGGAAACGCGGGAACCTGGTCGTTCAGATTCCACATCCAGGACAAAAGCCCGTCAAAGGACTTGACGTAGGTCTCACCTGTGGATTCGCTGAAATAGAAGGAACTCTTGGGGCGGCCGCTGACAATGTCCAGGATCATGTCGTTGTAGCCGTCAGACCAGTAGGAGCCGCCGCCCGTCACATGGCCGTGGAGGGGATTGCTGCAGGGGATGGGCGCTACTGCGGCAATCTGATCGTAGTACACACCGTCAATGGGAAGCTGGGCCTCCATGTCCCGAACCAGTTGCTTCATCATGTCCCGCCAGGTGGTAAAGTAAGGACACATGACCGCCAGGGGATTGGCGTAGGGCACGATGTAGGGGCTTCCGTCGGGGTAAACCGCCACGCCGTCCTTACCCGTGTTGTCATAGTTGACCTCGTAGCCCTGAGAGCCATCCAGGGTCCCCCAGCTCACGCCGTTGATGTAGGGCATGACGTAGATCCCTGCCTCACGCAGCTGTGTGAAGCGATCCACGGTATTGGATTTGGCGGGTAGGAAGTGGGGGTAGTAGGTATCAAACCCGATCTCATGCCAGGAGTAGGCGTGAACCGCGATGGGGTAACCCATCCTTTCCCGAAGCATCAAAGCAGCCTCCAAGTCGGTGCTGTGGGTGTAGTCCACCAGCCACATGGCGATTTCCTTGAATTTCTCATCGGTCTCGGGTCGGCCCTTTTCGGGGAGCCATTTGGCGTGATTGTGGACGAAATCGGCATAGAGCAGGGTGGCATCATACCAGTTGCCCTCAATGGCCTCCCAGCGCATATAGCCGCCCACGTCAAAGGAATTGCCCGCATTCCCTGCCCCGATGGCGGGGAATGTCGCCGTCAAGCCGGCGCGGGAGCCCGACACATGGGCAGAGAAGGATTTCATACTGCCGTCGGGATCGTGTACGCCCAGATAAATGCCGCTCGTCTCCCCCCAAAAGGCAAAGTAGGGCATGGATAGCAGGTGTCCGGGGTAATCCAGCGCCATACTGCACCCCACCTCGTGAGCATTCTCGATCACGCGGCCGCTTCTCTCGGGGAGAAATACGTTGATCTCGTCACTCTTCATGGCGGGGGTCGGATAGGAAATATTCATTACCGTGTGGGTGGACGATTCGTTCTTCACCTTGGTGTGCCAGGAGATTCCCTTCTCGTCAGCATCACCGGTCACCTCCACCGTAATGCCCTCCACCTCGTTGGGGGTAGACAGGGTGATCACCACGGTATCCTCGCCGTAGGTGACGCTGACGGAATCCCACTTGACGGTGGAATCCGCCGACACCGAAGCTCCGTCCGGCCCCCGGACAGAGGAGGAGAACAGAGCCCCGGAGGCAATCTCCATCTCTCCAAACTGCCCCTCGTGGATGCGAATACTCCTGTCCGAATACCCCAACGTCAGAGTCCAGCTTTCCGTAGTCATGGCCAACAGGTTGGGGAAACGCCCTGCGGCCTGAGATTCGGTGAAGGCTACGGCCGAGGGCTCGGGTGCCTGCGTGCCCTCCTCGGTGGTTCCCTCACCCGTGGTCTCACGGCCGTCCGTCTCGGTATTTTTCTCCGTGGAGGTCGAGACGGACGTGTTCCCGCCGACCGTAGATTCCCCCTCACCGGAGGAAGGCGAACAACCCGCAAAGCCTCCCACCAGCAGGCAGGACGTCAACAAGTAGGACAGTAAACGACGTATTTTCATGTACTTTCTCCTTATGAATTATGCAAATTCAGAGTTGCCCTCCCCACCGGGGAGGGCAACCAATGTATTCAGAACCAATCTTACTTACCGTACAGAGGACCGTAAGCAGCGCAAGCGCGGTAATCCTGACCTTCCTTATCCATACCGAAGGCATTCCATGCGGCAGGACGGTAGATATCATCCTCAGGAACGTTGTGCATGCATACGGGAATACGCAGCATAGAGCACATGGTGATCAGATCCGCACCGATGTGACCATAGGAGATAGCACCGTGGTTGGCGCCCCAATTCATCATAACCTCATAAGCGGTCTTGAAGGGGCTACCCTCCTTACCGTCGCAACGAGGTGCGAACCAGGTGCAGGGCCAGGTAGGATTGGTGCGCTCCATCAGCGTGTCGTTTACCTCCTCGGGAAGATTGACAGTCCAGCCCTCTGCGATCTGAAGAACCGGTCCGAGACCCTTGACCAGGTTCAGACGGATCATGGTACAGGGCATTTCCGCGAAGGTGTTAAAGTGGCTGGAGAATCCGCCGCCGCGGAAGTTATCCTGACCGGCCTCGCACCAAACGGTCGCATCGGTCATCTTCTTGATATCCTCCTCGGTGACCTCCCACCATCTCTTCATGGTCGGATTGCCGTTCTCGTCGGTACATACACCGGATGCATCCAGGCAAGCCGCACCGGAGTTGAGCAGGTGAATGATACCGTTGGACTCCGCGGCCTTCCCCTCCAGCTTGTAGCCGGTTACGCGCTCGGTTGCCTCGCCGGACCAGTAGGTACGAACGTCTGCAAAGATCTGGGCACGGTGCGTGAGCAGACGCATCATCAGCATGCCCATGCCGTTCAGAATGTCGTTTTCAGTGGCCAGGGTATAGGGCTCACGGGCGCCCTGATAATCAAAGGTAGAGGACAGAAGTGCCTCGGGATAGTCGCAGTTGGGCCAATGATCGGTCCACTGTCTCTGACCCTGGAAGCCGCCGGCGATGGCGTTGTGGCCAACCTTTTCCTCCACGAAGGCATCGGGCAGATTGGGATTGCCGGCCATCAGATCCTTAATTATGCAGTACATCTTAACCGTGAATTCCCACTGCTTTTCCTTCTCCTCGGGGGTAAACTTGATGCGAACCTTTTCGCCAAGGAACTCGACCTCCTCAGGGTTATCGTCGCGTCCCTCCTTGCAATGCTCCTTGGTCCATGCAAGCGCCTTTTGGAACTCTTCTTCATTATAGATGCCTTCCTCCATGCGGCGAAGGATCTCAACCTCGTCAACCGACTCTACGCGCATACCAAAATAGCTCTCCAGCATATCCTGGTCCATGATGGAGCCGGCAATGCCCATGCACTGAGAACCGATCTGCAGGTAGGACTTACCGCGCATGGTCGCAACTGCCACAGCCGCACGGCCAAAGCGAAGAAGCTTGGCTTTGACGTCCTCGGGCATTTCGGTCACCTGGTCGCGGTCCTGGACCTCGTGGCCGTAGATGCCAAAGGCGGGCAAGCCCTTCTGTGCGTGGCCGGCCAGAACGGCGGCCAGATATACGGCACCGGGACGCTCCGTACCGTTGAAGCCCCATACGCCCTTAATGGTGTGGGGATCCATATCCATGGTCTCCGAGCCGTAGCACCAGCAGGGAGTCACGGAAAGCGTGATGGAAACGCCTTCCTTACGGAATTTATCCGCGCAAGCCGCTGCCTCGGGCACGCGGCCGATACAGGTGTCCGCCATAACGACCTTCACGGGCTCACCGTTGGAGTAGAACAGGTTCTCCTCAAAAAGCTTCTTGGCGGATTCCGCCATCGCCCACACCAGGGGCTCGAGAGATTCGCGCATCATCTGGGGGCCCCGACGGCCGTCAACAATAGGGCGAATCCCGATGACCGGGTAATCACCTACGTATCTGTTCGTTGCCATTTCAATATCCTCCTCAAAATAAAATTTAACATTTGACGAATTGTTTTTTTTTCGCCTTTTTGGTATAATAGGAAACGGTCGACCATCATCCATCGACCGTCTTTTGTCATTATACCACACATTTTCCGTTTTCGCAAGATGTTTTTTGAATTTTTGTACAAGGGAACCTCTAAAAATTCATCGCATGGAGAATCGACGGAATCTTTTCCGTTTGCCCACGAAGTGGGCGCTTCACCAAAAATCCTTCGCGTAGACTCCACTACGCGCGCGGACTTTTGTTGCGTCTGACAAAAAATCTTCTCGCCGCTCTCCCCACGCTGAATATTTAGAGGTCCCCATAAAAGATTCCAAGGCAAAGCCGCGCTGTAACCGTCGTGCCGCATTGCCCCGATCCCTTCTGTAAAGGAGCCCCACCATGATCATCAAAGGCCTGCAAAAGCTTACCCTTCTGGATTTCCCCGACAAAATAGCCTGCACCCTGTTTACCTTCGGGTGCAATTTTCGTTGCCCCTTCTGCCACAACGCTTCCCTGGTATTGACGGACCGTACCGACGAGAGTGTCATGCCCGAGGAAGAATTCTTCACCTTCCTCGCCCGCCGCAGGGGCATGCTCCAGGGCGTCTGCATCACGGGCGGCGAGCCCACCCTGCAGCCCGACCTGCCCGCCTTCATTGCCCGCATCAAGGACATGGGCTACGCCGTCAAGCTGGACACCAACGGCTACCGCCCCGAAGTCCTCCGTCGCCTCACCGAGGCAGGGCTTCTGGACTACGTGGCCATGGATATCAAAAATTCCCTTCCCTTGTACGGCAAGACGGTGGGAATCGAAAGCTTCGACACACGCCCCGTGGAGGAAAGCATGGATTACCTCATGGAAAACCGCGTCCCCTTTGAATTCCGCACCACCCTGGTTCGTGGCCTTCATACCGTGGACAGCATCCGCACCATGGGAGAACGCCTCGCCGGCCCGGAGCCCTTCTTCCTGCAAGCCTTCAAGGATTCGGGCGATCTCATTTGCGGGGGAATGGAGGGAATTTCCCCCTCTGAGACCCGCGCCATGCTGGACGTCCTGCGCCGACATATACCAAATGCACAAATTCGTGGTGAGTGACACTATATATAGTGCCGAAAATCAGAAAAATGTCAATATTTTGTGTTTTAGGTCTTGACAAATCCTTCCCGATGCTGTATACTATGTGTACCCTTTATCGGGAAGGACGGCCTGACCGTGCCTCATACCGCGACGCGATCCCCCCAAGAAGGCTCACGTTACGGTTTTTTTGAGCCAAAAATCGGTCGAAACGCAAATTGCAACGACACAAAACCACGATAATCAACAGCAAACATGAAAAGGAGGACTCCCTATGTACACCGTACTTAAGCGCGACGGGCGCATCATCAATTTCGACATTCAGAAAATCGCAGGCGCTATCAAGCTGGCCTTTGACGCACAGGAGCGCAACTATAACCAGGACATCATCGATTTTCTGGCTCTCAAGGTTACCGCTGACTTTGAGCCCAAGATCAAGGATCACTCCATCTCCGTGGAGGACATCCAGGACAGTGTAGAGCGCGTGCTCAGCCTGGCCGGCTACGATGACGTAGCCAAGGCGTACATTCTCTATCGTCGTCAGCACGAGAAGATGAGAAACATGAACTCCACTATGCTGGACTACAAGGCCATTGTGGATTCCTATGTCAAGGACCTGGATTGGCGCGTGAAGGAGAACTCCACCGTTACCTACTCCGTGGGCGGTCTGATCCTCTCCAACTCCGGCGCCATCACCGCCAACTACTGGCTCTCTGAGGTCTACGACGACGAGATCGCCAACGCCCACCGCAACGCCGACATCCACCTCCACGACCTGTCCATGCTGACGGGCTACTGCGCAGGCTGGTCCCTTAAGCAGCTCATTCAGGAGGGTCTTGGCGGTATCACCGGTAAGATCACCTCTGCCCCCGCCAAGCACCTGGCCACCCTCTGCAACCAGATGGTCAACTTCCTTGGCATCATGCAGAACGAGTGGGCCGGCGCCCAGGCCTTCTCCTCCTTCGACACCTACCTGGCTCCCTTTGTCAAAGCCGACAATCTCTCCTACGACCAGGTCAAGAAGTGCATCGAGTCCTTCATCTACGGTGTCAACACCCCCTCCCGCTGGGGTACCCAGGCTCCCTTCTCCAACATCACCCTGGACTGGACCGTTCCGAACGATCTGGCCGAGCTGAATGCCATCGTAGGCGGCAAGGAGATGCCCTTCAAGTATAAGGATTGTAAGAAGGAAATGGATATGGTCAACAAGGCCTTTATCGAAACCATGATCGAGGGCGATGCCAACGGCCGCGGCTTCCAGTATCCCATCCCCACCTACTCCATCACCTCCGACTTCGATTGGTCCGAGACCGAAAACAATAAGCTCCTCTTTGAAATGACCGCGAAGTACGGCACCCCCTACTTCTCCAACTACATCAACAGCGATATGGAGCCCTCCGACGTCCGCTCCATGTGCTGCCGTCTGCGCCTGGATCTCCGTGAGCTGCGCAAGAAGTCCGGCGGCTTCTTCGGCTCGGGTGAGTCCACCGGCTCCATCGGTGTCGTCACCATCAATATGCCCCGCATTGCGTACCTGGCCGCCGACAAGGCAGACTTCTACAAGCGTCTGGATCGCATGATGGATATCTCCGCCCGCTCTCTGAAGATCAAGCGCGAGGTCATCACCAAGCTTTTGGGCGAGGGCCTGTATCCCTACACCAAGCGATACCTGGGCACCTTCGCTAACCACTTCTCTACCATCGGTCTGGTGGGCATGAACGAGGTAGGCTTGAACGCCAAGTGGCTCCGCAAGGATATGACCCACGCGGAGACCCAGCAGTTCACCAAGGAAGTGCTGACCCACATGAGAGACCGTCTGTCCGACTATCAGGAGCAGTACGGCGATCTCTACAACCTGGAGGCTACTCCCGCTGAGTCCACCTCCTTCCGCCTGGCTAAGCACGACCGCAAATTCTATCCCGACATCGTCACCGCCGCCGACGTGGACGAGGGCAAAACCCCCTATTACACCAACTCCTCTCACCTCCCCGTAGGCTACACCGACGATATCTTCGCCGCTTTGGACGTACAGGACGAGCTGCAGACCCTCTACACCTCGGGCACCGTGTTCCATGCCTTCCTGGGCGAGAAGCTTCCCTCCTGGAAGAGCGCCGCAACCCTCATCCGCACCATCGCCGAGAACTACAAGCTGCCCTACTACACCCTCTCTCCCACCTATAGCGTGTGCAAGACCCACGGCTACCTGGCCGGTGAGCACTACACCTGCCCTGAGTGCGGCGAGAAGACCGAGGTTTACAGCCGTATCACCGGCTACTACCGTCCCGTTCAGAACTGGAACGACGGCAAGGCCGCCGAGTTCAAGGCCCGCAAGGTCTACGTGCAGAGCAAGCTGAACGGCAAGCAACCCCTCTCCGAGTATGCTCCCGCCGAGGCCGCTGAAGCCGTCACCATCTGCGAGACTCCCGCAGCTCCCGTCAAGACCATTCTGTTCACCACCGCCACCTGCCCCAACTGCAAAGCAGCCGGAATGTTCCTGGATAAGGCCGGCGTGCAGTACGACAAGCTGGTTGTCGGAGAGGAAAACAAGGATCTGGTAGCCAAGTATGGCGTCAAGCAGGCGCCCACCCTGGTCGTTGTCTCCGGCGACGAATTTGAGACCATCCCCAATCTGTCCAACATCAAGGCTTACGCCGAGAAGAAGTAAGGACACCTACCAAACCAATTTTGCATCAAAGGGCTCCCTCGGGAGCCCTTTCTATCCCAGGAAAGGGGACTTCCGCTATGAGCACACAAGCCCAATTCCGCTTGAATAAAGCCGCTTTTATGACCGAGCTTGGAGAAACGACACAGCTCTCCCCCGTAAATCGCGCCGTTCTCAAATGGTCCTCCCGCGACGAGACCGTAGCAACCGTATCCCCCGACGGTCTTGTGACTGCCGTTGGCAACGGTGACACCGTCATCCTGGCCGAGGCCGAGGGCGAAGACGTGGCGGAGTGCATGGTCTCGGTGGGCTATCACGGTCAGAATCCCATCCTCCCGCCCACCTGGGGGCTGTTCATCGCCGACGGTGAGCCTCACGTTTTTGGCGGTCGGATGTATATCTACGGCTCCCGTGACAATGCCTTCGGGATCGACCCTCAGGGTCGCTTCAATTTCTGCTCGGGTGACTATCACGTCATCTATTCCGACGACCTTCTGCACTGGACCGATGCAGGTGTTGCCATCTCCGTCGAGGATTTCCCCCGAAAGCTTCGAAACCCGTCGGAGGGAGAGTCGGTAGAATTTCTGTGGGCTCCCGACCTGTTCAAGGCTCCCCACAAAGACACCTACTATCTAACCTTCTGCTCCCCCAATAACCACTTTTATATCGCCGAAAGTGCCTCCCCCACAGGGCCCTTTGAGAATATCCGCCTGATCACCTACCGGGGCAAGGCTATCCCCAACATCGACCCCGGTATACTGACAGACGACGACGGGCGGGTCTATATGGCCATGCCCTCCCCCTTCCGCCTGGGCGAGCTGGACCCCGCCGCAGGCTATACCGAGGTAAAGGAGGGCTCCATCGTATCGGTTCAGCACCTGGTGGAGGAATCTCCCGACGGCTACTACAGCTTTGAGGGCCCCTCCCTGCGGAAATTCGGTGGCCGCTACTACTTCATCTACATCGCCTCCAAAAAAGGCGAGGTCTGCCCCGTCCGCATGAACTATCTGGTGTCCGACAACATCCACGAGGGCTGGCGTTTCGGCGGAACCATCATGGATACCCACGAATACCTGGCGGGTGTCAACGTTCACGGCTCGTTTGAGGCCTGGAGAGACAGGTTCTACCTGTCCTACCACCGCATTTGCCCCGGCTTCCCCCAACACGTCACCCGCGAAATGAGCATGGACGAATTGCGTATCCGCGAGGATGGCTCCATTGAGCCCGTGATCATGACATCCTCGGGTGTCCGCGGAGTATTCGTAAGCGGCGACCGCATCCCCTCCGCCACTGCCGTATTCTTTTCGGGCGGACGCGGGGATTGCCGCTTCACCCTCCGCGGGACCGAGAAACCCGAGGGTAGCCACTACTGGCATTTCAGCGACTACCCCTTCACGCACTTTGATACCGTCGGGCAATATAACGGCTACCGCTACGTCAAGCTATCCGATTGTCAGACCGTGACCGCTTTGGTCCGTACCAACGGGGATGGCGGTACGCTTTGCATCCGAGATACCGAGGCTGACGAAAGCCTCGCCACCCTCAGCCTCCCGAATACGAGGAACCAATGGGCAGAGCTTACCGCCCCTCTGGCGGCAACTCCCTCGGGCAAGCGAGAGATCGTCATAGAGCTGACCACCGCCCCCACTGAGGGACGGGTGGAGTTGGATTGGTTTAAATTTGTATAATCGAAGAAGGAAAACAATATGTACGACATCATCATCATCGGCGCGGGCCCCGCAGGGCTGACCGCCGCCCTGTACGCCCGCAGAGCCGAAAAGAGTGTCCTGCTCATTGAGAAGGAGACCTTCGGCGGGCAGATCACCCATTCCCCCCGGGTGGAGAATTACCCCGGCTTCATCAGCATGAGCGGCTCCGAGCTGGGCGAGAAGCTATTTGAGCAGGTCCTGGCCCAGGGGGCCGAGATCGAGCTGGACACCGTCACCGGCATCAGCGGTGAGGCAGGACACATCACCGTCACCTGCGAGGGCGGCATCCATGAAGGAAAGACCGCCATCATCGCCACGGGCTCCCGTCACCGCGACCTGGGCGTAGAGAATGAGGAGAAGTTCGTAGGCGAGGGCATTTCCTACTGCGCCGTCTGTGACGGAGCCTTCTACAAGGGCAAAACCGTAGCGGTCATTGGCGGCGGCAACTCCGCCCTCCAGGAGGCCGTCCTACTCTCCGAGGGCTGCACCCACGTCACCGTGGTGCAGAACCTTCCCTTCCTCACGGGTGAGCCCAGCCTGCAGAATATCCTGGCCAAGCGGGACAACGTCTCCTTCATCTACTCCACCGTGGTAGCCGCTATCCTGGGCGAGGACACCTTTGAGGGTCTGCTCCTCCGCAACACCGACACCGGCGAGGAAACCGTCCTGAACGTAGACGGCACCTTCGTCTGCATCGGGCAGGTCCCTGCCAACCAGGCCTTTGCCGACGTGGTCAAGCTCAACGACTACGGCTACGTAGCTGCGGGAGAGAACTGCCTCCCCGAGACCACCATCCCCGGCGTGTTCGTGGCAGGGGATTGCCGCACCAAGGCCATCCGACAGGTGACCACGGCTACGGCCGACGGGGCTGTGGCGGCGCTGGCGGCTTGTCGGTATTTGGATGCCCTGTGATCTGAGCCCTTTTTTCATAAGAACACCTCCCCGACGGATGAAACGTCCATCGGGGAGGTATTTATGTTCGGGAAGGTCAGAACCCAATTCTAACTCCTCGCAAGGGGAGCGGTCTTCCCGTTTTCTTATAGTGAATCGTGTTTGCGATCAAGAGGGCAATCGACGAAAGAGATAAAACGCCGGTGACCCAAATACCAATGGTATTATTTCCTTCATGCTCTGCCAGGTAATCCTCATAAGCCAGGATGGTTTTGTCGGCATGAGACAATGTATATAGATTAAAGGACCGCTTCCCTTCGTAGTGACTGACCACAATGGTATCTCCCGCCTCCAATTCCAGCAGGGCCTCACGGTCAATCACATTCATCACGATGTTATCGATTTCCAGCGGCTTTTCGTATTCCTCCACGTAGATAAAATAATAAGATGATTTCGCGGTGGATACAAGCTCATATTCCACGACCGTACATTCCTCTAATTCAAGGGACTCAGCGGGTGGATAGCTTCCCAAAAATGCCATGTTCACAAAAGCCCAAATAAATAATCCTGCCAAAGCCAAAAACAAAAGGCTGACGAATACGAACTGTACCGGTTGTTTTTCTCTTGTCATACGCATAATCTCCTGTATACCGTAATATCCACGCCGATGTGCTCACAGACTCTCATACCACTCAAGAACCGCCCCCAGATTCTCCTCACTCACAAAGTCCCCGCCCGCCTTCAGCATCTCCAGCATGGCGGCGTCCTTCTCAGAAGGGTCCTTTTTCTTTTCCATGGACTTGATGAGGAAGTCGATCATAGACCCGTAGATCCCTGTCAGAGCGTCGCGATCCATGCCCCCTTGGAGGGTGAACAGCGGAGTCTCGGCGGGGAGCCTTGTGGCCTTGCGCACCTCGGTCAAAAGCTCTCCCGTGGGGCAGAGGCCAACGCCGCAAAGCGCCACCACGTTGTAGCGGCGTGCGGCCTTCTTGTAGTCCTTAACATTGGAGGCCATGAGCCAGCCGCAGTAGATAATAGAGGTCTTTTTGGCAAGAGCCTTCTTGGCCTCGGTCAGCTCATATACAGGCAGTCCGGTTTTCCCGGCGATCAGCTTGGCGTATCGGGCGGTGCGGCCGGTGTTGGAGACATAAACAATAGCGGTGGGCTTGGTTTTCATGGCGTGACTCCTCTTTTCGGTTACTTCCCCACTATTATAGCACATTTCATACCAAAATGCAAGGGCTTGACTGCACTTTCGTTAATTGGCACTATTTTTGTGTTATTTGAAAAAAGCTCTTGACAAACGAGGATCTCCGATGTATAATATAGATGTACCTGACAGTAAGGGCTCGCCCCTGCCTGAAAGGGACGGCCTTAACCGCATACTCCACCGACCGCTCACGCCATTCCTATGGGCGTACTGTCGGTGTTCCTCTGCGCGCCGTGCCCTCTCTCGGGTACGGTGCATTTTTGTATATTAAGGAGGTGTCGCATGGAAACAAGAGTCGCCGTCATGAGCATCATCGTGGAGGACACGGGCTCGGTGGAGCCCATCAACAATCTGCTCCACGAGTACGGTGCTTTCATCATCGGGCGCATGGGCATTCCCTACCGGGAGCGCGGCATCAGCATCATCAGCATCGCCCTGGACGCCCCCGACAACACCATATCCTCCTTGGCAGGCAAGATCGGCAATCTGTCGGGAGTCAGCGTCAAAACCGCCTATTCCGGCGTGAAGGGAGCCCAGCATGGCTGATCTCTTTACTTTGGCCGACAAGTTAGCTGATACAGGCAGCCTGACCCATGACGAATACGTCAACCTCATCGAGGCGCGAAATCCGTCCATCACCGCCTACCTGGCGGCACGGGCTGTGGAACGGCGGAAAACCGTCTACGGAAACACCGTCTACATCCGCGGACTCATCGAGGTCAGCAACATCTGCAAAAACGACTGCCTCTACTGCGGCATCCGCGCGGGGAACCCAAACTGCGACCGCTACCGCCTCACCGAGGAGGATATTCTGGCGGCCTGCGCCGAGGGGTACGAGCTTGGATTTCGCACCTTCGTCCTGCAGGGCGGCGAGGACGGGCATTTCACCGACGAGCGGCTGACTTCCCTGCTCTCCGCCATCAAGGCCAATCACCCCGACTGCGCCGTGACCCTTTCCCTGGGCGAGCGGTCGAGGGAGAGCTACGAAAGGCTCTTCGCGGCAGGGGCAGACCGCTATCTGCTCCGTCACGAGACCGCCACCAAGTCCCACTACGAAAAGCTCCACCCCACAGCCCTGTCCTTTGACAACCGGATGCGCTGTCTCCGCGACCTGCGGGAGATCGGCTACCAGGTGGGATGCGGCTTCATGGTTGGCTCCCCCTACCAGACCGTGGACGATCTAGCGCGAGATCTGGAGTTCATTTCGGATTTCAAGCCGGATATGTGTGGCATAGGCCCCTTCATCCCCCACAAGGATACCCCCTTCGCGGGCTTCTCGGCGGGCACGGTAGAGCTGACCTGCTATCTGCTCTCCATCATTCGCTTGATCCATCCCCCCGTCCTTCTCCCCGCCACCACCGCCCTGGGCACCATCCATCCCGAGGGCCGTGAGTTGGGTATCCGCTCGGGTGCCAACGTGGTCATGCCCAATCTCTCCCCCGCCTCGGTCCGCAAGAAATATATGCTCTACAACGACAAGGTCTCCGACGGCGCCGAATCCGCCCAGAGCAAAAACGAGCTTGTTCGCCGCATGAACGCCATCGGCTACGAGGTTGTCACGGCAAGGGGAGATGTGAAGCGAGCAGATTGAGGAAGCGAGGAACTTTGCCCTCTACCTGTAAGGAGAATACTATGTTTACACCGGATTACAGAAATCTGCAAAAGGCGGCCCAAAATATCGAATGTGAGCGTTTTCCCCTCTACGAGCATATCATTGCGCCGAGCATGGCGGAGGCCATTCTGGGGCGTCGGTTTGCAGACCTGATCAACGGAGATTTCGCCGACAAAAAGGAGTATTTCCGCCTCTTTTGCGAGTTTTTCCAAAAAATGGGTTATGACACCATTTCCTATGAAGCAAGCAGCCGCGGTACTCTGATCGACGGTGGTGCTTTGGATTGTCACAAAAAGGGTGTTATCCAAACGTGGGAGGATTTTGAACGGTATCCCTTTGACGAGATTCCCGTGATCTACCGCCAGCGCTATGACGAGTATTTCCGCGCCCTGGCGGAGGCTCTGCCCGCCGGTATGAAGGCAGTCGGCGGCGTAGGAAACGGCGTGTTCGAGCTGATACAGGATCTGGTCGGCTACATGGACCTTTGCTATATGTCCGCAGATGACCCCGAGCTGTACGCGGCCCTGTTTGCGCGCATCGGGAAAATGAGCCTGACCATTTGGAAGGACTTTATGAAGATGCACGCGGATTCCTTTTGCGTGCTTCGCTTCGGCGATGACCTGGGCTTCAAATCCAATACCCTGATTTCGGCAGAGGATATTCGCACCCACGTCATCCCCCAGTACAAGCCTATCATTGATCTGGTTCACAGCTATCAAAAGCCCTTCCTGCTCCATTCCTGCGGCAACGTATTCCCCGTCATGGAGGACCTGATCGCGGCGGGCATCGATGCCAAGCATTCCAACGAGGATCAGATCGCTCCCTTCCCCGTCTGGGTGGAGCGGTACGGAGACAGAATCGGCAATTTCGGTGGGATCGATACCGATGCGATCTGCCGCCTTTCCAAGCCTGAAATGAAGGAGTACATCACCGAGGTGGTCGCCAAGTCCAAGGGACACGGCGGATTCGCCTTCGGCTCGGGCAATTCCATTCCCCATTACGTTCCCGTAGAGCAATTTTTAAACATGAACGAGATCATCCGCGAGCTTCGCGGCGAATAACCTCCCCGAAGGAATTCAGCACACCCCGAATACTCAATATTGCAAGGAGTTTTCTATGAAAATCCGAACCGTTTGCAATCCCGTCAACATCAACTACCAATACCAAGCCCCCATGCTCTCCCGCGAATCGGCAGACCCTGCCGTGATTCTGTACCGGGACGAATACTATCTTTTCGCCTCCCACGGATCGGGCTACTGGGTCTCGGAGGATCTGGCGAATTGGGAATTCATAGAGGTTGACGTCAAAAGCCAGCCCGAATTTGACCTGTACGCCCCCGGCCCCGTGGTGGTGGGTGACCGCATCTACCTCACCCACAGTCAAGGCGGATGCATCCTGTACTCGGATAACCCCCGCGACCCGAATTCCTGGGTCAACGTCGGGCGTCCCTTTATCTGGAACGATCCTTCCCTCTTTGTGGATGACGACGGGTCCTTTTACGTGTTTGAAGGACTCAGCCCCTTCACCCCGCTTCACGCCGCCAAGCTGAATCCGGACAATTTCGAAGAAATATTGGAGGGTCCCGTGGATATTTTCCAATGCGACCGGGAAAGCCGAGGCTTCGAGCGCATCGGCGACGTCAACGAGCGAGACGGGGGACTCACCCACCTGGAGGGGCCGTGGGTGAACAAGATCGACGGAAAATACTACCTCACCTACGCCGTCCCCGGAACCGAATACGCAGGCTACTGCGACGGTTGTGCCGTGGCAGACTCTCCCCTCGGCCCCTACACCTTCTGCGAGAATAGTCCCGTGATCTACAAGGCCACGGGCTTCATGCGGGGCGCAGGACACGGTTGTCTCTTTGCGGATAAGAAGGGGAATTACTGGAAGATGGATACCGTGTCCATCAGCATCAACCACATCTTCGAACGCCGCCTCTGCCTGTTCCCTGCCAAGGTGGAAAACAGGCTCATCTACACCAACACCTACCGTGGGGACTATCCAAAGCTTCTGCCCCACGATACAGACGCGCCGTTCAGCCGGTGGGATGCAGGCTGGCATCTGCTCTCCCTGCACAAGACCGCCAAGGCATCCTCTACGCTGGATGAAAGTCATTCCCCCGACAAGGCTTTCGACGAGTCCCTCCGCACCTGGTGGAGCGCCCAAACGGGAAATCCCGGTGAATGGCTGTGGACGGATCTCGGCAAGGTCTACGACGTCTGCGCGATCCAGATCAATTTTGCCGATCAGAATATTGCCCCGGTTCACGGGCGCGGCCACGGCTTTGCCTACCGGTACACGCTGGAGGCCTCCATGGATGGCGAGAAATGGTTCCTGCTCATCGATAAGCGCGACAGCACCGAAGATCTTTCCCACGACTACACTCAGCTGGACGAGGCAACGAAATTCCGCTACCTCAAGCTCACCAACTGCGGCGACACGCCTGCCGGGGGCAAATTCTCAATCAGCGGTCTCCGTGTGTTCGGTCTCGGAGGCGGCAACGCCCCCGAAAAGGCCCCCGATTTCACCGTCCTGCGAGGAGAGGATTCCCGTAACATGACGGTGTCCTGGCCCGCCGCGGAGGACGCCCAAGGCTACCTCATCCGCTGGGGCATTGACCCACACAACCTTCACACCCATTGGCAAGTGATTGGCGACTGCAAAGCCACCGTCTACTGCTTGACCAAGGAAATATCCTACTATGTGACCGTGGATGCCTACAACGAAAGCGGCATCACCTACGGTACGGATATCAAACAAATTTGACCACAAGAAAGGAAAATATTCATCATGGCTATCTACGATCCCAAATCTCTGAAGGCGGAGGAATTCATCAACGACGGTGAGATCCGCGAAACCCTGGCTTATGCCGAAGCAAACAAGCGAAACGTCGAGCTGATCGACGAGATCCTAAACAAGGCTCGCCCCCAAAAGACCGAGACGGGCTACGTCTGCGCGGGCCTGTCCCACCGGGAGGCATCGGTTTTGCTGGCCTGCGACATTCCCGAGAAGATCCAGGAGATCTACAAGATCGCCGAGGAGATCAAGCTTGCCTTCTACGGCAACCGCATCGTCATCTTCGCCCCCCTGTACCTCTCCAACTACTGTGTCAACGGCTGCGTCTACTGCCCCTACCACATGAAAAACAAGACCATTCCCCGCAAGAAGCTGACCCAGGAGGAGGTCCGTGCCGAGGTCATCGCCTTGCAGGATATGGGACATAAGCGACTGGCCATCGAGGCAGGCGAGGACCCCAAGAATAACCCCATCGAGTACATTCTGGACTGCATCAAGACCATCTACTCGGTACACCACAAGAACGGCGACATCCGCCGTGTCAACGTCAACATCGCCGCCACCACCGTGGAGAACTACCGCAAGCTCAAGGAGGCGGGCATCGGCACCTACATCCTGTTCCAGGAGACCTATCACAAGGAGAGCTACCTCCAACTCCATCCCACGGGTCCCAAGCATGACTACGATTACCACACCGAGGCCATGGACCGCGCCATGGAGGGCGGCATCGACGACGTGGGTCTGGGTGTACTGTTCGGCCTGGAGCTGTATAAGTACGAGTTCGCGGGCCTCATCATGCACGCCGAGCATCTGGAGGCCGTTCACGGCGTAGGCCCCCACACCATCAGCGTCCCCCGCCTGAAGCGCGCCTCGGACATTGACCCCGACCAGTTCGACAACGGCATCGACGACGACACCTTCGCCCATATCACCGCCTGCATCCGCCTGGCCGTTCCCTACACGGGTATGATCATCTCCACCCGCGAGACCGAGGAGGTCCGCACCAAGCTGCTCCATCTGGGCGTATCCCAGGTCAGCGGCGGCTCCCGCACCTCGGTGGGCGGCTACGCCGGCTACTCGAACGAGGAACGTCCCCACGATACCGAGCAGTTCGACGTTTCCGACCAGCGCTCCCTGGACGAGGTGGTGCGCTGGCTCATGGAAAACGGCCACATTCCCTCCTTTTGCACCGCCTGCTACCGCGAGGGCCGCACCGGCGACCGCTTCATGAGCCTCTGCAAGAGCGGTCAGATCCTCAACTGCTGCCATCCCAACGCCCTCATGACCCTCTCGGAGTACCTGGAGGACTACGCCTCCCCCGAAACCAAGAAAGTCGGCTACGAAATGATCGCCCGCGAGCTGTGCCGTATCCCCAAGGAAAAGGTCCGCACCATCGCCGAGCAGAACATCCAAGACATCCGCAATTCCAATCGGAGAGATTTCCGGTTTTAAGGGAGGAGCCCCCCCACCAGGAATTCCTAAAGCCTTCAAAAAAGGAGAACACTATGACCTATACCGAACTAAAAAAACAGACTAACGTCGGTTGGAACACCTGGAACGTGCTGAACGTGCTTTCCTATTCCCATCTGCCTGAGGGCTTTACCATCAATCTGTGCATCAAGGAGTACAGCGACAACGCGATGCTCCGCGAGAGCTTGGTAGGCCGGCAGAATATCTTCCCCGGAGTACGGTCCTACGACGGTAGCTGTACCCAGATGAACCTGAAATACCGAGGTCTGGAGCTGGACGTGCGGACCGTAGTGGACAACGACGAGCAGATGGTCATTCTCACCCCTCTGAAAACAGGAAACTACCGCAAGCCTACCCTCGTCATCGAGGCCTGCCTCATGTGGGGCAAGGAGGGCAGTGTCTACAAGAAGAACGGAAAGCTCGGTGCCGAGTGCAACGGCCGTCAGTTCGAGGTTTATACCACTGCTCCCACCGTGGAGGCCCAGCACACCTACTCCCTGTCGCCCTATATCGCCGTAACCCTGGATGCACCCATGGTGGTCTCTACCCGCCCCTGTTCGGTAGCGGAGGCCGAGGACCTCTACGCCAAGGCTGTCACCAAGCTGGAAGCTGAAAACCGCGTATTCGGCAAGCACGCCGAGGCCTACTCCGCCATGAAGACCTGCCTGGCCTGGGATACCATCTACGAGTGCGAGCACGACCGCATTTGCTCCCCCGTCTGTCGGACCTGGTGTGTCAGCTCAGGCGGCTACGTCCTCTTTGATTGGGACACCTACTTTGCGGCCATGCTGGCCTCCTTGGAGAGCCGAGAGCTGGCCCTGCTCAACGCCATTGCCATTACCGACGAGGTCACCCCCGACGGCTTCGTGCCCAACTACGGCACCGCCCATAATGGCAAATCCTTCGACCGCACCCAGCCCCCGGTGGGCTCCTTCGCCTGCCTGGAGATCTACAAAAAGTATCCCGAAAAATGGTTCGTCGAACACGTTTTCCCCATCCTGCTGGGCTGGAACCGCTGGTTTGAAGGCCACCGTATGACCGATGAGGGCTACCTCTGCTGGGGCTCCGAGCCCAACCGAGGTCAGGGCCACGACTGGCAGGGCGCGGCCTACGAGAGCGGACTGGACAACTCCCCCATGTTCGACGGGATTCCCTTCGACACCGACCGCCACATCATGCTGTTGGCTGACGTAGGTCTCATGGGCTTGTACGTCATGGACTGCCGCTGTCTCGCAGAGCTGGCCAGGATCGTAGGCAACGAGGAGGTCATCCCCGAGCTGGAGGCCCGCAAGGCCAAGGTAGAGGCCGCTCTCATGACCCTGTGGGACGAGGATTTCGGCCTGTTCCTTAACAAGGACCTCCGGGACGGCTCCCTGTCCCGCCGCATCTCCCCCACCAATTTCTACGCCCTGAACGCTGACTGCGTGACCGAGGAGCAGAAGCGCCGTATGATGGACGAGCATTTCTACAACCCCGACGAGTTCTGGGGCGAGTTCATCATGCCCACCATCGCCCGCAACGATCCCGCCTATCCCGATCAGGACTACTGGCGCGGCCGCATCTGGGCTCCCACCAACTTCCTGGCCTACGCCGCCATGAAGTACGCCGGTCTCAAAAAGGAGTGTGCCGACCTGGCCGCCAAGTCCGAGGCCCTCATACTCAAGGAATGGCGACTCCACGGCCACGTTCACGAAAACTATAGCGGAGACGACGGCATGGGTTGTGGCGTTGACAACAGCGACAAATTCTACCACTGGGGCGGTCTGCTGGCTTATATGGCGATTGATAACGAGGGCTAAGAGCACGAGTTCTGCCCTTAACCCGCTTGGGTCATTTTCAAATATCCCCAAATCAGGAGGTTCACCTGTTATGGCAAAGATCATCACCACGAAGCCCCAAAACTGCGGTATCGTCCTCGGCGGAATCGGCACAGGCTCGGTGGAGCTGTTCCCCGACGGTGAGTTTCACCAATGGCAGATCGCCAACGCGGACAAATGGGCGTTCTCCCTGAACGGCAAGACTGCCGACGGCGACGGCGAGGAACACACCGGTGCCCTGTCCTTTTGGGTGAGGACCCAAGCCGAAGGCGAGACCCCGATTGTCCGTAAGCTCGGCATGAAAACCGATGAGCGTGACTTCCGCTACAGCATGTTCGCCTGGAACAAGCCGATCGAAAAGATCGAATTCGACGGAAAATTTCCCGTTGCCGAGCTGAAGTATGTAGACTCTGCCCTTCCCGTGGACGTGGCCATGAAGGCCATCGCCCCCTTTGTTCCCCATAACGTACGGGATAGCGCCACCCCCGGCTTTTACCTGGATTTTGAGCTGTCCAATCCCACGGATCGGGAAGTGACCGTCAGCCTGCTTTCCCTGCTCAGACCAACCTTCTGCAATGACGGAGGCCGTATCAATCAGCTCTACACCGACGGGGATACCACGGGGATCCTCCTGACTCCTGCCCCCGCCTCGTCCGAAGATGACGAAAACAAGCCCAACAGAGGAACCCTATGCTACTCCGCAGAGGGCGGCGATATCTCCTATATCACCGCAGGGCATACCGTATACAGTCAGTTCTATTACTCCTATTCCAATCTCGGAGTTTTGGAGGAATCCTTCCTGCATCAATTCAGAAAGACCGGCGATCTTCCTTGCACTACCGTCGGCACTCCGCCCGTCCGGCGCTCCACACCGGTCTCCGATATGTCGGACCGGGAGATCGACGAATACATCGAAGAGCTGATGCAGTATCCCTTTGCCCGTTCCTTCCGGGATCGGGTCCGCCGTCTCATCCCCGCGTTCCCCGCAAGCCGCAAGGAAAAAGAAGATCTCCTTGGCGCGTGCAACCATGCCCTCAATCGCATGGGAACCGATTTCGGCGTTTGCGCCCTTTGCAGTCGGGCCACACTCGGCGCGCACGAAACCAAGCGTGTACGCTTTATCCTGTCATGGTTTTTCCCCAATCACTTCAACCGGGCGGGAAATCGACTTGGGCATCAGTATGAGAACCTCTTCTCGGATGCCAAAGAGGTCAATCAGTATCTCTCCCGCAACCGCCACACCATCGCGGATAAGGCAGCGGCCTTTGCAGACACGCTCTACCGCACCACACTCCCCGAGGTCTATTCCGATTCCTGGTCCGGTCAGCTCTCCACCATCGTCAAGGATTCCTGGTATCTCAAGAACGGGAAATTCGGATTATGGGAGGGCTTCAGCTCCTGCGGCTTCCACACCACAGACATCACCTATCAAGCCTCCTTCGGTCTGCTTGCCCTGTTCCCCGAGCTTCAGATGGGTCAAATGGAAATGGGCGCGAAATTCCAGCGTGAGGACGGACGGGTCCACCATTTCTTTACCCCCGATCTGGATCACGTGGACAACGGATTTGACCGCATCGACATGAACAACCAGTTTGTTCTGATGGTCTGCCGCGACTACCTCTATACGGGCGATCGGGGATATGTGGAACGGCTTTGGCCCAATATTCAAAAGGCCATGGATTCCATTGGTGCTTTGGATACCGACGGAGACGGACTCCCCGACGAGGACACCAAACGAAACACCTACG
Source organism: Oscillospiraceae bacterium (assembly GCA_015064695.1). Classification (GTDB taxonomy): domain Bacteria; phylum Bacillota; class Clostridia; order Oscillospirales; family CAG-272; genus CAMEON01. The sequence goes on along the minus strand of SVRS01000034.1, from coordinate 3,289 downwards.
ATGCGTGGAATTTTTCGGGAACCCCCACCTACATCTGCGTTCTGTGGCTGTCTGCGCTGAAGGGCGCCATTCACCTGGCTGCCGTCATGGGCGATGACCGACGGAGGGATCAATGGCAGGCCATCCTCGACAAGGGGCTCTCGGCTCTGGAGACACGGCTCTGGAACGGAAGCTACTACGACCTCTGGCGTCGAGACGACCGTCATTCTGACCGTCATTCTGACCGTCATTCTGACCACCGGAATGACAAGAACGACACCGTTGTGGACGGTGCGCTGATGACCGATCAGCTGTCGGGCGAATGGTTCCTGCGCCTGGCAGGGATCGGCGGAAATCTACCGAACGAACGGGTTCGGGATGTGGTTGGGACCATCTTTGACCACAATTTTGACCCGAATTTCGGATTGCTCAATGCATCCTGCCCCGAAGGCCATCCCGTCAGCCTGGACACCTTCGAAAACTGCCAGGCCGACACCATTTGGACGGGCATCGGCTATACCATCGCCGCCCTGGCCATGACCTTGCATATGGAAGGCATTTCCCATACCATCCTGCAAAGCATCCACGAAAATCAACTGCGGTGCGGAAGGCTCTGGGATCACGAGGAATGCGGTCCTCGGTATACCCGCCCGCTGTCCTCCTGGACAACCTTGATTGCGGCTTCCGGACTGCGAATCAACGCAAGCCAAAAAATCCTTTATCTGAATCCCTATACTGCCGATCTGACGGTTCCCCTGGTCACCTGTGAACATATAGGCAGCATCGCGTGCTGTGACGGCATCTGCGAGATCACCCTCGCAGAAGGAACACTTGACGGTTGGAAAATAGAAGTCGGAGATCAGATCAAGCAAGTAACCGTAAAAAACCTGTAAACTACCTTAGCCCTTTTCCCGAAAGGAGCCTCTTATGAACAATCTCCATACGACCGCCTCCGCCGACCGCATCCATATCGGTTTTTTTGGAATGCGCAATGCAGGGAAATCCTCCCTGGTCAATGCGGTGACGGGACAATCCCTGTCGGTGGTATCCGACGTAGCGGGCACCACCACCGACCCCGTAAAAAAGGCCATGGAGCTACTCCCCCTGGGGCCCGTGGTCATCATCGACACCCCCGGTCTGGATGACGAGGGTGCCCTGGGCGAGATGCGGGTGCAGAAGGCCCGCGAGGTGCTGGCCACCGTCCACGTCGCCGTGTTGGTGGTGGACGCCGCCCGGGGAATGAGCGAGCTGGATCAGACGCTTATTTCCCTGTTTGAAGAGCGGAAGCTTCCCTACCTCATCGCCATGAACAAGACGGATCTGCTCACCACCCCCATCGCCGTCCATGGCAACCGCTACCCCGTCTGTGCCGCTACCGGAGAGGGTGTCCACGCCCTTAAGGAGGCCATTGCCTCCCTGGCTAAGGGCACGGGTAACAATCGCCGCCTGATTTCCGATCTGCTGAAGCCCGACGACCTGGTGGTGCTGGTCATTCCCATCGATGAATCCGCCCCCAAGGGCCGCCTCATCCTCCCCCAGCAGAACACCATCCGCGACATTCTGGACAGCCACTGCACCGTAGTCGCCTGCCAGGACACCGAGTTGAAAAAGACCCTCTCCATGCTGGCCGTCAAGCCCGCCCTGATTGTCACCGACTCTCAGGCCTTCGGCCGGGTGGCCAAGGACGTCCCTGCCGATGTGCCTTTGACCTCCTTCTCCATCCTGTTCGCCCGCTATAAGGGAGACCTTCCATCCCTGGTGCAGGGGGCAGCCGCCCTGTCCCATCTCAAGGACGGTGACCGCGTGGTCATCGCCGAGGGCTGTACCCACCACCGCCAATGCAATGACATTGGCACCACCAAGATCCCCCGCTGGGTGGAGGAATTTTCAGGTGCCAAGCCTGTCTACACCTTCACCTCAGGCGGCGAGTTCCCCGCCGATCTCTCCGACTACAAGCTTATCATCCACTGCGGCGGCTGTATGCTCAACGAAAAGGAAATGGCTCACCGCATGGAGATCGCCGCCAAAGCCGGTGTACCCATGGTCAACTACGGCGTGGCCATCGCCCATATGCACGGGATTCTGAAAAAGAGCCTCGGGCCGTTCCCCGAGGTGCTGAAGATGCTGGAGGAATAAAGAGAACGAGGGGCTTTGCCCCTTACCTCCGCACCTCCCTTTGAAAAGGGGATTGACCGCTTGACCCCCAACCTGAAAAGAAAAGCTATACGACCCAAAAGGGTGATGTTCTTATCGGAGGAATCACAAATCAAATTTCTTTAGTTGATACGCAGAAAACAAATAATATACCCCAGCAGTTCATCAACAGTCTGCTGGGGTTCGTTTTATTCGTCAAATTTGAATTTACCTGTTTCGTTTTAAGTATGACAAACTATCGACAACTTCAAAAATCAGGCTATTTTGGAAGAATTGTTCCAAAATACCTTTGTGGGCAGCGCCAATAATGAGGAGAATGCGCTCCTCGTTTTCACTATCCGCAAGTGCCGCTGTGTTTGTAAAGATATTGAGATTCCTTTGATGCCACCATATCAACCAACCATTCCCGTAATAATCTTCAGTACCAACACGGGCGTAGTTCATATAATAAGCTAATGTGTTTTTTACACTTTCCTTAGAATTGAGTTGAAGAAATGTATTGCAAAGAGATTCCCTCTCCAAATCAACCTCTGGTTCTTCCAACGCATCAATTTCTTTTGCTAACTTCGGTTGTTTAGAGTGTAAGTATTCATATACCTCTCCAAAACCGTGCTCGACAGCGCCCATTTCCATCCAATCAACGGCATTCACTTTTTTATGGCCCAGTTTCTTCGCGAGTCTAAAAGCAAGCTGGTCAATTTCATCGGGGGATTGTGAACCATAAGCAAGATACTTGGAATAGGCTGCATCTAATGTTCCTTGCTGTGACTTGCTATGCTCAACTGCAATTCTAGTTGGATTGAATTTAGCCAAAGCATCAACAACTTCAATTATTTCTGCTTCGTATTTGCCAATTTTATCTGTTCCTTGGAAATTAACTCTGTCATTTTTGGCTTTCATATGGAATGTGCCGAGTATCATTATTTGGTTCATAGTGCTTCTCACCTACAAATTCTTATTTATCGTTCTGTTTTATCGCCAGTTTCGCCTTTGTATTACGGCGTTGCAAGCAACGCGGGCTTCGGGCAAAGCCCATACCCCTTAAGGCTACGCGCGTCTTGAGGCTCCCTCCGGGAGGGAGCTCCCGACGAAGTCGGGTGAGGGAGAATGCGTGACAATAAAACATATCAAAACTTCAAGGTTACGCGGGCTCCTT
>SVRS01000033.1 GCA_015064695.1 Oscillospiraceae bacterium | reverse complement strand
CCCACCGAGGCTATCTACGAGGCTGACGGCAAGTACGAGATCGACGCTGACAAGTGCATCGACTGCGGCTCCTGCGCAGACGCTTGCCCCGTTGAGGCTCCCAAGGCTGAGTAATTCAACCGACGGTTTCAACCGTAACAACACTCCCGGTCTGACTGCTGCATTTAGCACGGAGATCGGGAGATGTTGTTTTCTATGCCACGAAAAAGGAGACTGCTCATGGAGCTTCGCGAAAACGAGATCTTGCACGAGGTCAATGAACATATCAAGCTGATCCAACGGAAGGACGGCCTGACCTTCGGGACCGACGCCTACCTGCTTTCGGCCTTCGTCCGTCCGAAACCGAATGCCGTTGCCGTAGACCTGGGCAGCGGGACAGGAATCATCCCCCTTCTCTGCCTGGCGAAAGGCAAAGTCTCCCGCTTTACCGCCGTAGAAATCCAGCCCGCCTTCGGAGAACTGATTGGCCGGAACGCAAAGCTCAACGGCTTTTCCCACTGCCTCACTCCTTTGTGCGCTGACGTGCGGGAGATCAATCCCCTCGCTCTTGGCGGAGAGGTGGATCTGGTAACCGCCAATCCCCCCTATATGTCCCCCGCCAGCGGCGCCCGAAACGCGGCCGATGAAAAATACATGGCCCGACATGAGGTCTGCGGAACCGTCAAGGATTTCTGCTCTGCCGCAGGACGGCTTCTCAAGCACGGCGGTAGGTTTTACTGTGTCTTTCGCCCCGAGCGGCTGAGCGACCTGTTTGCGGGGCTGCGCGAGGCGCATCTGGAGCCCAAGCGCATGACCGCAGTACAGGCAACCTACGCCGCTTTTCCCTCCATCGTACTGGTGGAAGCAGTCAAATACGCATCTCCTTCCCTTCTGGTCACGCCGCCCCTTTGCCTGTGGGAGGCCGATCCCGGAATCCCCGAGAAGCCTGCTCAGCCCATGGTACAAACCGCGGATGCGGCTTATATATACGAAAACTGCGGCTTCCCCTCCCGCTTCACGGGCCAAAACCGCAAGTAAAAGGAATGCCATATGGATCACATGAAACACATACTCAGCTACACCCGCCGTGCCGTAGACGACTACGGCATGATCCGCGCAGGAGATAAAATTGCCGTGGGCATATCGGCAGGCAAGGACTCCTTGACTCTGCTTCACGCCATGGCCGGCCTCAAGCGCTTCTATCCCCAGCCCTTTGAGCTGATCGCCATAACGGTGGATATGGGCTTTGGTGGCATCGAGGCCAACCAAGGAAAGGAGCTTCCCCCCGACCCCTACGGCGGCATCCGTGCCCTTTGCGAGAGGCTGGAGGTTCCTTACCACGTGGTTCCCTCCGAAATCGCACGCATCATTTTCGACGTACGAAAGGAGTCCAATCCCTGCTCCCTGTGCGCTAAGCTCCGCCGTGGAGCCCTCAACACCGCCGCCAAGGATTTGGGTTGTAACACCGTTGCCCTGGGCCACCACTTTGATGATGCAGTAGAAACCTTCATGCTCAACCTGTTCTTCGAGGGACGTATCGGTTGCTTTCAGCCCGTCACGTATCTCTCACGAGTGGATCTGCGGGTCATCCGCCCTCTACTCTACACCCCTGAAAAGGAGGTTCGTGCCTTCGCCGTCACAGCGGATCTCCCCGTAGTCGAATCTGCCTGCCCCGCTAACGAAAATACCCAGCGGGAATCCATGAAGCAGCTTTTGGCCTCCCTGGAGCGTCAGCACAAGGGATTGCGCCACCGGATCTTCCATGCCATGCAGGCTCACGGTGTGGATGGCCTGCACCTACCGGATCGCCGCCCTCTCGTTCTGCCCGAACCGGACACAGAGGACTAACGCAGGAAAAACTTAATAGTATGAAGAATTCTCATAATCTATTGACTTTTTGATTCAACTGTGATAGTATATTATTCGTGATTTTATTGCCTCATGCTCTGCTTTGAGGAAAAGAATTTAGGAAGGAACCTATGAATCAAAACGCAATCTCTTCCCACCGTCGGGGAAACGGTGTTCTCCGCCATCTTTCATCGGCTTGGCGGATCCTATGCGATGCTGACCGCCTTCCCCTCTACTTTGCCCTGGCGGCGCTCCTTACGTTTCTGGTGGAATCCCTATCCCGCCGCTCTCCCTTTGACGCCGTTATTTTCTTGATAGAAAGCCCCCTGGCCTATTTGGCCAATTACGGAATCATTCTCTGTACCATTCTTCCCGCGCTCCTGTTCCGCAAGCGTCTGGCCGGCTTGGCGCTCTGTACCACCGTTTGGGTCGCCCTGGGCATCGCCCAATGCATCGTGCTTCTGTCCCGTGTCACTCCCTTGACCGCCGTGGACGTGGCCATCGCCTTGAGTGTCATCACCATCATCTCTGCATACCTGACCCCCTTTCAGATTATTTTGATCGTCCTGCTCCTGCTGGGTATCATCGCCGCATTGATCGTACTGTTCGTTCGTGCCCGGAAAAGTCCCCTCCAATGGAAGCGCTTCCTGGCCGGTTTTCTGCCCTCCGTGGCGGGGGTCGCCATAGTCATCGCAATGGGCTTTGCCTCAGGTCAGCTCTCGGATCACTTCCCAAACCTGGCCAACGCCTACAACGACTATGGCTTTCCCTACTGCTTCGGCCTCAGTGTGTTCGACAAGGGTGTAGATCGTCCTCCGGAGTACGGTGAGGAGCTGATCACCAACATTTTGGGAGAATTTCCCGACGATCCCGAAAAGCTGCCCGCAGGAAGCGACAATTCTCCCACGCCGAGGAATCCCAACGTGATCTTCGTACAGCTGGAATCCTTCTTCGACGTCAAATACATGGAGGGAGTCACCTTCTCGGAGGATCCCATCCCCACCTTTACCCGTCTCAAGGAGCAGTATCCGTCGGGACTGTTCACGGTTCCCGTCATTGGAGCCGGAACCGTCAATACCGAGTTTGAGGTGCTGACCGGCATGCGGGTGGCAGACTTCGGTGCCGGTGAATATCCCCTTCGATCCATTATGACCAAAACCACCTGCGAGACCTTGGCCTACAATCTGCTTGCCTCGGGATACCGCACCCACGCCATTCACAACCATGAGGGATCCTTCTACCTCCGCAACGAGGTCTACAAGAATCTGGGCTTTGAATCCTTCACCTCCATCGAATATTTCATAGACCCCACCTTTAACGAGAACGGTTGGGCCCACGATACCCTGTTGACAAACGAGATTCTCTACCTTTTGAACTCTACTGAGGAATCCGATTTCGTCTATACCGTCTCGGTTCAGGGCCACGGTAAGTACCCCGACGATTACGTTCCCGCCGACGGAGACGTGCTGATCACGGGCGGCCTGGAGGATGAAGCCGTTATCAGCCACTACAATTACTTCATCAATCAGATCCACCAGATGGATCAATTCATTTCCGAGCTTTACGAAGCGGTCATGGCGCTGGAGGAGGACACAGTTCTGGTGTTCTACGGCGACCATCTGCCCAGCATTGCCTGCGATGAGGGAGTCAGCATTTCCACCTCGGACTTTCAGACCGAATACATCATCATTTCCAATTACGAGACCCCTGCAGAGCTTGGAGACGAGGATCTGTTCGCCTACCAGTTGTTCCCCACGGTCTTGGGGGCGATCGGAAACGACGAGGGCGTCATGAATCTCTTCCACCGCACCTACCGAAACGATCCCGAGTATCTGACCCTGCTGGCCGCCCTGGAGTACGACGTGCTTTACGGAAAGCGTATGGCCTATAACGGCATGACGTACCCCTCCATGACCAACATGGTCATGGGAAGCCGTCCCATCACCATCCTGAATTGCTACGTGGAAGGGCAGTACCTGTACGTAAAGGGGACGAACTTCACCGCTTACAGCGTGGTGACCTTCAACGGCAAAAGCGAGCAGGAAACCGAATATCTGGATCACTCCACCCTGCGCGTGCTTCTGCGCAACCCCGAAAAGGAGATGGAAAAGCTCTCCTCCGTTACGGTGCGGCAGATATCGGATACCAATGAGCGTCTGTCCGAAACCCTTCCCTTCGTAACCTACTTCCCCACCCCGCGCTCGGTTCTGAGACCTTAATGCAAGGTCACGTTTCATGACAGATTCAAGAAAAAAACGCCTCAAATGCAATCCTGCATTTGAGGCGTTTTCTGCATCAGATGGGTAACACCGCCGATGCAATGCCCACGTAGATGAGCAAGGTCAAGGTATCCACGATGGTGGTGATAAAGGGGGATGCCATCACCGCAGGGTCAAGGCCAACCCGCTTGGCGCCGATTGGCAGAAGAACGCCCATCAGCTTGGCGAACACCACGGCGCAGAACATAGTAGCCGACACAATGGCCGCCACCTCAATGGTATCCACGGTGAAAACCAGCTTCAGATCCACCAGCATGGTCTTGGCAAAGCAGGCCGCCGCCACAGTGATTCCGCATACGCTGGCCACACGAAGCTCCTTCCACAGAACCCGGAAGATATCCCTCATTTCGATCTCTCCCAGGGAAAGTCCGCGAATGACGGTAACCGAGGTTTGGGAGCTGGCGTTACCGCCCGTACCCGTCAGCATGGGCACGAACACCGCCAGACTCAAGGTCGCCGCATCCAGAATTCCCTCGTAATGCGCCAGGATGGTGCTGGTAAAGGTTGCAGACAGCATGAGGAGCAGCAGCCAGGGAACTCTCTTTTTCCAAGTCTCAAATACGCCTGTTCTCAGATAAGGCTTATCGGTAGGTGAGATTGCCGCCATTTTTTCGATATCCTCGGTTGCTTCGGTCTCCATGACGTCGATTGCATCATCGACCGTTACAATACCCACAAGGCGGTATTCGCGGTCAACAATGGGAATTGCCAACAGGTCGTATTTTGCCACGGTGCTGGCCACGGTCTCCTGGTCATCCATGGTGGAGGCGCAAATGATATCCTCATCCATGATATCCTCGATCAGATCGTCAGCCGAAGCAAACAGAAGATCCTTCAAGGGGACGGCGCCCTGCAAAACGCGGTGATGGTCCACCACGTAGGCAACGTACACGGTCTCCTTATCCACACCGGTTTTCCGTATGCGAGCAATGGCCTCTGCACAGGTCATATCCCGACGCAGGTCAATGAATTCGGCGGTCATGACACTACCCGCGCTATCTTCGGGATAGGCTAACAGGCGGTTAATATCGGTACGGGTCTCCGGCGTGGCGTTCTTCATGATACGGTGTACCATGTTGGCCGGAAGCTCCTTCAAAAGCTCGGTCGTATCGTCCAGGGCCAGCTCCTCCACGATCAAGGAGATCTCTCGGTCGGTCATAGCCGTAATGATGCGCTCCTGCACCTCGATCTCCAGCTCCGCAAATACGGCTGCGGCCGTATCCTTATCCAAAAGCTTGAACACGGCGGGGATACGATGCGGGTTCAGCTCGTAAAAGAAGTCTGCGGCATCCACAGGATTCAACTCAGCCAGGTCGGCACGGAAATCGGCGTAACGGCGATTATCCAGCAGTTCCTCCAGATATTCGAACTTTCGTTCCATCTCCTGGGGACGCTGCTCTGCAAGGATCTCCTCCTCCCCCTCGATATCAGCCGTAACCTCCTCAATGGCCTCTCGGGTGGCCTCTTCTACGGTCTCCTCGGTGATTTCCTCCTCGGTATCCAGCACTTCATCCTTTTCCGTGTCGTCATATAGCTCCACGGGATGGCCGTCGATATCGATGGCATAGATATCGACCCGGATTTCTTCACCATCGTCCGCCTCACTGTTCTCCTCGGCCTGTGCCTCGGCTGCCTCCTGCTCGGCAATCTCATCGGTAAAGGCCTCAATGGCGAGAGCCTCCTCCACGATGGCCTCACTGACGGATTTCTCATTGGCCAAAAGCTCGCTGATGGACATTTCCACGGCTTCGTCCTCATGTAAGGAAGCCTCTCCCGCATCCGACTCACCGGTCGACCTTTGTATCTCAGGATGATCGTCGTCTCGTTTCAAGGGAACAGGACTCTCGGCAGTTGGGTCGACCGATGGATCCATCGGCTCATGGGTATCCTTTTCCTTGTTTCCGTCATTTTCGTAAAGATCCTGCAGGTCTTTTTTACGGTTCATGGGATCATCCTCCTTACTCTCTGCGTAGCTTGGGTTCGCAACCGGCTGCAGACATCGCGTTGCGAGCGACAGGCTTCGTACCTCTCAGCTTATGACACAGTATAGCACATATCCATTCATTTGTCAACCGTTTTTCTTTATATTTGGCGAAATTCTTTGATTTTAGAGCAATTCGGACGAATGTGTCCTTAAAATCTTCACTTTTTTCGTGTTATCTTATTCATCCCGTGCTTTTTCGTCATTTTTCAGAGAACAAAAAGGCCGTCCGGATCCACGATCCGAGACGGTCTTTTGAAAGATAGAAATCAGTTCTTGGTTTCCTCGAACTCGACGTAAACGCGCTTCTCCTCGGATTCCTTGGTCTCCTTGGCGAGAGCAATGCGGATGATCTCGATCACGCCGAACAGGGTGGACAGCGCAATCACGGTCCAACCGCCGATAACCAGCAGGAGATGGACGATCTCAAAGGCTGCGCCCAGCAGAGAGGGGAGGAACACCAGCAGCACGACGCCCAGGACCATACGTACCAGCTCGCGCTTCAGCTGCTCCACCTTCTGGTTAGCGAGAAGCACACGAATCAGGGGGAATACGATCATGTAAGCCGCCACCAACGCAATCAGCACGGTGCCCTGGTAGAAGATCATAGCCACGCCCAGGCCAATGCCCAGGATGGAGCAGATCAGGTCGAACACACCGGCCGACTTGTTCACGTTGGCAATGCCCGAGATCAAGCCGGGGATGTTACCAATGATAATGATGATACCGTAAATGACAAGACCCCAATGGATGATGGTGGCCACTGTGGAGGGCAGGAGAATAGCGCCCAAAACCAGAAGCAGCACGCCAGCCAGGATGCCGATGACCATAACGGCGATTCTTGCGACGAGAAGATTCTTTTTCATGTTGATACCTTCCTTTATGGAATAAAATATAGCAGACCGTTTCAACAACGGGAATGCTCATGCAACCAGTCTATGACCACCCCGGGCAGAAAGGGATCCAAGGCCTCCCCGCGGGAGATCTTTTCCCGCACCAGGGTAGAGGAGATCCCATCAAAGGCAGGATCCGCGGGCATATACAGGGTTTCCGCGCGAGGATTATGGGCGCGATTATACAGGGCGTGCTTCTGCTCGTACTCGAAATCCACGGCGGAACGGACACCCTTGATGATCCAATCGGCATTCACGCTGTCCACCAAATGGATCAGCATACCGCCGGCCGAGATCACCTCCACGTTGGGCAGATGAGCGCAGGCGACCTCTGCCAATTCCTTTCGCTCAGCCAAGGAAAACATATAGGTTTTCACCCGGGCATCCTGAACGTACTTCTTCATGTCGTTCGTCATGACCGCCACAACCACGCGATCAAAGCGAGCGGCGGCGCGGGAAATGACGTCCAAATGTCCCAAGGTGATGGGATCGTAGCTGCCTGGAATGAGAACGGTACTCATAGCATCCCTCCGTAAAGCATAGATTATGGATCTTGCATCGGAACAGTTTATTATCGCATAAGAATGTGAAGCAAATATGAACCGACCGCTTGCTTTCAAGCGCGTAGCGAGAGAATTGTGACGTAGGCGGCCCCGTAGCGGGCAGATTTCAACAGGTCAAATTTGGCCAGGAGAGGCGTTTCCTTGCCCAGAGGATCCGGCTCGCCACTCTCCAGAACCAAAATACCGTAGGGCTTCAGGAGACGGTTGTCCAGGATGGCTTCCACGGCGGCGCGGCAAGCAGCCATGGCGTAAGGCGGATCGATAAAGACGATATCGAAGGGCTCCCTGCCTCGTCTCTGACGCAGAAATTCCGAGAAATCCGAGCAGACGATGGTGCAATCCTCCGAAAGCCGCGTCTTTTCGGCGTTTTTACGGATGATGCGAACGGCATCCTTGGATTGATCCACCAAAACGGCATGCTCCGCTCCACGGGAGACAGCCTCCAGGCCCATCTGACCCGATCCGGCGAACAAGTCCAGTACGCGGCGGCCCTCCAGCTCAAACTGAAGGCTGGAGAAAATCGCCATCTTGGCTCGCTCCGATGTGGGACGGGTCATATCCCCTTCCAGGGTGTCCAATTGAATGCCGCGAGCGCGGCCTGTAATAATGCGCATCATAGGGTGCTTCTCCTTTATCTGATAATGCTAAGTCTGTAGGGAACCGTCATGTCTGCTTTCCGTCGTAATATGCCCGAATATTCACCGCATCGCCGCGAGAGATTCCCTTAACGGCGGCCAGCTCGTCGACGGTGGCGTTCTTGACACCCGTGATCCCGCCGAAGGCGGCCAGCAATGCCTTAGCCTTGGCGTCACCGATGCCCTTGATCTTGGTGAGGCTGGAATGGGTCAGAGTCTTGCGCTTGGCGGCATCCATGCGGGACACGGTGAAGCGGTGAACCTCCTCCTGAATGCGGTAGATCAAAAGGAATACGGCATTCTCCTTGGCAATACTGATCTCTCCGTCCTCGGTGCAGAGGGCGCGGGTCTTATGAAAATCGTCCTTGACCATACCAAAGACGGGAATATCCAAGCCTTGCTCCTCCATCAGCTCGCGCACCACGCCCACGTGCCCCCGTCCTCCGTCCAAAAGGATCAGATCGGGTAGCTTGCCGAAGGCCCCTTCCCCGTCCTCCAAATGGGACAGACGGCGATCCAAAGCCTCTCGCATGCTGGCGTAGTCATCGGTGGTTCCCTCCACCGATTTGATTTTGAAATAGCGATAATCCGATTTGTTGAATTTTCCATCCTCGCAAACCACCATGCCTGCGGTCAGATGCTCGACGCCCAGGTTAGAGATATCGTAGGCCTCAATACGGGTGGGATACGTGGGCAGCTCCAGGATCTCGGCCAGGCGAGCTAAGGCTCCCTCGTCCTTTTCGGCCTCCAGGCGATACTGACGCACCTTCTCGGCAGCATTGGAGCGCACCAGCTCGCAGAGGGTATGGGCCTGTCCCCGCTCGGGTATGCGGACGGTGACCTTATGCCCTGCCATTTCGGAGAGGTATTGGGAAAGGCCCTCCAGCTCCTCCTCCTCCAAAGAAAAGGCCAGCAGTATCTGCTTGGGAATATATTCACGAACCCGGTAATGCTCGCAAATGAAGGCGCCCAGACTTTCCTCATCCAGAATGCGCTCTCCTCCCGCCGGAAATTCGTCCTTATCCACGACGGCACCTCCCCGGATATAAAAGACCGACACGCAGGCCGTTACCTCGTCGCCGTAGTAGCCGATCACATCCTGCTCGGTATCCGGGGCAGCCACAACGGTCTGCTTTTCGCGAAGACGATCCAGAGCCGTAATGGTATCCCGACAGCGGGCGGCGGCCTCAAAGCGCTCCTCCTCCGCATGGGCGTACATCTGCTCGGCCAACCTCTTTTTGACCTCTCCCGTATGTCCCCGCAGGATATCGGCGGCCATGGATACCGTGATGGCGTATTCCTCCTCGCTGACCTTGCCGGTGCAGGGACCGCAGCACCGTCCCATCTGATAGTAGAGACAGGGCCGCTCCTTCCCGATATCCCGCGGGAAACGGCGATTACAGGTCGGCAGCGCCAACACCCGCCTCAGGGTATCCAGCACCGAAAAAACGGTAGACACTCCCGAATACGGACCGAAATACTTCCCCTTATCCTTATCCCGCTTTCGGGTCATGATCAAACGGGGGTAGGGCTCGTCGGTGATCTTGATGTAGGGATAGGACTTGGCATCCTTCAAGCGAATATTGTACTTGGGATTGTGCTGCTTGATGAGGGTGTTCTCCAGGGTCAGAGCTTCCATTTCGGTATCGCACAGGAAGTATTCGAAATCCCGTACCGATGCCACCATCCGGGCCGTTTTCAGATTCTTCTCGCTATTCTGAAAATACTGGGATACCCGATTCTTGAGCTTGCGGGATTTTCCCACGTAAATGACCCTTCCCTCCCGATCCTTCATAATATACACACCGGGACACAGCGGCAGGGCGTTAGCCCGCTCCAGCAGCTGCTTTCGCTCTTCTTCACGCGTAGGCATAGGATCTCCCTCCTTCCGTAACTCAGCCGATACAGACAAACGGCGCGTGCTTCATACCGTCTGGGTAGCGCTCGCGCCGTTATATCTTGCTATGTACGCTTCTGCAAGCGATCCGTCGGAATGGAAATGACTTACTCCGCGAAGCCCGAATTGATGAGGGCAGTGAGACCGTCCAGTGCGGCGTCCTCATCCTGGCCGTCAGCGATCAGGGTAATGGTCATACCCTTGGCGATACCCAAGGACAGAACACCCAGAAGGCTCTTGGCGTTGACCTTACGATCATCCTTCTCTACCCAGATAGAGCACTTGTAGCAGTTAGCCTTTTGAATAAAGAATGTAGCGGGTCTTGCGTGCAAACCGCTGGCATTGGTAATGGCAATTTGGCGACTTTTCATGAACTTGATCTCCTGTTTGTAATTAGTTGCATCCTTGACGGCGTTGACGGACCGGACCTTGAACCTCGTAAGCCTCAGAAGCCATCCGATCTAAGCCGCAACACCATCGAAATACAGCGACTTCTCTACAGATGTAGTATATCAAAAAAAGGCACAGAAATCAAGGGACAATATTTAGAATTTTTCACGAATGAAGATGCTTTTTTTGTATGATTTTACACAATGAGTTCCCAAGCCCTCAGGAACGCTTGCGAATATCCGTAATTTTCACGGTAAGAACCACCCGATCCGTGCGAATGGTCAATTCTCCGCCGCGGGTCAGATATCGTCCCGTTCCCTCGACCAGCAATCCCCCGTTCATTTCATCGGAGCCTGCACACACGAAGCAGCCAAGAGCGGTAGCCAGCTCGGTGCCCTCCACGGGAACCGTTGTCAAGGCCACGATGCTCTCACCGCTCTCCTCGTCCTTGGTCATACCGATGGTACCGAGGTGCATGCCGTTCTCGTACAGGTAGACGTTATCAAAGCCTCGTATCTCAGCCAGCACGTCGCGATGGGTCGCGGCGACCTCAAAATAGACCTCGTACACGTCGCGTCCCTCTGCCTGCTCATCCCGATACACCGTGGACACCGCTCGATATACGATGCCGCCTATCGCCATCAGCACCAGCAGCAGGATCACCGTGTCGATTACGGACCAACGGGATCTGCGGCCGCCGCGAGGGGATGAAGTATTCTGTTTCTGCTCCATATCAATCTCCATTCCGCCGCACAGCAGCGGCATACGTTTTCTTTGTTTTTTGATCGGGTTACCTGCTCAGATCGAAATCGGGCGCGAAGCAGCCGTCGTTTGTTTCTGATTTCAGAGGCCTCACGCGCCCCCTATGCTCAGCCTTGCGCTTCGGGGTCTGCGTTTCCCGGCATACCATGCTCGGGATCCACCGGGGCAGGGGTTGTCTCCTGTGTTTCATCCGCCTTTTCATGCATGGAAATCATGGTTCCGTAAGCAGTCAGGCCCTCCAGACGGTACGTGCCCTCCGTGCCGGCCAGCAGCATGGTTTCACCCATGCGGTATCCCTTTCCCTCTCGGTAGTAGGCCGTAGCCTCCACCTCCAGGTATAGGGTGACCGTATTGACGTCCCCCGTCGTGACCAGCACGGTTCGGACGTCCACAACCGTTCCCAGCTGATCCGCATCGGTTTTCTCCGAGCTCCAGATGGGGTTGTCCACAATAGCATATTTCACCTTTTCCTGGTCAAACTTGACCATATCGGGGGGAATATTCTCCATCTTCACGCAGAAGACCACCTCGCGGGTCTCCCACTCGGGGGCGTACAGATCCCGCAGTGCGCGGTAACCAAACACACATCCCACAACAACGCCCGCAAGCACGGCCAACAGGATCAGATCCACGAGCAAGGACAGCCAGAAGCGGCCGTTCCGTCTGCCGAACACCTTCTTCCCATTGGACTTAGCGGAGCGCCCGCTCTCAACGGCGTTCTCCTCTGCCTGCTCCACGTGTAGTCTTTTGGAAAAGCCGGATATTTTTTGGTCGCGATCATGCAAATCGTTCCCATTTTGATGATATGAAGCCATAGGGTTTACTCCTTTTGGTTTGTACTCGCATCCGCTCCGGGACGGACACGTTTGAAATCACCGCTTCGATAGAAGCGATCCTCCGCGCAGGCAGAGCCTGCCCATTCGATCTCACGGACGTCACTTTCCGCAAAAACGATGTTTTCATAGGCACTGCAAAGGGACACCACCAGCACGACGGTAAAGAACACGCGGGGCGAAACGATGAAGCAACGAACGGTTCCGAAGATCATCATGCCCACAACGCTGGTCATACCGCCGAGGATCATGGCGCGATCCTTGCTGACTGCGGTATGGCGCAAGCAGGTGCATCCCTTCTGCAAAAACAGGAACAGGATGGCCGCCATCAGAACAAAGCCGATCCAACCGTAGTTAAGAAGAACCTCGAAGAACAGGTTTCCGCTATCGGACACCGCCCCCAAATCGGGAGACGCATAGGCAGGATACACTGCAGCAAAGGACTCGTCTCCCACGCCGATGCCCGCCGGGTAATCCAGCACCATCTGCCACAGGCTTTCATTCAGCTGGGACTTGTACAGGCGGCTTCGGGACAGAATGGTTTGCAGGGAATCCGACAGAGGAAACAGATACTGTAGCCAATACACGCCGCACCCAACGACGGGCAAGGCGATCATCGAGGCAGACAGCCACTTATGCCCCAGCATCAGTAGGAACAAAACGGATACCGCCAGGATACAGAACAGCGCGCTCACAGAATTGGTCATCAGAATCAATCCAAGATCCAGCAAAATGAAAACAACTCCCAAAATCTTTTTGAGCAACCGCTTGGTGTGGGCCAAATGGGCGTACAGCCAGGAAAAGACCAAAACCAAGTACAGCTCAGAATGCTCGACCCACAGAGAGGACAAACGGTCTACCGCGTTTTGAACGCCGTCAATGATGGCGTCCCCGCCGCGGGAGCCCTCCAGCCACATCAGGTTCTCCACGGGAACCGAGCGAATGTAGGCGAGAACCGTCACCACGGCCACCGAGATCCATACGCCCGTCAGACAACGGCGCACGTATTCCCGGCTGGTCATCAGGTTCACAATGAGGAAGTAGATGCTGGCACACACGGTAAGGCACAGGACGTCCCAAACCGTGCTTGGGGTCACGGCCGCGCTGGTCAGACCGCAGGCAGGGATCAGGAAGCACAGGATCAGCACGATCCGATCCAGGAGTCCGAAGCGTATGGCACGGTGCAGGAACAGGATCTTAACACCCAGACTGATCCAGGTCAACAGGATCAACACCACGGGCGCAGCCATAAAGCGGCGATCCAGCCAAACGGTCGGCAGAGTCAGCGTGGCCAGCACCACGCCCGCCTCGGGATAAGCCAAGACCATACCCACGATCCCAATCATCAAAAGAGCAGCAGGAATGATCCAGGGCGACGTGAACAACGTACATACAGCGGCACCGATGCCCATGAGGCAGGAGAGGCCGTAGACCACCTTGGGGCAGGTGTATCCCGTCCGACTCAAGCGGTCGCGCGGAATTCCCAAAAAGCCCACCAATATCCGTCGACACAGAGGACTGTTTCCCAACGCCTCCGCCAGAGTCCTCTTCGTGAGAATCAAGGGAATAGCCAGGAGCAGCATCGCGGCGGAAAAGATCACCTTTCCCATATCCCGCGAAAAGCTGTCCAACAGGAACGGTGCGACGAAATGGAGAAGGATTCCCCAAAAGCCGCAGGAGCCGAAGAAAAGGCCGTAGCAGGCCGTTGGGCCGTCCAGCATGGCGCGGAGGATCCATTCGATCCATCTGCACACGCGGCTGGCCTCCGCCGCCTCCACCAAGCGCCGACGGGCGGCAGAGCGAGGACCACAACGATTCTGCCCCGTATAGCGATCGCTTCCGAACAGACGACTCTCCGCGCGGCGATAGCCGGTCATGATACGGCCCGGGAAGGAGATTCCCAGAATCGCGTAGAAACGAGCCGTTCCTCGATTCAGTGTATCCAGGATCACACTTCGCCATCTGCGTTGCGGTTTAGATCCCTTGTCTGTCTTATTCATGAATCCTCCTCCTTTCCTTCCGTATTTTCGATTCTCGGTCCTTTCGGAATTTCTGATGATTCCGCTATGGATACGAATGCACTACGCCTCGTCGTCGGGAGCTTTCAGCTCCTCGGGCAAAAGATCCGGTCTTTGACGGCGGGTCAGCTCCAGCGCCGCCTCGTACCGCCATTCGTTGATCTTCTTGTGATCCCCGGACAAAAGCACCGAGGGAACCCGCATACCGTGATAATCCACGGGACGGGTATACTGGGGATATTCCAGCATTCCCGAGGAAATACTCTCGTTTTCATAGCATTCGGGAGCCGCCAGAACCCCCTCGGTCAGCCGCGCCACGCAATCCACCAGAATACAGGCCGGAATTTCTCCCCCCGTCAGCACATAGTTACCGATAGAGATCTCCTCGTCCACGATTTCCTCCACGATACGGCGGTCAACTCCCTCGTAGTGGCCGCAGAGCAAAATGAGATTATCGTATTTCTGCGCCAGCTCCTCGGCGATCTGCTGGGTCAGTACCCGACCGCCCGGGGACAGGTAGATCACGTGACGTCGGCCGTCGTAGCCGTCCTTCAGCTGATCCGCCAGTACGCCGCAGTAGCAGTTGTAGATGGGAGGCGCCGCCATGAGCATCCCCTTACCGCCGCCGTAGGGGGTATCGTCCACCCGGCGGTGCTTATCCTGAGAATAATCCCGAATCTGATGGGTCTTCACGGTACAGAAGCCGGCCTCCTGCGCTCTGCCGATGATGCTCTCTCCCAAAACCCGATCCACCAGGTCGGGGAACAGGGTCATAATGTCAAATCGCATCAGCCGTTCTCCTTGTCGGGGGTATCGCCGTTCTCGAACATACCGTCGATGGGCGCCATACGGACGCACTCTCCGGGGATGACCTCCTTGACGAACACGGGAATGGCGGGAACCAGAACCTCTGCGCCGTCAGGGGTCACCACGGTGTAGATATCCGAGGCGGCGTTCGGCTGGATCTCCTTGACCACCCCCAAAACCGTCCCTTCACGTCCCTCACGGACGTCCAACACGGGCAGGCCGATGGCATCCGACAGAAAATACTGTCCCTCGGCCAGATGGAAATCCTCCCTTGCCGCGTATAAGACCCGATTACGCAGCGCGTCGGCTGCATCCATGCTTTCAACGCCCTCCAAAGAGAGCATGAGGAATCGGCCCTGCATAACGGATCCGCGCAGGATCTTGATCTCCCGCTTATCGTCACCGTCCCCGAGGAACACCCGTCCGAGATCAACGAGATCCCGAGGAGTGTCCGTCCAGGGCTCTACCTTTACGTCGCCGCGGCAACCGTGGGTATTGATAATTTTTCCGCACTCAATGTAGCGGGATACGTGGTTTGCCATATATGAATCCATCCTTAAAAGCTATTTTATCTTTTATCTCCGTATCAACGATGATTGTTTTTCATGAATCTAAGATAGAGTATAGCATATATTTCCCGAAAAAGCAACGGGAGTCTGCAAAAGTTTACAATTAAGCCATTGTGATCCCGCCGTCGGGCAGGTTATCCTGCAGGATATTCTCTCCCAAGCCGTCGTAGATGATGCTTCCCTTCACTGCGCCGTTCTTCATGACGTTGCTCTGCACCACCACGGCATCGGCGTTGGCCAGGTAGATGTTGTAGTCGGGACTCCGCGTACCGCGGCCCGTGTCGTCCACGCCCCAAGCGAAGGTGTTGCCCACCAGGGTGATATTGCTGACGTCATCCAGATAAACGTGACTGCTCTCATATTCGGTGGCGAAGCTTTGGTGGTCTGCACATCCCGAGCGGCGGAATACGTTCCCCGTAATGGCACAATCCTTGAAGTGACCGTTGCCACCCAGCTTGATGGCAGGACCGAAGGAACGGTCGAAGAAATTCCCCGTCAGATTGATGGAATCACCGTTTTTGAACCAAAAGCCGCCCTTATGGTTCCATTCCACACGATTTCCCGTAGCGGTGACGGAGGCGACCACGGGGCCACCCAAAATGCCCGTATTACGGTTGGCGCTGAACCAATTGTCCAGGATAAAGGCATCCCAGCCGTCAATATACAGACCGCAGCCCAGATTGTTGTGGAGCATGGAGTGACGGAGAGAGAAGCACCAGATATGCTCCAGATGGACTCCGTTGCCCGTAAACCGACCGATGCGGCAATCATCAATGGTGGGCGTATCCTCCTCAGCACCGCCGTTATACTTTTCCCAGTACAGGTAGATGCCGTGGACGTTTTTGCCCAACCCTTGGCCATCCAGGCAGATCCCCGTCACGGTACAGCCGAACGCCCCCGTAATATCCAGGAGGCAGGATGCCTGCGGATCATTGAGGATCAGAGTAGACAAACCGTTCTGCCGGTAGTTCCAGCCGCTGTAGCCCTGCAAGCGGGTACGGACCCCCATTTTCAGCCTTCCCGTGCAGTATCTTCCGGGAGGCACCAAAACCGCCCCCTCTACGCGCGCGGCATCGTCCAGGGCACTCTGGATAGCCGAGGTGCAATCGGTCGCACCGTCACCCACTGCCCCGTAATCCGTAATATCAAATAGGTTTCTCATCGCGATTTCTCCCAAAAGGTCTGTGATTCCGTTGGACCTTTCCGCCAACTGTGTATATTGTAGCATATTTCCCTATAAATTACAAGATGTTTTTGACAAAGTCGGCACAAGTTCTTCAAAAAAATATCTTGACAAACAAACCGGAATATGGTATAATACTGAATCGGTACGGGTTTTGAGAAGCCCGTCTCCTTACCGCGTAAAATTTGAGTGCGCGGTCTGATGTCCATAAGGAGGTAATAAACATGGAAATCATCAACAACTATTATGAGAGCATGTTCATCGTCGACGTAACCGCCGGCGAGGATGCTGTCAAGGCCTCTGTTGAGAAGTTCGTCGGCATCATCAACAACGCCGCCGAGACCGTTTACGAGGTCAACGAGTGGGGCAAGCGCCGCCTGGCATACCCCATCAACGACAAGCCCGAGGGCTACTACGTCGTTGTCACCTTCAAGGCACAGCCCGACTTCCCCGCTGAGTTTGAGCGTCTGTGCATGATCGACGAGAACATCCTGCGTTCTATGGTCATTCGTCTGGAGTCCGAGCCTTCCGTTAAGGCTGCTGAGACCGTTGTCGAGGAGACCCCCGTCGCTACGGAAGCTCCCGCTGCTGACGCTGAGTAATCCCGTCCTACCCGTTTTTTTGCTACGAATAACCGATAAGGAGGTTTGGGTATGTCTCTCAATCTGAACAAGGTTATCTTGGCCGGCCGTCTTGTGGCTGACCCCGAGCTGAAGCAGACCACAGGCGGTGCCAACGTGGTATCCGTCCGCATGGCTGTCAACCGCCGCTTTCAATCCCGTGATGCACAGCAGCAGAACGAGGCGGATTTCTTTAACGTGACCGCTTGGCAAAACACCGCCGAGTTCATCGCAAAGTATTTCCGCAAGGGTTCGGCTATCTGCATCTGCGGCCGCATCCAGAACCGCACCTGGGTCGATCAGAACGGCCAGAAGCGCTATACGACCGATATCATTGCCGAGGAAGCAAACTTCGTTGAGAGCCGCAACGCGCAGGACAGTATGCCCGGCATGGGTGCGCCCGACGCCTTCTCGGCTCCCGCCTACTCCTCCGCACCCATGAGTGCGCCTAAGTTCGAGGAGATCAAAACCGACGACGATCTGCCTTTCTAAAGAAGCCCCCTCTTTCTGAGGACGTACTTTGAAGGCTTTGCCGCCGTCACCACAAAATTTTATTGGAGGATACGAAAATGACTGAGAATACCACCGCTCGTCCTGCCCGCCCCTTCGTGCGCGGCAAGAGAAAAAAGGTCTGCATCTTCTGCGCAGACAAGGTTGCCTTTATTGACTACAAGGATTCCAACAAGCTCCGCAAGTTCATCAGCGAGCGCGGCAAGATTCTGCCCCGCCGTATGACCGGTACCTGCGCTCTCCACCAGAGAGAGGTCAACACCGCCATTAAGCGTGCCCGCAACGTGGCTCTGCTGCCCTACATCGCTGACTAATATTTAGCGGGAACCTCTAAAAATTCGTCGCACTGAGAATCGGCGGAATCTTTTCCGTCATTCGTCACAAAATTCCTTCGCGTAGGAGGCACTACGCGTGCGGAGTTTTGTTTAGACTGACGAAAAATCTTCTCGCCACTCTCTGCACGCCGAATATTTAGAGGCCCCCTAGCGATTCCCTTTAGTCCATGCGATTCCAAACCGCCTGTCCGCCCGCTTTGGGGACAGGCGGTTTTCTGATCCGGAATCATCCTATGAAGGAGGTCCTCCATGAGCCAATTCAATTTTCACCCGCAATCCCCCGTTGTCCTGACACCCTGCGAAAATTACGACAACACCACAGTCGCCGCAGCCCTCTCAGCGGCTTTGGAGCCGTTGGGCGGTCTTTCCTGGGTCACCTCGGGCATGACGGTTGGTATCAAGGCCAACCTGGTCTCGGCTATGAAGCCCGAGGAGTGCGCCACCACCCATCCTTCCCTGCTCTGCGCACTGATAAAGATGCTCACAGAGCGCGGCGCCAAGGTCATCGTTGGTGACAGCCCCGGAGGAGTCTATACAGCGGCATTTGTCAACCACGTCTACCATGCCTCGGGCATGGAGGCCTGCGAGGCGGCAGGGGCTCTCCTCAATCGGGATTTCAGCACGACCGACACGTCCTTCCCCGAGGCACGGGTTCTGAAAAGCTTCACCTACACCGCCTGGCTGGATGCTTGCGATTCCATCATTGACTTCTGCAAGCTGAAATCCCACGGCATGATGGGTATGTCGGCGGCGGCCAAGAATCTTTTCGGCGTGATTCCCGGCACCATGAAGCCTGAGTATCATTTCCGATTCCCCAACATGGTGGATTTCTCCCATATGCTGGTGGATATCAACGACTACTTTGCCGAGAAGATCAAGCTCTGCCTCGTGGACGGAGTGGAGAGCATGGAAGGTAACGGCCCCACCCAGGGCACGCCACGCCACGTCGGGGTCCTGCTGGCCTCCCCCTCCCCTCACACGGTAGATGCCGTCTGCGCCCGTCTCATCGGGCTTACCGAGGATGCCGTCCCCACCCTCATGGCCGCCCGTGAGAGGGGGCTGATTGGGGAAGATTTCCCGCTCTTGATTGCGGGAAGCCCCGCGCAAGACGTGGAGGATTACGCCGTTTCGGATTTCAAGCACGTTGCAGTGCGCCATGGTCACCTGTTCGATTCCCGAGGGAAGCTCATCAGCAAGGCCCTGGAAGCCCTCTTGACCTCCCGTCCCAAGCTGAAGGCCGGCGAATGTATCGGTTGCGCCAAGTGCGGCCATATCTGCCCCGCCAAAGCCATTACCATGGAATCCGCCAAGAACGGCAGAAAAAGAGCGGTCATCGACCGCGACAAGTGCATCCGTTGCTTCTGCTGCCAGGAATTCTGCCCTACGGGTGCCATGAAGGTGCATCGAACCTGGATCGCCCGAATGCTGGTGAAGAGTAAAAAATAAAAAACACCTCTTCCTCAAAGTGCAATGCTCTTAGCGGAGAAATCACCTAACACCACGGTAGGGGCGAACATCCGAGCAGGCTCGGCGGTTCGCCCGCGGGCGTTCGCAGAACGCCCCTACGGATAAAAAAATTGCTCTGCAGGAAACAAATAATTAGCCCCGACAGTTTTTAAGTCTGTCGGGGCTAACAATTCAATAAATTGGAAATCAGAATACTCCCTTATTGTACTTTTTTTGTACTACAACAATAAAACCTATACCAATCACCAAGCCTATGATCAGTATAGCAACGGCAAGAATGGTCAAATTTTCAAACAGTCCTATAATGCCACTGAGTAGCATAATAATTGCGATAAAAAGCATTGCTTTTCCAAAGGCTTTTCCGTAGGCTGATTTATCTGTGACTTTGGTTTGGTGGTAATCGTGAATTAAGTCCGTTTTACCCTTGTAAATTGCAATACCCAATACCGTAAACAGAGCTGCAACCAGAAACATAATAATGGAATACACGAACATATTGATACCTCCACAAATTCTTATTTATTGTTTTGTTTATCGCAAGTTTCGCCTTTGTATTACGGCGTTGCAAGCAACGCCGGCTTCGGGCAATGCCCATACCCCTAAAGTTGTACGAAAGCTTCAATAGGCTCCCTCCGGGAGGGAGCTCCCGACGAAGTCGGGTGAGGGAGAATGCGTGACAATAAAACATATCAAAACTTCAAAGTTACGCGGGCTCCTTCCGTCACGCTTCGCGTGCCACCGCATCCGCTTGCGGATGGCATCTCGGAGGAAGGCTTTTTGCTACCCCAATTATAACACAAATCGGCAGAGAAAACAAGTTCTCTGCCGAAATTTTTGTGCTTACATATTCTCCGTTAAGAACAACAGAGAAAGGGAGATGTGTTTTTTACGGTTAATCCATCTTCTTCAAGTTAGGTTTCCGTCTCCGCCCAGATCCACAGGCAGGTCGAGGCTACCGTTATATTCCCCCTCAGCGGCGGTAAACAGATCCTTGAATCGCGCCAGGTACTCCCTCGCCTCGTAGATTCGTTGCTTACGGTAAGGACGCAGATCAGCGGAAACACCCACGGCCTCCATCCCCAACTCGCGGGCAATGTGGAGGGCGCGGTAGAGGTGGTACTCCTGAGTGACGATCACGATCCGCTTCGCGCCGAACATATGCTTGGCGCGGTACAGGCTCTCGTAGGTAGAATAGCCCTCGTGGTCCAGAAACACCCGCTCCGAGGGAATTCCCTGCTCCGTGGCCAACTGCTTCATCACGCCCACCTCATTGTAGCTTCCCGTGTGATCGCCGCTCATGAGCAGAGGCACGTCCGCCTTTTCCGAGGCACCATTGAGTCGGTTGTAAACCGAGCAAGCGGTCACTACACGGTCATAGAGCATGGGGCTGGCCGAACCGTCCGCCCACACGCCGGCACCCAGAACCAGAATGCAATCAAAGGGCTTTCCGTCGGCATCGGATCCCAGGTCCTCCGCCGTAGTGATTTTCGGCGTGGTGGTATGCAGCATAGAAAGATTGACCGTAAGCACACCGCCCATCATCAGCACCACGCACAGTGCCATGAGAAGTGCAGCCCGTGCGACGATGCCCAAAAAGGAGCGCCGCTTCTCCTTGGATCTCCATACTTCGGCAAGCCCTGCAAAAGCGCCGGCAGCCATTGTCCGTATACGTTTCATGGAAAAGCACGCCCCTTTCTTTTGTACAGATATCGGATTACTCCTCGTCCTGGGAGACGGGGCACTTCAGCTCCAGCGCGTCAGCGGCAGCCTCCAGGTAGTTATTCTCCATCATTTCGATCCAGCCCTTGTCCACCAAAGCGGCCAGCTTGTAATCCATGGGGATCTTACCCAGCAGGTCATAGCCGAACTTATCTGCGATCTCCTCGATGTGGCTGTCACCGAATACACGGATCTCCTTGCCGCAATCGGGACAGACGACGTAGCTCATATTCTCCACCAGACCCAGCACGGGAACCTTCATCATATCGGCCATGTGGGCAGCCTTCTGCACGATCATGGATACCAGATCCTGGGGAGAGGAGACGATCACGACGCCGTCCAGGGGCAGGGATTGGAACACGGTCAGAGGTACATCGCCGGTTCCGGGAGGGCAGTCAACAAAGAGGTAATCGATGTTGTTCCAAATGGTGTCCGTCCAGAACTGCTTAACGGTGCCCGCAATCACGGGGCCGCGCCAGATCACCGGACGGGTCACGTCCTCCAGCATGAGGTTAACCGACATGATATCGATGCCGGTAGTGGTAGAGGGAGGGATCATGCCCAAGCCCTCACCCTCAACGGGTTTGTTCAGACCAAAAGCCTTGGGGATGGAGGGACCGGTGATATCGGCATCCAGAATACCGACCTTGTAGCCCCGTCTCTGCATATTGACGGCCAGCATAGAGGTCACCAGGGACTTACCCACACCGCCCTTACCGCTGCACACACCGATAATGTGCTTCACAGAGGAAAGAGCATTGGGCTTTTCGAACATTTCTTCGCGGCTCTTCTGACGGGACGAACAATTCGCCGAGCAGGTAGAGCAATCATGGGTACAATTTTCAGACATTTTCTATCTTCCTTTCATGTATTTACGCATACGTATTATATGACAATCGCAGGCCGTGTAAAACGGGCGGCGTTTGTTTCTGAATCATGAATGAGGATCTTCATTCGGAATCGTGAGGGGCCCGTCGGTGGCTCATGAGCGCCTGTACGTCCTTCTTCAGCTGTTCCCGAATATCCTCCCGATTGTGGTAGCGCCTTCCGCAGGCATAGGCTTTTTCCCCCAACTCCCGCCGTGCAGCTTCGTCACGGATCAGCTCCATCAGACGACCGTACAGCTCCTCGGGCGAATCCGCCGCCACCCCACACTCGCGCTCCACCAGATAGCGAACGGATGCAGTATCCTTGCCGCCGTATGCCAAAATGGGCCGCGCCGCCGCCATGTAGTCAACCAGCTTGGTGGAAAAGGAATGGCGTACCGCCAAACGGTTTTTCAGGTCTGTCGCCTCCGCGTGAACCAGCACGTCAGCCTCTGCGAGAATCCGGGGGATATCCGAGGGCTTCGCCTTCCCCATCACAACAGAGGATTCTCCCCGGTCCAAGAGAGACCGTACTCTGCGGCTCATGGAAGATCCCGTATAGATCCGTAGCTGTATACGAAATTCCTCGGCATTGATCCTCTCCAGCACAGAGGCAACGGCTGCTAAGGATCTCCAGCGGCGATTCTGCAGATTTCCCGCATAGACCAACTGCAACGGGCGTCCGTCTGAATCCTTGATAGGCGGCTCTCCCGAGAAATCCCCGCCCTTGGTCAAGAGTCGGAATTCCCTACCGAAGGCTTTTTCATAGGCACTCTTGAGATCGTCGCAAATGGCGTACAGCACGTCTGCACGGGCGGCCAGCCGCCGCATGGAAAAACGGTCGCTAAACTGCTTGATCCACCGCAAGGGAGACAGGGTTAGCTGTCGGTAGGTGTAATTATTATCCCAGGCACAGACCGCAAGCCCCGCGCCCGTTTCCTGCGCGGCATGAAGGATCAACCGATTGAGATGGGGCGTTCCGGACAAGAACGTGAGGATCAGATCGGGCTGAAAATCCTTTAGAAAGCGCTTCAGCTCAGGAGATCTCCAGCGGCCGATCCGCCACAGAAGGTCTCTCGCCCAAAACAGAACCGTCCAGCGATGGCGGTGGGCGAAGCGTTGCAAACGCCTCCCGGCAGAGGATTCCTCAGGCGGTCGCCCATACTTCCCGGGCTCTTCTACCCTCCCGACGGACGTTCCCAAAAACAGATTCCTCGCCAGCATTCCCTCGGTCACGCAGAACGCGCGGGTCACGGCGGGGTCGGTCTCTCCGGAGCGTGCGCAGAGACTCGCAAGCTCCGCGTCCTCCAGCATTTCCGCCAGGTTCAGCAGGGTATTCCCACTCCCGAACCCACGGTGGACGGGAGCCAACGAAATCAACAACACCCGCATAGCTCTCCTCCTGCTTACAGGTGATCCCGATACCACGCGATCGCTTCGCGAAGCCCCTCAGCAAAACCATAATCCGGATCATAGCCCAGCATCTTCCTTGCGCGTGTGATATCAGCATAGCTATCCCGGATATCCCCTGCGCGGGCGGAAACCAACACAGGCTCGACGTCAAGCCCCAAGGCCTCGGTCAACGCGTGGTAAACGTCTATGAGATACTCGCGGCCGCCACAGGCGATATTATATACCTCGCCCGCCGCCTCTCTTGGCGCAAGGCAGGCACGCAGATTGGCCTCCACAACGTTTTCCACGTAGGTAAAATCCCGACTTTGACGGCCGTCTCCGTAGATGGTCGGTGTCTCCCCTGCCATCAACTGCTTGATGAATTTCGGAATCACGGCGGCATATGAACCGTTCGGATCCTGGCGACGGCCGAACACGTTGAAATAGCGCAAGCCGACGGTCTCTAAGCCGTAGATAGCCGTGTACGTCCGCGCCCACTCCTCGTCCTGCCTTTTCGTCAAGGCGTAAGGGGACAAGGGACACCCCTCCTCGCCCTCACGCTTGGGAAGCACGGTGCTGTCACCGTACACCGAGGAGGAGGACGCGTACACGAACCTTTTCACACCGCCTCGGCGGGCCGCCTCCAGCATATTCACCGTTCCGCTCACGTTATTCGCGCAATAAAAATCAGGCATTTCCATGGAGCGCGGAACACTTCCCCATGCGGCCTCGTGCAACACGAAATCCACGTCAGCACAGGCTCTGCGGCAGGTCTCCGGACTCGTAACGTCGCCAAGCATAAATTCATAGCAGGGATGGGACGCGAACAGCTCCACGTTCTCTCGCTTGCCCGTGGACAAATTGTCCAGCACGCGAACGCGATACCCCATCCGTAGGATGGTTTCGCAGAGATTGGAGCCGATAAAGCCGGCGCCTCCCGTCACGAGAAACAGACTCCCCTCGGGGAATTTCAGGTGCTGATACCCCATAGCGTCCCTCCGATTCCGAAATACTGGCAGATTTCCGTTGTGTTACAGCCGTTGATAGGAAAATCCGGCGCGCTCCAACTGACTTCGATCCAGAATACCCTTGACATCCATAACGAACCGACATCCCTCTCCGAAAAGAGCGCCGAGGCTCTCGGCCGTCAAGCCTCGGTATTCCTCGTGGCCTACGGCTACGACTACGGCATCCGCTCCCTGCAGATCCCGAAAATCGAGAAGCCGAAGCCCATATTCGCGCTTGACATCCTCCCTGTTCGCCAAGGGATCCGTCAAAAGGATCTCCGCGCCGCGGTTTTGCAACGAGCGGATCACGTCAAATACGCGAGTATTACGAACATCGGGGCAATTCTCCTTGAAGGTAAATCCCAGGATCGCAACCCTGGCGCCCATCGGCTCCTTCCCGGCGGAGCGAAGTCCCGCGATTACCCGCTCGGCCACGTATTCTCCCATCCCGTCATTCACCAGCCGCCCGGCAGGAATCACCCTACCCAAATGTCCCGCTCTTTCGGCGGAATAGGCGAGGTAGTAGGGGTCCACGCCGATGCAATGCCCGCCCACGAGTCCGGGCGAAAAATCCAGGAAATTCCATTTGGTGCTTGCAGCCTCTAAAACCGCCTTCGTATCCACGCCTAATCGATCCATCATGATCGCGACCTCGTTCATGAAGGCGATATTGATATCGCGCTGGCTGTTCTCCACCACCTTGGCCGCCTCAGCGACCCGAATGGAGGGCGCGCGGTGAAGGTCCGCCTTCACCACCAGGCCGTATACCCGTGCCATCAACTCCAGTGTCTCGGTATCCACGCCCGCGATTACCTTCCGCACGTTATCCAGTCTATGGGTGCGGTCACCGGGATTGATCCGTTCGGGGGAATACCCCACCTTGAAATCCTCCCCACAGCGCAATCCCGAAACCGCTTCCAGCAGAGGGATGCAAATCTCCTCTGTCACCCCGGGATACACGGTGGATTCAAACACCACGACGGAGCCCGCGTGAAGATTCCGTCCGACCACGCGGCAAGCATCCTCCAGGCAGGACAGATCCGGCGTATGATCCTCGTGTATCGGCGTAGGCACGGCCACGATGTAAAACGCGACGTGACGAAGCATCTCATCGTCCGCCGTAAAAAGCACAGAGGATTGGCGGATCGCCTCATCACCAACCTCGCGAGTAGGATCGATTCCCGCCGCATACCGGTTAATTTTCGCGGGATCCCGATCGTATCCGATCACCTTCAGCCGCTTTGACAGTGAGACAGCCAAGGGTAGTCCAACATAACCGAGTCCAACCACCGCAAGCTTGTCCTCACCCCGTAAAAGTTTATTGCAAAAATCCGAATACATATCCATCGGCTCCTTAAAAGCAACATAGAACTTCACGATATTTCATTATACCACCTTTCTTTCAAAAAGTCAACCGCAACCGACAAATATTTATCAAAAACCATGTGTTTTCGTCTCTCCGATCATCCGAAGTCCATTTGGAGGCACCGCGTTTTGCGTTTTAGGGGACCTCAAAATATTCGGCGTGCAGAGAGTGGCGAGAAGATTTTTCGTCAGTCTAAACAAAACTCCGCACGCGTAGTGCCTCCTACGCGAAGGAATTTTGTGACGAATGACGGAAAAGATTCCGCCGATTCTCAGTGCGACGAATTTTTAGAGGTTCCCTTTAATTACATATTGTTTTTTCAACGCCCTATTGACTTTTCTGTCGAATTATGGTACAATAAGCAGACGCAGGAAATTTACCGTTGAAAGGAATTACATACATGGAAGCAAAGATCAAGATCGGCGAAAAAATTCGTCTGCTCCGCAAAAAAAACGACGTGACCCAGGATAAGCTGGCCGACTATCTCGGCGTGACTCCCCAGGCCGTATCCCGTTGGGAATCCGGCGTTTGCTATCCCGATATGAACGCGCTCCCCTCCATTGCCGATTACTTCAGTGTCAGCATGGACGAGCTGCTCTGCTACACGGGCGCTCAGAAGGCCACCAAGGTAAAGGAATATCTGGCGGAGGTGGAGCATCTTCTGGATCGCGACAAGGTCACCGACGCCCTGGAGCTTCTCCGTCGCGCCATGGCTGAGATCCCCTCGGATCACTCGCTCCAGCTGGAGGCCGCCGGCGTTCTGTCCCTGTATGCCGGTATGCTGACCGAATCCGGTTCAAGTGAGCGGGTGGAGGCCGCAGTCAACGCAGTCCTCTCGGAGGCCGTTTCCCTTTGCCGCCATATTTTGGAGGATTGTACCGACGACGGTCTTCGCGACGAGACTAAGAAAACCCTCTGCGACATATATGCCCACCAGCTTGGTGATCTGGCCCAGGCCGAGGAGATCGCCGACCAGCTCCACGGTATGAGTGTCTGCCGAGAAATCATCCGCGCTACCATGCTGACGGGTGATATCGCCTTCGGCCAGGCCCAGCAAAATCTTATTCTGTTTGCCGACAACATTTGGTGGCATCTCTACAATCTGGCCTGCGTACCGGACATAGCCGGTGACCGTTACAGCACCGCCGAGAAGATCTCCATTCTGCGAAAGGGTATTTCCCTGTTCACGGTGATCTTTGACGACGAGCCTCTGTTCTACGCCGACCGTCTGGCCAACTCCTACCGCCAGCTCGCCATGCTCTACCTGGCCTCCGGCTACACCCCCGAAGCATTGGAATGCTTCGAAAAGATGGCCGATTGGGCCATCCGCTACGACGAACGTCCCGATACCGCCACCTACTCCTCCGTCATCATCAACCACGTTGCCTACAACAAGGAGGATGACACCGAGGCCAAGGGCATAAGCAAGTGCGCGCGCCTCCTGCGGGGTAATTTTGCCGCTCGCATCTGGTCGCCCATCCGTAGCAACGACCGCTTCAAGGCGGCCGTCGCCCGCATGATCGATTGCGCTCAAGCCCATGCAGAGGACGAGGAATGATCGCAAACAGCCTCTGAATATTCGGCACACAGCGCCCCGTGCGAAGTTTTTTTGAGATATAGCGAAAAAAGATTACGTCGATTTTCTCTGTTGTCCTTAACGGAGAATTGGCAGGCACAAAATTTCGGCAGAGAACTTGTTTTCTCTGCCGATTTGTGTTATAATGGACCCATAAGGATGTTTTCGGAACACGGTAGGGGCGAACATTCGAGCAAGCTCGGCGGTTCGCCCGCGGGAGACCGCAGGTCTCCCCTACAGACACACATAAATTTCGGCAGAGGTATTGTTTTCTCTGCCGATTTGTGTTATAATGGAACTAACAAAAAGCCTCCCTCCGAGATGCCATCCGCAAGCGGATGCGGGGGACCGCGTTAGCGGTGGAAGGAGCCTGCGCGACTTTAGGTTTGTATCAACTTTCTTGTTACGCGCTCTCCCTCAGTCACCTTCGGTGACAGCTCCCTCCCGGAGGGAGCCTTAGGATGCGTTCGGCTTTAGGGGCATGGGCCTTGCCCTGTGCCTTTGTAATACAAAGGCGAAACTGGCGATAAAATAGAGGAGTTTTAGGATGTTTTATATTAAGGCTAAGGCTACACGATTGATCGATGACAGCGCATATCCGGAAGTTGTACTGTGTGAATTCATTGATGCCAATGATAATCAACACAAGGTCATCGAAAAATGGCCGGTTATATCAGGCGAGAAATTTGAAAATGTTTTTCCAAAGGATTGTTTTATCGGATGCACAGTTTTAGAGGAAAAATTCGAGTCATGTATTG
>SVRS01000032.1 GCA_015064695.1 Oscillospiraceae bacterium | reverse complement strand
CGATGGAGGACTGATGCGGCGGCAGGCATGACTCCGCTTGATCCGCACCACCGCCTCTCTGCCGCCGTAACTATTACAGATTCCACACCGACCGCGATTGGGGCGTAGCCACCAACTACCATCTTTCCCTGGACAGCGGAGTTTTGGGGGAGGAGACCTGTGTGGAGATCATTTTGAAGGCGATGGAGGACTGACGCGGCGGCAGGCATGACTCCGCTTGATCCGCACCACCGCCTCTCTGCCGCCATAATTACCACCTTTTCTATACTGATTAGGATTGGATGGCGCGATCACCACAAATTCCCAAGCGATAACGTTCTAAGAAAAATCATTGGCCGTTGACCGCATACGCGATCAACGGCATACCATTATGTACAAAATGAAAAGAGGATCCTATGAATCTGAATAAATGTCTGCAATCATTTCTGAACACGCTGAACGCACACATGAGCCGTCGGCTTTGGGACGTAACGGGCGTGGAACTTTGTCATACGGACTACAAGCAAGGAAACGATTTCCCCACGAACGGGTGGCGCGCCTACGATGGAAGTGAAACCCTATCCGGTGATGACTCCCACTACTGGTTCCGCGCCTCTCTGCGCACTCCCGAGGCAACTGAAGACGAATATCTCATTCTGCGGGTATCCACAAACCGTGACGGTGGATGGAACGCGTCCAATTCCCAGGGACTTCTGTACCTGAATGGATACATGGCGGGCGGTCTGGACAACAATCACACCGATATCCTGTTAGAGCCCGAAACCGACTACGAAATCCACAACTACTTCCACATCGCCATGTTTCAGGGTGGCTCCGCACAGCACAAAATGAGTGTTTGCGCCGTCAACCGCTTGGTGGAGCAGCTCTACTACGATGTCAAGGTGCCCTTTGATGCCTGTCGTATGCTGAGTCCGAAATCCGAGGAATACGCCAAAATGATGTCCACTCTTGCGGATGCGACCCGTTTGGTGGACTTCCGCTCCCCCGGAAGTCCGGCCTTTACGGATTCCATCCGCAACGCCATTGATTTTATGGCCAAGGAATTTTACGGCAAGCTTTGCACCACGGCCGGCAAGCCCGTGGTCCATTGCATCGGACACACCCACATCGACGTGGAATGGAAATGGGACAGAGCTCAGACAAGAGAAAAGATCCAACGAAGCTTCGCCACGGCCAAGGCGCTGATGGACCGGTATCCCGAATACAACTTCATGCTTTCTCAGCCCGAGCTGTATCGCTACCTCAAGGAGGAGGCCCCCGAAAAGTACGATGAGCTGAAGGAGCTTGTGCGGAAAGGCCGATGGGAGCCCGAGGGTGCCATGTATCTGGAGCCTGATTGCAACCTCACCGCCGGGGAGAGCTTGGTTCGTCAGATCCTCCATGGCAAGCGCTTTTTCCGTGAGGAATTCGGCGTAGACAGCCGCGTTCTGTTCCTCCCCGACGTATTCGGATACAGTGCCGCCCTCCCGCAGATTTTGAAGAAGAGCGGCGTAGATTACTTCGTCACTTCGAAAATCAGCTGGAACGATACCAACACCATGCCCGTGGATATGTTCTACTGGCAAGGCATCGACGGCACAGAGATCTTCACCTCCTTTATGACCGCCCAGAAATTCGGCGGTCAGAACCGAACCACCTACAACAGTCTCATTGATGCCGAGCATGTCAAGGGAACCTGGGATCGTTTTCAGCAAAAGGAATATACCGATCGGATCTTTATGACCTTCGGCTACGGCGATGGTGGCGGAGGCCCCACCAAGGCTATGCTGGAGACCCAGCGTCGAACCGCCAAGGGAATCCCCTCCCTCCCCGTCACCTGCACGGACACCCTGCTTCCCTATCTCCAAAGAGTCAAGAGTGAATTTGATGCTTCCTGTCAGCGCACCGGCAGGATCCCCAAATGGGTAGGTGAATTATACCTGGAATTCCACCGCGGCACCTACACCTCCATCGGGAAGGTCAAAAAGAGCAACCGTTACTCCGAGTTTCTTTTGGGCGCGGCAGAGGCTCTGTCCGCCACCCATTTGTCCCTCGGCGGTGACTACGACACCGAGGGATTGAACCGCTTTTGGCGCAAGGTACTCCATAACCAGTTCCACGATATTCTTCCCGGATCCTCCATCAAGGCGGTCTATGACGGCACCGATCGGGATTACGCCGAGATCTCCGCCTACGGACAGGGCGTTATCCGTGACAAGCTTCAAGCCTTGGCGGCGCGAATCAAGACCGATGGCGGTACCCTGGTGTACAATCCCACGGGCTTCGTAAGAAGAGCGGTCATTCCGACCGAAAAGGGCCTGATCGAATCCTCCAAAACCGTTCCCTCCTTCGGCTGGACAGTGGTGCATGACACGGATGCTGTTTCCAAGGTCCATGTCGACGGGCTGACTGCGGAAAACGACTTCTACGTCCTAACCCTCAATCGTGCAGGACAGATTGCCCGCCTGTACGACAAGCGCGCCGAACGCGAGGTACTATCCGCCCCCGGAAACCGCCTGGTCGCCTTTGAAGATTACCCAACGATCTACGATGCCTGGGAGCTGGAGGAATACTACAAGCTGAAATCCTACGAGTTGAACGACGACGTGACCATCACCCCCATCACCGACGGCACTCGAGCCGGCTTTACCATGAAACGGCACTACATGAATTCCGACATCCTTCAGACCCTGTGGCTGTACTCCGAAAGTCCCCGCATCGACTTTGAAACCGAGTTGGATTGGCACGAGCATCACCAGGTGATCAAGGCGTTCTTCCCCTTAGACGTCCACGCCACGACCGCCACCTTCGACGTACAGTTCGGCCACGTCACCCGTCCCACTCATCA
Organism: Oscillospiraceae bacterium; assembly: GCA_015064695.1. Classification (GTDB taxonomy): domain Bacteria; phylum Bacillota; class Clostridia; order Oscillospirales; family CAG-272; genus CAMEON01. Next base: position 25,728 of record SVRS01000032.1, on the reverse strand, counting down.
GAACACCAGCTGGGACGAAGCAAAGTTCGAGACCTACGCCCACAAGTGGGTGGACGTGGCCGAGGACGGCTACGGTGTTGCCCTGCTCAATGACGGAAAATTCGGACACGCCGTGGATGGCAGCCTGTTGAGTATTACGCTCATCAAATGTGCTACCTATCCCAATCCCGAGGCTGACCAGGGAAAACAGAGCTTCACCTATTCCCTGCTTCCCCACACCGAGGATTTCCGTCGCGGCGGGGTCATTGAGGAAGGTCATTTTCTCAACCAGCCTCTCTACGTGCAAGGGATCGCCCCTCGGGACGGTGATCTGCCCGAGACCTACTCCTTTGTATCGGCGGATCAACCCAATGCGGTCTTCAGCGCCGTCAAGCAGGCAGAGGACGGAAACGGCTTGGTCCTCCGCTTTCATGAGGCCTATAACCGCCGTTCCATCGTCACGCTGACGCTTCCCGCCGGCTACTCCAAGGCGTATCTGTGCGATCTGATGGAGAACAAACAGGAAGCGCTGGAGATCCGAGAGGGGCATATCCGCATTCCCGTATCCAATTTCGAGCTGATTACCGTCAAGCTGGAAATCTGATTCCCTCTCCATCCCAAGCGCAACATCATCCATTTACTGTGAAAGAGGTTTTTTATGAAAAAAGCTATTTCTCTCCTGCTTTGCATCAACTTTATAGCGGTTGCTCTGATCGCCTGCCAAAAGCCTTCCACCGGCACCGATACGGCAACGGCTACGACCGCCGACAATTCTTTTTTGGAAACTGAGCCCCCCTTCGTGCTGGAAACCGAGGAGGAGGAGCCTCCGGAGGAAATCGTCTACCCATACGACAACACCCACGCCTACATTTTCACAATGAGCGATAAGAAAACGGACCTTACCACCATCAACGTGAGCGCGACCAAAGAGTTCAATCTGCTCCGTATTCAACCCACTAACTGGGACCCCATCGTTTCCTATACCTTCCAGCCCGGAGAACAAGTGGATACAACGGAATACCCCTACGTCGCGTATCGATACAAGGCCAAGAGTACCGTTACCCGCGGTCTTTTCTACGTGGTTACCGATCTGCACCCCGACTATCCGGACAATTCTATCACCTGGTTTGACGTGGATACCTCAGGTGAGTGGACTAACCGCATCTACAACATGAAGGAGATCAACGAATGCTGGGAGGGAAAGCTGACCACCTTCCGCATCGACCCCATCAACGGCGAGGATCTGAACGCCGAGATCTACCTGGACCGTGTAGGCTTCTTCAAGACCGAGGCCGATGCACAGGCCTTCCTGGAGGCCGCCGAGGACGTGGATTATTCCATTTCCTACAAGCTGACCCCGGGATATACCTCGGTGTTGGTGCCCGCAGGCTCGGTCAACCATAGCTCTGTCGCCGCAGATTTTACCATGTCTGATACCTCTCTCGCGCCCCGTAAGAACGGGATCACTCCCCTCGTGGGCATCAAGAACGGCGACGATGTCACCCCGGTTCCCGTCTCCTTCGTCAACGGTGTGGGCTATATCAGCTACATGGCCGAGACCAAGGGCGAATACGTTCTCTATTACCCGAATCAAGAACCCGCCACCGATGCGGACTTCGTCAAGGTGCGCGGTATCATGACGGATGAAATGCTGAGGGCGGAGGCGGTGACGCTGGAAACCGTTTGGTCTGCCCTGCGTAATACCCTGGTGGATTGCGTGGACGAGCCCATCGCCGTCTGGGCGGCCTCCCTGGGGTTGGATACATCCAATTCCCAAAGGGTCGCCACCGCTACCGATATTTCCAAGGCCGTCTACGCATATCTGAACAAGCTGGATGCCGACGTTTACGTAGATCCCGACTACTATCCGGCTCCCAACGCCATCAAAGCCATCAAGGTAGCTTCGGGTAGCGGCATCATCACCGATATCACGGCATCCTCCCTGTCAGGCGGTGAATTAGCGGGCATCATGACCCGCTTGGTCAAGGCCATGCTGAATCAGCCTGTTCTGCCCTCCAACATCAAGGAGAACACCATCAAGATCGGCGGCTGGTCCCATATGTTTTGGGACGTCACCGATGCGGATATCAAGACCCTGGCAGAATGCGGCATGAATATGCTGGTGACCACGGGTGAGCTGGATGCCGAGGCTACCGCCCGTCTGGTACTGCAGAGCGGTTGTAAGTACGGCGTGCAGACTCTGCTTAAAAATTACTCTCCTTGGGATTACAATATGGAAAGCCCCACGCCCATTCCTCTTTCCTGTTATGCATTTTACGATTTCGATTCCTATCTGGGCAACCACGTTTTCGATGAGCCCGGGAGCAATTTCTTCGACGAAATGGCGCACCTGGCAAGCCGCTACCACAGCGCTCTGCCGGGTAAGACCTGCTTTTACAACCTGCTTCCCATGTATGCAAACGCCGCACAGCTTATGGAGGGTGCCTGGGCCGCTCCCATCGAGTACTATGATCCCGATCACGAGCTGTACGTTCAACACGTGACAGACTACGCCGCCACCGTCCCCGGGGACTATATGTGCGTGGACATTTATCCCTTGGGTGTCAACCGGAAGGGGGAAAAGGTGGTGAATTATAACGATTGGCTGAAGAACATGGATATCTTCGCCACCACCTGTCGCGAAAGCAATCGGGATTTCTGGCTCTATATTCAGACCAGTAAGCTAAATGACCGAGAGATCGATTATAACGATCTCCGCTGGCAGATGTACGTGGGCTTATCCTTCGGTGCCAATACCTTTATTCACTTCACCTACGGTGACAACCTAACCGATAACGGCGTACCGAATCAATACTACTACGAGGCACAGCGTGCAAATTTGGAAATCATGGCGTTGTCCGACGAGTACATGCAGTACAAGAATCTGGGCGCCTTCAATCTGAATTGCAGCAAGTCCAAGTACAAGTACGCCAAATTCGATAATCAATATACGGATTTTGATATCCTCAAGAACGTTCAGTCCGAAAATCCCCTCCTGTTCGGTTGCTTTGAGAAAAAGGACGGCGCGGGATATGCCTTCACAGTGGTGAATATGTCCGACGTGATCTATGACGAGGATGCCACGGTGTCCTTCTCCCTGGAGGGTGAGCATACTGTTTCAGCTTGGATCAAGGGCGAGAAGGTTACCCTAACCCCCGTGAACGGAGCTTATACGCTGAATCTGGACGTGACCGAGGGCGCGTTCGTAGTAATTGATTAACCATCCACCCACAAAATCAACCGCTCCGTCCCCTATTGGACGGGGCGGTTGATTTTTCCTTCTGCAGTGTAATTTTTTTCAATTTACAGGAAAACATTTTCCCAAAGTTGTTGACAACTCAACTTTTTTGTGCTATACTGTCATGGTGCTTGTTGATGAATCAACAAGTTTCATTTCAAACAGGCTCGGCTCGATAACGTAGCCGAACCGGTACGTACAAGTGAGGTATCCGAATGTTTTTCTTGAAATCGGCCTTCTGTCGAACCTTCCAGGGCGTATTCCGCATCGCCATTCCTTTTCTTCCCTACCGGGAGCCTGCCGTTGTCCCCTCTTGCGCAGAGCTGGATCGCGTATTCACCCATGAAAAAACCACATCGGTGCTCATAGTCACCGACACAGGTATCCTGCAAAACGGGCTGGTTACGCCCATAGAGACTGTATTGCACAGAAAAGGAATTCCCTACGCAGTATACGCCAAAACCCAACCCAATCCCACCGTAGAAAACGTCGAAGAGGCACTTGCCCTCTACCGACAGAACTGTTGCGACACCTTGATTGCCATTGGCGGCGGATCCCCGATGGACTGCGCCAAAGCCGTCGGTGCGCGGGTCGTATATCCCAAGCGCTCCGTCAATCAGCTGGGCGGTATGCTGAAGATCAATCGCAAGCTCCCCACGTTGATCGCCATCCCTACGACGGCGGGCACCGGAAGCGAAACCACCGTCGCGGCCTTGATCACGGACACGGCCACCCACCACAAATATGCACTGATGAGCTTTCCCTTGATTCCCCACTACGCCGTGCTGGATGCCGCGTTGACCGCCTCCCTGCCGCCTCACCTGACCGCCACCACGGGCATGGATGCGCTGACCCACGCCGTGGAAGCCTATATCGGCCGCTCCACGACGAAGGAGACTCGAAAGCTCGCCCTGGAAGCAACCCGACTTGTGTTTCAAAACGTGGAGCAAGCATATACGAACGGCCGCAACCTGGAGGCACGGAGAAATATGCTTCATGCGGCGTACAAGGCCGGTATCTCCTTCTCCAAATCCTACGTCGGCTATATTCACGCCCTGGCTCACGCCCTCGGCGGCCGGTACGGAACCCCTCACGGCTTAGCCAACGCCGTCATCATGCCCTATGTGCTGGAGGCCTACGGGGAACGTGCAGAAAAAAAGCTTCGCCGTCTCGGAATTGCCGCAGGCGCTTGCACCGAAGCGGACAGCCCCAAGGAAGGCGCAAAAAAGTTCATTGAGGCCATCAAGCACCTGAACGCAAGCATGGGCATTCCCGAAACCCTTGCGGGAATCCGCAAGGAGGATATCCCCGCCCTGGCCGCTCATGCCGAAAAAGAAGCCAATCCTCTCTATCCCGTCCCCAAACTCATGACAAAAAAAGAACTGGAGTATTTCTTCTCCAAAATAGGAGGCATCCATGAGAAAGATTAAAATCGTCGCAGATTCGTCCTGCGATCTGTTTCAATTGAAGAACGTTGATTTTTCCTGTGCGCCCATGAAGCTCATCACCGACGAGCAGGAATTCATTGACGATCCAACCCTGAACGTGGAAGAAATGGTGCATCATTTCGACACGTACAAGGGAAAATCCAAGTCCTCCTGCCCCAATACGGGAGATTGGCTGGAAGCCTTCGGCGATGCAGACGACATCTTTTGCGTAACCATTACCAGCGGGCTTTCGGGAAGCTACAATTCCGCCTGCGCCGCCAAGCAGATCTACGAGGCCGAGCATGAGGGCACGCGGGTCTTCGTCCTCGATTCCCTGTCCGCCGGTCCCGAGATCACCCTGCTGATCGACAAGCTGGAGGAATCCATTGCCCAGAATATGCCCTACGAGGATATCTGCAACAGCATCACGGAATATCAGAAAAAAACAGGTCTTGTTTTCATGCTGAAATCCCTCAAGACCTTCGCCAACAATGGCCGCGTATCCCCCCTCGTGGCCAAGCTCGTGGGTATCGCAGGCATTTGCGTCGTCGGCAAGGCCAGCGACCAGGGCACCCTGGAGCCCCTACAGAAATGCCGCGGTGAGCAGCGCTCCCTGGAGGCATTGGTAGCGCACCTGGAGTCCGATGGCTACCGCGGCGGGAGGATCTGGATCGGCCACTGTCTGAACGAAGCAGCGGCGCTTCGATTGAAGGAGTTGATCCTCCAAAAATTCGAGCATGCCCAAATTTTAATTCACAAATTCAGAGGGCTTTGCAGCTTCTATGCTGAAAAAGGCGGCGTATTAGCGGGCTACGAAAAAGCCTGACAAAGGAGACAATCATGACACAGCAAGAAATTACAAGCCTACTGGATAGCCAGCGAGCCTACTTCAGAAGCGGTGCAACCATTCCCATCGCCTTTCGGATCCGCCAGCTCAAGAAGCTTTACGCGACCGTCCAGAAATATCAAGCAGAGATCTGCGATGCTCTTGCCGCCGATCTCGGCAAGAGCGCTTACGAGGGCTTCATGTGTGAATCGGGTCTTGTGCTGACTGAGATTTCCTACATGATCAAGCACACCAGAAAATTTGCCCGGAGCAGAACGGTGGCAACGCCCCTGGCACAGTTCCACTCCCATAGCTTCAAGCAGCCCGTTCCTTACGGCAACACCCTGATCATGAGCCCCTGGAACTATCCCTTTCTCCTTACCATCGATCCCTTAGCCGATGCCATCGCCGCGGGAAACACGGCAATCGTAAAGCCCAGTGCCTATTCCCCTGCCACAAGCAAGATCGTGGAGACCATTATCTCCGAGTGCTTCCGTCCCGAATACGTGGCGGTGGTCACCGGAGGCAGAGCCGAAAACGCGGCGCTGTTGGATCAGAAATTTGATTTCGTTTTCTTCACGGGAAGCCAGGCCGTGGGCAAGGAGGTGCTTCGCCATACGGCCGAGCATCTGACTCCTGCCGTTCTGGAGCTGGGCGGAAAGAGTCCCTGTATCGTGGATGCTACGGCCAACGTCAAGCTGGCCGCCCGTCGCATCGTATTCGGCAAATATCTCAACTGCGGTCAGACCTGCGTAGCTCCCGATTACATTCTCTGCGAGGCATCCGTCAAGGATGCCTTCGTAAAGGCGGTGACAGAGGAGATCCGCAAGCAGTACGGCGACAATCCTCTGGAAAACAAGAATTACGGTAAGATCATCAACGAAAAGCACTTTGCCCGCTTATGCGGATTGATCGACCAACAAAAGGTAGTCGTTGGCGGCAAAACCAACGAGGCCACCTGTCAGATTGAGCCTACCGTTATGGATCATGTCACCGATAACGATGCAGTCATGGGCGAGGAGATCTTCGGCCCCATCATGCCCATCCTTACGTTCGAGAATTTCGACCGAGTGGTGGATGAGCTGAAGACTAAGGATAAGCCCCTGGCTCTGTACCTCTTCACCAAAAATCGCCGGCATGTAAAGCGGGTCACCTCCGAGCTGTCCTATGGCGGTGGTTGCATCAACGACGTGGTCATTCACCTTGCAACAAGCTCCATGGGCTTTGGCGGCGTTGGTGAAAGCGGCATGGGCTCTTACCACGGCAGAGAAGGCTTCGAAGCCTTCTCCCACTTCAAATCCATCGTGGATAAAAAGACCTGGCTGGATCTGCCCATGCGCTACCAGCCTTACAAGAGCAAGCTGTACGCCAAGCTGCTGCATATGTTCTTGAAGTAATTCGATCCGTCATTTCCCTTGAAAGGAAGCCTTGATTCTCATGAAGCTATCTCAAAAAATCATGTTGGCGGTTAATATGGCCGTCATCTCCGCCATCCTCATTCTGAACTATTTTTATCAGAGCAACCACTTTGATTTCACCCTCAAGTGCATCTGCAGCGGGAGCTTTGCCCTGCTCGGCATCATCAACCTCATCTATGCGCTGACCCAAAAAGCAGCCAATCCCAGATTCTACGTTGGCATGGCAGTCGGTCTTGTTCTCGCGTTTCTCGGGGATTATCTGATTGGATATCATTTCATCGTGGGAGCGGCCACCTTCGCGCTTGGGCACGTCTGCTTCGTTGCGGCTTACTGCTTCATGCAGAGGATGCGGCGGCTTGATCTGATTGTCAGCGGTGCGCTATTCCTCGGATGCTTGATCTTTCTCCTGTTCTGTCCCTGGCTCACCTTTGACGTACCCATCTTTCGGGTCGTCTGCATCGTCTACGCCCTCATCATCTCTACCATGCTGGGCAAGGCCGTAGGCAATTTTGTCCGTGTCAGAAGTGCGGTCAACGGAACCATTGCCACCGCCAGTAGTCTGTTCTTTTTCTCGGATCTGATGCTGGTGTTCGATTGGTTTATCGGCCGTTGGGATTGGACGGATCACGCCTGCATGGGAACCTACTATCCTGCCCTCTGCCTGCTGGCCCTCTCTATGACCCTACAGGCGCTGGCCGAAAAACGGACGCCGCATACCACCCATTGATTCCACGTAAAAAAACGGATGTCTCTCACGAGACATCCGTTTTTTTCAAGAGGGGGTTGTATCAAACCTCCACCTCCATTTTGGACATTTCTCTTTGGGCCATGACCAGGCCGTAGTAGATGCCCTTCTTTTCCACCAGCTCGTCATGGGTACCGATTTCGGCCACGCGCCCGTTATCCAAAACCACCAGTTTCGTCGCATTTCGCAGGGTCGAAAGCCTGTGAGCAATGGCAATGGTGGTACGATTGGCCGACAGATTAGCCAGGGCGTCCTGGATCTGCTTCTCGGTCTCGGTATCCAGGGAGGCCGTAGCCTCGTCCAGGATCAAAATTCTGGGGTTGTGCAGCAGGGCTCTCGCAATGGCCACGCGCTGTCTTTCACCGCCGGAAAGACTATAGCCCTTCTCGCCCACCTTGGTATTGTAGCCGTCGGGCATCTTGATAATGAACTCATGACACCCCGCCAGCTTGGACACGGCGATGATCTCATCGCGGGAGGCCATCGGCTTGGCATAGGCAATATTCTGGTAGATGGTGCCCGAGAACAGGAAGGTCTCCTGCAAAACAACACCCATCTGCGAGCGAAGCGCCTCCTGAGAATAATCTCGAATATCGATTCCGTCCACGCAAATACTACCGTCCTCCACATCATACATACGCATGATCAGATTGATCAACGTGGATTTGCCCGTTCCGGATTTACCCACCAATCCGATAAATTCACCCGACTTGATATGAAGATCGATTTTATGCAGTACCTCCCCACCGCTCTCGTAGCCGAAGGAGATACCGTTGATATCAATATCACCCTTGATAGGTCTGTCCACCGATTGCTCGCGATCTGCAATCTCAATCTGCTCGTCCAGGATCTCAAAGACCTTGTTGGAGGAGGTCAGGAAGTGCATGACGTGACGCGGAATACCGGCCACCATACGCAAAGGACCGTAGATCATACCCACGTAAGCCGAAAACTGAGACATTTCGCCGAGAGTCATTTCTCCGCCGAGGATCTTACTGCCCACGTAGTACAGGATAATAAACTCACCGAAGCTCATAAAGAACTGCAGAATGGGCATCAGAATACTCCACAGACAGTCTGCTTTTTCGGTCATATTCCGCTCGTCCACCGCAGCCTTATCGAATCTTTCGGTTTCACGACGCTCCATACCAAAGGCCTTCACAACGCGAATACCCGAAAAAATATCGTGAAGCACGGCGTTGGATTTCGCAGAGCATTGCCATCTTCGGTGATACAAACGCCGCATAAACCGCCAGAAAAGGTTAAACGACAGCACCACCAAAGGGGTCGGCAGCATGATGAGCAGGAACAGCCTGTAATCATACGCCAGAATGACACCGCCCACGGCCAGGAACAAAAGCAGCTGCTCCAGGAGGCTGGGCAGGTAATGTACAAGGAAGTTCTGTACCTGACCCGTATCACCGGATACGCGGTTCATCAGATCACCCGCGGTTCGCTGGGAGATCTTGGAAATGGAAAGCTTTTGAATCTTTTCAAAGAGCATATTCCGCAGATCCACGATCATACGATTACTGGCCACGATCAGCAGGTGGCTTCGCAGCATGGACACTCCTCGGATCAGAAGGGTCACTCCCAGCATGGACAAAATCACCGTCACAAAGGACACCAGCAGGATATTATGAGGATTCTCGCTCTTGATGTACTCATCCACCAGGATCTTATTGATGTATGGCAGGATCAGATTCAGACCGCTGACGGCAAAGAACAGGACGATCGAGGTGATCATAAAGCCCTTATAGGGCTTTGCCACGTTCCACAGCCGCTTGATCACCTTTTTCTTGCTGGCGCAATGCAGACACATATTGGAGCCGGGGCGGTAGGGCCGTCCGCATTTGGGACAACGGTTCACCCCTCCGTTGTCGTTCCCCCGGGAGCGAAGCTCCTTTCCGTCCTCCAGATAGTGATTGAACAGCTTCAGACTATGGATGATCTGTCTCGACGTACTCATGTCGCTGCGGCAAAGCAGGATCACTGCCTGATCGGACTTCCGCTGATACGAAACATAAATACACCCCACGCCGTTGTCGGTTTTCATTTCGGAGATTTCTGCGAGGGGAACCTGACAGGTCACTTGACCGTCCACGATCAAGCGAACCATATTACGATCCGCATAGAAGATGCCGTCGCACCGTTTCTCCGGGTCATGCGGATCCAGATGGAAGCCAAACAGGCACAGAGCCTCCTCCGGACAAGCGCCGGGGAGCGTTCTCTTCACCGCTTCCACCAGATCCGTTGGCTTTTCTTTTTGATTCTTTTTATCCGCAAACATTCGGAAACCGTCCTTTCTTTGGGCTTACAGGTACAGCTCAATGCGACGGTAGCTCTTGCGGTCCAGGGCAGCAATGCTCTTGATCACGAAGCGGTTTCCGTCCACGTCCAACAGGATCGCGCCATCCTCTCCCGTCCGCACGATATTGCGGAAGGTGTCCTGCATGGTAAAGTTCAGTGTCCGACCGTCGGACAGCTTCACCTTCCAATAGGAAAAGCCGTACCGCTCCTTCAGGCTTTCAATGGATGCGACGGTAGGAGAATAGTACTTCCGTTCCAGCTCGGTTTGAAGCAGACGGGTGGTTTCCTCGTCAAAATCCGCAATATCGTAGATCAGACCGACCTCCTTGCTGTTTTCCCCCAGCACAGAAATGTACGTCCACAGAAGCTCATGGGGGAAGGCTCGGTGCAAAAACACGCGGTCATGGGTTGCCTCTCCGTCATCGTTCGTGAAGGTCATGGAAAGGAATCCGTTTTTCATAGAAAATTTTGTATTCGACGGCTCCAGGCGTTGGATTTGGGCCGCCTTTTCCAGCATAATATCGTTCTCTGCCATGATGCATTCTCCTTTATTCGGTTATTCCCGCGTTCTTCAAGGCTTCCGCCTGCAGGGTATACAATTTCTTATACACGCCGTCCTCTTTGGCGAGCAGCTCGCTATGAGTTCCCTCCTCGGCCACCTTACCGTGCTCGATTACGATCAGCTTGTCCGCATCACGCAAGGTAGAGAGACGATGGGCGATCATGATGGTGGTTTTGCCCTTAGTCAAGGTACTGAGGGCGTTCTGGATCAGCTTTTCGGTTTCAGTATCCATTGCCGCCGTCGCCTCATCCAGGATCAGAATTCTGGGATCTCTCAGAATGGCGCGGGCGATGGAAATGCGCTGCCTTTCACCGCCGGACAGATCCTTATAACCAAAGCCGATCTTGGTATTGTAGGCATCGGGCAGCTTCATGATGAAGTTATGGGCGCCCGCGCATTTGGCGGCACGAATGACCTCCTCGTAGGTGGCATCGGGCTTCGCATACTTGATATTTTCCAGAATCGTACCGATAAAGAGGTAGGTCTCCTGGGATACGATCGCGATATTATCGTACAAAGCGGAGAAGGACAGATCCTTGACGTTGACCCCGTCGATCAGCACCTCGCCCTCATCGCAATCGTACAGGCGAATGAGCAGATTGGCGATGGTACTTTTTCCTGCACCCGTATGACCCACGATGCCGAGAATGTGGCCTGCTTCCACGTCGAAGCTCACGTTGTCGATGATCTTTCGGTTCTTGGCGTAGGAAAAATCCACGTTGCGGAATTCCACGCTTCCCTCGATTCGCTCGGGGGATACGGGATTCTCCCGCTCGGTGATCTCAGGCTTGGTATCCAGAATCTCAAACAGTCTCTGCAGGGCATTGGAGGCCGAGGCCGACCAATCCACCATGCTGGAGAAGAAGGACATCGGGCTATAGATCATATTGACGTAGGCGGTGAAGGTCAGCAGATTACCGTAGGTAAATCCACGGTAGCCGCGGATCACCATCCAGCCGCCTACACCCAGCGCAATAATGTTACCCATGTACAGAATGATACCGGCCAAGGGATAGGAATAGTTATTGAACAACGCCAGCTTTTTGTTATTCTTAGCCACCCTGGAGCTGCTCTTATGGAAACGCTCGATCTCCTCGTCCTCCTTGGAGAAGGCCTTGACCACGCGCATACCCGAGAGGACGTCGGAAAGGAGGCCGTTCATGCCTCGCGCGCTGGAGTAGTTGCGGGCGTGGTACTTCATGCTTGTGCGGTAGAATTTACGAAGCACCAGGAAGAACAGCGGAATGGTCAGAAGAGAGAGGGCGGCCAACAGGGGATTCATCGTGAACAAAATCACGCAAAGCACGACTACCTGTACGATATTAATCAGAAAATAGGGAACACCGTCACAGAAAAAGCCGTAGATGGTGTTGGCGTCGTTATTGACCTGGGTCATCAGACCACCGGTTTGTCTGCCGCCGAAGAAGCGCAGGGACAGCCGCTCAATGGCACCGAAGATGGTCATTTTCAGGTCATAGACCACCCGTGCGGAGATTTTGGACGTGATGTATCCGTTGATGATATTGAAGATCTGAGACAGAATCTTGGTGCCGACAACGATGCCGATGACGAGCAGGATCTGACCGAAGAAGCTTCCCTCCGTGTCCAGAACCTCATCGTAGAAGAATCCGCTGGAAAAATAAGGGGCCAGGATACCCGTAGCGGTGAGCAGCACCAGAGATGCGATCATGATGAGCAGGTAGGTCTTATACTTCAAAAGAAACACGCCGAAGCGGGAGAAAAGCTTCCCCTTTTCCATACACTTGGGGCAGATCTTTCGATTTCGATCGGGATACCGCATGCCGCACTTGGGGCAGCACATGGCTTTAGGATCATCCTCTTGCTCCACCGAAAAGCTCTGCTCGGTGATCTCACCCTTTTTGATCTTGTTCAGATACTTAATGAACAGGAGCGTCGAATTCTTGCAAAAATTCGACATAGCCGTAATGAAGATATACTCTCCGGATGCGGCCTTAGCCGTAAAGCGTGCGCCGGACAACAGCTCCTCCACCTTAAAGTCGCTCAGCTCAGCCAGGGGATAGGCGCGGTAGTCGCCTTCGTTCCAAGCCGAAAGGAGACCTCCCTTGGCGCGGTTCTCCTTGGGGATCAGGGCAACACTTCCGGATATAACGTGCAGGGTGTCCGAGGTTGCGATCAGATAGGTATCGCAGTGGATATGCTCACGATCCATATCGCAGTAAGAGGTCAGGTAAACGTCGTCCAAACGGATTCCCTTTTCCTCAGCCGATGCGCGTATATGCGCAGGTAGCTTTTCAATTTCAAACATATGCGTGGAAACTCCTTTTTCTAATTTCAGAAATTCAACTCAGCCCCGCCGATTCGGGATCTTCTCTCATATCGTGAAGGATCCGATGGACTGCCTCCAGTAATCGAACCAGCTCGTCGAACTCACCGTCTCCCAAATGCTCCTCCACTTTTTTCATGTATTCCCTTTGCTTGGTCTCAAATTCCTTGGCCAGTTCCCTGCCCGCCTCTGTGGGACGGACGTAAAAGCTACGCTTGTCATCTGCGGACGTTTCCTTGTAAATATATCCCTTTTCCTCCAAGGCTTGCAGATGGGCGGCGATCATGGGCTTGGATACCCCCAGGCACTCTGCGATTGCCAGGGGAGTCACATTCCCTTCATGGCGGATAATGATATTCAGCGCCCCCATTTCACTGGGACGGATCGGCAGGTAGCGCTTCAGCTCCCGATTCTCTCTGGAAAATTTTGAAAACACAATATTCGCTCGTATATATTTATCCACGGTGTTCTCTCCTTACAGTATAATGTATCGATCGTTAATCAACGTGAACTATTATAGTTCATTTACATGAACTTGTCAAGAGCTTACCGCAACAATTCACATACTGTTCAAATTTTCATTTGGTATGTCTTGGTGCACAAAAAAACACGTCCGACCCCGGGGCCGAACGTGGATGCATTCTGATCTTTCGTTTTGCGCGGCATATCCTCCTCGCGAAGCACAACCACATATATCATTATATCATATATTTTCGGAAATTGCAAGGGAAATCCAGAAATTCATCCAAAGTTCTATGTCTTGAACAAAAAGTTTTTGTTAACTTTGTTTATTTTGGGTATTGCAATTCCCAATAAAATGTGCTATACTATAGACGTAGCAAGGAGGTACAAACCCATGGTAAAGTAAGCAATCGGCTTTGACGAAAACGGACGATCCAAACACAGTAGGATCTGTCAATGGAAATCGGGGCAGCTATTTACAGAATCCGGACAATAAAAGTCCATGTGCCGTCACGAGCTTCAAAGTCATTCAACACTCGCCTTTTGGAAAATAAAAACCAGCCGGCTCCCGGGAGAAAAACGTATATCCAGATCGGCAATTCAAGCCGAACAAAAATTATATAGATTTTTAGCACGGCAAGGTAATAAAACCAAAGGTAGAACAACTAAGGAGGAATAAAAAAGATGTTAGATATCAAGAGTGAAGAGAAATGACCCTTGATTACGCTTGAGAAACGTAGTCAAGGGTCATTTCTATTTTTGCCGTTTGGCCGATCCCCACGTCACGCGGTCTGCGTGTCTCCTCCGTTCGGTCAGAGACGAATCGGTTGCATGAATCCTTCCCTTCGGACGGTCAAGGACACCCCGGCAAAGGAAGCACGACCACATCTTTTATTATAGCACATTTGATGGAATTTTTCAAGAGGGAAATGCAAATCCGCCCAAAATTCTACGGCTTGAACAAAAAGTTTTTGTGAACTTTGTTCATTTTGGGTATTGCAATTCTCCTCAAAATATGCTATACTATAGACGTAGCAAGGAGGTACAAGCCAATGGTAAAGTAAGCAACCGACTTTGATGAAACCGGACGATCAGAACACAACGGGATCTGCAATAGGAAATCGGGGCAACTATTAAAAGGATCCAAGCGATGAAAGCCAATGTGTAGTAACGAGCTTCAAAGTCATTCGACACTCGCCTTTTGGAAGAAGCCAGCCGGCTCCCGGGAGAAAAAGTTATATGGAATCGGAAAGTCAAAATTTAAAAATCCGTGATCCATGATATATAATAAAGCGCGGCGAGGCAGAAAATCGAAAGGTAGACACAACACAAGGAGGATACACAAATGATGTTAGATACTAAGAACGAACAGAAATGACCCTTGATTTCGCTTGAGAAACGGAATCAAGGGTCATTTCTATTTATTCTTGGTAGGTGGCCGAACAGAGCGCCCACATCGATTTTTCGACGTGGGCGCTCATTTCTTTAGACTATGTGGGCACACCGCAGTGCGCCCTATGTCGAGAAGACTTTAATCTTCCCTCTTTCTGAGAATCACACATGCTGCCGCCATCAGAACGGCCACAGCGCCCATTCCTACCGCTGAGGAGCAGCCGCCGAAGGTATCCGGCGGGCAGACCGCGACGGTTTGGGTATCTCGGTCGGTCCCTCCCGAGCTCTCGAGGCTTGTCTCGGTGTCCGCGTCAGTCTCTTGCTCGATACGATCGGGGGTGGTATCGGTTTCGGAATCCACAGGCTCGTAGCCGGCGTACTCGTAGGCCTCGGCTTCGTTCTCAAAGAATACGATCTCCTTCAGGTAGATCACTGCATCCCGGGTCATACCGGCGATGTCAACGTACATCTTGATGATCTGCTCGCAGTCATCGAAAATGCCCTCAACGTCGAAGATCAGGTACTGGTCCTCACCTTCCTTGTCGAAGTCGATACCACTGTGCCGAGAACCGGTGGAGTACACAACGTCGGACTTGGTGTCTTCATCGAAGCCGATGAACTTGATGTTCAAGTCCTCGAACTCGTCCTCGACGGCCAGCTTGATGACAATGTACCGAGCCTTGTCACCACCTACGGGCGTGATGCCTGCACGGGTGCAGAATGCCTGGTACATGATGTCGAAGGAAACAGCGGTGATCTCGGAACCGTTAAAAACATCGGTCTCGTTCTCCTCGGTCTTCATGAGCTTAGCGCCTTCCCAGACCTCTTCTCCCTCGCGGGGGTACAGGTGGTCGAGCAGGTTGGTGGAGCCGTAGAAACCGGTCAGGGGGATCATGTCGGTGTCCTTGTCGAACACGAGACGATCTGCGGTGTAGCCTTTCACAGGATACCCCGGATTTATACAGATGATCGAGACTCCGTACCGCTCCATTTCGATAGCGTCCTCAAAAAAGGATAACTCGTGGAGATAGAACTCATCATTCCGTCCCATGTCGGGCACGGTGACCTCTACTCGATCGATCCACTCGGCATCGTCCAGCTTACCTTGGATGAACACCAAAAAATACTCGTACCCCTTATGGTAATAACCATACGCCTCGGGGCGGACCTTCTCCTGGTATACGATCTCGGCATCCGTGTCGGCATCGTAGCCCACAACACGAACCGTGATGGACTCGATCGCATCCGTATTCTTGGCTCTCAGAACCGCGTAACGTGCTTGTTTGCCCGAGAAGGGCTCCACCCCTGTCAGATCGTACAGGTTACGCACCTGCAAGGCAAAGCTCACGTCCGCCGTTTCAGGGGCCTCCGGCGAGCCTTCTTCGGCATCCGAATCCGCCCGTTTGATGCGGGCACCGTACCAATCCGGAGGGCACAAGCAACCAACATTATCTCCATAGATACGGTTTACCAGGTTGACGGCGGCGTACTGCCCGCCGCGAGGGATCATGTTGGTGCTTAAGCCTACGGGAAAATGCGGCTTTTCGCGGATAAGATCGCGAATGTGCGAAATATCCATACCCGAGCTGCCGTAATAATAATCCAGCGAAGGGTCATACTTTTCCTCAAGGATGATCTCATTCCCCTGTCGGTAGTTAAAATCATCCGCCGCAGCGTTTTCGGCCACCTCCTCGGCGGTCAAGGCCCTGTCATAGAAGCGGAGGCCATACAAACCGCCGCCCCATCTATGCGCCTCTTTAACATGGCCCAGGTAGACATAATCCGGGCACATACTTCTGGAGGATTCCCCAGCAGCCACCACCTTGCCGTTGACGTACAGAACCAGGTTAGGCGTTCCCTGCCCGTCTTCCGTACCGTCAAACAGAGTCTCGTCATAGGTAACCGTAATGGTGGATTCATGCAGATAGGCCTCCGCCCCTTCGGCCACGGGGATGCAAATATCGTTCATTCTGTTCCGATAGATCAGCCGGATATTATCGGGGTCGGACACGTCGAAATAGAACTCCATCTCCCCGTTTGCGGTGCTCAGCAGGGTCAAGGTCTGCGCCTCGGCACTGTACACGATATCCTTGACCGCAAGCTCCAGCGTGTAAGCCTCTTTCGCTAAGGCACCACTCACGATCGGTTCACGCGTGAGCTCCAGGTACGCACCGGTTTCGGGACGAATGAAGAGTGTGTTATCCTCCCAACAGGCTCTCTCCTCTCGGATCATCGCCCACAGGTCCAGATGGCTCACGTTACCGGACAAATCCTTCCAATATTCCGCCTCGGCGTCGTGCTTCCCGTTTGAATTGTTGATCCCATCGAACCAAGCAGCCAGTCCCTCCTCGACATAGGGCTTCCCCATCACAGCCTCGGCGGTCTCGGTCGCCCCGTCTGCCCCGGAGTGCAGGGGGATCAGGCTCGCAAAAAGCGATACACAAAGCAGAAACGCGAGAAATCTTACAGATTTTTTCATTAAGTCAGCCCTCCTTTCACGAACATCTCAAAATGCGGAGACACCGAAATGCCTCCGCATACATTATACCATATTTATCTCCGTTTGTATATAGGCGGAATTCACAATTCCTCTCGGCTGATGTTGTTTTTTTGCACAAGCGGCCTTGCAAAATATCTACTTATTTTTCAAAATCATACAAAATTTCATAGTAGTAAATCGGCAAGGCAGACCAGCCGTGGCAGAGAGAGCCTGCTCGGCCAAAGACATCCGCTCCTTCGATGGTCTCCCAGAAGGAGGTAGCTCCCCGTCGGAGCATATAAAGGTAATCCCGGTCCAACTCGTCCAGAATCACGGGAGCATACGTCTCCCGATCCACCGCCAGCAGAGCGTCAAAGCGGAAGGCGTTCATGGACAGGGTGTTGGGCACCAAAGAGGATCCTGACGCCGTATTGCCGTTGGTGGCCATAGCCTCCAGCATCACCGAAGTGTCCACCCCGTCGGCCGCCCCGCAGAGCATGGCCAAAGATTGGGTCAGCACGGTGTAGGTCCCGCGGCAAATGGTATCGAAGGACTCAAACAGCCTCGTCTCTCGATTATAGAATTGCTTGGCGATGGCCGTGTTCAGCTTGGCAACCCGATCGCGGAGATCGGCGGCATAGTCCACCTTCCCCAGGGCATCGCAGATCAAAGCAAACCGCTGCATGGCCAAGGAATAGAAGCAGTTGATGGGGCACTCCAACCGCCGCTGGGTCTCTCCGAAATTCCCGCTCATGGTATCCGACCACTCGTAGAAATTCCAGTAATCGTTCTTCCCCGTAGGTGCAAGCCCGTAGAAATTCTCAATGACACCCTCGGCCTGCATTTTATTATGGAAGGTTTTGATGACGGTATCCAGCACGTCAAAGTACTGCTCCGCCAGAGTGACGTCCCCCGTGTAGCGGACGTACTCCTCCATCTGCAAAAAATACGCGCAGGAGAAGGAGGGGATAGGGAAATCCATGCCTGCAGGATAGCAGAGGGAGAGCAAGCCGTCGGGGCGCAGACCGTGAGCCATCAGCTCCAGGGAAGCGCGAGGGGCAATCTTCTCGTCGAAGGCGTAGTAGCCGCAGAGCATCTGATTGCGGGAGTCCAGGGCGTAGAGGGCCTGCTCACGCCAAGGACAGTCCTCGTAATGCTCGTGGAGGCACTGCTGAAGGGTGTTCTGACAGACCTTGTAGATGGTCTCGCGGAGGAGATTACCACACTTGAACTCCTTGTGGGTCAGCGGATACAGGGTGGGGCGCAGACCCGCGTAGTGTACCGTTACCTCAGGGGCATGGACAAAGAACTGCAAATAACGGCCCCCGAATCGGCGGAAGGTGTGGAGCCAGGTGTTCCGCCCTGTGTGACACTCCAGTTCGGTGAAGAACCCGCGGACGGAGGTGCGGCAGACACCGTCATCCAGATGCTCGCCATATCCCACGTCAACGCGGCAGGCGCAGGGGAGCTCCAGGTCAATATCCAGGAATCCCGCCGTCTCCTCCCCCAGGTCCACCATGAAGAAAACGCCGTCCAGCTTGTCCGTCTCCCGCTCCAGGCGAACGGGGCTGTTCATGCTGCAATCCCCCGCCTTCATCGCGTGGGCGAGGGAGCCGATGGTAACTGCGGCGTGCTGCATATTCACCGAGGCCACGGGGGCGTTGGTGGTGTAGGAGAAGCTACCTGCGCGGATGATCCGCCCCGGGGAGCGAGGCTCCAGAGTCAGCTTCTTGTTGGGGCGGAGGTGGAGGTCCATAGAGATGGTGTCCACCACACGGCTAGGGCCAAAGCCCTCACAGCCGCCCTCAATGAAACCGTCATACCGGGTCAGATCGTACCGATAGGTAGGCCCCAGCTGGCTCGAGATCAGATCCCCCCGTCCCGATACGTAATCCAAAGACTTGCGGGAAAGCACGCCCTCACCCGTGCAGGCAATCACCTCGCCCTCCCCGTCGGTAATCTCGTAGATCAGCCCTGCATCCCCTACCTTGTAGGTCTGGCTTTCGATGCCGTAGTACCACACTACGGTGACCATGCGGTTCTCTCCCGTACGCAGAAAGTCGGTCACATCGATTTCGTCATATACCTTATACCGGGGATAATCGGCGTACTGTCCGAAGGCGCAGAGCTCGCCGTTCATCCAGACCGTATAGTTGGAATCCGACGCGATGCGCAGGGTGTACCGCTTCCCTGCCTCTGCCCCCTCGGCGGGCAGATTCACCGTGTCCAAAAAATCGCAGAACTCATCGCGGCCCGCCTCACCCTGCCGCCATATCCAGTGTGCTTTTTGAAATGCATATGCCATGTTGTAATCCTCTTCTCGGTTTCAATATATTGTTTTGTTGTAAACATATCGTTTATATTCGGCCCCCTGCCACGTTTGCAGTTCAACCATTCGTTTGTCGATGCCGTTCAGCACCTCCCGCTTGCGGCGGCTCCATAGGGGAGCCAGCAGGTCCTCCGCCGCACCGTCTCCCGTCAAGCGGGCCACTACGGTCTCGGGCGGCAACAGCTCCAGGGCACGGACCACGATCGAGATGTAGTCCTCCTTCTCCAGGGGCAGGTACTCACCCGCCTGATACGTCTCCCCCAAAGCAGTTCCCCGCAGCACGTGGAGCAAATGGATCTTTACCTGATCGGGCCGCAGCTCCGCCACCCGTCGGACAGTTTCCAGCATCTCCGCCTCTCCCTCTCCGGGAAGCCCGAAAATCAGATGCACGCAGATCAAAGCCTTCGGCGCTCCCGCCCGCAAACGGGTGTACCCATCCAGGAAATCGGCGTAGGTATGCCCCCGATTGATGCGAGCGGCAGTCTCGTCGTGAGTGGTTTGCAGGCCCAGCTCCACGGTCAGAACCGTCTTCTCGGACAACTCCCCCAAAAGGGACACCACATCTGCGGGAAGACAATCCGCGCGGGTGGCAATATTCAGCCCCACCGCCCCGGGGTAGGTCAGCACCTCCTCAAACACAGAGCGCAACCGCTCCGCGGGCCCATAGGTATTGGTCCGCGCCTGAAAGTAGGGGATGCACCGCTCTACCGGCCATTTTTTGGACAGGAATTCCCGCTGGCGGTCATACTGCTCTCGCAGAGGCAGGGCAGGCGACTCGGCAAAATCCCCGCTTCCCCGCCCCGAGCAGTAGATGCACCCACCTGTGCCGCAGGTTCCGTCCATATTGGGGCAGGTAAACCCCGCATCCAAAGGGATCTTGGCGCACTTGCCACCAAAGGTGGATTTCAACCAGTAGTCATAGGTATGGTAACGCTTGCTTCCATCGGTATACGGGAAGGGCTGCTTCCCTTTTGGCTTGGTTTGTTGGTCCATGGGTCTCACCTCCCGTGTCGTTGGTCTTATTATACATGACTCTCCCCGCCCTGTCAACGGTTTCGGCAAAAAATCCCCTGTTTTGCGATGCAGAACTTGAATATTTTTCGCCCGCACCCCGATTATTTTTAGCGGACTACTGTACAAATCGGGGAAAGTGTGCTATAATAAGATGAATGTTTGTTTTCAATTCCGCACGAAAGGAGCCGCCGTGTTCGAGATCATCGGAAAATATAACAAAGCCGCGGTCTACGCCGCTTCAGTGGATGCCGAATCCTACGCACAGGTACTCCGTATGTGTAACAGCGAGGATCTGAAGGATACCCGCATCCGTATGATGCCGGATATGCACGCCGCCGAGGGCTGTACAGTCGGCACCTCCATGACCGTAGGCGAGCGCGTCAACCCCGCCTTCGTTGGAGGCGATATCGGTTGCGGCATGCAGGTTTTCAAGCTCACCTCCTCCACCGTGGACTACGCCGAGCTGGATGAGGTCATCCGCGCCTACGTTCCGTCGGGAGCGGCTATTTTCCCCACCGTCAACAGCGCTGTCCGCTCCATCGGCCTGGATGCCCTGTACTGCTACGAAAGTGTTTCTCACGAGTTGGTGGCCCGTTCCTTCGGCACCCTGGGCGGAGGAAATCATTTCATAGAGCTGGCCCAAGGCCTTGAGGGCGGTTTGTTCCTCATCATTCACTCGGGTAGTCGCCGCCTGGGACGGGACGTAGCCCTCTACTACCAGGCCGCCGCTTTTTTCGCCCACGTCGGCATGGACGAAGGAGAGGTCAAGCGCAAACGCCTCAAGCCCGCCGATATAAAAACCACGGTTCGCCCCGAGGACTGCTTTCTGTCCGGAGATCTCCTCGAGAAATACCTACACGACATGAGCATCGCCGTCGCCTACGCCTCAGAGAGCCGCCGCCGTATGGGAACCGTCATTCTGGAGCAACTGAAGCTGACCGCCGAGGACTCCTTTGCCACCATCCATAATTACATCGACACAAATGCAGGGATCCTCCGCAAGGGTGCCGTATCGGCGCAAGCAGGGGAACGTCTGCTCATTCCCATCAACATGAAGGACGGAAGCCTTCTCTGTACAGGACGAGGTAACCCCGAATGGAACTTCACAGCACCCCACGGCTCAGGGCGGGTCATGAAACGCTCCGAGGCCAAGGAATCCCTCTCCATGGAGGATTACCGAAGGGAAATGGAGGGTATTTTCTCCACCTCGGTCAGCGAATCCACCCTGGACGAATCCCCCATGGCCTACCGCCGCATGGCGGAGATCGAAGCCGCCATTGAGCCCACCGCCGAGGTGGTCGACGTCCTCACCCCGCGCTATAATTTCAAAGCCAGCAAATCCGCCGCCATAGACGAGGAAACCCGCGACGGCGAAGACTAATACAGAAAACCGAGGTACAGCTATGTTTCTTTGCGATTACCACACCCACACTCACTTCTCCTTCGACGGAGACCCTTCCTCTACCCACGATGCCATGTGCCGCCGCGCCTTGGAGCTGGGCTTGTCGGACATTGCCTTTACCGACCACTTCGACGTCAACGGCGAGGTAGAGAAGATCTACACCCCTTACGACGCCGAAAAGGCTTGGGCCTCCATGCAGGAGATCAAGGAAAAATACAAGGGCCGCCTCAACGTGCTCTGCGGCATCGAGCTGGGCAACGCCCCCCAATACCCCGATGCGGCCAAGGCAGCCTTGGAGGCCTTCCCCTATGAATTCGTCATCGGCTCTCTGCACAACCTCAAGAACGTGCCGGACTTTTGGTTTCTCAACTACGAGCCCATGCCCGATGCCCTGATCAACCAGCTCTTTGACCGAACCCTGGACGAAACCATCGAGGTGGCCCGGTTCCCCGGCATCTCCACCCTGGCCCATATCACCTACATGCACCGCTACGTCACCCTGGCAGGCAGAAATCTGGATTTCAAGCCCTACTATGAGAAGATCGAGTATCTCTACAAGATCATCATGGAGCGCGACATCGCCCTGGAGATCAACGTCTCCACCCTATGGAAGGGTCTTGGGATTTCCATGCCCACCATGGAGCTTTTGAAGCTCTACAGGGATTGCGGCGGCAAGCTGATCACCATAGGCTCCGATGCGCACGCCCCTGAAAACCTGGGCAAGGCCATCCGCAAGGGTTACGCCATTCTGGAGGCCGTAGGCATCCATGAGGTCATGACCGTACAGAACGGACAGCGTGTCATGCGGTCGATTCAGTAACCGCCCAAGCTGTCCAATATTCCTTGAAAGGAATCCTTCTATGAAACTTGAAAATTTTTCCCTTCTCTACCCCGACGGCAGGACCCAACAGGAACACCTGGCCGGCGTCAACGTCCCCGACATTGATATGTATACCCTCCAGGAGCTGGGTATGCTGGAATTCTTCAATCCCAAGAGTACTCCCGCCGCCGAGCATTTCACCACAGATCCCGCCGTCATCGCCTACCGCAACCAGACCTTCGCGGACATGCTGAACAACCCGACCCTGACAGATACGCTCCACCGTCTGGTTCCCGTCCTGCAGGACATCACCGAGCTTCGCCGCTTAGAGAATGACAACGGAGAGGACGACACCACCTCTTACCTATCCAGCATGACCGAGATCGAGCTGTACATCACCTGCGTGGATATTCTTCACAAAGGCATGACCGAGGTCAAATCCAACCTGCGAGGCACCGCCTTCAAGCGGCTCTGCGATTGCGTCACCGAGCTGGCCGAGTCGAACTACTACCGCGAGCTGAATCAAAAGCTCCAGGAGCTGACTCGCCGCGTCCGCGAGATTCGCAGTGTCACCATCGGTGTCAACCTGGATGCCCAGCTCCGCCCCGCCCAGGCAGGTGTCCTGTCCATCAACGCCCAGCCCTTCAAGTCGGGCGAGGTGCTGGACAAGATCCTCCGCCTCAACTTCAAGGACGACGAGTACACCTGCATCGCTAACCTGGTCCCCTTCGGCAAGAAGCAGACCGAGAACCAAAAAACTGCCCTGTCCCTGGCCTTCAATTCGGCCATCAATGACGTCTATAAGTCCTCCCTGCGCTCCTGGAAGAAGATCGTCCAAATGTACGTCCTGGAAAATACCGACTTTCTCCTGGGGCTCATGCCGGAGATCGAGTTCGTGGTCAAGGGCACCCAGCTCCAGCGCCAGCTTCTCGACAAGGGCTGTTCCCTCTGTGCCCCCACCCTTTTGCCCATGGAGCAACGCGTGTTCCGCGCCACCGAGCTGTACAACCCCGCCGTAGCGCTCAAGCTTAAGGAGGGAGAAGATGTGGTCCCCAACGACGTCTACTTCGACGAGACAGACGAGAACGCCATGATCTACGTCCTCACGGGTCCCAACCGAGGCGGTAAGTCGGTCATCACCTGCGCCATCGGCCTCTGTCAGGCCATGCTCCAGCTGGGTATGTACCTCCCCGCCAAGGTCTGCGAGATCAGCCCAGCCGATGGCATCTTCACTCACTTCCCCACCGGTGCCGACGACACCATCGATAAGGGACGTTTGGGCGAGGAATGTGCCCGCCTCGGAGAAATTTTCGATGCCGTCACCGCCCATTCCCTGGTCCTTTTGGACGAATCCCTGTCCTCCACCGGCTCCTTTGAAGCCTCCTATATCGCCGCCGAGGTGCTGGCGGGGCTTTCCCAGGCGGGCTGCCGTTGCCTGTTCTCCACCCACCTCCACGAGCTGGCCTCCGAGATTGACCGCATCAACGCCGAGTCAGCCCAAAACGGCGGTGTCCGTATCGACACTCTGGTGGCGGGCATCGAGGAGGGCAAGCGATCCTTCCGCATCGTCCGCGCCAAGCCCGACGGCAAGTCCTACGCGCGGGATATTGCCGAGAGATACGGTCTGACCTATCAAAATATTCTGAACAAGATCAAGCACTAAGGAGACACCATGGAAAACAACACCGAAAAGAAGCTCTACAAATCCAAAAATAACCGAACCATTTCCGGCGTTTGCGGCGGCCTGGGAGAATATTTCAATATTGACCCCACGCTGGTTCGCCTGGCCTGTGTGGCTCTCTGCATCTTCGCAGGTGGCGGTCTGCTGGCTTACATCGTGGCCCTCATCATCATTCCCGAGGCCCCCGAGGGCTACGACCCCCAGGCGGCCAATTCCAACACCACGGCCGGAAACGCCGAGGCCAAGGCCGAGCCCTCCAAGCCCGCCGAGGATACCGATCCCTCCAACGACAACGACAACGACAACGACAACGACAACGACAACGACAACGGCAACAGCAACTCCAACGACAACACCCCCACCTTGATCTAATCGAACCGACGAAAGGAATCAACTATGGACACCTTACTGAAAATTTTGGAAGACGATGCCACTCTGACCCCCGCCCAACTGGCCGTAATGCTGGACAAGGAGGAGGGCGACATTAAGAAGCTCATCGAAAAATACGAAGCCGACGGCGTGATCCTGGGCTATAAGACCATCATCGACTGGGATAAGACAGACCGTGAGTACGTCACCGCTATGATCGAGGTCAAAATGACCCCTCAGCGGGACCGCGGCTTCGACCGCATCGCCGAGAAGATCTACAACTATCCCGAGGTCCAAAGCGTCTACCTCATGGCGGGCAGCTTTGATCTCTGTCTCATTATCGAGGGTCGCACCATGAAGGAGGTGGCCTACTTCGTGGCCAACAAGCTGGCCCCCATCGAGTCGGTCATCTCCACCGCCACCCACTTCGTACTCCGCAAATACAAGGACAAGGACGTGATCTACGGCGCGCCCGAGGTCGACGAGAGAGGTAATTTCATCTGATGGCACACCTCGACTACGACCGCATCATCCCCCGCTCCATCGTGGAGATGCCCTCCTCGGGTATCCGCAAATTCTTCGATATTCTGGACAGCATGACCGACGTTACCGCCCTGACCGTCGGCCAGCCCGACTTCGTCACCCCGTGGAAGATACGCGAGGCGGGTATTGAGTCCCTGGAGACGGGCAAGACCTACTACACCTCCAACTCAGGCACCATGGAGCTGCGGCAGGAGATCAGCCGCTACATGAAACGCCGTTTCGATTTGACCTATGACCCCGCCCACGAGGTAGTGGTCACGGTGGGCGGCAGTGAGGCCATCGACGTGGCCATGCGCACCATTCTCCAGCCCGGAGACGAGGTCATCATACCCACCCCCTGCTTCGTATGCTACGAGCCTCTCTGCAAAATGACAGGCGCTACGCCGGTCATCGTAGAGACCCGCAATGAGGACAAATTCAAGCTCAC